>NZ_JABULX010000023.1 GCF_013328345.1 Marinifaba aquimaris
TGGAATTGGTAGACACAAGGGATTTAAAATCCCTCGCTGGTAACAGCGTGACGGTTCAAGTCCGTCCCCGGGCACCATTACTTCGCAGCTAAATCTCTAATTGCTTTATTTATCCTTATCATCAAATCATTTTGATCTGCTATTTTCTTTTTTGCTAGATAAATTCCAAAAGGCTTTTCTTGTGATACTGTTTCTTTAAAGGCAGACATTGGAACATTTAGCTTTTTCGCACTTTGTTTAAAAACATATTCTGCTACTAATACACTATCTATCCTATCGTGAATCAGTAACTCGGTCAGAGACTCAATTGTCGATGCGCCGATAATATTGCGATAGCCTTGTTTAATTAGCCATTTGTGGGTATTGGCATTAAGGTATGAACCTACATTTCCTCTTTGCTTGAAGCTTTCACTGGCAAAATCATATGAATAAACTTTTCGATTGAACCAGCTCCATTTGTTGATCATTACCGGTGATGAGAATACGGCTATCTTATCTCTTTCACTATTTTGTGAGGCGAGGAAAAAGCCATCGGACAAGCCATTTTTCACATTGTGTACGGCCCGGCCATAATTAGCAGTAAATTGGATTTCATGCTTGATCTTGGCGTGGTTTAATATCGCCGAGACCTTTTCAAATGCGATGCCTTTCAATTGTCCGCCCTCTGAGTAACTGTAAGGAGGAAAGTCTGGCATTTCTAACCGCAGTATCTTGGTCTCTTTATTTAGAGCTAGCGTTTTAGGTGAGTAGGACAGTAAGGCTAAAAATAGCAGCAAAATACTAACGCTTAATTTTAGCATTACCGTTTCCTTGTTGAGTCAGAGCAATAGGTTAAATTAATCAGTACTCTAGATTTTTAGTGGCTGTTTAAAATATATCCTGAAAATCATGGTTTTGCATGATTATTAGTCACTTGAACAAAAAAATGAATTTAATGCTTGCTTTTCTTTCTCAGCTAAATAGAATGCGCAGCGTCTTCAGCAAACAACCTGTTTGTAAAAAGATGAGCGGCTGTAGCTCAGTTGGTAGAGCACGACCTTGCCAAGGTCGGGGTCACGAGTTCGAGCCTCGTTAGCCGCTCCAATTTTCTTATTCCACCTCACTTTTCAAGTATTTAGACTTTCCTAGCTTTTCACCAAATAAATACAAAGCTAACCCTAATATTATTGTTATTGCACCATTTATAAAGCTTGGGCTGACCTGCTCATTGTTAAGGCTGATCCCTAACGCGATGGCAATAACAGGGGTAATAAGCGTTATCAAAGCCACTGTACTGGTTTTTAGTTTCTGCAAAGTATAGAAGTAAGCTACAAACCCAAGTAATGAGCCAAAGACACCAAGATAAACAATTGCCGATATAGAGCGCTCCGTCCACTGACTAGGCTCAAAGTTACCATCGGTTAAATACCAAGTCATCGCATACAATGGTGTTGAAATAACCAGTGTGCCAATTGTTGATGCCAATGGGTTGATATCTATTTTTACACTCTTGACTAAAACTGCACTCAGACTAAAGCATATCACCGAGAGCAATATAAGTACGATACCTATTACGCTGTTGTGTTTAAGTGCTATGTTATCGATACAGACAATAAATAGACCGCATAACGCCATCCCTAAGGCCGCCTTTTTAATGTTCCCCATTTTGGGCTCAGCGATGATGTGTTGGGCAAAAAGACCTGAAATAATCGGTGATAAACCAAAAATTAAAGACATTAAGCCTGATGAAATATACTGGCCTGACAAATAGCTAAACATCATGCCCAGATAAATGCCAAGGCTAGAATAAAAATAGAGTTTTAATGCTGCCTTTGAAAAAGGTAATTTGATTCGCCATAACGCAATTAAACCTAAACCGATAACAAGCGCGATGGACATTCGAATGAATACCGCAAGCTGAGGGCTCATTGACTCGGCGCTCCATACAATACCTAATGGGGTGGTTGACCATATGAGTATTACGGTTAAATACGCTGCTGGCACTGACATTTTATTGCTCCTTTTATGTTATGGCAGCTTAGGTAAACCGCAAAAAGAAGCTTTGAAGGAAAGAAATTGAATCTTAACCGCAAAGCTGATTTTTGCGGTTAAGATAAGACGTTTTAATTTATTTTGACTTACCTAATCGCACACAGCAAAACGTGACCTTGGCCATAATTAGCCACAGTCGCATTACCGGTTTATTTGTGCGTTTGGAGATAGTCATTTGTGATTGAAATGTATTTATTAAAACGAACTTCATCATGCGCTTGCGTGTTTATTTTGTCAACGGCGTTTGAGCGATATTTCGCAAGCTGCGATTAAACGTCATTTTCTAGCGTTGAATGGTATAAATTAAATTAATTGAGAGTGATTCTCGATACACGTTGCCAAATATAAAAGCTTCAATTAACCTGTTTATGCAGTCTTTAGCTTTTCAGAACGATGATGGCAACGCGGTATGGAACAACTTTCAGAGCCACTTAACGATTTATTAAGTGAACTCAAGCCTCTAATAAACACTTCTTTTTTTAATGATTCTTTCAGCGACTTAACCGCTGAGCTCTCTACTTCGGACCGATTTTTGTTAAAGATGGAGTTGTCTAGGCTAGCTAAACCTTGTTTAAGGCCGCTTGATTTAAGACATTTAAGTGACCAATGTCAGCTATATCAGTATCAGAATACTGCTCATTATTTAACATTTGAAGCGAAGGCACTATTTGACGAGTTGGTCCTTAGGCACGGTGAGCAATATTTGGTTGTTGTTTATGAAACCTTGCTACAAACGTTCAAGCAAAAGCCTAAACCCGCTTCATTTGAGTATAAACAGCAGCAAAGTGAAGTAGAAAGAACTTTGCAAGAGCCCATTGTTTTTGGCCAAAGAATCAATCGAAATGAAGAGCGTATGCACTATGTTACGCATGTGGTGTTGAGCTTTTCTGGCCAAGAATATCTAGCTAAAACAAAAGATATTTCACCCTCTGGTATTCGGGTAAAGCTTCCCGATGATGTGCTACTGCCGATAGGCGAATTAATTTCGGTTTATTTTCAATCATTAGACAAGCAATACCAACAGAACTTCTCATTTAAACAAAATTACAAGGTTTGCTGGCAAAGAGAGGAAGATACTGAAAAGCAATCCGGGTTGTTGTTAGTAGACAAGCCGAAACACAGCGAAGCTTTTGTCGAGTTTATGGCTAAATATGTGCACAGTTATCGCCGTAAATATAAATTAGACACATGTAATACACTTGATGCTGCAAGAAATAAGTTATTTGAACACGCTTACTTTCATACTACACCCAGTATTCCTGTATTTTTATCGTATAGCGGAACCCAAGTTAATACTGAATATATTTGTCAGCAAAAAAGCAATGAAGGATTAATTCAATATTGGTCTGATGAGAGGCATGTAAATCAGCTGAACAGTGTTTTTACCTTTGAGCGTATCTACCCATTAATGCAAAAAGTAGGGGAGGTTAAAAGTACATTTTTGTATTCCTTCACCTATACGCAAAAAGGCAAAGTACATTTCTTTGCTGCTACGCTAGATGAGTTGGTTAATAAAAACTTGGCTGCCTTATTCTTCAATTTTGGCGCCACTAAAGTGAGCTGGCGAGTTTACAAATTACAGTGCCATTTGCTCGATGCAAAAGCAGCTTGGTCTCCTTTAGCGATTCCAAGTTCTGCAAGCAGTGAGTTTCAGCAACTCAATAAGCCACTGTCGGCTAAGTTATCCAAACATCTAAATAAGTTAAACATTTTAGCTATGCTGACTGATGTTACTTATGAACCAGCAAAATTAACCTACCAGGCTTATAAACCCGATCCTTCGCTGAGTGTAAATCAGCTCACTCAATTTGAGCTTATCAAGCAGGTTGAGTCAGATATCAAAGTGGTTAATTATCAATATTTAGGGCAGAGAAAAGAGGCAAGGTATAAATTACAAACTAGTGTAGTTGTTCTATCAGACAGGCAAGCAATAAAAGGCTTGGTACAGAATTTTTCAGTCAGTGGTTTACAAGTTACTTTGGAAAAGCCACTGAATTTAGCAGTGGGGGATGTGGTTGAAATCGACTTACCTGATTTACAACTAACAACAACGGAACACGTACTTAAAAAGCTTCCATATCAGCTTGTTAGTATGAATACGAATGAGCAAGTTTATCGCTTTAGGGCTAATGCAAATAAACACGCTGGCAAGCAGTTTTTTAGTAAGCTTGTGCAACGAAAAGAGATCGAAAACCAGGGCGGTTCAGGGCGCACTATTGGTTTAGAACAGGCGTTGCAGAACCTATTTGTACACACCACAGCGCAAACGTCTGCTTTTATCTCACGTGTGACGAATGATACTAATCGAGCTTGGTTGGTTCAATCGGCCAAACCGACACGATTAAATGCGCTTTTGTCTAAGCTCACATCTGCACAAGCAAAGGCACTCAGTAAGGCCATTGCTAGTCGATTTAATGACAGTCAGTTTATCGCCAAGCACGGTGAACAGGATGAGTTAGTTATTACTTACGATTTAAAGACCAGGGAATTAGCTGTAAATACTTGGCTTGAACAAGTGGGCTCAGAAAATGCGAGAAACACTTTTTTGAACGATTTACTAAAGCATGCTTTAGTTTGGGTGCTTCAAATGGATGTTGAGGCGGTAAATGCACCGGATTACAAAGTTGTTGAATTAGAGCTAAGTTATCTAGCTACCTATCAAGCTGCAGCAAAACCTCGATTACAAAATATGATTGAGTCGGTAAAAAGCTGTGCGTTTATCACTGATATTTCAGCGGAAACTTTTACTCGCTATGGGATGAAGCAAAAAGAAGTTGATGCGATGTTGCTAAAGCAAAACCAATATCTTTTTGATGCTTTTTAAAAACTCCTTTATAGTTTGCGTTGCTTTGAATCAGTTTAGGGAAAGCCATTTTGTTCGACACGTCTGAAAAAAAATTAACCATTTATTTCGATAAGAACAAATGCCCATCGCTACTCGCTTTAACGGATGATTTTTGGCTTGAGATGTGTAAACGAGCGGGAGCAGAAATCCTCAACAAAATTGAAAATAAATACTGCCGAGCTTATGTGCTATCTGAATCGAGCCTATTTGTTTGGGCCGATCGTATTTTGTTAATTACCTGTGGTAATACTCAAGTTGCCAATGCGGCTAAGTATTTATTGGAGGTCTTACAAAAATGCGCATTCTGTGACGGTGATGTTGCGCTTGCAGTTAATAAGCTAACGATGCACTTACCAAACTCACATCTAGATGAATATGAAAACTGGCAAGCGTGGTTCAGCGTAAAAGGTTTACCCTTATCTGCAGAAATCACAACCCTTGGCACAACTTATCAGCACATCAAAGAAACAGACTATTTGAATTTATTCAATAGCCGAAATCATTATCATTTTTCAGCTTTACCTTTGAATATTGTTAATGATTTTCGTCAGTTTACGGCAAAGCAGCAGATTGCTTTTTTGCGGTTAGATCAGGTTTTAGCAGACTTTACTGTGCAGTATCATGCTTTTGAGCCCTGGGGGTTTTCACTTAATGCCCTTAAAAAAGATTCATTTATTTGTCTTCATATTTCACCTGAATACACTAATAGCTTAATCACAATTGAATCTAACTTGGACTTGTCCACTTATGTAAATAAATGGCATGACTTGTTATCACCTAAAGTAACCAATGTCGTCAAATACGGAGCAAAAGCTGATAGCTACACAGTGCTGCGAACAGCCCTTGTTGAAGAAACAGCATAATTTAGTGTTAAGTTTTATTTTTACAGTGACATTGGTTAATAAACTCGTTAGAATACGCGCCATCTTTTATTGGTAATGATCAAGTTTTTAATGTTTGATCTACACTTACCAACGCCTTTTAAAGGCTTTTTATTTGAATTAGGTAAGGACGTAATTCCTTTCTATAATTCAAATACTGACGCGGGGTGGAGCAGTCTGGTAGCTCGTCGGGCTCATAACCCGAAGGCCGTCGGTTCAAATCCGGCCCCCGCAACCACATTATCGAATTTGTATTGGAAGCCTCGATAAGCGTATCGGGGCTTTTTTATTTTTTAGCGTTCAATTTTAGGAGAGCTTAACTTGGCCAAGCTTGAAGTCACTCTAGAATCATTAATTGCACCAGCTGTTGAAATGGTTGGTTTTGAGTTATGGGGTATCGAATTCATTCGCGCAGGTAAGCATTCAACATTGAGCGTGTATATCGATAGCCCTGATGGTGTAACGGTTGATGGCTGTGCTGAAGTCAGTCACCACATTAGCGCCATTATGGATGTAGAAGATCCAATCTCAAGTGAATATACGCTTGAGGTTTCATCGCCAGGTATGGATCGTCGCTTGTTTAAACTAGCGCAATACGAACTATACATGGGTGGGGTGATAAATATTAAAACACGATTACCAGTAGATGGTCGTCGTAAATTTAAAGGTGTCTTAGAAGGGGTTGAAGGTGACAACATCGTTGTTAGCTTAGACAACAGTGAGTTTGTTATCCCTTTTAAGAATATTGATAAAGCTCAAATTGTACCTCAGTTTTAACGGGTAAGGGAAAGCGAGGCTTAGCATGAATAAAGAAATACTCTTAGTAGCAGAAGCTGTATCTAATGAAAAAGCCGTTCCTCGTGAAAAAATCTTTGAAGCATTAGAAATTGCGATTGCAACAGCGACAAAGAAAAAATACGAAGGCGACATTGAAGTTAGAGTTAGTATTGATCGCAAAACTGGTGATTTTGACACTTTCCGTCGTTGGTTAGTGGTTGAAGATTCAGACACTGGTTTAGAAAACCCATTTAGCGAAATTGGTTTCGAAGCCGCTAAATACGACGACCCTGAAGTTGAACTGGGTGGTTATATCGAAGACCAAATCGAATCAATTGAGTTTGACCGTATTACGACGCAAACTGCTAAGCAAGTTATCGTACAAAAGGTACGTGAAGCAGAGCGCGCACAAATTGTTGATGAATACCGAGATCGTGTAGGCGAGTTATTAACGGGTGTCGTTAAAAAGTCTACACGTGATAGCGTTATCTTAGATTTAGGTAATAACGCAGAAGCAATCATTCATCGCGAAGAACTTTTACCGCGTGAGACATTCCGTCCAGGTGATCGCGTTCGTGGTTTATTATACGACATTAAGCCTGAAGCACGTGGCGCTCAATTATTTATGAGCCGTACACGTCCAGAAATGTTGATCGAATTATTCCGTATTGAAGTACCAGAAATTGGCGAAGAAATGCTAGAAATTCGCTCAGCAGCACGTGATCCAGGTTCTCGTGCCAAGATCTCTGTAAAAACAAATGACAAGCGTTTAGACCCAGTTGGTGCGTGTGTTGGTATGCGTGGTTCACGTGTACAAGCGGTATCAGGTGAGTTAGACGGTGAGCGTATCGATATTGTTTTATTCGACGATAATCCAGCTCAATACGTAATCAATGCAATGTCTCCTGCTGAAGTGGCATCTATTGTTGTTGACGAAGACAAGAAAACAATGGATATCGCTGTAGAAGCAGACAACTTAGCACAAGCTATCGGTCGTTCTGGTCAAAATATTCGCCTTGCTAGCCAATTAACAGGCTGGGAGTTGAATGTGATGACTGTTGATGACTTAAATGCTAAGCATCAAGAAGAAAACGACAAAGTGATGACATTATTCACTGATAAGTTAGATATTGATGAAGACTTTGCAGAAGTATTAATTGATGAAGGCTTCTCAACTTTAGAAGAAGTTGCATATGTTCCAGTAGCTGAACTACTGGAAATCGACGGCTTTGACGAAGACTTAGTTGAAGAATTAAGAAATCGTGCAAAAGCTGCATTAACGACAATGGCACTTGCCAACGAAGAGTCGTTAGAAAACTCAGAACCAGCTGAAGACCTATTAGGCCTAGAAGGCTTAGAGCGCCATTTAGCTTTTGTTTTAGCGAGCAAAGGCATCTGCACTTTAGAAGATTTAGCTGAACAAGGTATCGATGATTTAGCAGATATTGAAGAGCTTGATGAGCAAGCTGCTGGCGACTTAATTATGAAAGCGCGTAACATCTGCTGGTTCGGCGGTGAAGAAGAATAATAGACTTTCGGAGGAAAACTGAATGTCAGACGTTTCAATTGAAAAACTAGCCGCTGATGTTGGCACTAGCCCAGATAAACTAGTCCAGCAATTTGCAGAGGCGGGTATTAGCAAGCAAGTAGGTGAATCAGTCACTGAAGATGAGAAGCAAACCTTACTCGATCACCTTGCTAAACAGCACGGTAGCGAAGCTGCTGAGCCAAGTAAAATGACTTTAAAGCGCAAAACAAAAAGTACGTTAAGCGTTGGTAAGAGCAAGTCTGTTCAAGTTGAAGTTCGCAAAAAGCGCACTTACGTGAAAGCTTCTGCAGTTGAAGAACAGCGTCAAAAGGAAGAAGAAGCGCGTTTAGCGAAAGAAGCGGAAGAGGCTGCAGCACGTCAAGCTGAAGAAGAAGAGGCAAGACGTCTAGCGGCTGAAAAAGCTCAACAAGAAGCTGAAGAAAAAGCTAAGAAAGATGCTGAAGCGAAAGCAAAGCGCGAAGCTGAAGAGAAAGCTAAACAGGAAGCACAAGATAATATGTCACCTGCTGAAAAAGCTGAAATCGAAAAAGCAGAGCAAGAAGCGTTAGAAATTAAACGTGGTCAAGAAGCAGAAGCTGAACGCAAAGCAAACGAAGAAGCGACTAAACTTGCTGAAGAAGCGAAGCGTCTTGCTGAAGAAAATGCTGATCGTTGGAAGCAAGAAGAAGCTGAGCGTAAAGCAAAAGAAGCTGCAGAAGTTCACTTACACACTAATAAGTATGCGCAAGAAGCAGAAGATGAAGAAGATGAGCGTGAAGAGCGCCGTTCTCGTCGCAGTGGTAAGAAGAAAAAGAAAAAAGACGACGATGCTCCTCAGCACCGTGGTAAAGGCAAAGCGGGCAAAAAAGGTCCATTAAGCAAGCCTAAGAACATGCAGCACGGCTTCCAAAAGCCTGTAGAAGCAACTAAGCAAGAAGTTAAAATTGGTGAAACAATTTCTGTTGCTGATTTAGCGAATAAGCTTGCGATTAAAGCGAATGAAATCATTAAGTTCATGTTCAAAATGGGCGAAATGGTAACGATTAACCAAATTCTAGATCAAGATACGGCTATCTTAATCGTTGAAGAATTAGGTCACAAAGCGATTGCAGTTAACGAAAATGCGCTTGAGGATGAAGTATTAAATGACCGTGGTGAGCAGGGTGAGAAAACTGATCGTGCTCCGGTAGTTACTATCATGGGTCACGTTGACCATGGTAAGACTTCATTACTCGATTACATCCGTTCAACAAAAGTTGCATCTGGTGAAGCGGGTGGTATCACACAGCACATTGGTGCATACCATGTTGATACTGACCACGGCATGCTAACTTTCCTAGATACACCGGGCCACGCGGCGTTTACTGCTATGCGTTCTCGTGGTGCGAAAGCGACAGATATTGTTGTATTGGTTGTAGCTGCTGATGATGGTGTAATGCCACAAACTAAAGAAGCTGTTCAGCACGCGCGTGCCGCAGAAGTACCTTTAGTTGTTGCTGTTAACAAGATTGATAAAGAAGAGTCAGACCCAGATCGCGTTAAAAATGAGTTATCTCAATTTGACGTTATCCCTGAAGATTGGGGCGGTGACGTTCAGTTCTGTCACGTTTCAGCTAAGACAGGTGAAGGTGTTCCAGAATTATTAGAAGCCATTTCATTACAGTCTGAAATGCTTGACTTAAAAGCAGTACCTACGGGTATGGCTGCAGGTATCGTAATTGAATCACGCCTTGATAAAGGTCGTGGTCCAGTTGCTTCAATCTTAGTTCAAGAAGGTGAGTTGAAGCAGGGCGATATCGTTCTTTGTGGTTTAGAGTACGGTCGTGTTCGTGCTATGCGTGACGAAGACGGTAAAGAAATTAAAGTTGCTGGTCCTTCAATTCCGGTTGAAATCCTTGGCCTTTCTGGCGTACCACAAGCAGGTGACGAGGCGACTGTAGTAAAAGATGAGCGTAAAGCTCGTGAAGTATCTTTAGCGCGTCAAGGCAAGTTACGTGAAGTTAAATTAGCGCGTCAGCAAAAAGCTAAACTTGAAAACATGTTTGCCAATATCGGCGACGGTGAAGTTCAAGAACTTAACATTGTACTTAAATCAGATGTACAAGGTTCATTAGAAGCGATTTCTGATTCACTAATGAAACTATCTACTGATGAAGTTAAAGTAAAAATTGTTGGTAGCGGTGTTGGTGGTATCACTGAAACTGATGCAACATTAGCTGCTGCCTCTAATGCAATCATTTTAGGCTTCAACGTTCGTGCTGATGCAAGTGCGCGTAAAGTTATCGATGCTGAGTCATTAGAGCTTCGCTACTACAGCGTTATCTATGCATTAATTGATGAAGTTAAATCAGCAATGAGCGGCATGTTAGCACCAGAGTTTAAACAAGAAATCATGGGCTTAGCAGAAGTTCGTGATGTGTTTAAATCACCTAAGATTGGTGCTATCGCAGGTTGTATGGTTACTGAAGGTTCAATTAAACGCAGCAACCCAATTCGCGTATTACGTGACAACGTAGTTATTTACGAAGGTGAGCTTGAATCACTTCGTCGTTTCAAAGACGATGTACAAGACGTTCGTAATGGCATGGAATGTGGTATCGGTGTTAAGAACTACAATGACGTACGCGTAGGCGATATGATCGAAGTTTATGAAATTGTTGAAGTTAAACGTGAGCTATAATCACGAGTAACTTACTCAACTTGATAAAAGGGGCGTATGCCCCTTTTTTGTCTTAAATATTAAGAGTTTTTATAGTGAAAAGAGAATTTTCCCGTACCGAACGTGTTGCACAGCAAGTGCAAAAAGAAGTAGCGGTGATTTTACAACGCGAGATCAAAGATCCTCGTATTGGCATGGTGACGGTTTCTGAAGTTGAAGTGACCAAAGATTTAGCGTACGCCAAAGTGTTTGTTTCTTCTTTTGAATCAGACAAAACTAAACAAAACGAATTGTTAAAAGCACTTAATGAAGCGGCGCCTTACATTCGTTCACTGTTAGCTAAAATAATGAAAATGCGCACCGTACCTGCTATTCGTTTCCATTTGGACACCAGTTTAATTGAAGGTATTCGCATGTCTCGATTAGTGGATGAAGCCCGTAATCAAGACAAAACGAAAGCACAGGATGCCGGTCGTGATGTCGATGCTGATGATACGGCTGAGGATGCCTAATCTTGGCTAAGAAAATTTATCGTGATTTAAATGCTGTCTTTTTGCTTGATAAAGCTGACGGCGCTTCATCAAATCAAGTGCTACAAAAAGTAAGACATTGCTTTGAAGCAAAAAAAGCAGGTCACACGGGAGCATTAGATCCGATTGCTACTGGCATGCTACCTATATGCTTTGGTGAGGCAACAAAGTTTAGTCAATTTCTACTCGACTCTGATAAAGAGTACGAAGTGACCGCTTTGCTAGGTCAAAGAACAACGACGAGTGATCGCGAAGGAGAGGTCGTTGAAACACGTGATGTGCAAGTAACGAATGAACAAATCTTCACTGCAATTGAATCTTTCTTAGGCGAACAACAACAAACACCTTCTGTTTATTCTGCCCTGAAATACCAAGGGAAACCTTTGTATTGGTATGCAAGACAAGGTATTGATGTTCCAAGGCCAACGCGTACTATCACATTTTATGAAATTGAAGTACAAGCAATTGAATTGCCTAAACTCAAATTGAGAGTTCGCTGCTCTAAAGGCACATATATCCGAACCTTAGTCGATGATTTAGGTGAAGTATTGGGCTGTGGCGCGCATGTAACAGAGTTAAGGCGTACCCAAGTTGCGAATTACCCTTATGCAAAAATGATGTCATTTGAAGCATTAGAAACCATTGCCGAGCAAGGGCTTGACGCGATTGATGGATTACTTTTACCTGTGGATTCTGCGTTACAAGATTTACCCACGCTTGAATTGACTGAGGAGCAAGCTGCTCGATTAAAGCAAGGACAACGATTCTATGCCCCAGAAGGTACTGAACCGTCACTGTACCGAGCTTATCAAAGCGAACAGTTTGTCGGTTTGGTTGAAGTGAATGAAAAAGGGTTAATCCAACCTAAGCGATTAGTGAAGACTAATTAATAACTTGCGGTATTTTTTAATTACTTTAGAATATGCGCTCTTTTGAAGCTGGCTGAATTAGTGATCGGCAGCTTTGTTTTACTTCCTTTTTATTTTGGAGAAGATTATGTCACTAAGTACTCAAGAAAAAGCAGCTATCGTTGCTGAATATGCGACTAAAGAAGGCGACACTGGTTCACCAGAAGTACAAGTTGCTTTATTAACGCACAACATCAACAAGTTGCAAGGTCACTTTGGCGACCATAAAAAAGATCACCACTCACGTCGTGGTTTGATCCGTATGGTTAACCAACGTCGTAGTCTTTTAGACTACTTAAAGCGTAAAAACGCTGACCGTTACCAAGATTTAATCGCTCGTTTAGGTTTACGTCGTTAATCCTTAATCGAATTGATTATTTCACTAAAAAAGCGCCTTTCGGCGCTTTTTTAGTTTCTGGTTATGCTCATTTAGTGGGTTATCAATTCACATCGTAGATGGGGTGTTGCTTAAACCAGGCATTAACTCTATTTTTTAGAATATCATTTTGTGCTTGTTGGGCGACTGCTTTGGCTTCTACTGCCTTTTCATTTGCTAGCGATGTTTTATCTTGTGCTAATAGTACATCGGCCTGAGCCAGTAAGATCCAGACTTTATTGGATGGTGTTTGATTGGTATCGGCAATCTGATGGGCTTGCGCAAAGTAGTGAGAAGCTTGCTCATATTGGTGTTGAGCAGCGGCTACCTTTGCTAATTCAATTAAAGCCGTTGTTTGGCCATATGAGCCCCTAAATGCTTTATGGTGCTCTAATGCTGATTTTAACAAGGGTACAGCTTGTAAGTATTTACCTTGAATACGCTTTACCTTACCTAGCTCTTCATGCGTATAGGCTATAAAAAGCTTATCTTGATAAAGCGTTGCTAATTGCATTCCGGTGTTTAGATATTGCTCTGCTGTTTGCAGCCTGTTAGCTCGGTCATCTGGATTATCATAATTAATGATGAGGTAGCCGACCATTAAATAACCTCTTAGCTCTTCGCGCTTATCACCCGCAACTTGTGCTGCTTGGATGTTTTCTTCTAATAATTCTAAGCTTTTTGCTAAATCGCCTGAATTGGCATAACTTGCTGCTAAATAACGACGGGCACTGAGTAATGTTGGGCTGGCATTTAACGCGGCTGTAAAATATGTGATGGCCTGCTGGTATTCTCGCTTTAAATAAAATTCGATGCCGTTGGCAAACGCTTCATTACTAAAATCACTTTGGTAATTGATACTCGATGGGGCGAAATTACCATAGCGCTGTGCAATATGAGCGATGAGTTTATCAAATGCTAGATAGGGCGTTTTAGCAAACTCAACGCCACGCTCCACATTATGTGCTGAAAACATCGTATAGTGAATTTGGAAGTCTTGTGGAAAGCCAGCTAACCGAGTTTGAATAATAATATCAGCACCCAGCTTTTTTCTGAGTTGATAAACTTGCTGCTCGATTGACTGACTATCAAAGTCACGTGTCCGCGCCATAGCGAATACCAAGTCATCGCTGTTAAGCACATTGAGCTGGCTTTGCTCTTCTAGGCGGTGACTTAAATAGTCCATACCTTTTAACGGGACCCACTCGTGAAGAGCATCTTGCATTTCATTCTTGACTGGTAAAAAGGCAATACTTATCTGGTTATTTTGTTCTTGATCAATCTGTTGCTGCCAAAACCAAGCAAGAGCCAAGAATGCGAGTAGGATAGCACCAGCTATTATTGTATATATTGAATGCTGTTTGTTGCGGTTACTTGTTTCCAGTGTTTGGACCCATTGATAACCTTTTTTGGGATAGGTTTTGATGACATCAGAACCCAAGATATCTCTGATCTCTTTAATAGATTGCACCAGTACTTGTTCTTGTACAACTACATCAGGCCATATTTGGGCAAGTAATTCACTTTTATCGACTATGCAATCTTGGCGCTCAATCAGCGCTTTAAGCACAAGTAACGTTTTAGCTCTTAATTGGTGGGTTTGGCCTAGATGGAAAATTTGACCATTTTTGAGGTTAATTTTGCTGTTATCAAAATAATACTTCATGAAATCTATTTTTAGCTTTGTACACTTATTTCATCCAAGCTAAGTTTGAAGCTTTCAACAAAAGTTTCTCTAAACAGCTTTACCTCTTCGAGAGGAAGGCTGTCTAGCTCTTCATTGAGCTTTTCACTAGCCCGTTTGAATTCGTGGTTACCTGCTGATAATTCTTCAAGTGTTTTTAAATAAGCACTTAATATATCAGCTGCTTTGACGATTTGGTATTGAGAGGCGTCATGGTCAATTGAGCAAACTAGAGGTTGATAGTACTTTTTTAACCGTTCTGGCAGCATGTCGACCAGTTTTTGCTCGGCAATGACTTCTATTTTTTTATACTCTTTTGCGATGTTAGGATTGAAGTACTTTACCGGGCTAGGTAAATCGCCGGTAAGTACTTCAGAAGCATCATGATATAAGGCTAGGGTGCTGATAGCATTGGCATCGTACTCTTTTTCAAAGTACTCGTTGCCAATTAGAGCCAGTGCGTGAGCTATCATCGCTACTTGTAGACTGTGCTCTTGTACGTTTTCAGTCTGGATATTACGCATCAATGGCCAACGATTGATCAATTTAAGTCTCGCCATATGGGCAAAGAAGTGACTGTGTCCGGCCATTGATAAACTTCCTTATTGTGAGTAACTGTGTAAGAAACGCTCTAGTTTGTTAAAGGCATCATCTAAGACCTCGACATGAGGTAAGGTAACTATCCTAAAGTGGTCTGGTGTTGGCCAGTTAAAGCCAGTACCGTGAACCATTAAGATTTTCTCTTGGCGGAGGAAGTCGATGATCATGCGCTGATCATCTTTGATATTAAACTTCTTCTGATCGAGTTTAGGGAACACATACATGGCGCCTTTTGGTTTAACACAACTTAAACCTTCTATTGAATTAATTCGCTCATAGGCAAATAAGCTTTGCTCATACAAACGACCGCCAGGAATAATCAATTCGTTGATACTTTGGTAGCCGCCCAATGCAGTTTGAATGGCATGCTGGCAAGGGACGTTTGCGCAAAGGCGCATAGATGCAAGCATGGTGAGCCCTTCGATGAAGTCTTTGGCGCGATGGGTTGCACCACTGAGCATCATCCAGCCCGCTCTAAAGCCTGCAATTCTATAGTTTTTAGATAAACCACCGAACGTAACAAGGAATAAATCATCTGCTAAGCTCGCTGTTGGTATATGCTGGACATCACCATAGAGCACTTTGTCATAGATTTCATCGCTAAATACAATAAGGTTGTACTTTCTGGCGAGTTCAAGAATATCTTCGAGTACTTCTTTAGGGTAAACAGAGCCTGTCGGGTTATTTGGATTAATAAGCACCAAAGCTTTAGTTTTGTCTGTGATACGCGCTTCCATATCCTTTATATCAGGATACCAATCGGCTTGTTCATCACAGATGTAATGCACGGGTTTACCACCGGATAATGCAACTGCAGCTGTCCATAAAGGATAATCTGGAGCAGGGATGAGCACTTCGTCATCAGTATTTAGTAGTGCTTGCATTGCCATTACAATCAGCTCCGATACGCCGTTGCCAATGTAAATATTTTCGATATCTACATTTAGAATGCCTTTCTGTTGGTAATATTGCATAACCGCAACTCGGGCTGAGTATATACCTTTAGAATCACAATAACCCTGTGATTGAGGTAAGTTGCGGATCACATCTTTAAGGATGTCATCTGGGGCATCAAATCCAAACGGGGCTGGGTTTCCGATATTAAGTTTTAAGATCTTATGACCTTCTTCCTCAAGACGCTTGGCTTCTTTTGCTACGGGACCTCTGATCTCATAACAAACATGCCTTAACTTATCGGATTGCTTAATTTCTGTCACTGTTTATGCTCCCGTAAACCCCAATTGACGCTTATTTAATTGATTATTTTTATAATTTTTATAGACAAGCCAAAGTAGCGTAACTGCCGCTTTATGTGAAGTAAAAATGCCAAAAATAGGGAAAAATTGTTTACCTCTTTTTACCAGCACAAGCTGAAAATTTTAATTGTATTAAAAGTGAACGATTTTTTTCTCTGGGCGTATGTAATTATTAGTTGGATAACGTCGAGGTTCAATATGTTACAGGTTCAATATCTAATCGATGACATGAAAGAAATTGTCGAAATTGATGAAGATCTAGAGTTTATTGGCATAAAGCACAACCATATTCATTTTATGAGTCAAAACGATGCCGAAGTGGAATCTAATCATCTGCACGCAGCCAACTTATTCGAACAAAGTAATGTGATACATGCAGGAAAATTGGGTTTGGTATCCGGCATTTCAATCGGCGTACTCAGCTCCATATTCTTGTTTTTTTACCAGCCATTTGGCTGGCGTCCTGAATTCTATAACTTTGTTTTAGTTACTCTTTTATTAAGTGGTTTCACAACATGGCTAGGAGGTTTAATTGGTATAAGTCAAAAAAACTACAAAATTGAAAAATTTCAACAATACTTAAATACAGGCAAGGCCTTAATGATGGTGTACTTACGTCCTGCCGATATGCAGAAAGTGCTGTTAATGATGTCAAAGAAACATCCTAACGCGCAGTACCTCGCCACAAATTCTGCCTTGGATATTCGTTTGGCCTAACAGGCTAGTTGATGATCTGAAAATTGAAGGTGTTGCTATGTCACATGCAATGAGAAAGGAAGAAAATGCTTTACACGACAATGAAATGGGTCGTGTCATACCGTGTAATGAATTAGATTGGGGAGACCCAGTAAAGTGGCTCAGGTTAGGATTGCTCGATATGACAAGAGCACCCCTGATAACCATGTTTTACGGCATATTTTTTACACTTATACCACTAACCATAACATATTTTGTTTCTCTAACGGACAACCATTTAGTGATAGCGCCTGCTATGGTTTGTTTCATGGTTGTCGGTCCGTTTTTAGCGGCTGGGCTCTACGATGTTAGCTGGGAATTTAAGAAAGGTCATACGCCATCTTTGTGGCACAGCATAAAAGCCATACACCGAAATACTGTTAATGAAATTGCATTTGCAATCTTACTACTCGTAGTGATGATCTTCTGGCTCAGAGTAGCTTCACTCATCCATGCGTTGTACCCACCATACGTAGGGGATGACTTAACCGAGCTTATGCCATTTTTAATCGTTGGCAGTGTGGTAGGCGGAGTACTTGCGTGTGTCGTCTTTCTTATAAGTGCGTTTACTCAACCTATCCTCGTTGAAAGAAAGGTAGATCTAATGACTGCTGTTTTAAGTAGCATTAACGCAGTTTGGTCAAACAAAGGTGTAATGTTACTTTGGGCCAGCATAATTGTTACATGTGTGGTAATTGGTTTTGCCACTGCATTTTTAGCCTTCATAGTGTTAATGCCATTGCTCGGCTTTGCAAGCTGGCATGCATACATGGATGCTATTGCTACTAAGCGTGAACGCAAAGGAATTTAAATTTTAAACTAAAAACAGAATAGCGGCTCATAGGCCGCTTTTTTTATTATCTAACTGACTATTTTATTTATATTAGTCTGTGTCTTTTTCAGCTTCAATTTTAATATCTGTGCAAGGTTTACTACAGCAAGGTAAGAAATCGCCCCGTCTAACAAAAGCTAGCGGCTCTTTTTCATAGTTAATATCACCTGACTTAAGAGGCGTACGACATGCACCACAAAATCCGTCTCTGCAATGAAAATGAACTTTCAAAGATTGTTGCTCCATGTAATCGAGTAGGGTGTCACAGCCTGACGATTCAAACTCGCTTTTTAGAACGGTGTATTCAATCTTATCTGTCATGAAGGTGGTGAGTATTTGGGTTTTAGCTTTATAATAATAAAAAAGGCCAGTGAAGATAACTGGCCTATTACAGTCTAACTCGTATGTAAATTACTTACAGTTCGAAGTCATCAAAATCGTCAGCACTCAATTCGCTATCAATTTGACCTACTAAGTAAGAGCTAATTTCAGCTTCTTGTGGTGCAACTTGAACATTATCACTTACTAACCAAGCATTAATCCAAGGGATTGGGTTTTGTGCAGTATCAAATTGAGCAGGTAAACCAATTGATTCCATACGAACATTAGTAATATATTCTACGTACTGGCATAGAATATCTTTATTGAGACCAATCATTGAGCCATCTTTGAATAGGTACTCTGCCCACTCTTTTTCTTGCTCTGCTGCATGTTTGAAAAGCTCGATTGCATCTTGTCTGCATTCTTCTGCAATTTCAGCCATTTCTGGATCGTCTTCACCCGAAGCCATAATATTGAGCATATGCTGTGTACCGGTGAGGTGAAGTGCCTCATCACGAGCAATGAGCTTAATGATTTTTGCGTTACCTTCCATTAACTCACGCTCAGCAAACGCGAAGCTACAAGCAAAACTGACGTAGAAACGAATTGCTTCAAGCACGTTTACAGCCATTAGGCATAAATAGGTAAGCTTTTTGATTTCTCTAACACTTACTGTTAATTGCTTACCTTCAATATCATGCGTGCCTTCACCATGTAGATGATGTGCCTGAGTCATCTCAATCAGTTTATCGTAGTAGATTGAAATATCCTTAGCGCGATTTAAGATGTGTTCATTGACCACGATATCATCAAAAATGACGGAAGGGTCAGTAACAATGTTACGTATAATGTGTGTGTATGAGCGGCTGTGAATAGTTTCACTAAATGCCCAAGTTTCAATCCAAGTCTCTAATTCAGGTAACGACACTAATGGCAGTAGAGCGACATTCGGGGAACGACCTTGGATACTATCCAGTAGTGTTTGATACTTTAAATTACTCGTGAAAATGTGTTTCTCATGCGCCGACAACTTCTGGTAATCAAGTCTATCTTTACTAACATCTACTTCTTCTGGGCGCCAAAAGAAACTTAACTGCTTTTCAATTAAACGCTCAAAAATAGGGTATTTCTGCTTATCATAACGGGCTACATTTACTAAGTTGCCGAAAAACATAGGTTCGTTTAGATAGTCAGTATTATTTTGGTTAAAGGTTGTGTAACTCATACTTATAAACTTGATCAGGCTAGAAATTAAAAGGGCGCAAGTCCGATAACTTGCACCGCAAATTGAGTTGTAAAAAACTAGATTTTACACGCACCACCGGCGCAATCTTGGTCTTCTTTTTGGATGTCTTTTTGGGCATCTTCTGCACCGTCTCGCGTATTGTGGTAATAAAGTGTTTTTACACCCAGTTTATACGCGTACAGAAGATCAGCGATCAACTGTTTCATCGGAACTTTATTATTTTCGAATTTTGTTGGATCGTAGTTAGTATTTGCAGAAATCGTTTGGTCGACAAACTTTTGCATAATACCTACTAGGCCTAGGTAGCCTTTATTATTTGGGATGTTCCACAGTAACTCGTAATTAAAGCGAAGTTTGTCATATTCTGGAACAACCTGCTTTAAAATACCGTCTTTACTCGCTTTAATACTAATAAATCCTCGAGGTGGCTCAATACCGTTTGTCGCATTTGAAATTTGCGATGACGTTTCTGATGGCATTAATGCTGATAGTGTTGAGTTACGCAAGCCATGAGTCTTGATTGAGTCACGTAATGTTTCCCAGTCTAAGTGTAATGGTTCATCACAGATTGCATCGATATCTTTTTTGTAAGTATCGATTGGTAAAATACCTTCAGCATAGGTTGTTTCGTTAAACTTAGGACAAGCACCCCGCTCAATAGCTAATTCATTTGATGCTTTTAGTAAGTAATATTGAATGGCTTCAAACGTTTTATGCGTCAGTGCATTTGCTGAACCATCTGAATAACGAACCCCATTTTTTGCCAAGTAGTAGGCAAAGTTAATAACACCAACGCCAAGTGTACGGCGATTTAAGCTAGAGTTTTGTGCTGCAGCGATTGGGTAGTCTTGGTAAGACAATAAGCTATCTAATGCTCGGACTGCTAATTCAGCTAAGTCTTCTAACTCATCTAAGTTTTTAATCGCACCGAGGTTAAATGCCGATAAAGTACAAAGTGCAATTTCGCCTTCTTCATCGTTGATATCATTCAGTGGCTTAGTCGGTAGGGCAATTTCTAAACATAAGTTGCTTTGACGAACTGGTGCGACTTTTGAATCAAACGGGCTATGAGTATTACAGTGGTCAACGTTTTGAAGATAAACACGGCCTGTAGATGCGCGTTCTTGAGCAAATAGGCTAAATAACTCAAGTGCTTTAATGCGCTTCTTGCGAATTGATTCATCTTGTTCGTATTGCACATAAAGGCGCTCAAATTCGGCTTGATCTTCGAAGAATGCATCGTATAAGCCCTCAACATCAGAAGGGCTGAATAAAGTAATGTAGTCGTCCTTAATTAAACGTTGGTACATTAACTTGTTAAATTGTACACCGTAGTCCAAATGGCGAACTCGGTTTTCTTCAACACCGCGGTTGTTCTTCAATACAAGCAGCGATTCAACTTCTAAATGCCAAATTGGGTAGAATAGCGTAGCTGCACCACCGCGAACACCACCTTGAGAACAGCTTTTAACGGCTGTTTGGAAGTGCTTGTAAAATGGGATACAACCTGTGTGATAAGCTTCACCACTTCTAATTGGGCTACCCTCAGCTCGGATACGGCCCGCGTTTACACCAATACCGGCACGTTGTGAAACGTATTTAACGATTGAGCTCGATGTAGCATTGATTGAATCTAAGCTATCACCACACTCGATTAATACACACGAACTAAATTGACGTGTTGGAGTACGAACACCCGCCATAATTGGAGTGGGTAAAGATATTTTGAATTGTGAAGTGGCATCATAAAAGCGCTTCACATAGTCCATACGTGTTTGGGCTGGGTAATTTGCGTATAAACAAGCAGCAACCAAAACGTATAAAAACTGCGGGCTTTCAAAAATTTCACCTGATACGCGGTTTTGTACCAGGTATTTACCTTCAAGTTGCTTTACAGCTGCATAAGAGAAATTTAAATCACGTGAATGATCGATAAAGTCATTCATTTCATCAAATTCAGCTTCAGTGTAATCGGCTAGTAGGTGCTCATCATAGCGTTTGTCTGCAACGAGTCTTTTGATGTGATCATAAAGTCTAGGCGGCTCGAACTGACCATAGGCTTTTTTGCGCAAATGGAATATTGATAAACGAGCTGCAAGGTATTGGTAATCAGGTGTGTCTTCTGAGATTAAGTCAGCAGCAGATTTAATAATAGTTTCATGAATGGTTTCAGTTTTTATGCCATCAAAAAACTGGATCTGTGACTTCATTTCTACTTGAGAAACGGACACATTGTCTAAGTCTTTTGCTGCCCATTCGATAACTTGGTGAAGTTTATCTAGATTTAATAGCTCTTTTTGTCCATTTCGTTTTTCAACGAAAAGCTGATTACCCATGATAGCGCCTATAAAGTATCTTTAACGTCATTTATTAATTTTGTTCGGTCAGCCCTCTGATTTTTGAGGTACTTAAAGGTAGATGAGATAGACTGAATACAATTCAGTCAGCCTTTGAGTTAAATGGGGCTGAAATTTCAAACACCACAAGATATTGGGGTTTGAAAATTTATCACCACAAGATAGTGAGGTTTTAGTCGCAAAGCAACCCCATGGTCCGGTCGAAAAATCAGCATCCTGTTAATGAAATTTTAAATGTTAGTAGACACTCACTTTAAGGCGTTCATTTTTAACTTTTTTTTGCCAATGCAAACTGAAATGAAAAAAAACATTTTTTATTAAATGATATTGGGATAATTTTATCGTGAAAAAGTATAAGAAAATAATTGCAAAAAAGGCGAGTTGAGTAACTCGCCTAGAATATAAACTAAAGTGAAATATTGAGATGTTTTAGCAGCGAATTTGGTTCAATTAATTGCCAGTCTGCTCGCCATTGTTCAATTGGTAACTCATCTCTTGTGTAGCCCCAATTTGCAGTGAATGTAGTCATATTGGCAGCATTGCCCGCAGCAATATCACGCTCAGCATCGCCAACATACCAACAATTTTCAGGGTTAACTGACATGAGTTCAGCTGCGTGCAATAACGGAGCTGGGTGAGGCTTCCTTTGAGCAAGCGTATCGCCTGATATTATCACTTTGCACGCTGCAAACTCCGGAAAGTCAACAATCAAGGCATCAGTTAAATAGCCAGGTTTATTCGTCACTATACCCCATGGAATTTGATGCTGGTCCAAACCTTTAATGAGATCGTGGATTTGCTCAAATAGCACTGTCGCTTGATTTAGGTTTGCCTGATAATGATCTAAAAAAGCTTGTTTTAAAGATTGGACTTGGTGTTCATCGAAATCGTTAAATTGTCCACCAAAGCCCAATTTAAGCAAGCCAATCGACCCGTGAGATGCCGTATCTCTGTAATCTTCATATTTGAGTTCGGGTAGTGCATTTTTTGCTAAGATTGCGTTAAGTGCATTTCCTAAGTCTCTCGCTGTGTCGAGTAAGGTTCCATCTAGATCGAACAGTACCGCTTCAGGTCGAGCCAGTTTTACAAAGTCCTGTTGCAACATGTTACTCCCTTATAATTCTGCTGAAGTCGGCTTGTAGGCATACAATAAATAGTTGATTGATAAGTCGTCATTGAGTTTGGCTGATTTAGTCAATGGGTTGTAATGCATCCCCTTGGCTTGTTTAACTTTTAAGCCTTGGCTTTCAATCATCGCAATTAAACGTGATGGTTTGATGAACTTATCGTGTTCGTGTGTACCTTTAGGCACTAAACCTAGGATATTTTCAGCTGCGACAACGCCAAGTAAATAGGCTTTTAGCGTTTTATTTAATGTCGAAACAAATAGTTGTCCGCCTGGTTTTAGTGTTTTACAAGCTGCCTGAATGACTGACTCGGGGTCAGGGACGTGTTCTAGCATTTCCATACAAGTGACAATATCAAATTGCGAATCATGGTTTTCGCTAAAAGGTTCCGCGAGTGTTTGCTGAAAGTCGATGCTAATACTTTGTGACTTTGCATGTAATTGAGCTATCTTGATGGCTTGTTCTGCAGCATCAATACCCGTGACCTTTGCACCATGTTTTGCCATTGAATAGCTGAGTATACCGCCACCACAGCCAACATCTAATACTTGTTTATCATACAACTGGCCAGCATGACCGAGAATAAAATCGAGTCGACAGGGGTTAATTTGATGGAGTGGGGCAAATTCTTGATCTTTATCCCACCAGTTGTGAGCTATTTCATCAAATTTTTCAACTTCCTGTTGATCTAGGTTATCCGCATTAGTAAGCGACATATTACTCTCTTTTTTCAGGTCTAATTATTTTACTTTGTAATGCGCATCATACCGAGTTTTGAGCACTATGAAAAAGCCATTTTGAATAGTAAATGTATAACTGTTAATTCAGGTTACAAATACGGTCAAATTTTCAATGGTATGCGCGGATAAGTATGTTAGAATCGGCGGTCGAAATTTGTCATCGACAATGAATTCTCAAGTTAGCTAACGAGATATAACTAGATAACAACAGTTAGGGAACAGTCCTGTTTATGAGTGATTTGGCCAAAGAAATACTCCCCGTCAATATTGAAGACGAACTGAAAACCTCTTACTTGGATTACGCTATGAGCGTAATCGTAGGTCGTGCATTACCTGATGTTCGTGATGGACTAAAACCTGTACACCGCCGCGTTTTATTTGCAATGAACGAGTTAAAAAATGACTTTAACAAGCCTTATAAAAAGTCGGCTCGTATCGTTGGTGACGTCATTGGTAAATACCACCCGCACGGTGACAGTGCCGTTTACGACACAATCGTTCGTATGGCTCAGCCTTTCTCATTGCGTTATTTACTCGTTGATGGTCAAGGTAACTTCGGTTCTGTAGATGGTGACTCTGCTGCCGCAATGCGTTATACCGAAGTTAGAATGGCTAAAATGGCACATTCATTACTTGCCGACCTTGAAAAAGAAACGGTTAACTATGTACCTAACTATGACGGTACTGAACAGATTCCAGAAGTTTTACCTACGCGTGTCCCAAACTTATTGGTGAACGGTTCATCCGGTATCGCGGTTGGTATGGCAACTAATATTCCACCTCACAATTTAACTGAGGTCGTCAATGGCTGTTTAGCCATGATTGAAAACCCGGATATCACGATAGAACAGCTCATCGAATATATTCCAGGTCCAGATTTCCCAACAGCTGCCATTATCAGTGGTCGCAAAGGTATTGAAGAAGCTTATCGCACCGGCCGTGGTAAAATTTATTTACGTGCTCGTGCTGAAATTGAAGTGGCAGATAACGGTAAAGAAACCATCATCGTTACTGAGATTCCATACCAAGTAAATAAAGCTCGTCTGATTGAGAAGATGGCTGAGTTGGTTAAAGAAAAGCGTATTGAAGCTATTTCAGCGTTGCGCGACGAGTCTGATAAAGACGGTATGCGAATTGTAATTGAAGTTAAGCGTAACGAGTCTGGTGAAGTATTACTTAATCAACTTTACTCTCTTACTCAAATGCAAGTCGTATTTGGTATGAACATGGTTGCGCTTGATAATGGTCAACCGCGTTTATTCAATTTACGCGATATGATATCAGCGTTTATCAACCACAGACGTGAAGTTGTTACACGTAGAACGATTTTCGAACTAAGAAAAGCCCGTGAACGTGCCCATATCCTTGAAGGCTTAGCAATTGCATTAGCTAACATTGACCCTATTATAGAAACAATCAAAGCATCGCCTAGCCCAAGTGAAGCTAAAGCTGCACTTGTATCGAATGCTTGGGATTTAGGTGATGTAGCTGAGATGCTTGAGAGAGCAGGTACTGATGCAGCTAGACCCGAGTGGTTAGAAGCAAGTTATGGTATTCGCGATGGCAAATACTATTTAACAGAACAACAAGCACAAGCGATCCTTGATTTACGTTTACACAAGCTTACAGGTCTTGAACACGAGAAAATCTTATCTGAATACAAAGCATTACTAGACGAAATTGCTGAGTTACTTCATATCCTAGCAAGTGCTGTTCGCTTAATGGAAGTAATTCGTGATGAACTCGTTGACATTAAAGCCGAGTTTGGTGACGAGCGTCGTACTGAAATTTCAGCAGCAGCGCACGATATTAGCCTTGAAGATTTAATCGCAGAAGAAGATGTGGTCGTGACACTATCTCACGAAGGCTATGTGAAGTATCAGCCATTATCTGAATACGAAGCTCAACGCCGCGGTGGTAAAGGTAAAGCTGCAACTAAGATGAAAGAAGATGACTTCATCGAAAAACTACTTGTTGCAAACACTCACGATACGATTCTTTGTTTCTCTTCTGATGGACAATTGTATTGGTTGAAGGTTTATCAATTACCGTTAGCGAATCGTACTGCGCGTGGTCGACCTATTGTTAACTTATTACCACTCGATGAAGGCGAGCGTATTACTGCAATCTTGCCTGTACGTGAATATGCTGATGACCAATACATAGTGATGGCAACAGCAAACGGTACGATTAAAAAGACTGCTCTTACAGAGTATTCACGTCCTCGTGCAAACGGTATTATTGCACTTAACCTAAATGAAGGTGACACGTTAATTGGTGTTGATATCACGCATGGTGATAGCGAAATCATGCTGTTCTCTGATGAAGGTAAAGTTGTTCGCTTTGCTGAGAGCCAAGTTCGTTCAATGGGCCGAACTGCAACGGGTGTTCGTGGCATGAAGTTGCAAGAAGGCCAGAAAGTTGTGTCTTTAATTGTTCCAAAAGAGGAAGGCGAAATTCTTACTGTTACGGAGAATGGTTATGGTAAACGCACACCTTTAGAAGAGTACCCTGCTAAGAGCCGTGCAACACAGGGTGTTGTATCGATTAAAGTATCAGAAAGAAATGGTAATGTTGTTGGTGCTGTTCAAGTTGTTGATGCTGATGAAATTATGCTGATCAGTAATAAAGGTACATTAGTAAGAACACGTGTTAATGAAGTTTCTACAGTTGGACGAAATACACAAGGTGTTCGTTTGATTCGAACAGTTGAAGGTGAGCAAGTTGTTGGCTTAGAGCGTATTGACGAACTTGATACTGATGAAGAGTTTACTGATGGTGAATCAGTTGATACGGAAACGAACGAAGTGAGTGAAGCTTCTTCAAGCGATAATGCGGAGCCAAGTGCAGATAATGAGTAACGCTGTTTTTAACTTCTGCGCAGGACCAGCCATGTTACCAAAGCCTGTGATGGAAAAATCACAGGCTGAATTACTTAATTGGCATAATTTAGGCTGCTCTGTAATGGAGATCAGCCACCGTAGCAAAGATTACATTGAAGTAGCCGAACAAGCAGAGCGCGACCTCCGTCAATTGATGGGGATCAGCGAAGATTATGCTGTGTTATTTATGCACGGTGGTGGCCGAGGCGCATTTGCATCCGTTCCACTTAATTTACTGCCTGTCGGCGGCTCTTCTGACCACGTGATTACCGGGTCTTGGTCAAAAAGTGCAGTAGATGAGCATCAAAAGTTCGGACGTGTAAATATTGCTGCAAACCAATTTAAAGTGGGCGAACTGAGAAGTATTACCCCAACCTCTGATTGGCAGTTATCAAATGAAGCGGCCTATGTTCATTATTGTCCTAATGAGACCGTTGACGGTGTGGAGTTTAATTACACACCAGGGACTGATAAACCCCTAGTAGCGGATATGTCATCATGCATTTTATCTAGACCAGTTGATGTCAATAAATTTGGTTTGATTTATGCGGGGGCACAAAAAAATATTGGTCCAAGTGGCTTAGGTATCGTCATTGTTCGAAAAGACCTAATTGGACAGGCTCGTATCGAAACACCTTCTATTTTTGATTATCAAAAGCAGCTAAATGCAGATTCTATGTTAAATACGCCTCCTACATTTGCATGGTACCAAGCAGGCCTTGTTTTTAATTGGCTAAAAGAGCAGGGCGGTGTTGAAGCGATTGAACAAGTGAATATCAAAAAAGCGACTGCTCTATACGATTTTATAGACAGTAACGATTTTTATCATAACCCTGTAGATAAAGAGTACCGTTCGCGTATGAATGTACCTTTTTATCTCGCAGATGAAACGCTGAACCAAACGTTTTTAGATGAATCACAACGTGCTGGGTTATTAGCATTGAAAGGTCACCGCAGTGTAGGTGGTATGCGTGCCAGCATTTATAATGCGATGCCTTATGAAGGTGTCGTTAAGTTAACGGAATTCATGGCAGATTTTGTTAAGCGTTACGGTTAATGAGTAACGTCTGCCATTTGTAACAAATTGAGGTAAAAGATGACCGAGCTTACTCCGGTGATCACTATTGATGGACCAAGCGGTGCAGGAAAGGGCACTGTAAGTAAACGAGTTGCCGAACACTTAGGTTGGCACTTTTTAGACAGTGGTGCTATTTATCGTGTTCTTGCGCTTGCTGTTGTTCATCATGATATTGAACCAACAGATGAAGATTCTCTTGTCCCATTAGCTGGACATTTAGATGTTAGCTTCGTTTCCGAAAATGGTGAAACACATGTCATTTTGGAAGGCGAAGATGTCACCAATGCAATTCGAACAGAAGATATCGGCGCTGTCGCATCAAAAGTAGCTTCTTTACCTCGTGTTCGAGAAGCTTTACTTAGACGTCAACGAGCATTTAGAGAAGCACCTGGTTTGGTTGCAGATGGGCGTGATATGGGCACTATTGTATTTCCGACTGCTGAAGTAAAGGTGTTTTTAACCGCATCTGCAGAAGAAAGAGCAAGAAGACGCTATCTACAGTTGAAAGATAGCGACCCAAGCGTTAAAATTGAGCGCCTTTTAGCCGATATACGTGCGCGTGATGAACGTGACATGAATCGTGCTGTTGCGCCTTTAGTTGCGGCTGAAGATGCACTTGAAATAGATTCGACTGAAATGAAGATTGAAGATGTGGTAGATAAAGTTCTCAATCATGTTCAATCTCGTTTGAGTTAACCATATTAAATGCTAGGTTCGGCCTAGCTATTTAACTGGCCCGCCAAGGTAGGCAGGTTTTATATAACAACCCTGAGATATTCGGATATAGCTCAGATTTTAATTTATAGAAGACTATCATTCATGTCTGAAAATTTTGCACAGCTTTTTGAAGAAAGCTTACAACAAATCGAAACTCGTCCTGGTGCCATCGTTAAAGGTACTATCGTTGCAATTCAAAAAGATATCGTATTAGTTGATGCGGGTCTTAAATCTGAAAGTGCTATCCCTGTAGAGCAATTCACTAACATTTCTGGTGAAGTTGAAGTTAACGTTGGTGACCAAATCGACGTTGCATTAGATGCAGTGGAAGACGGTTTCGGTGAAACTATTTTATCTCGTGAGAAAGCTAAACGTCACGAAGCTTGGATCCGCTTAGAAAAAGCATGTGAAGAGTCTGAAACACTTAAAGGTCTTATCTCTGGTAAGGTTAAAGGTGGCTTCACTGTTGAGATCGAAGGTATCCGTGCGTTCTTACCAGGTTCATTAGTTGACGTACGTCCTGTACGTGACACTTCTCACCTAGAAGGTGCAGAGTTAGAATTCAAAGTTATCAAGTTAGATCAAAAACGCAACAACGTTGTTGTTTCTCGTCGTGCTGTTATCGAATCTGAAACAAGCGTTGAACGTGAAGAGTTACTTGCTAACTTAGAAGAAGGTCAAGAAGTTAAAGGTATCGTTAAGAACTTAACTGACTACGGTGCATTCGTAGATTTAGGTGGTTTAGACGGTCTTCTTCACATCACAGATATGGCTTGGAAGCGCGTTAAGCACCCTAGCGAAATCGTAAATGTTGGCGATGAAATCTCTGTTAAAGTTCTTAAGTTCGATAAAGAGAAATCACGTGTATCATTAGGTCTTAAGCAATTAGGTAGCGATCCTTGGGGCGAAATCGCAGAGCGTTTCCCTGAAGGTGCTAAGCTTTCTGGCCGCGTAACTAACTTAACTGACTACGGTTGTTTCGTTGAAATCCAAGAAGGCGTTGAAGGTTTAGTTCACGTTTCTGAAATGGATTGGACTAACAAGAACATCCACCCTTCTAAAGTTGTTAACTTAGGTGACACTGTAGAAGTTATGGTTCTTGAAATTGATGAAGAACGTCGTCGTATTTCTCTTGGTCTTAAGCAATGTAAAGCTAACCCTTGGGAAGAGTTCGCTAAGAACTTCGCTAAAGGCGATAAAGTATCTGGTAAGATCAAGTCAATCACTGACTTCGGTATCTTCATTGGTCTTGACGGCAACATCGATGGTCTTGTTCACTTATCTGACATTTCTTGGAATGCTACAGGTGAAGAAGCAGTTCGTGAATACAAGAAAGGCGAAGAGCTTACTGCTGTTGTATTACAAGTTGATGCAGAGCGTGAGCGTATTTCTCTTGGTATCAAGCAAATTGACGAAGACCCGTTCAGCAAGTACACAACAACTAACAAGAAAGGCGCTATCGTAACTGGTACAGTTACTGCTGTAGACGCTAAAGGTGTTACAGTTGAATTAGCTGAAAGTGTTGAAGGTTACTTACGTGTTAGCGATATTTCTCGTGACCGTATCGAAGACGCATCTACTGAATTCAGCGTAGGCGATTCAGTTGAAGCTAAGTTCATCGGTGTTGATCGTAAGAACCGCGTTGTTAGCTTATCAATCAAAGCTAAAGACGAAGCAGAAGAGAAAGCTGCATTAGAATCTGTTAACCAACAAGATTCTGGTTCATTCAGCAACGCTATGGCTGAAGCATTCAAAAACGCTCAAAAGGGCGAGTAATGCTTAGTTAGTTGATTTTAAAGGTTTTAGCTTGGCTAAAACCTTTTTTTGATACTAAAATAGGTGAGGACTTCCTCACCTTTTTTATTTTTGGCCGGTGAAGACGTTTTAAATTAAATTTTACTTCTGAGGTTAACATGACCAAATCTGAATTAATTGAATTACTCGCCGATAAAAACCCTCAAATTCAACTCAAAGATGTCGAATTGGGGATCAAAGAGCTCCTAGAATACATGGCTCATTCATTAGCGAATAATGAACGTATTGAGATCCGTGGTTTTGGCAGTTTTTCCCTTCACTACCGCGAGCCGCGAGTGGGTCGTAACCCTAAAACAGGTGAAAGCGTTCAGCTTGAAGGTAAATATGTGCCACATTTCAAACCAGGTAAAGAGTTACGTGAGCGCGTAAACATTTTCTAGTCTTACCTATTGTGAAAAAAATAATCTACTTTTTAGTTGTTGTGTCGTTTGCAGTTTTTGCCTTAGTTTTATCTAGTCAAAACGACCAATCAATTACATTAAACTATATTTTAGCTAAGCAAGATTTGATATTATCTCAAGCTCTCGCTGTGTTTTTTATCGCAGGTGTGATTTTAGCTTCTCTTGCTTGGTGGGTTTTCTTATCCCGGGCTAAATTTAAATCAATCCAGCAGAATAAAAAGATCAAACAGCTTATTCAAGAAAATGACTATTTGCGAATTCAGTTAAAAGATCAATAAATGCCAGAACTTCTCTTTCTTCTTTTACCTGTAGCGGCTTTATACGGCTACGTTATGGGTAGGAATAGCTTTCGCCAGCAACAATTAAAACAACACGAAAAAATTAACCAAAACTTCTTATCAGGCCTGAACTTATTTCTGAATAATCAGCGAGATAAGGCTATTGAGGTTTTAATTGAGAATCTGGAGGTAGATAATGAAACTTTCACTACTCATATCGCTCTTGGAAAGTTATTTCGTGCCAAAGGTGAGAATGATAGAGCAATTAAAATTCACCAGTTCTTGGCAAAACAAGACACTTTGAGTCCTAAGCAAAGAAAAACGGCAATCTTACAATTAGCTTACGATTTTGTTGAAAGTGCATTGTTCGATAGGGCAGAAGCGCTTTTATTACCATTGACAGAAGATGAAGAGTTCAGTTACGAAACTAGGATCGTACTCTGTCGAATCTACCAAACCTACAGAGATTGGCAAAAAGCTTACGATATCATCAGCGAATTGACATGCCAGGAAGGCGATGATCTGAATAACATTCGCGCTTATTTGTTATGTGAATTGGCTGAGAAGGCCGAAAATAAAGAAATCGCAGAGTCTTTACTTATCAAAGCGCTTAACTATGATAATTCTTGCGCAAGAGCTTATTTAGAGCTGATAGAAATTAAATTATCCACTGAGCAATTGGATAAAGCACAAGCGTATGCATCGTCACTAGCACAGTATTGCCAAGGCTATGTTCCACTGTTAATTAAGAAAGTTTCTATTATCTTTCCTGAGCTAGATGCGCGTTTGGCCTTTCTAAAATCGATTAAAAACACCCAGACAAGTTCAGTTGTAGCAGCTCAAATTGCACAAATTCAATCTGAAATGGGTGACACGCGTACTTCAAGAAAAACACTGATTAGTGAGCTAGAAAAAAATGCCACTATACAAGGTTTTGCAAATTTACTTGCCCACGACGCTGAACAAATTGAATCGTCTGAAGCAAAACAAAAAATGCAAAACTTGAAGCAAATGGTGATCACAAAAATTACTCAACTTCCCGATTATGAATGCGGCAATTGCGGTTATCAGGGAAGCTATTTATTTTGGCAATGCCCACGTTGTAAACAATGGGGAAGTGTCGAACCCATTAAAGGTTTAACAGGAGATTAAATGTCTACTAATACAGACGCTAAAGTAATTGTTGCTTTAGACTTCAACCAAAAACAAGATGCTTTAGCCTTAGTTGATAAACTAAGCCCTAACCAGTGTCGTTTAAAAGTAGGCAAAGAAATGTTTACTTACTTTGGTCCTGAATTCGTTCGCCAGTTAGTCGAAAAAGGCTTCGATGTATTCCTAGATCTTAAATTTCACGATATACCTGCTACAACAGCAAAAGCTTGTGTTGCTGCAGCTGAATTGGGTGTCTGGATGGTCAATGTTCATGCATCTGGTGGCGAAGTTATGATGCGAACTGCACAGGAAGCATTAGCAAAGTTTGGTGAGAAAAAGCCGTTATTAATTGGTGTAACTGTTTTGACCAGTATGGATCAATCTGATTTGAATGGCTTAGGTATAAATAATACTCCTGCCGAACAAGTACAAGCACTTGCGAAGCTTGCAAAGGATAGTGGGTTAGACGGTGTAGTGTGCTCTGCCCAAGAAGCTGAGTTACTAAAATCTCAATTAGGTGATGATTTTAAACTGGTAACGCCGGGTATTAGACCTGCTGGGGCTGATGTAGGCGATCAGAAGCGTATTATGACGCCTGAAAAGGCCGTCGCAAGCGGCTCTGACTATTTAGTTATTGGTAGGCCAATCACGCAAGCTGATAACCCTGCTGACGTTTTAGAGCAAATTAATAAAACACTTAGCTAAATACTTAATTCTTTTTAGTCATTAAAAAAGCCCGTTAAACAGTGTTTAACGGGCTTTTTATTTGAGTTAAGCGTTAGATAGATATCGTTTAATATCTATCTACTCAATCTGTTTAGACTGCGCGAGTCATTGGCGATTGACTTTGGCTCGAAGCGCCTGTGCTTCCACCTACTTTACCACTCGAGTAAACCGCAATACGATGGGCTTTATCAAGCTCACTAATCGCAAGCTCTTTACTTAGATCAAGCGTTTCAACCTCTGTTCGCTTCATTGGTGCTGAGGCATGGCCTTTATAAGGTGCTTTAGCTTTTAATGGTGCTGAGGTTTTGCTCTGTGTTTCGGTTTCTTTTTTAACATCAATTGCTGGTGTTGCTTTCTCGTCGGAATCTGAAGTCTCAACAACTGGTGTTTTGAGCGCTAAATCTTGCTCAGTTGAATCTGCAGCAGTGTCTTGCGTTGGCTGCACCTGTGAGCTAGCGTGCTCTGCAACTTCTGCAACTTCTGCAACTTCTGCAACTTCTGCAACTTCTGCAACTTCTGCAACTTCTGCAACTTCTGCAACTTCTGCAACTTCTGCAACTTCTGCAACTTCTGCAACTTGAGGTTTATCTGCTGCAACAACTTCCTCGGATTGCGGTGTGCTTTCCTGAGTTTGTTGTGTCTCTTCGACTACTTTAGTTTCAGTTACCGTTTCTGCTTCAGGGTAGCGACTATCAACAGGGTCAACAGTTACATCATGTGTTTTCTGTTCTTGGTTTTGTTCACCATTTTTATCATGGCGACGCTTTTGTCCTGATGCTCTCAAGTGCCTTGGTGAGCGTCTGCTTCGCGTTTGCCCTTCAGCTTTGTCCTGTTTCGCATTTTGCTGAGGTTTACTGTCTTGTGATGCCTTTTCTGTGTTTTGTTGCTCAGCCGCCTTTGCTTCAACTGATTTAGTCTCTGCTACCACCTGAGTGTTTACTTCTTTGGCTTGTGTATCAGCTAATTCCACATTTGAATCTGACTTTTCTTCAACACGAATTTTCTTTCGTTGCTGTCTCCGCTGACGGCGCTCTGCAACTTTCTCATTACTTTTGGCTTTTTGCCCCTGACGATTTGCAGTTTTCTCAGATTGTGGTTTAGCGGGTTTATCATCGCGCTTCACATCTTTTTTATCTGCCTTTCTATCTTGAGGTTTACCTTTAGTATCGTAATCGCGACGGTTGTTACGGCTGCGTTTACGGTTGTTATTACGACGCTTATTATTGTGGCGTTTTTTGTTCTGTCCTTTATTTTCAGACGATTTTTTGTTCTCTTCAGCAGATGAACCAAATAAACTAGCAAACCAAGCAAAGATACTTGCTAAAAATGAAGTGTCTTCTTTTTCTTTAACTTTCTTTTCTTGTTTTACTTTTTCTGCTGCTACAACTGGAGCTGGTGTGTCAGGTGCTGTAAAGCCCTTTAACATTGGCTCTTCTTTGTTTTCTTTACCAGCAGGCGTGTCAACAAATTGAGAAATACTCGCGTCAATTTCCATTTCTGGCTTTTTGACAAGCGAATAACTTAATTCATCTGTATTGTCATCCTTTTTTAGACGCACCATCTCGTAGTGAGGTGTTTCAAAGTTTGGATTAGGGATAACTAATACACGCACGTTATGATTCTTTTCAATGAATCGCAAAGCGCCACGTTTTTCATTTGCCAAGTATGTTGCAACATCGATTGGTACATTTGCTCTTACCTGAACCGTATTCTCTTTAATCGCTTCTTCTTCTAATAAACGAAGAATTGACAGTGCCAGAGAATCGGTAGAGCGAATTGTGCCAGTACCAGAACAACGAGGACATACCTTATTCGCATTGTCGCCCAATGAAGGTTTAAGGCGTTGGCGAGACATTTCCATTAAACCAAAGCGTGAGATACGTGCTAATTGAATACGGGCACGGTCAGGTCTAACGGCTTCGCGTAATCTGTTTTCCACTTCGCGCTGGTTACGGGCTGGTGTCATATCGATAAAATCGATAACCACTAAACCACCTAAGTCACGAAGTCGAAGCTGGCGAGCAATTTCATCTGCAGCTTCAAGGTTGGTATTTAATGCTGTTTCTTCAATATCTCCGCCTTTAGTTGCCTTAGACGAGTTGATATCGATTGATGTTAAAGCTTCTGTTGGATCAATAACAATTGAACCACCTGACGGTAATCTAACTTCTCGTTGAAAAGCTGATTCAATCTGACTTTCTATCTGGTAGTGATTAAATAATGGCGAGTTGCCTTCGTATAATTTTACACGGTCTACAAAGTCAGGGCGAACAAGTGAAATATGTCCTTTTGCTTCTTCGTAGATTTTTTTGTTATCTACTAAGATTTGTCCGATGTCACGGCGTAAGTAATCTCTGATTGCACGAACAATTACATTACTTTCCTGATGAATTAAGAAAGGAGCTTCGCGGCTATCAGCTGCATCTGAGATTGCTTTCCAATGATGTAATAGGACATTTAAATCCCATTCTAATTCTTCATAAGCCTTACCGACACCTGCAGTACGAACAATTAAGCCCATTCCTTTAGGTAGGTTCAGTTTATTTAAAGCTTCTTTTAACTCTGTTCTCTCATCGCCTTCAATACGGCGAGAAATACCACCTGCGCGAGGGTTATTAGGCATCAATACCAAGTAGCTACCCGCTAAACTGATGAAAGTTGTTAAAGCAGCACCTTTTTGGCCACGCTCTTCTTTATCAATTTGAACAATAACTTCTTGGCCTTCGCTAACTACTTCTTTGATATTAGGGCGACCAGAGAATGTATAGCCTTCAGGGAAGTACTCGCGGGCTATTTCTTTAAGCGGGAGGAAGCCGTGACGTTCAGCACCGTAATCAACAAATGCGGCTTCTAAACTTGGTTCTACACGTGTGATTCGACCTTTGTAGATGTTGGCTTTTTTTTGTTCATGGCCTGAACTTTCGATGTCTAGGTCATATAGGCGTTGACCATCAACGAGGGCTACACGCAACTCCTCTTCTTGAGTCGCGTTAATTAACATGCGTTTCATGACGAATTTTTACCTTAAATTTACGTCATCAACTGCAAAATACAAATTCATCAAACCCTGTTAATCTCCCGATTATCAGTCGTTTTTACATTGTTTTTCAGGCAATAAAAAACACCAGCGGGCTTTTTCAGGTCCCCAACTGGCTGATATCTGCCTTGTAAAGCACAGCAAGTCCTTGCAATGCTATTAAATGTATACTTGGGATAACTTGTATTTTCGCGTCGTGACGAAATAATTTAGCTTCTTCTCACTGGGCTTTTCGTTTTAAATCCTACTCGGCAAATTACTCACTCCGAGTAGATTTAAAAATGCGTTCGATCATATAAATCTGAACTATCTTTTGCTTATATGATTGCGTCGAAATTAGCCTCTTACGTTTCGCAAGAGCTGTTATCTGTAAATCTTTGCGCTTTGCGCTATAAAAAAATCTGGCATTGTTTGATGCCATCACCGAAAATATAGCAAATACTGCCTAATTGCGGCAATTGAAAATAGTAAATATCGGTAGAAAAACTGTAATGAATGAAAATGAACGTAGGTCAGTTAGTTTCGAGGAAGTAGATGATGACATCTGTGGTCAAAGAATAGACAATTTTTTGAAGCGAAAACTAAAAGGCGTGCCGACTACTTTGATTTATCGAATCATCAGAAAAGGTGAAGTCAGAGTAAATAAAAAGCGAATTAAGCCTGAATATAAATTACAACCTGGAGACTTAGTTAGGATACCTCCGGTAAAAATCCCTGAAGCAGGTAGTCAACCTAAACAAGTAGGGCAACACATTCTCACTCAAGTTGAGCAATCAATATTATTCGAAGATGACAGTTTGCTAATAGTTAATAAACCGTCTGGGTTAGCTGTGCATGGTGGCTCGGGTTTAAACTTTGGCTTAATTGAAGCAGTGAGAAAACTTCGCCCTTTGGCCAAGTGTGTTGAATTGGTTCATCGTTTAGACCGTGACACCTCAGGTTGTATTGTCATCGCTAAAAAACGTTCAGTTTTAAAAGCACTACATGAGCAATTGAGGACGAAAAAGGTAGATAAACGATACTGGGCACTGGTTAAGGGCAACTGGCCAGAAAAACTACGACAAGTTGAAAAACCATTACACAAAAATCAATTGGCCTCAGGGGAACGCCTAGTAAAAGTTGATCCTAAATTAGGTAAGGCCTCATTAACGCGCTTTAAAGTGTTAAACAAATATAATCAAGCTACTTTAATTGAAGCTTTCCCTGTGACTGGGCGGACCCACCAGATTCGCGTTCATACTGCCGCATCTGGCTACCCAATTGCAGGCGATGATAAATACGGCGATCGCGATTTTGACTCCCAAGTAAAACCCTTTGGTATTAAAAGGCTATTTTTACATGCTGCTAGTATCAGTTTTATACACCCTAAAACAGAGACAACGTTAAGAGTTGAAGCGCCATTAACAGACAATTTAGATAAAGCATTAAAAGCTCTCAATAAGGCTGGTAAATAATGATGCAAGCCCGTCGTTATAAGTTGGTTATTTTTGATTGGGATGGCACTCTAATGGACTCGATAGGGCGTATTGTTTCCTCGATGCAAAAAGCCGCTGAACATGCAAAAGTGACGGTACCTGATTTTGATACTACCAAATCGATTATTGGTCTAAGTTTACCTGTTGCAGTGAAAACACTCTTTCCTGAAGCCACGCCCTCCGAACAACAATTAATATCTGATACCTACAAAAGTCAGTATGTATCAGGTAATGATATGCCTGCGCCACTATTTGAAGGTGTAGATACATTATTAAACACACTTTCAAAATCAGGTATTAAATTAGCCGTTGCTACTGGTAAATCGAGAGTAGGTTTAGAACGAGTTCTCAAAGATACAGGTTTTACTGAGTTATTTATTTCTACCCGTTGTGCAGACGAATGCCGCTCAAAGCCTGATCCACAAATGTTAGAACAGATACTTGCTGAGTTATCAATTGATAGTAAAGATGCTGTTTTTATCGGAGATACTATTTTTGATTTACAAATGGCTACTGCTGCAGGAATGGATAGTATAGGTGTAACGATTGGTGTCGCCAATGAAGAGCAGCTAATTAAAGAAAAGCCTAAAGCTATTTTTAATTCGATTGAAGAATTGACCAGTTATTTAGCTCAATAACTGGCCATAGCTATTAATTAGTACTGAGCTGGTTCTTCTTTATCTACATATATGATTGAATCAGCGTGAAGCTTAATTGCTACATCGAGCTGATTATGCTCCGCTATTCTCGCTTTTATTTTTTGGTCATAGCCATAGCTTGTATAAGGAAGGTTTAGCCATAAACTGCTTGCTTTAAATTCAGCTAAAGACGCTTCTAATGAGTTTGGTTTAGCAGCTGGGATGGTATGAATTGTTTTTAGATCCCAGTCCCTAAATGTGCCTTTACCTGACGTTAGTAAAACGACATGACTTTGTGAGCGTAAATCAGCAGCCATTGAATCAAAACTCGATGGGAACTGAACTAAACGACTGATATTTTTTGCGACATGGATATTGTGTCCCCAAACCATAATTTTCTTATTTGGAAATAAGTCATTTGCAATCCAGTTAAGCGTTTTACCCATTCTTTTATTTCGCGTTGCTCGGCCTTTAGTACTCTCTCTTCCATGCACCCACCAAGTTTTAACTTGAGACTCTACACTCATAATATAGTTAAGCCAAAAATCGCTTCTGGAAAAAATATCATCAGATTTCACAACATCTAGGCTATTTAGCTGGTGCCTTAAGAAGGCCAATGTATATTGCACCTCGGCTAAGTTTTCTGAGCTTCTTGGTTTGTGATTGAATTGGAATAGGTATTCAAGTTCTGTGAAGAGTTGGATTTTTTGGCGAGACGTTAATAACTCTGGATCGCCTTGTGCGATAAAGTCGATAAGCTCGCTAATGGATTCTTTTTGTGCTTTACGACCAGAATGCTGAGCATCAAAGCCCACTATATAGAGTGGGCGATTACTTTTAGCGTGTCTTTCGATGTAATTAAACAGTGGTTTGAGCTCTTGGCTTTGAGCATACATGTAAAATAGGCTGCCAATAGATTCTTCAGAAAGACTCTTTCCTTGCAACATTTCTTGCCAAATTTTGGCAATATCATAAAAGCCACTTTCTATTGCTAATACATCAAAACCATGTTCTTGGTGCAGTGTTTTAACCAGTTCAGCTTTTATTTTAAACGCCTGACTATCTCCGTGTGTTTGCTCACCAAGAAACACCATGCGATTATGCTTTACGCTACTGGTAAGTGCAGAGAAATCATATCCTTGATCTGTCTTTAATGCATGTACATGTTCGGCTAGTGCAAATGCTTTGCTATGCACCAAACTAAGAATACAAATAAAGAGGGTAGTAAAATAGGTAACAACGTTCGTTTTCATGAAAACTCTAATATCCATTTACTTTTTGTTACAAAGTATCGATTTTTAACCTCGTTGTCTACCTATTAACGATTTTTTTACGTGATTTTATATAACAAGAATAATCAGTTGTTTTCAACTTGATTTAATAATGGATTCTGTCCTACTTGTATTAAAATTTGATTAAGACTAATTAGCGGCAAGCCTATAAGTGTATTAGGGTCTTTACCAGAAAGGGCTTCAAATAAAGTAATACCTAAACCTTCACTTTTAAAGCTTCCTGCACAGTTATAAGGTTGTTCAGTTTTTAAGTAATGTTCAATTTCCTGTTCTGACAAGTTTCTAAAACACACATTAAATGGTTCAACAAGGGTTTGAACAAAGTTAGTTTCTTTTATTTGGATACTTAGACCGGTTAAAAATGTGACTGTTTTACCTGATAACAATTGCAATTGTTTTTTCGCATTTTCAAAATTACCCGGTTTTCCTAATATAGTGCCTTCAACAACGGCCACTTGGTCGGATCCAATGACAATGGCCTGATTATGTTTATCTGAAATTGCTTTTGCTTTTAAAAATGCCAAACGTTCAACGAGCGCATCTGCTGTTTCATCTATTAATGCGGTTTCATCCACTTCAGGCGCTTGAGCTGTGAAGGGGATATTGAGTTTGGCTAAAATTTGTTTCCTAAAAGGTGAGGTAGAAGCTAAGATTATCGGTCTGTTATGCATAATTATTGAGAATAATGAAATTAGATGGTTATTTTCGTTTTTTTCAATTGACTAAACAAGTCCAGATCGATACCATTCGCGCCCTATGCAAAAGGTCAAAATGCCAATCGAACTAGATCCTATAAAAAGTGCGCAAATCCGCTCATCTTTTTCAGGTATCTATCGCTTGGAAGATTTATCACGTTTTAAAGAAGTTGTACTAGACCAAACTGGTGAAGTTACGGTTAATTTAGAATGTAAATTAGACGAGCAAGGCTTAACCGTTTTGCTGCTTAGTGCTGACGCGGAAGTTCAGGTAACTTGTCAACGTTGCGGTGGGGCATTACCCCAAAAGTTAAATTTATCATCTAAATTTACACCTAAACTGGCAAGCGTAGATGAAGAACTCATACCTTCAGAATACGAAATCATCACGTTAAATGACTATGGCATGCTAGAGCTCAAGGCGCTAGTAGAAGATGAGCTAATTCTTGCTCTACCTATTGTGCCAAAGCATGACGAAGACGACTGTGATATTTCAGAAGATGACATGAGTTTCGGTGAAGTTGAGGATGAACCCAGCAAACCAAACCCGTTTGAAGCATTAAAAAATTTGAAATTTCAAAAAGATTAGGAGTCTAAAATGGCTGTTCAAAAAAGCAAAAAATCACGTGCACGCCGTGGTATGCGTCGTTCACACGATGCGTTAACATCTGCTACAACTTCAGTTGATAGCGCTACAGGTGAAACGCATTTACGTCACCATGTAACTGCTGACGGTTACTACAAAGGCAAAAAAGTAATTTCTTAATATAAGAGTTATTACTGATTTGACTAATCTAACCCTAGCGTTAGATGCAATGGGAGGCGACCATGGGCCTCCCATTACTATTCCTGCTGCCCTTGCTATTCTTAGCAAATACCACAATATCAATTTTATAATTTGTGGCGATAGCCAAGCTATCAATTCCCAACTTAATCAATCTCCTTACTTTGAACACGATCGCGTTTCTGTATACCACTGTGAACAAACAGTAGAAATGGGTGACAAACCCTCGTTTGCTTTACGCCAGAAAACAAAATCATCGATGCGAAAATGTCTCGATTTAGTTAAAGAAGGAAAAGCACAAGCATGTATAAGTGCGGGTAACACAGGTGCTTTACTTGCAATGGCTTATTATGTATTGGGTATGATCCCTGGTATTAGCCGTCCAGCATTAGTTACCGTTATGCCTTCGCTAACGGGAAATCGAACTTATTTACTCGATTTAGGTGCCAATATTGATGCAGATGAAATAAGCCTCCACCAATTTGCATTAATGGGAAGCGTATTAGCAGCGGAAAAAGCAGAACAAATTAAAGCAGAGCCAAGAGTTGCTTTACTCAATGTGGGTGAAGAAGAGATCAAAGGCAGCGATAAAATTAAACGAGCAGCTAAGTTAATTAGTGAAGATCAGCAAATTAACTACGTAGGTTATGTAGAAGGGAATGATATTTTCTCTGATAAAGCGGATGTAGTCGTATGTGATGGTTTTGTTGGTAACGTCTCGTTAAAAGCTTGTGAAGGTATTGCCAAGCTAGTTGCCCAAAGTATTAAACAAGCTGTTGGCAAGAGTTGGGTGACTCGGATATTATCTGTATTCTTGTTGCCAATATTAAAAAAAATGTATAAACAAATTAATCCCGACCAATACAATGGTGCCAGTTTATTAGGTGTCAGAGGGGTTGTGATTAAAAGTCATGGCAATGCTTCTATCGATGGCTTTCGCTATGCAATTAAAGAAGCAATAAACGAAATAGAACATCAGGTCCCTCAACGCATTGAACACCAGATGGAAAACGCATTAAACGACAGGGCATAAATCCAAGTTATGTATTCTAGAATTATTGGTACAGGGAGCTACTTCCCAGAACAAGTACGCACAAATGCCGATTTAGAGCAAATGGTTGATACCAGCCACGAATGGATTGTGGAGCGAACTGGTATTAATGAAAGACGTATTGCAGGCCCAGATGAAAATGTTGCCACTATGGGCGCAGAGGCTGCAAAAAAAGCATTAGAAGCTGCTAATTTACAAGCCTCAGATATTGATATGATCGTCTGTGCAACAACAAGCTGGGAAAAAGCATTACCAAGTGCAGCATGTGAAATTCAACAATTGCTTGATTGTCCGGCGGGTATTCCTGCTTTTGATGTTGCTGCAGCTTGCGCCGGCTTCTGTTATGCCGTTAGTGTTGCCGATCAGTTTATCAAATCAGGAAATGCAAAAAGAATTCTTGTTGTTGGGACTGATGCATTAACTCGTCTTATCAACCCTGAAGATCGTTCTATGATCATTTTATTCGGCGATGCTGCCGGCGCTTGTATCTTAGAAGCAAATGAAGAAACAGGGATTTTATCTACGCATATTCACGCGGATGGTCGTCACGGCGAATTACTCGGAGCAGGTATCCCAACTCGAGGAATCGAAGATTCTGTGCATGACTCTTGGGGTTACATGAAAGGCAATGAAGTATTTAAAGTTGCTGTAACAAAACTAAGTGAAATCTGTTCAGAGACTTTAGCCGCTAACAATATGGCTAAAGAAGATATCGATTGGTTGGTTCCTCACCAAGCCAATTTAAGAATTATCAAAGCGACTGCTAAAAAGCTCAATATGACAATGGATCGTGTTGTTGTCACTCTAGACAAACACGGTAACACCTCTGCTGCTTCTGTTATTACTGCTCTCGATGAAGCAATACGTGACGGACGTATTAAACGAGGTCAAACTGTTTTAATTGAAGCTTTCGGCGGTGGTTTTGCTTGGGCTTCAGCCTTACTAAAATACTGATAAATTTTAGGATTTATAAAGAATGTCAGAACAAAAAATTGCTTATGTATTTCCGGGCCAAGGTTCTCAAACTGTTGGAATGTTGGCTGATTTATACGAAGCGCATGACGTTGTGCGTCAAACTTTTCAGCAAGCCAGTGAATCACTTGGCTATGACTTATGGGACAAGGTCGCGAATGGTCCAGCTGAAGATTTAAACCAAACTCATATCACTCAACCTGCACTATTAACGTCAAGCATTGCTATTTTACGTGTACTACGTGAACAAAATGCACCTGCACCCGCTTATTTTGCTGGTCATAGCTTAGGCGAGTACTCAGCACTCGTTGCTGCTGGTGTATTGGATTTTGCCGATGCAGTTAAGTTAGTTGAATTACGTGGTCAATACATGCAAACAGCAGTACCTGCAGGTACGGGTGCGATGTCCGCGATTATTGGCTTAGATGATGATGCTGTGCGTAAAGCATGTGCCGATGCGGCTGAAGGTGAAGTGGTCGAGGCCGTTAACTTCAACTCTCCAGGTCAAGTTGTTATTGCAGGCAGCAAAGATGCAGTAGCAAGAGCAGGTGCATTGTGTAAAGAAGCCGGCGCTAAACGTGCACTTCCATTACCGGTTAGTGTTCCTTCACACTGTGCACTGATGAAACCAGCTGCAGAACAATTAGCTCAGAAGTTAAGCGCAATTGAATTAAGCCAGCCTGAGTTAGCACTTATCAATAATGTTGATGTAGCTGTAGAAGAAGATGCAGCAGCCATTAAAGATGCACTTGTACGTCAATTGTATTGTCCAGTACGTTGGACTGAAACAGTTGAAGAGCTTGCAGAGCAGGGCGTTACTCAATTAGTTGAAGTTGGCCCAGGTAAAGTACTTGCTGGTTTAACTAAGCGCATTGTTAAAACATTATCTGCAACATCAGTTAACGATGTTGCGACAGTCGAATCATTTATTAACGGATAATCATTATGTTTTCTGATTTACAAGGTCAAGTTGCATTAGTTACAGGCGCAAGCCGTGGTATTGGTAAAGCGGTAGCTGAGAAATTAGTTGCAGCAGGTGCCACTGTGGTAGGTACTGCTACAAGCGAAAAAGGCGCTGCGGCTATCAGTGAATACTTAGGCGACAACGGTAAAGGTCTAGTTTTAAACGTAACGAGCCCAGAGAGCATCGAAGCATTATTTGCTGATATCAAAGCAGCATACGGTGATATTGATATTCTTATTAACAATGCTGGTATCACAAGAGATAACTTGATGATGCGCATGAAAGAAGACGAATGGTCAGATATTATTGACACTAACCTGACGTCTATTTTCCGTCTTACAAAATCAGTTTTACGTGCAATGATGAAAAAGCGTAACGGCCGTATTGTTAATATTGGTTCAGTTGTTGGTTCAACGGGTAACCCTGGTCAGGCTAACTACTGTGCAGCAAAAGCGGGTGTTATTGGTTTTTCTAAAGCATTGGCTAAAGAAGTAGCATCACGTGGCATCACTGTAAACACAGTTGCCCCGGGTTTTATCGATACCGATATGACTAAAGAGCTAACAGATGAGCAAAAACAGAGCATTTTCGCAAATATCCCTGCAGCTCGTTTAGGCCAGCCAGAAGAGATTGCTTCTGCTGTTTTATTTTTAACAGCTAAAGAAGCTGCATATATTACAGGTGAAACGATTCACGTTAATGGTGGTATGCATATGGCTTAACTTTTTGTTAATTTTTATACAAAAAGTTAAGTTTTAATACTAGCCAAATAACATTATTGGATTATGGTCTGACCAGTTGGTAAAAGTTTTCCTTAAAACTTGAAACTGGTCGAGATAATCCAATACAATACGACAAATTTTGCGGTTGGCGCATATTCAAAGGAAAAACTATGAGTACTATCGAAGAAAGAGTAAAAAAAATTATCGTTGAGCAATTAGGCGTTAAAGAAGAAGATGCACGTAACGAAGCATCTTTCGTTGACGACTTAGGTGCTGACTCACTAGATACAGTTGAATTAGTAATGGCTTTAGAAGAGGAATTCGACACTGAGATTCCTGATGAAGAAGCAGAAAAAATTACTACAGTTCAATCTGCTATTGATTACATCACAGCTAATCAAGACTAATTCTTCAGGGGCGGTTTTAAACCGCCCTCTTTTTATTTCCCTTTCAACTATTCTCCTCTGGGAGGACTTCAAGTGTCTAAACGTCGCGTAGTCGTTACTGGCCTTGGCATGTTATCGCCGGTGGGCAACACAGTAGACGATTCTTGGAAAGCATTACTTGCTGGTCAAAGTGGTATTCAGTTAATTGATACTTTTGATGTTAGCAACTTTTCAACTCGTATCAGTGGCCTAGTAAAAGGCTTTAATTTGGAAGATTACATTCCAAAGAAAGAAGCCAAAAAAATGGATTTATTTATCCAGTACGGTGTTGCTGCAGGTATTCAAGCCTTTAAAGATTCTGGTATTGAGATCACTGCTGAAAATGCACATCGTGTTGGCGCAACTGTGGGCTCTGGTATTGGTGGTTTATCTCTAATCGAAGAGAACCATACAAAGCTTTTAAATAGTGGTCCAAAACGTATGTCACCATTCTTTGTGCCATCGACCATTATTAATATGATCTCAGGTCACTTGTCGATTATGTATAATCTTCAAGGTCCTAATATTGCCATCACAACTGCTTGTACAACAGGTGTTCACTGTATTGGTCATGCTGCACGTATGATTGCTTATGGTGATGCTGATGCAATGTTAGCTGGTGGTGCTGAAGCTGCTACAACGCCTCTAGGTTTAGGTGGATTCGCAGCTGCACGTGCATTATCTTCTCGTAACGATGATCCAACTAAAGCTTCTCGTCCTTGGGACAAAGACCGTGACGGCTTTGTAATGGGTGACGGTGCTGGTGTGATCATGCTTGAAGAATATGAGCATGCAAAAGCACGTGGTGCAAAAATTTATGCTGAATTAACAGGTTTCGGTATGAGTGGCGATGCTAATCATATCACTTCTCCTCCTGCTGATGGTGCGGGTGCACAAGCAGCTATGGCTAATGCCATTCGTGATGCGGGTATCGCTGCTGAGCAGATTGATTATATCAATGCTCACGGTACTTCAACGCCTGTTGGTGATAAAGCTGAAACTGCAGCGGTTAAAAACCTATTTGGTGATCATGCTCACAAGTTAGCAGTAAGCTCAACTAAATCTATGACGGGGCACTTACTCGGTGCTGCGGGAGCGATTGAAGCAATTGTGACGATTAAAGCGTTACAAGATCAATCAATTCCACCGACGATCAACCTTGACAACCCAGATGAAGGTTGCGATTTAGATTATGTGCCGCATGAAGCTCGCCAAGCTAAAATGGAATACGCTTTGTGTAATTCATTTGGTTTTGGTGGTACAAACGGTTCATTGTTATTTAAGAAAGTTTAATATTAGCTTTTTAATAACAAGCTCAGTAGAATCTAAAGGCCTGCTTTTGCAGGCCTTTTTTATTTGTATTCAGTATAGATATGGCAATTGATTTAACACTAACGATTTGTGAACAAGAGCATGAGCAAGTCAGCGCTTATGATAGAGGGCTGCAATTTGGAGATGCACATTTTACGACCATGCTTGTTGTGAATGGACAAATCCATTTACTTGAAAACCATATCGAAAGATTAAAGTTGGCCAGTGAAACATTATCCTTTCCTCAGCTAAATTGGCCTTTACTTAAAGAGCAGTTAATTCGTTTAGCGTTAAATAAAACCAATGAAGGGACAGCCGTCTTCAAACTGATTCTTAGTCGGGGAACAAGTCAACGCGGTTATGCATCGGCTAAACCAAGTTTACCTCGTGGTTATTTATTTATCAGTGCCTTACCCCCACATTTTTTAACGCTCGAAGAGCAAGGCGTTGACTTGGGCTTAGCGCATTTTAAGTTGGGTTTACAGCCTGCTCTAGCTGGAATAAAACACTGTAACCGGCTCGAACAAGTATTAATAAAAGATGAGCTTGTTGATCGAGGTATCAGTGATGCCATAGTTTGTGATTTAAATAATCGTGTTATTGAGACGTCCGTTGCCAATATTTTTATGCAGTTTGAGAACGATAAAACCTGGTATACACCTAATTTATCATCATCAGGTATAGATGGCGTTGCCCGTCAATCCATAATCACAAAAATGCAGCAAGCTTCACTCGATGTAGAAGTAACTGTGATTGATAATAGTAGGCTAGAGAACACAAGCGCTATGTTTATTTGTAACGCTTTAATGAATATCGTACCTGTTAACAAGCTAACCTTCATTTCTAAAAAGCTCGATCGCCAACCCGTTATCGCCCTCAAACAACTGTTTAAACAACTTGGAGTTTGAAGTGATAAAAGCAATATTAAAAAAGCTCCTTTTTTTATTTTTTTCAATCATCGCTTTAGCTCTTGCCGGCTTTTATCTACTCAATACTCAGTGGCAAAGTCAGTTATCCTTCCAAGAGGCCAGCTATGAAGTTAAACCGGGTTGGTCGTATTACCGAATTGTTCAAGATTTAACACAACAAGAACAACTTGAGCACGCATTTCCTTATAAAGTCTTTTTATGGTTAAACCCGCAATATCGAAAAATTCATGCGGGTCATTTTGTATTACCAAAACAACAGCTTTCATTCGAACAATTTATGCAAGCGCTATTAAAAGCAGAACAAGTACAATATAAATTAACATTTGTTGAGGGGAGCCATTTAAAGCAGTGGTTAGCTCAATTAAAACAAGCCCCATTTATTGATAAGCAATTGACGAATCAAGATAACAAAAAAGCACTAGTCAAAACGATAACAGGGGAGAGTGTTTACCCGTCACTTGAAGGCCTGCTATTACCTGAAACTTATTTGTACACTAAAAACATAACAGATCAGCAAGTTATAAAACAAGCTTATCTGGCTATGCGCCACTTTTTAACTAGCATATCAGCTCAAATTCAAGGTCAATCTTTGTCTGAGTATGAAGTGTTAATTCTTGCCTCTATCATTGAAAAAGAAACTGCTCTGGTGAGTGAGATGCCATTGATATCATCGGTATTTCACAATAGGTTAAATAAAGGGATGCGTTTACAAACCGATCCAACGGTGATTTATGGATTAGGTGATAGGTATAAAGGTGATATTACTCGCGCGCACTTGAGAGAGAAAACGGCTTACAATACTTATCGAATAAAAGGGTTACCACCAACGCCTATTGCCATGCCCTCTAAGCAAGCTATCTTAGCAACGCTAAACCCGGCCCAAAGCGATTATTATTATTTTGTGGCAAATGGTGAAGGTGGTCATACTTTTTCTAAAACACTTAAAGAACACAATAGCGCTGTAAAAGCCTATTTAAAGAAACAAGGACACACAAACTGATGTCAGGCAAATTTATAGTCATTGAAGGGTTAGAAGGTGCAGGTAAGTCAACTGCTATTTCGGCGGTAACTCAGTGGTTAAATGATAAAGGCATTGCTTTTAGCCAAACAAGAGAGCCTGGCGGAACAGCATTAGCTGAAGAATTAAGAACCCTGGTTAAGCAGGTTCGAGATGATGAAAAAGTGACCGCTGAAGCTGAGTTATTGATCATGTATGCTGCGAGAGTTCAGCTTATCGATAACGTGATCAAGCCTGAATTAAATAAAGGTAATTGGGTTATTGGAGATAGACACGACCTGTCTTCTCGCGCCTATCAAGGGGGTGGCCGAGGGATTAGCGATGAGTTAATTGAACCTGTTAGAAACGCAGTACTAAAAGGCTTTAAGCCAGAGCTAACTCTTTATTTGGATATTGACCCTAAAATCGGTTTAGCTCGAGCAAGAGCGCGTGGCGAACTCGATCGTATTGAATTAGAAGAGTTAACCTTCTTCGAAAATACTCGCGCGAAATATCAACAAATTGCTAGTCAAGATGAGTCCATCGTATCGATTAATGCAATGCAAACAATTGATGAAGTGGCTCGTGATATTAGAAAAGCGTTGGATGATTTTTATCAATGCATGTCATAAAAGAACTAACTTGGTTACGCCCATTAAGCGATAAGCTAGAGCAGCAGCTCCAGCTCAATCGTTTACACCATGCTTTGCTATTTGATGCGACTGAAGGCGTAGGCAAATATGAATTTGCTAAAAGCTTAGCTAACCGTTTGTTGTGCAATCAAGCGATTGATGGTCAGGCATGTGGTCAGTGCAAGAGTTGTCACCTTTTTAATAATGGTTCTCACCCTGACTATCTCGAGTTTGCTGATGATACAGCTAATTCTATTGGCGTTGAGCAAATTAGAGCAATAGTTAACAAGGCTCAACAGAAATCTCAACAAGGCGGCGCCTTGGTCTTTGTCATAAAAAACTGTGAAAAAATGACAGACTCTGCGGCCAATGCACTGTTGAAAACACTTGAAGAGCCCAATCCACATACTTATTTGCTGTTAACAACATCGGCAATTTCGCATCTATTACCGACTATTTTGAGCCGATGTCAGCTTCACCGAGTCAATAGCCCGACAGAAATACAACTCAATGAATGGGTTGCTAGACAAGGCATAGAACAATCTGACTTTCTAGTCGCTTATCAAGACTCAGGTCATGCACCTCTCAAAGCAAGTGCGCTGTTAGCCGATAACTATATTGAGAAAAGAACAAACTACCTGAGTCAATTTAAACAATTACTGGCTGGGCGTATTAGCGCATTTGATTTTTTTGCTGATTTTCAAGAAAGCGAGCTTAACCATTATTATATTTGGTTGATGCAAGCCCTTAATCAATGGTTAAGTGTGAAGTCTAAACAAGCAGATCAAAGTGTTGATAAATCGGCACAACTCGTTAAAATTTCATCGCTTTATCAAGCTGTCCAGCACAATTATGCTAATGTGAATTTAAACGGCATAAATAAAAAACTGAACTATCAGCAGCTTTGTCATAAAATAGAAGCGATATTACAAGAATAATAGAATTAAATTTAAAGGTTAGTGATGGAAGAGATCCCATTAGAATTTAGAAGTGTACATGAGCTTTATAAACACTTTATGCCGTTTATTCAGCAGGGTGGTTTATTCTTCGAGACTAACCGTTTATATGACATGGGCCATCCATTAGCTTTGAGTGTTTTACTACCAGGTTCTCTTGAGCCTATCAGTGTTTCAGGAAAAATTGTTTGGGTGACACCCATTGGCTCTCAAGGGGCGACGCCACAGGGAGTTGGCATAGGTTTTATTGATGATAAAGATCACTTGAAAGATCGTATTGAAACCATGCTAGGGACTATGCTCAATTCGAATGAGCCTACTTACACTATGTAAGTCAGACGTTAAAAAGATTTAATAGAGCCGAGCAAATGCTCGGTTTTTTTGTTTTACAGGTTAGTTATGTTAGTTGATTCACATTGCCATTTAGATAGATTAAAACTGAAAGATTTTGAAACAGACCTTGCTGGCGTCCTTGAGAATGCCCGTGCTCAAGGTGTTGGCCATTTTTTGTGTGTATCGGTCAGTTTACTCGATTACCCAAAAATGCTAGCGGCAGTTAAAGACTTTGACGATGTCTCGGTTTCTTGTGGTGTTCATCCTTTGCACCAAGAAGATGCCGATTACACTTATCAAGAATTAATTGATTTAGCGGCTGATCCAAGTGTTGTCGCCATTGGAGAAACTGGCTTAGATTATCATTACTCACCAGAGACGATCGAAATTCAACAAACCTCATTTCGAAAGCATGTCCGTGCTGCGGTAGAGCTGAACAAGCCATTAATTATACACACCCGTGATGCAAGGGAAGACACGCTGCAAATCTTAAAAGAAGAGGGAGCCGATAAAGTAGGTGGTGTTTTACATTGCTTCACCGAGTCACTTGATATGGCATTACAGGCGGTAGAATTAGGTTTTTATATTTCTATTTCGGGGATCGTGACATTTAAAAATGCTGCAGAGTTACAAGAGACAGTAAGACAACTGCCATTAGAGCGCTTACTTGTCGAAACAGACTCTCCTTGGCTTGCTCCAATTCCACACCGAGGCAAGCAGAATCAACCTGCATACGTCAAAGATGTCGCTAAATTTGTTGCTGATTTAAAAGGTGTTTCACTGGATGAATTAGCAAAAGTAACAACTGATAACTACTTCAAACTTTTCTCGTTAAGTAAACGCGATTAAAACGTTATTTTTTTCTTGAGTATTCAATAGCTTAACTCGCTGTATCTAAAGCGTCTTTATTCAGTTTTATTTGCAGTGAGATAGGCTCAGCGAGTTTCAAGCCGTGTTGGTATTGTTCCGGTACTTTATTAATTAGCGCTTCAAGCTTTTTACCGGCAGGTTCAAAACCGTTTGTCGCAGCTAGGTGTAACCATGCAACGGCAAGTTCAATATTTTTTTCAATGCCTTCACCAACAAAATAAGCGCGACCTAAAGCGCCCATCGCCTTCGCGTGACCCGATAAGGCCGCTTGTTGAAATAGCTCAACCGCTAGTTCATAGTTGTTCTCATTTCTAGCTTGGTATGCTTGGTTGACGATTTCTTCAAAGTCGACACGCTGTTGTTCTTTCGTTGCGGATTCTTCTTCGTCATCGTGACATTCGTCATTACTCGGAATAGCAAGAGGTGTCGGTGTAATATCTTTTGCAAGCTCAGAGCTAATTGTTTGGCTTTCTTTATCTCGTAGCGCCAAAATCACCGCATCGTAACGATTATTAAGTTGTGCTAGGGTTTCTTGCTGCGTCAGGATTTGTTTTTGATAAAAAACACTGTCATTTTCAAGTTTTTCTAAATGATGGTTAAGCGCTTTTATTTCAGCATCATGGCCTTTTTCGATTGCGTTTAGCTGAGCTTGATATTGAGCCTGCATATCTTGCATACGCGCTTGATATTGCCTTTCAATATCATCCTTGTGATCGTCCTTCACTTTTTCCACTCGTTTAAACATGGTGTTTAAACTTGTTTCATAGGCTCGTCTAAGATCATCAAACCATCTAAAGACAGTCCCTGGTATTTTGTCTTTCACTAGCGGATTAGCAGAATTGGGAAATAAGGAGACTAATTGACGTTTGTTGAAATAAACAATACCGTGCTCGGTTTTGGTGATCGGCGAGTCTGTCGTAGTTTGGTACTTAGCCGTGGTATCTAGAATGATGGCTTGTGATACACCTGTGATGGCAGTCGCTTGCTCTAAATTAATCCATTGTTCGCTCATAGACAGGGGCGCTCATTTACTAAAAAATTGAGTGTAACAAAGATAGTTAAATTTAAATAGGGTAGGAGGTTGGCAAGGTTTGACCTTGCCAAAGTGGGCATTATAAAAAAGCTTCTGGTTTAAGTAATAAGCTATTTTTCTCACCTGTAGTGATCAAACTGGTGATCATCTCTTTAACTCGATGATCAATTTGTCCGACATGCATATCAAGCGAAGATAGCTGCCTCACTTGGTCTTCTGTCACATGTAAAGAATCTTCAACTTTATCGACAACAAATCCCAAGCAGGGCTTTTGACCGTCAGTTGTAGTAAATACAGTCACAGGTTTATAAGCGACATCAACTTGTTCTCTTGCCGCTTGATAAAGGCGCTTTAAGATAGCTAAAGTTGAAGCTTTGGTCTGGTCGATTAATTTGGCTGCTTCTTCTGTTTTTCCTTCAGCGCCCAGAGATAGCACTTGATGAGCAACCGAATACAATTTTTTATTGGGTTCTTCAATCTTTTTTAAAACATCGAGTAAATCTTCGTTTTTAGTTTCAAACCCTTCGTACCACTTACTGAAACTTGATTGGCTCGCTTCGGTAGTCTTAGTAAACGGCGTGTTATTTTGCACCGATTCTTCTAATGAATCTAACCACTCAGTATGTTCACGCTCTTTTTGGTGAAAAAGCTCAATAAGAGATAAATTGTATTGCTTAGTTGACTCTTTATTCATTGCCAACCCTAGATCATAAATAGGAATGGGCTCGCCCATGAAATCTTTAATTCCAAGAAAAGATGCATCTTCAGAAGGCATAGATGTTTGGGCATCATCAAATTTTTCGGTGAGTAATATATTGAGAATATTGAAGGCTACAATTCGTTCACCAACCCTAAAATTCACTACTTCCATTTTATTTAACGCTATTTTTTATCAAAAAATTACTATAACTTTAGACCTTAGTAATTAAAACTCAAAATAAAAAATATCTTGGTGAGGCAGTTTTTTTTTGTTTATCAATCATTAATCAAGAACTGCTCATTTTTAAGGTAATAAAAATTTATGCAAAATACTCAATACTTTATTCTTGCTATCTGTTTAGCTTTTATCAGCTACTTTTCAGCTCAATTTTTTGGCTTAGAACAAGTCATTGCACTGACTTTGGCTATTACTGTTTTAACTGGCACTTGCTGGGTTACAGAAGCTTTACCGATTCCTGTCACCTCTCTTTTTCCATTTGCTTTGTTTCCCTTGTTTGGCGTTATTGATCATAAAACCGCAGCGAGTGCTTTAGGTAGCCACGTTATTTTGCTTCTGATGGGGGCATTTATGTTGTCAAAGGCTGTCGAAAAATCAGGTGTTCATCATCGTATTGCGTTATGCATGGTCAGTAAATTAGGTATTAATAGCCCTAAACGAGTAGTTTTTGGGTTTATGCTCGCTGCAGCGACGTTAAGTATGTGGATAAGTAATACTGCTACGACATTGATGTTACTGCCTATTGTGATTGCCGTGGGTAAAACTAGCGGTGATCAACGCTTCACCGCCGTATTGCTATTAGGTGTAGCGTATGCTGCAAGTGTTGGTGGAATGGGCACGCCAATTGGAACCCCGCCAAATATCATATTTATGGCTGTCTTTGAGCAAGAGTTTGGCTTTGCGCCGAGCTTTACAGACTGGATGTCTTTAGCCGTACCTATTGTCCTGTGTGCAATTCCACTCATGGCCTTGTGGTTAACTAGGGGGATCAAATTATCTAATGCCCTGACTTTACCTGAAGTAGGTGCTTGGACAAAAGCTGAAAAAAGGGTGTTATTGGTATTTGCAGTAACGGCTTGTGCTTGGATATTTCGTCAAGCGCCATTTGGTGGTTGGTCTGATTGGCTGGGTATTAAAACTGTCGGCGATAGTACAATCGCATTGATGAGTGTTGCTGCAATGTTTATTGTTTCTTCTGGGGTTAAAGAAAATGGTAAAATCTTACGTTTACTCGATTGGAAAACGGCTAGTCACATTCCATGGGGCATGTTATTACTGTTTGCTGGCGGTATTTGTATTGCTAAAGCGTTTCAGGCCAGTGGCTTGAGCCAACTATTAGGTGATCAATTAACAACACTGGCTACTTGGCCAACTTACCTAATGATTATTGCTGTTTGTTTGACGGTGACATTCTTAACAGAAATAACCAGTAATACTGCGACAACCACTTTATTGATGCCAATTTTAGCTGTTGCGGGTGTTGCAGCTGCAATTGACCCTAAACTATTAATGATACCTGCAGCATTAAGTGCAAGTTGTGCTTTTATGTTACCTGTCGCCACAGCGCCAAATGCTATCGTTTATGGTGCAGATGCATTTAAGATAAGTACGATGGCTAGAGAAGGTGTTGTGCTTAATATTTTATTAGCCATCGTTATTTCGGGTTTTGTTTACTTTTCTATCTAATACTTTAGTGGTTTTGTGATTAAGGTCACAAAACCACTCTCGTCGTTATTTTATTATTCAAACTTGTTAATTAACCCACCTGTTCTTATTAGAGTTTGGATATGTTTTTACTGATTACCGCTAGCATTGCTATTTTGGGCTACACTGCTTGGCTTTTTTTCGCTAGCGATAGGTTATTTGAAGAGTCGGTAGATAACGATTAGTTAATTTCACTCAGACTTTTGAGATATATCTTACAGCGAAACTTTAATTTTTTGACCAAACTGTACCTTACCCCAAACGGAATCTAAAGGAGTAAAAGATGTCGGGTTTAGTCAGTATAGTAGGATTTACTTTAGCGGTTGTTTCAGTATCGGTAGTTGTGAGCTACGGTATTTCAATTCTTAACCGAACACTTATGAATAAGAAGAAAAGTTAACTTATTTACTTGGCATTACGTTTTTGCCAAAGTGACTCAAACTCTGCTTTTTGCGCTTTTTCTAATTTATTACACCAAACAAACATATTCATCTCTAGCTTGCCCACACACTCTGGTGCGGGTTGATACCAAGCTTTCCAAGCTTTAGCCTTGCTTGATAATTCAGGTATCTTCTTTTTATTTCTGCTCGTATCTAAACTGCCTGGTGGACCTATTTGGGCTAACTTAGGACCTTGAGCTTTCTTTTCCTTTTGTAGTGATTGCCAAGGTTGGTTGGCATCAAGAGTCAATAAACCATTGTCTTGCGATTGTTTCTTGATGACTTTTTTCGATTTTTTTTGAGCTGCTACGCCAGTATCAGGAAAGCAAAACTTATCTACGTCCTTAAATAATTCTGCTTGATAGTCAGCTAAGTTTCGACCCCATTTTTCTTTGTTGCCTTCTTTCATAAAGCCTTGAACTCTTTTTAATTGAGCTTCTGCAGCTTGGCAACGCGGTGATTGCTCTTTAGCATTTATTGAGAAAGAGGATAGTGCGGGAAGTAATAAAAAGATAATCGCCGTGGCTGAAGATAGTTTCATCGTATTGGTCAGGTCTTTTATAGTTAACTAAGCGTGATATTGTCCCAGCATGCTTTGACTAATTCAGAGTCTTGTGGAGTCAACTCACCTGTTTGTCTTGCTTCAAAAAGAGCCGATTCAATTTTGCTAATTAAAGTATCTTTTGTCAGCGCTTTATCAAAATCTAATTGGCCTGCAATCAGTGTGATGTGGCCACGTAAATAGCCGCTAACAAAAAGCGCGTCGCTATCATCGCTTTCCATCATTTGATCAAGTTTATCAAGTAACTGTTCTAAAAATTGCTCATCTTGAGACATATATTTTAATTCCTAATTTCTTTTGTTTTGTTATACCAGTAAATCTTCTTTATTGGTATGGCTAAATCAAGACTAAATCGTTGCTGCTGGGTATAACACGGTATCGTGAAAGCCTGTAATCACTTTAAATGGCCCTGATAACTCTGCATCTAAATCTGGATCGCCAGTATCTAAGATTAGCGGACGACCATTCAGTTTTTCCAATTTAGACTTAGTCGCTACCACGAGTATGTTGTCTTTTCCGATAGCACGTATTACTTGAGGTGATAACTGCTGGTTACCACGGCCAAATAAGTGGCCTTGACCGCCAATAAGCGTAATCACCAACTTGTGTTCATTGTGGTTATTCAATAGTGATAGAATTTTATCGCTCGTCAAGTCATTGGCTAATGGTTCTTGGTCGAGAATGGCATCAACACCTAGCAGGGTATTATCTAGAGTCAGCTCATGCATGATATGTGCTGTTGTTGAACCAGAACCGATTAAAAATAATGTTTCGTCATCCATTCGTTCAATGATATCTGCAGCGATATCTGCTAGCACTAATTCTTCGGATTCTTTTCCGCCCATTTTAACCGCTTGTACGTAACGCAAATCCATCGGTACCTGCATTTCACCGTAGCGCTTTGCTTTGACTTGTCCGCCTCTGAATAACGACTCGTCTATATCCATGACTTCTGTTTCTGCTAGTGTCAGTATTTCGCCTTCTACTAAGCGTTTAGTGAGTACACCTGCAGCTGTTGGGGTGAGGGCATAAACACCTGAGTGAATTTTGCACCCTGCAGGAATACCTAGCACAGGCGTATTCTCATCAATCTGGCTGTAGATATTACGGGCTGTACCATCACCACCTGCAAATAAAATTAAATCGACGCCATGGGCTAAAATTGCTTTGACTGCCATTTCGGTATCTTCGGCTGTTGATGGGTCATTAGCTTGATAGACTACATTGTGTTCAAAGCCTAGTTCAGTTGCGCTTTGCTCACCCATTTTTCCAGACGCGGTGATAACTTCTATTTGCGTGGATACTGGTTTAATGGCGGCAAGTGCTAATTCTGCTCTTAGGTGTGATTTGGGCGTTGCTCCTAAAGCAATGGCTTGTTGTTGAATGGCTTCACCATCACTGCCTTTTAGTGCTACCGAACCGCCAATACCTGCAACTGGATTGATAATTAATCCAAGTTTAAATTTTCTACTTTTCATGATGTATCCTGAATCTAGCTAGCAACTGAAATGGGAAAAGCCGTTTTATAAAACGAAGAAAGTGCTTTTAATAGCGTGAGTGTTCTGTCGTTAAAGCCGTTGGTTTGTATCAGTTCGATAAGTTTAGTTCTGATTTTTTCTTCAAAAGCATGCCTATCTGGCTCACAACTACCATTTAAATTATCGCAACTGACTTTAAACTCAAAACCTGCCGCAATAGACAATGCCCACTCAATAGCCTGCGGTTTGATCTCTACTTTTTCGAATTCTGCCTGAGTTTGTTGATCTCGGCCATCGGGGCTATACCAATAGCCGTAATCCTCTTTTTTACGTCGTTCTGTTCCCGCTACAAGCCAATGGGCAATCTCATGTAATGCACTGGCATAGAAACCATGTGCAAAGACAATTTGCGCATGTTGATTGTTTTTGTCTTTTGGTAAGTAAATAGGCTCGTCATCACCTCGTACTAAGCGCGTTTGGTGAGATGTCAAAAAACAAGACTCAAAAATAGCGATTAGGTCTTGATATTGATGTGGGGTTACAGACATGGATACAAAGCGTAAATCAGGGTTTCAAAGCAGTTATTCTAACAAAAAGCACAATCGGTGAACTAGCTCATGGCTTAATATTTATTGAAAATGCATTTAAGCAATTTCTTTTTCGCTTAATAACTGAATTAGCTCAGGTTTTAACGAATGATAACGGCGCATATTGTTCTCTGACAAATCGGATTGCTCTATGATTGTCATGCAGCGATTACAAATAGACTTCATTTCTTTAGGGCTGTGCCCTTGTGTTAAGAAAGTACCCACCTTGGTAATGGCTTGAACTAAGTTTAACGCTAAGCTCGCGTTATTTGGCATGAATGAGTAGGCTTCTACAAAACATTCTACCGATTGCGGATACATCGCATTTTGATAGAATTTTAAACCTTCATTGTTTAGCTGGCGAATGCGCTCTCTGAGCTCTTCATGACCTTCTTTTTCTTTTTCAACTAGCACTTGCAGCGTAGTCGATATCAGGTCGTCTTTTTCGACTAATTCATCAAGCGAAGCCATGATTTCATCGCTTCTTGATAAGTTACCTGTTGCAAAATAAGCTTTAGCTTTATCAAGTCTGTCATCGGCAGAATCATAGGGAGACTCGTGTTTTTCACTTTCATCAAGCAAATCACGAGCACTTTCCATTTCACCTTTTAAAACGGCAATTCGAGCTTTGAGTACCGCTTCTTGTGCTTTGACAGAATCTGAATAAAAACGACGCTCTATTTCACCCATTAGTTCAGTACATTTAGTCACTTGTTTAGCTATTTCTAGCTTATTTGAGTCGGTGCATAAATCCAATAAACTGCGGGCAAAGTTTAAATAGTTTTCAGGGGTATCAAATACTGAGTAACGCGAGTTTTTCAGAATTCGAGAATAAGCTCTTACCGCTTCATCTACCTCATTGTTGGCAATAGCAAGATTCGCAATTGCCCTTTGTCTAACCATGTTTCGCGGCGATATTTTACCTGCTTCAATTAACATCTCAAACGCAGTGGCAGTATCTTGTCGATTGATATTTAAACGCCCCAGCCAGTCATAGGCCTCTAAACGAGTTTCCTCACTTTCAAGTAATTCAAACAACTGTTGTTCTGAGGTATTTTGTTCACCCGCTTTGAATGTAGCAATGGCCTTACCTAATTTAGCCCAGCTATAACTGCGTTTTTCTAGCACATTGTCGTAGAGTTTCAACGCTCGTTGCGCTTCGCCGATTTGCAGTAATAACTCGCCTTTCATTCGCAAAGCAACTAGCGCATTTTTAGATTCGTTCTTAATAATGTCATTACAATGATTAATTGCTTCAACCACTTCTTTTTCATCAATAGCCTGATAAACCTTGGCCAAGATGCGTTTTTTCGCCAATGCACGTGCAAAGCGTTTTTCAAGGCCTTTATAAGTAAAGGGCTTTAATAAAAAGTCATCGGGTTGGAGTTCAACTAGGCCGTGAACTTGTGGTCGTCTATTTTCGGCTGAAATAATAAAAAAGCAGCAGTGTGGGGCTAATAAGTCTTTGTACTTCAACTCTTCGAATAATTGAAAGCCGTCTTTACCGTCACCTAAGTTGAAGTCGACAAGAATAAAATCCCATTTTACTTCGGTCGCTTTTTGTAGGGCTTGTGCACCATTACTGGCGGATTGAATGTTCGAAAAGCCGATTTTCTGCAACATGCCTTTAACTGCAGAACGAATAGGTTCGCAATCATCAACTACCAGTACTTTTTTCTTTGCGTAGAAGGCATTGTGGAGAATCATAGAGAGTTACAGCTCAGACGATATTCGACATTTATTAACCAATATTTAATGAGATTAACAGAAAGTAACTAAATAGTAATGGTTTTATCCGCTGATTTTTGTTTAATGAAACGTTATACTATGCGGCAATTTTAAAAATATTCACATATTGGTAAATTTGTCCCCATATATTGGTTAGATTTTCATTATTTTAATATTTTTATCCACTCGGATTTTAAAAAGCAGGAAGACTTATGACAACTCAATTGGAACAACTTCGTGCTGTTACGACTGTCGTAGCAGATACAGGTGACATTGAAGCGATAAAGAAATTTCAACCTCAAGATGCAACAACAAATCCTAGCTTGTTACTAAAAGCTGCCGCTATTCCAGAATATAAATCTCTTATTGATGATGCGATTGCTTGGGCTAAAGAACAATCAGATGATTTAGAGCAGCAAGTTATTGATGCTGGCGATAAGTTAGCAGTGAATATCGGTTTAGAAATTTTAAAGATTGTCCCTGGTCGTATTTCCACTGAAGTTGATGCGCGTTTATCGTTTGATGAAAAAGGTTCTTTAGAAAAGGCACGTAAATTAATCAAATTATATAACGAAGCGGGCGTGAGTAATGATCGCGTATTAATCAAGCTTGCCTCTACTTGGGAAGGCATCCGTGCTGCTGAGCAACTTGAACAAGAGAATATTAACTGTAACTTAACCCTATTATTCAGCTTTGCTCAAGCGCGAGCGTGTGCTGAAGCAGGTGTGTTCTTAATCTCTCCGTTTGTTGGCCGTATTTTAGATTGGTACAAAAAGGCAGAAGGTAAAGACAGTTATGCACCCGCTGAAGATCCAGGTGTTTTATCTGTGACTAAAATTTATAACTACTACAAAGAACATGGTTATAAAACAGTAGTGATGGGTGCGAGTTTCAGAAACACAGATGAAATCACTGAACTTGCTGGCTGTGACCGTTTAACAATTGGTCCAGGCTTACTTGAAGAACTAGAAGCAACAGTGTCTCCAGTACCGGTTAAATTAGCTTATGACGGTGAGTTATCTGAGCGACCTGCTAAAATGACTGAAGCGCAATTCCGTTGGGCACACAACCAAGATCCTATGGCAGTTGAGAAATTAGCAGAAGGTATCCGCAATTTCGCAGTTGACCAAAACAAATTAGAAGCGCAATTGCGAGAGCAGTTACAAGCTTAATTCCCCACATTATTTTGCCTCGAATCACTCGGGGCAAAGTTAAAAATTGACTATTTAAGGTAAAGAACAGCAAATGGCTTTATTTAATCAAACAAAAAGTTATCAGGCATTACAAGCTCATTTTGAACAAATCAAAGATGCGCATATGCGTGATATGTTTGCTCAAGATAGTGACCGATTTAACAAGTTTTCAGCGAAAGCTTGTGGTATTGAATTAGACTATTCAAAAAACCGCATCAGCCAAGAAACGCTTGGTTTGTTATTTGATTTAGCACGTGAGACAGGTGTTGAAGCAAAACGCGATGGTATGTTCGCGGGTGATAAAATCAACACAAGTGAAGATCGTGCTGTATTACACACCGCGTTGCGTAATCAATCTGGTGAGCCGGTTTTAGTTGATGGCCAAGATGTTATGCCTGAAGTTCAAGCTGTACTGGCTAAAATGAAGCAGTTTGTTGCAGAAGTTCACGATGGTTCGCGTAAAGGTTACACAGGTGAGCAATTTACTGATGTATTAGCAATTGGTATTGGTGGTTCTTTCTTAGGTCCTAAGATCATGACTGAGGCACTTAAACCATACCGTGTTGATGGCCTGAAAGTACATTTTGTAGCTAACGTTGACGGTGCGCACATCCATGATGTACTAGCAGAGTTAAACGTTGAAACGACCCTTGTATTAATGTCTTCTAAATCGTTTGGTACGCAAGAAACATTAAAGAATACTCAAACTGCAAAAGCTTGGTTCCTAGATAACGGCGGCACACAAGATGATGTTGCTAAGCACTTTATGTGTGTTTCTTCAAACGTTAAAGCTGCGACTGATTTTGGTATTGCTGAAGAAAATATCTTCCCTATGTGGGATTGGGTTGGTGGTCGTTACTCTTTATGGTCAGCAATTGGTTTACCTATCGCTTTAGCACTTGGTTTTGATAATTTCGAAGCACTTTTATCTGGTGCTTATGAAATGGATGAGCATTTTAAAACGGCTCCATTAGAAGAGAACTTACCTGCTATTTTAGGTATGTTAGGTGTTTGGTACATCAACTTCTTCGGCGCACAAAGCCACGTATTATTACCATATGACCACTATCTACGTGGTTTCCCTGCTTATGTGCAGCAGTTAGATATGGAATCAAATGGTAAGTTTGCTACGCCAACAGGTGACTACTTAGATTATGCTACGGGTCCTGTTATCTGGGGTGGTGAAGGTACTAATGGTCAACACGCTTTTCACCAATTAATACACCAAGGTAAAGTGTTAATCCCAGCTGATTTCATGTTACCGCTTAATTCACAGCACGAAGTGACAAACCATCACGCAATGTTAGCTTCAAACTGCTTTGGTCAAACACAGGCCTTAATGCAAGGTAAGTCGTTAGATGAAGTTAAAGCTGAGTTTGCTGGTAAAGGTTTAACAGATGCTGAAATCGAGCAAGTTGCTCCACAGAAAGTATTTGAAGGTAACAAGCCAAGTAACACTTTATTATTTGACCAAATTACGCCGCGTACATTAGGTAACTTAATTGCACTTTATGAGCACAAAGTATTTGTTCAAGGCATTGTTTGGGGCATTAACTCATTTGACCAATGGGGTGTTGAATTAGGTAAAGTATTAGGTAATGACGTATTAGCTAAACTTGAAAATACTGACCTACCGCTAGACAACGATAGCTCAACAAATGCATTAATTGAGCGTTTTAGAAATCGTTAATTCTGATTTCAACTAAAATAAAGGCACCATTTGGTGCCTTTTTTGTTTATGTCGTCCTACTAAGTCCGTAGAATACGCCGACCCAATATAGAGTGTGAGTAATAGATGAGCCAGTTTGCTGAACTTGAAATAGATGAAGAATTAATTAAGGCGACCCTAGAATTAGGCTATAGCCGAGCTACAACCATACAGCAAATGGTGATCCCACATGCACTTGATGCCAAAGATATTTTGGCAAGTGCACCTACGGGGACGGGTAAGACGGCTGCATTTTTACTGCCTGCTTTGCAACATTTACTGGATTTTCCTCGATCTAAAAGTGCAGGGCACTTTGCGCGTATTTTAATTTTAGCGCCGACAAGAGAGCTAGCTGAACAAATCTATAAAAATGCCAAGCAGCTTGCTAAGTTTACGGAGTTTTCGGTACGTCTTATCACTGGTGGTATTAACTATGGTAAACACAAAGAGTTATTAGAATCTGAAGTTGATATTTTAGTAGCTACTCCTGGGCGTTTATTAGAGTTTATCGAGAATGAAAGCTTTGAATGTCGTGATGTAGAGTGGTTGGTCTTAGATGAGGCTGATCGTATGCTTGATATGGGCTTTAAGCCGGTTATGGAGCGCATCGCAGGTGAAGCGCGCTGGCGCAAGCAAACCTTACTTTTCTCTGCGACACTTGAAGGCCGAGGTATTGATAGCTTTGCTAAAGGTGTATTGAATGATCCCGTTTTACTTGAAGCTGAGCCTCCTCGTCGAGAGAGCAATAAGATCCACCAATGGGTTCATCTAGCTGACAGTCGCGAGCATAAAAATGAACTACTCAAAGCCATTCTTGCAGATGAAAAAGCCACAAAGGTGGTTATCTTCGTCAAAACACGCGAACGTGTGGCTGAACTTTCTAGTTATTTAATTGCCGCTGACGTTCCATGCTGTTGGCTGCAAGGTGAGATGCCACAGGATAAGCGTTTAAATGCAGTTTCACGTTTTACTAAAGATAAAGTCAACGTATTGGTCGCTACCGATGTTGCTGCTCGTGGTCTTGATATCGATAATATTAGTCATGTGATCAACTACGATATGCCAAGAACGGCTGATGTATATGTTCACCGTATTGGTCGAACAGGTCGCGCGGGTAAAAAAGGAACGGCTATTTCATTGGTTGAAGCGCATGATGTAGCAGTGACACAGAAAATTGAGCGTTACACTAAAGAAGTACTTAAACGTCGTGTAATTGAAGGATTAGAGCCGAAACACAAAGAAGCTAAGGTACCGGCTAAGAAAAAAACGAAAAAGAAAAAAGTTAAAGAAAAACCTGTAAAGGTAAGAAAACCTAAAGGCAGGGGGCCTGCTAAACCAAAAGCTGCCAAATCATAATTAACAAAGCCGCTAATGTTAGCGGCTTTTTTAATATCTAAAATGACGTTATTACGGCTAAATTAGCCAATGTAAGCTAAGCGACTCTTCTTTGAATTAGTTTATTAACAGCATTAGTTAAACGGGGAGGATCGAATGGTTTGGTGAGCCAGCCACTTGCTCCAGAAGCTTTAGCTTTATCTTTACGGTATTGACTACTTTCTGTGGTTAACATCAAGATGGGAATAAACTTATATTCCTGAAGCCGCCTTATTTTCGCAACTAGGCTGATTCCTGACATATTTGGCATATTGACATCTGATATCACCAAATCGAATGCACAGGGGTTACCTCTTATTTTTTCCAGTGCCTTTACACCATCTTCTGCTGTGGTCACTTGATGGCCTGCTTTTTCTAAAACAACACTAACCATTTGTCGCATCACGAGTTGGTCGTCAATCGCAAGTATATTTGCCATAAATTAATCCTTTAATGAGGTTGCTCAACTAAAGGTTTAGGCAGATAACCGGTAAGTGTAAAGGGGGGAGTAAACTGTAAAATGTAAGGGGATTTTAAAAGGTCACTTTAACACTACAGTGAAAGTGACCTTTTAATCGACTATTCAGCTTCTTTACGGGTAAATACTGGTGTGTCGGCTGAAGATAGACTCTCATTATATTGATAACCGGCAACGTCAAAAGCCAGTAATTGCTCGGTTGATTTAACTTGATTCTCTATCAAGTAACGGGCCATTAAACCACGTGCTTTTTTTGCATAAAAACTGATCATCTTGTATTGACCGTTTTTCCAGTCTTTAAATTGAGGCGTGATAAGTTCAGCGTTTAATTGCTTCTTTTTAACTGATTTAAAGTATTCATTTGAGGCCAGGTTAACCAATTGCTCTGAATTAGCATCAGCAAGTGACTGGTTTACAGCGTTGGTAATGATATCGCCCCAAAATTGGTATAAGTTTGTACCGCGGTCATTTTCTAATTTAGTACCCATTTCTAAGCGATACGCTTGCATTAAATCAAGCGGGCGTAATAAACCATAAAGGCCAGATAAAATCCTTAAATGTTGTTGAGCATATTCAACGCTATCTGCAGACAGTGAATAAGCATCTAACCCGGTATATACGTCGCCATTAAAAGCATACATTGCTTGTCGAGCGTTTGTTGTATCAAATGGTGTGTGCCATTGAGCAAAGCGAGCTGCATTTAAACCAGCTAGTTTGTCACTAATACTCATTAGTGAGCTTATTTCCTGAGGAGATAGCGACTTACAGGTATCGATTAATGATTGGCTATGTTCAAGAAAGTTTGGTTGGCTGAAAACCTCTGTTGGAATGGTGGTTTCAAAATCTAAATTTTTAGCGGGTGATATAACAGCAAGCATAATCTTATATTTCTGAATGAGTGTAAGTCGATTTTAGCGACATTAGGCAAAAGGATAAACCTTTTCGCTAGCAAGAATTTCTCTATTTAACGACTACTAAGCGATTATCGACCAAAAAATTGAGTTGAATAAAATTCATGATAAATACATTAAACGCTCAAAAATGTGCACTTATCGCTATAACGTCAGGCGCTTGTCAGTAATCTCAATTGAGCAGCTTTTTGCCCGGAATTCATTATTATTAATCCCAAGTCGAGAGCAGGTAGGCTGCTGATAAGACACAGAATAATCAATAAGGATTAAAGAGATGAACACATTAATTAACACTACAAAAACAGCATTAATCGTAGCGGCTGCAGGTTTATTCTCAATCAATGCAACGGCTGGCGAACAATTCAAATACAGTGCAGCGGAAGAACAAAAAATCGTAAACATCTGTAAGGCTGCAAAAAGTGACAAAGTATTTAAGCTTCGCAAAGCGACAAGAAACGCGAACTTAACGGTAGCAGAAGTGGCTAATCAAGTTGTGTGTAATGGTAGCGATATTATCGATTACGCAGCGCAGCATGAGTCATACAAAACGGCGAATTACTTAGCAGAAGAAATTGGCCAAGTTGCGATTCACGATTTAGCGATGAACAAGTAAACACTATTTAATACGCGGACCTTCTATCCGATAAAGCGGTATGTCAACTTAGGTTGCATGCCGCTTTTTTACGTTTAATGACTTATTTATTATTAATTGTAAAATCTACTTGTTTCCATAACGCTAGGGTATAGCTTTTCAAAACTACATTGATTTTTTTGCTAAAGGCTACTGTCATAAAATGACTTATCTCCACCATTAATTAGTTTCGACATCTTATTAAACACCGCTTCTTACAATCGTTTTATTGTTCTAGTCTTTCAACCAATAAATTAAAACACCTTAAGAAAGCTTTAACATGCATTTTATTTATTCTCCATTTTAACCACGCCATGAACATACGGAGATTTAATCCCTTTTAGTCACTTTTTGTCAGTCATAAACCGAGTGTTAAATCGAGTTTAAAGCGATTATCGACCAAAAAATTGAGTTGAATAAAATTCATGATAAATACATTAAACGCTCAAAAATGTGCACTTATCGCTATAACGTCAGGCGCTTGTCAGTAATCTCAATTGAGCAGCTTTTTGCCCGGAATTCATTATTATTAATCCCAAGTCGAGAGCAGGTAGGCTGCTGATAAGACACAGAATAATCAATAAGGATTAAAGAGATGAACACATTAATTAACACTACAAAAACAGCATTAATCGTAGCGGCTGCAGGTTTATTCTCAATCAATGCAACGGCTGGCGAACAATTCAAATACAGTGCAGCGGAAGAACAAAAAATCGTAAACATCTGTAAGGCTGCAAAAAGTGACAAAGTATTTAAGCTTCGCAAAGCGACAAGAAACGCGAACTTAACGGTAGCAGAAGTGGCTAATCAAGTTGTATGTAATGGTAGCGATATTATCGATTACGCAGCGCAGCATGAGTCATACAAAACGGCGAATTACTTAGCAGAAGAAATTGGCCAAGTTGCGATTCACGATTTAGCGATGAACAAGTAAACGCTATTTAATACGCGGACCTTCTATCCGATAAAGCGGTATGTCAACTTAGGTTGCATGCCGCTTTTTTACATTCCAACACCGCTAATCAATATTTCCTCTTGATACCTAAATAATAACTCCCGCATTTTAAATAAATTTAAATGAATTTTGCTCGAAATCCTTACCTTGACTATTAATGCTTAAACCTGTTTTTACAGGGAAATTCATTTTATTTTTGTTTGATTAAACAGTAGGTGAATACCGTCATTTTTGAATTGGCTTCATCTCCATCTGTATGGTTGTTTATCGAATGCTTAGCTCGAGCAAAAACAAAAAATAAAACATCGAAATATACCAGTGGTTAACGGTGAAATGGCAAAAAAACATGTTGAATAAAAATGCATGCTAGACAGCTTTAACCGCAACAATTGTGCATTTATCGCTCGAACGTTTCTGTTTTGTAACTAACCTCAATTAACATGTATTTATAAAAATAACCGTTAGTATAGTTCACAAGTCAAGAGCAGAAGGGCTGCTGAAGACTAAACTCTACAGCTATCAAGGATAAAGAGATGAACAAATTACTTTCTACATCAAAAACATTATTATTAGTCGCGACTGCCGGTTTATTTTCAATGAATGCTTATGCAGGTGATCGTATTATTTATACAGACGCTGAAGAGCAAAAAATCAGAAATATCTGTAAAGCAGCTAAAAGCGATAAAGTTTATAAATTACGCAAAGCTAGCCGCAACGCGAACTTGAGTTATAAAGAAGTTGCTTATAATGTAGTTTGTAATGGAAATGACATCATCGATTTTGCCGCTCAACATCAATCATATAAAACTGCGAGCTTTTTAGCAGAGCAAACTGGCGATGTTGTGATTCAAGATTTAGCGAAACGCCAAAATAAATAAAACTCATTTTTAATGAAAAAGCGGCGAGTAACTCAGTTACTCGCCGTTTTTATATTTGTCATTAAACTGCCGTAAAACTGCCACCTTCTTGCTTAGAAATCGTCATATTTAGCCCGTAATTTAATCATTCCCTTTTCTGGGTTTTCCTTACCTGCTGTCACTTAATCCTCCAAAAATAATATAAGGGTAAGTCGATGTCGTCGGCAGGTGTTAATTAATAATTCAGGTTTAACAATGAACAATATAACGACAAAATTTGCCGCGCTAACGGCTTTGCTTTTATCGAATTATGCTCATGCAGATTTGGTGATCACCGCTGTATTTGACGGCCCCTTATCGGGTGGTGTGCCAAAAGGCATTGAGTTACTTGCAACTACTGATATCAGTGACTTAAGTGAATATGGTGTTGGCAGTGCAAATAACGGTGGCGGTTCTGATGGCCAAGAATTTACTTTTCCAGCTGTTGCAATCGCTCAAGGTGAATACATTTATTTAGCAAGTGAGACGAATGGGTTTACTGACTTTTTTGGTTTTTCACCCGATTACACAAGCTATGCGATGTCTATTAATGGTGATGATGCGATTGAAGTCTTTTATCAAGGTGAAGTCCATGATGTATTCGGTGATATTAACACTGATGGTACAGGACAAGCATGGGAGTATTTAGACGGATGGGCTGCTCGAAACAATAATACGACTGCTAGTACTGATTTTGTTATTGAAAATTGGTCTTTTAGTGGTAGGAATGCATTAGACGGTGAGTCAAATAATGACACTGCCAATATGCCTATTCCATTAGCCGATTCAGCTGTGGGTACCGACACATTGACCGATACAGATACGACAACAGAAACTGACACCGATGTAGAAGTCGAACTCACGTTGATCTCTACTATTCAAGGTCAGCCTTCATCTTACGTCACCAATCAATACGGCGAAAAAGATGTCAGTCCAATGCACGGTGAGCAAGTCACTGTCGAGGCGATTGTCGTGGGGGATTTCCAGGACTTCGACACTGATACTAGTCGCAACTTATCAGGTTTTTATCTGCAAGAAGAGACAATTGATAGTGATCAAAATGTACTTTCTTCTGAAGGCGTATTTGTCTATCAAGGCAGTACAGGTGTAGATGTAAATTTGGGTGACTTAGTGCAAGTGAGTGCAACGGTAACTCAATATTTTGGCGAAACGCAGCTAAACAACATCACAAGTATTGAAGTGATTGAATCATTAGGTGCTGATGGTTTGAACCAAGTAACCCCTGCTGGAATTGACTTGGCCGGTAACCAGCTTGTATCGATAGCTGGTTCTGGTCGTTATCAAGCTGACTTGGAATCTTTCGAAGGCATGTTAGTTGAGTTTACGGGTGAACTTGTTATCAATGAGATGTTTCAATTGGATCGCTTTAATGAAATTCGTTTAGTCGCCGGTGAGCGTCCGGTACAGTTTACTCAAACTGAGCAACCTGATGTACAAGGTTTTGAGCTTCATCAGCAAGCAGTAGCAAAACGAGGTATCGTTTATGATGATGGCTTAAACCTTCAAAACCAAAGTATTACATTATTGGATGGTTTTGCTGATTTTAATGAAGACAATGCTCCTCGTATGGGCGATGTAATCGAAAACCTACAAGGAGTACTCGATTATAAATGGGCTGGTAACTCATCATCAAAAGCAACATGGCGAGTGCGTGCTGTTGAAGATGATGTCAATCAGGTAACGGCACAGTCACAAAGACAACTTCAACCCGATGTGCTCACTGGTAATTTAAAATTGGCCTCAATCAATGTACTTAACTATTTTACTACACTTGATAATGGCAATACTTTAACTGCTGTAGGATTATCACCTCGTGGTGCCGATGATTTAAGCCGTTTTGGTGTCGAGCCTTTTGATGCTGAATATCAAAGGCAGCTCGCTAAACTAGTTAATGCTTTAGTTGCTATCGAAGCTGATGTGTTCGCTTTAGTTGAAATAGAAAACCAATTTGATACAAGTGAAAATGGCCGTACGGCTTTAACTCAGCTCGTTGATAACTTAAATGAGCAACTTTTGGCCTCAGGTAAACAAACTCAATATTCAGCTGTTTATCCTCAAGCTGAGTTTGTCGGTACTGATGCTATTGCTGTTGCTTTTATTTATAACAATCAAACCATAGGTTTAGCTAAAGATTCTATCGTTGCAGTATTAAATGATGAAAAGGTGGCGCAACTTACCGCATTTGCACAACATGATTTTATCAATGAACCTATATTTGATGGTGTTGCGACCAACCGTGTTCCGCTTGTGGCAAGTTTTGAACACCTTACATCTGAACAACACTTCACACTGGTTAATAACCACTTTAAATCAAAAGGGAGCTCAGGTTTATCCGATACAACAAGCCCTGATTTTGACCAAATGGATGGACAAGGCTTTTACAATCGAAAACGCACATTGGCAGCTCAAGCAGTGACCGCTTGGTTAGAAACGTCACCGACTCAAATTGAAACGGATTTGATAGCTATTGTTGGTGATTTAAATGCTTATTTAAACGAAGCGCCTATCCAATATTTACTATCAAAAGGGTATCAAAATTCAAAGTCATCAGCGCAATACTCCTTTGTTTTCGATGGCCACGTGGGGAGTTTAGATTACATCTTAATGTCACCTGCCTTAACGGATATGAAGCAGGGCAGCACCGTTTGGCATATCAATGCTGATGAAGCTGACGCTTTAGATTACAATTTAGATTTTGGCCGACCAGCCGATTATTTTAATGCTCAAACAGCTGTTAGGTTTTCCGATCACGACCCAATCATTGCTAGTTTTCAGCTAACGCCTGCAATTGAAACGTTGACAGCTGCTGATTTACAGCAAATGTATGAAAATGGTTTGGCGAATCAAACACTGTTTGGTACAGGGAGTGCTCGACTAAAACGAGTTAACGAGTACTTTACTTCTCGTGTTTTAGCTTTATTAGAACGCCGAGAAGGCTATGGGTTAGATGTATGTTACTTATCAAGTTTACTCGATAATAGAACCGACGGTGATTTGACTACCCGAGATTGGTTAACGGGGAGTGATATAACGCTTTTCAATACCAAGGTAAAACAATATTTAGAGCAAAATAATTGCCAATAATGGCTTGTTAAAGTTGGCACGGGAATTATCTGTGCCAATCTCTTTTTAATCTCGATAAACGACCGCTTAATACGGTGTATTACCAAGCTTTGAATTGGTCGTTTATCGTACATTTTGTGCCTGTCATCGCCTTAACTTTAAGTCGCTGCTAACTGCCCCAAAAGACCTGATTTTCAAACAGGATTAGCTAATCTGCATCTCACACATTACTGGTAGCGAAGCGCTACATTTGAAGATAAAAATGAAAAAATTAGCAGGCGTTTTAACATTAGGTTTATTCACCTTTTTTAGCTTTTCGTCTCAAGCTGGCGTTAGCTACAATTCTGCCCAAGAGCAAATGCTCGTTAACATCTGTAAAGCAGCTAAAAGTGATGAAGTTAGAAATTTAAGACAAGCTCAGCGTGCGTCTAATCTATCGTACAAACAAATTGCTAAAGGAGTGGTTTGTAACGGCGAAGATGTCATTGAATATGCCGCATCGCACCAAGCTTATAAAACAGCTCAATATATCTCAGATAAAGCACAATTAGGTAGTGTTATCATCAGAGATATTGCCAAGGTTGAGCATAAATAGATCAGGGTAGCGAAGCTTCTTTTTCACTTACCATATGACCCATCCTAGTATGGGTTGACACTTTTTTGATTAAAACGCCTGATGAATTTCATCGGGCGTTTTGTATTTTAAGGCCGAATGTGGCCTTTGTTGATTATATAAATCGACTGATTGTTTTACCATTTCCCTTGCCTCATTTAGGTTATTTGGTTTCATTAACAAGTATTCGTTTTTAAGAATACCGTTTACTCTCTCAGCCAGTGCATTTTGATAGCAGTCATAACCATCTGTCATTGAAC
>NZ_JABULX010000024.1 GCF_013328345.1 Marinifaba aquimaris
TCAGTCTCAGTCTCAGTCTCAGTCTCAGTCTCAGTCTCAGTCTCAGTCTCAGTCTCAGTCTCAGTCTCAGTCTCAGTAATAATTTCATTACCCGTACTAAAAGACCAAACATCACCTACAATCACATCACCGTTTGCTTTAACCGCATCAACCCGCCAAAAATATTGGCTATCAATATCAAGATCCGCAGCAGAATATACATTGTGTGTTTGCGCACTCACTTCAGCTAAGCTCGATTGGCTTTTTGCTAAATACACGCGATAGCTTTGTGCTTGATAGGCTTGTCGCCAAATCAAATCAGTATTGGTTTTAACTTGGTTTGCTAATGTCGCCGGAATTGGATGACTGGTTTGCATTAATTGTCGACCGGGGATCCAATATTGCTCAGCAGTCGGTTTATAGCTGCCAGAATAAGAAAATTGCCCTTTTTCATAATCGGTCAAATAAGCAGAATCAATCAAATCACCTTGATTCAATAAAGAGTTATTTTGTGCTCTAAAATCGCGATTGCTTGCATCTTTTAATGATTCAGATAAAGTGCTGTTTTGTTCAATAGCACTGACATTAAAACCAAGGTTAACCCAATCTAAAATCGGCTCAACACTAGCACGTTGACTTGAGATCACATCAGCGGCGTTATTGATAACAATCGAGTTCTCATTGGCACCACCTAAAATACCGTTTACATTGGCATCATCTAATATAATCAAGTCACTGCGTTTAGCTTCTTGGGTATCAAAAACCGTATTGTGATAAACCTGATGATCCGTACCTTTAACCATGATGCCATTGGCATTCCAAACCACGTTGTGATGTGCGATCGCTTCACTACCGTATAAAGTAGCTGGAATAGGCGCATCAAAACGGATACCGTATTTGCTTGAATCATGCAGCCAGTTATATCGAACAATCGAGCCTTTTTGCGCGGGTATACGCAATTGGATCATCGCGCCATCACTTTGTGCAAAACCTGTATCAGAAATATCGTTAAACTCAGCTGTTAACACACCGCCCGGCGCACCTTGATATAACCCATTACCTGTAGGTGCAGCACCAGAGCTAGCTAAGGTTTCTGAGGTACCCGCGGTTTTGACCGTGTTATATCGGAATGTATTGTAGTTGCCATCAAATACTAGAGATGAGCTTGGAGCATAAGTTTCTGTTGCCGCCCAATCAATATTTTCAAATGATGAGTTTTCGACAACAACGCCATTGCCTCGCATTACAAAACCTTGACCATCAACATTGCGTACACTGATATTGCGTAAGGTGTTGTTAGAACGATGATCGAGCGCTTTATTATTTGAACTAATAAATAAAATATCCGCTTTTTCAGCCGTTTCGCCTAAAGCACGCTTAGCTGAGCCAGCATAATCAAAATTAGCGTTTTCAATAGTAAAGTTTTCACAGCCACCACAACGTATGGTGCTGGCAAAAAAGTCGACATCTTTAATTGTGACGTGATACCAAGAGCTAACGTTAAAAGCATATGCTTGCTTTTTAGCGCGGATTTCACCACTTGGCGCACCATTTGATGAATACAAATACGCTTTTTTCGTATTGCTATCAAAAAACCATTCGTTATCGTTATCTAACAACGCTTTGCTGTTTTCGACATAATAGTAAAAGTGATTTTGGTTTTTCCAAATTCGCGGTGTCGCTTGATATTCAAAACGACTATTACCCGCTTGGTGAGAGGTAATGGTACGTGTCCAAGTATCAAAACTGCCGACATTGGCAACCACCACAGCGCCTTCGAGGCTAATATTGTTAATATTGATATCGCTCGCTAGGCTATCATCAAGCATGACACCTAAACCATTGCCCGAAGTATTGGCATGCGCCCAACTTTCTCGGCTGTAAACCGATTCAATATCACCTTGTTTGTCACCAAAACGAGCATTAGGCCAACGGGCATTCGCTTTTTGTTGCCACTGGCCATTTTCATTAACAAATAACTGCCAAACATCTTCATTTAACTGTTTGCTATAAATGTTATTGCCTTCTGATTGCCAACCTTGAGAAATATCGATACTGCCATCAAACAATACCTTCTCATTGTTGTAGGCTTGAATGGTTATCTGTCTATCAGCAGCCCCTTTTACCCCACTTTTAGTGACTATTTCAGTGTAAGTGCCGCCACGTAATTGGATACTGTAAGGTGATTTTGTACCACTATTGTATTGGGATTGAGCATAAGCTATCGCATCGCTAATGGATTTAAAAGGCTTGGTAATAGAACCATCTGCACCATTATTACCTTTGGTTAAGCCGTTTACCGGGTCGACAAAAACTTGAGGTTCAGTGCTTGCCAGCGCTGTCGTTGAAATAATGAAACCGCTTAATAACAAGCTCATTTTCCAATGAGATTTGCTCATGCTATTTACTCCCAGCCCAACATTGCGATGAACCATTGTTATTATTATGTAACAACAATGTTAACAGAAGAAAAGATAAGCTTGCAAAGTTATGTTTTATGTGGTGATTTATTTAAAATAATAATCATTAGTTTGGGGAATAATAGGATGAAATGAACAAAATACTTTTTTGGTCCTTTATTCAAATTCCCACGACAGTTTTGCTATGAATTACTGCTCAGTATCACCTTTAGGGCTGGCCTTTACATAAGCTAACCCCAGCTCTAAATCATCCACAATTTTATATACCATACCTAAGCTGTAATGGCTGCTGTATTCGTCTTCGCCACTTTCGCCGTCTTCGGTTTCTTTATCCCTAGTGATTTCAGCCATTAGCGCAATATCTTCAAACAAAGGTACCGTGTAGCCTAATCCCAACGCATACTCTTTTTCGTCATCAGTTTGCTCATAACTGACATTAAGATGTAGGGAATGTTTTTCAAATAAAGCTTGGCTAAAAAGTGCCGCTAACTCATAACCGCCCTCGCCTTCTTCATCTTGATAACCCAGCTCAACAGAAAATGAACGTTGATTTTGTTGCTGGTGATAAACGTTATACCCGAGCGAAACTTCAAAGCTGTTCTCTTGTTCGAATATCCCCTCTTCAAGCTGATATTGTGATTGAGTAGCCACTTCAATTTGTAATCTATCGGTTAAACCATATTCTGCCGCTAAACCCCAATCACTTTTATTCTCTTGCTGAAATTCAGTTCGAGTTAACTCAGCATTGAGTTGCCACTCACCGTCATCTTGCAGGTAGGTAGCTTCAGTTAAAAAACCAAACTCTTTAGCTGCCCAACTAGGAAAAGCACATAAAAGTGTAATCAAGCTTAATTTAACTTTCATAAATTCAACACGTTTCATAAAAAAAGCCCAGTTTTAATAACTTTGTTAATTCTAGTAATAAAACGTGTTGATTGTCGTTAATGGTTACAAATAAATAGCCATTAATTACAGATGTTATAGCTAAAATTCGATACAATTCTGGATAAATTACAAGCACATAAGGTGCAATAACGAGTATTTTTCACTATTTATGATGTTTTTGAAAAAAGTTAATACTTCTGTCATCACTACCATTTTCTTAACGCTTCTTGCCGTTTGTAGTGCCTCACTGTTTAATCTCGACCAACCACCGATAGCAAAATGGATGTACATGCTATTTGCTCTGACCACAGGTGCGAGTTACTTTCTTGAACATCCACCACATAAAAAGTTTTTAAGCATTATTAGCTTTATTCTGATCTTTGCTATTGGCCACTTATTTCCGCTAGATATTGAGGATATTGAAGAAATTTACATCGGTATTCCTATTTTATATCTGCTTATTTTCCCTGGCTCACTCTGGCCCATTGCCGTAGGTTTTGCCATTTTAACCGCCTATATGCACTCAGTTGGTATAGCCGAAATGTTTGATATTGTAGAAGATGGCCTAGAGGTTATAGTGATCACTACTTTTGCTTGTGTGATGTCGTTTTATCAACAACAAACCAAGCGCCAAATGATGCAATTTAGGGAAGAAAGCTACACAGATTATTTAACGGGTTTATCTAACCGCAAGAAATTCCAAGAATTTTTATATCATCAAGTCGATAAAACTAAACACATCGCCAAAGCGGGTGAGGGTTTTGCATTAATCAATATCGACCTTGATGGCTTTAAAAAAATTAATGATCAGCTCGGTCATCAAGTAGGCGATCAGTTATTAAAACAAGTAGGACGCCGGCTTGAATCATTTACCGGTAAAGACTACAGCGCCTACCGAGTAGGTGGTGATGAATTTGCTTTCATTATTAAATCGAGTAAAAACATCGCCAATAAGGCGCAATCTTTAAGTGAAAGCATTTTAAAGCAGGCCACTAAGCCTTATGAACTAACCGACAAAAAATACAAAATATCCGCCAGTATTGGTATTGCCATATACCCACAAGACGCTTTTGATGCCGAATCATTAGTCGTTCGAGCCGATCTCGCCATGTACAAAGCCAAAGCAGAAGGCAAAGGGCGTTACTCTTTTTATCAACAGAAACTAACAGAAAAAACCATTCGTTATCGCGAATTAGAAGCCGATTTAAAACTCGCCGCTCAGCGCGATCAACTATCACTTTATTATCAACCTAAAGTTGATATTCAAACGGGCAAGATCTTTTCAGCGGAAGCTTTACTCAGGTGGCACCACCCTAAATATGGCCATGTCAGCCCATTTGAATTTATTAAAATTGCCGAAGAAGACGATACTATTTTAGACATAGGCCGTTGGGTTGCCGAGCAAGCATGCAAGGACATTCATCACTTCAAAGCCATATCAGATATAGAAAACATCGCGATTAATGTTTCAGCAAGACAGTTGGCCGATATTGATTTTGTCGATAAGCTCAAAGTGATTCTTGCGAAACAAAAATGTCCGCCGCACTGGATTGAAATAGAGCAAACAGAAAGTGTGCTGATGCAATCAACTCAAGACAATATTGAAGTACTTAAGCAGCTTAAAGAACATGGCTTTAGCCTGTCACTCGATGACTTTGGTACGAGTTATTCATCACTGTCACAGCTGGGTAATTTACCTATCGATATTCTGAAAATTGATAAGCGCTTTGTCGATCATTGTGACACCAATAACAAAGATCACATGATAGTGCGTACTATCATTCAGCTCGCTCAAAATTTAGGGCTAAGAACAATAGCAGAAGGGGTAGAAACTCAACCTCAACTCGAAGTGTTAAAGTCTGAGGGCTGTGCCAGTTATCAGGGGTATTTATTCTCTAAGCCGCTACCAACAGATGAATTTGAAGTACTGTTAAAAGTACAAACTGACTAAACAAAGAATAAGCCAAGTAATTGTAATCAGTGCTTGGCTTGTCTACCCTAGAGCAAATTTATAATAAGAACCTGAATTTATGAATATTGTTTGCTCATCTTGTTTTGCCACCAATCGCGTACCAGACGATAAAGACCATACCCTAGGCAAATGTGGTAAGTGCCAACAACCGATTTACTCGGCTAAACCGGTTGATTTAACCGATAGTACCTTTGACGCTTTTATTGAGAACAATCAACTCCCGGTTATTGTTGATTTTTGGGCGAGTTGGTGTGGACCGTGCCAGCAAATGGCGCCTGCATTTGGTGCCGTCGCGGCGCAATCGCCACAACTTTTATTTGCAAAAGTAAATACTGAACAAGCACCACAAATATCAGCTGATGCCATGATTCGCAGAATTCCCACACTCATTTTCTTTCATAGTGGAAAAGAAATCGATCGTATTTCTGGTGGTTTATCAGAAGGTCATATCAAGCAATGGATAATGCAATGTATCCAAAAATTAAGTGCATAGCGCAAAGACAAAAAAGCCTGCTAACGCAGGCTTTTTTATGTCGCTTTCAGCGCAGCTTAGCTATTGTTTTGCTGCTGCATTTTCGCTTTAGCTTCTTCTACTTTACTAAAGTCTAATCCTAACTCTTCAACTGCTTGTTTGATTAAATCAGGTTGCGCCATTACCGCCATCATTAAAGGTTGTAATTTCTCTGGCGGAATACCTAACTGCCCCACAGTCGCCATTGCAGCTAACGGGTTTTCTGTTAACGCTTGGAAGACCTCTGCGATTTTTTCATCGCTTACATTGTGTTCTTTTAAAGTTTGAATAATTGGGTTCATAGCTAAACCTTATTGATTAATCATGTTTTAGCCATTGTAAGCGCTAATCAGTATCGAACAAAGCACAATATCTCACTACTTTAAACTCAATATAAAAAGAGCCATAGACTTACTTTTTCCAAAATAGGTTCACTAAGGCTCCAGCGATAATTAACCCACCGCCGATAAAAGTAGTTATTGCAGGCACTTCAGCAAAATAAACCCAGCCGATAATGATTGAAAACACGACTTGAACGTAGGCATAACCAGTTGCTTTACTGGCATCTTCACATGCTAACGCCTTGGTTAACCCCACCTGCCCTACTTGGGTAAATAAGCCAACGAGTAACAATAAACCACACGCTGCCAAACTAGGCATAACAAAATCACTACCGAGTAAAACAAGTGAAAACGGCAGCGCAACAAACGGAAAGTAAAATACAATCACAGAGCTATCGTCGGTTTTAGTTAGCTTTTTCACAACAACATAAGCGATAGCACTACCTAAAGCGCCAAGAATGGCAGCTCCGATACTGACCCAAGAATAAATCAGTGAGGAGCTCACTGAGTCAAAACTCTGAAAATTAGGTGCCACCATGACAAGCAGCCCCAGCAAGCTCAGCGCAATGCAGGCAATTGTTGAGCGTTTTATCACCTCTTTTAAAAACAGCACAGCCAAAACAGCGGTAAATACCGGGTGTAAATATTGTAAAATAGTCGCTTCAGCTAAAGGCAAAGTAGTAACAGCGTAATAAACGAAAATCAGTGCAACGGCACCCATTATGCCTCGTAACCATAGCAGCGGTTTGTTGACTCCCCAAGGCGAGATTTTTTTACGCTTGATATCAGCATAACTCAAAAAAGCAGAGACCAGCGCGCGTGCTGCAACGATTTGTAATACCGGGATCCCCATAGCTGAGACTTCTTTGACACACGCGGCCATTAAAGCAAAACCCAATGCGGATAAAATCATATACCCGACACTAGCAGGTATCATTGCAGCGATTGCATTCATATATCAGAGGATGATTAAAACGTAAGAAAAGACCGCATAAGTTTACCTTATTTCGAATAGAAAAAGGGGTTAAATTTACACTAAGCTTTTAATTTATTGTCGAGCCGCTAAAATAACCGCTTTTTTATCCTGTTGATCTGAATTTATATTTTCATGTGGCGTTACTTCGTTTTTATATTTTTGCTCATTAGTTGCTACTGTTCTTTTGCAAGTACGGCTGAAACGTTTAGCCAAGACTTTGCTAAAACAGTGCAAAAGCAATTCAAACTCAATGACATTCCAGGTGGTGCGTATGTGATTGTTAAAGAAAATCACGTTGTGTCGCTTAAAACTTTAGGTACAACAGTACAAAAGGGCAACCAACCCATTAACCGCAATACAGTGTTCAGGCTAGCGTCTGTCTCTAAAACCTTTGCGGCTGCTATTACCACCAAACTGGCTCATGAAAATAAGCTGAATTTAGAAACGCCCATCACTGATTATGTCCCCTACTTTCAACTGGCAAAAAAAGGCTTTGCAGAGCAAATTCAGCTCAAGCATTTATTGAGTCATTCATCAGGATTAATGCCTAATACTTATGACAATATGCTGCATGAAAAATGGCCACTCGAAAAAGTCATCAAGCGTTTTGACAAACTCAACCCCATTTGTGGCGTAGGTAAATGTTATGGCTATCAAAATATCGCCTATTCATTGGTCGAACCAGCCATTGAGCACAGCCAAGCACTAAGCTATGAACAGTTAGTCAATAGCCAACTGTTTAAACCATTGGATATGAAAAATGCCAGTGTCGGTTATAAAGCGTTTATCAATTCCGTTAACAGCGCGCAGCCGCATATTTTAATCAAGCGCAAACGCACCAAACAAAGAGATAGCTTTGGCGATATCATCAGCCACAATACTTGGCGCAAGGTGAAAGTCAGCCCAGATTATTACAAAGTGCCCTCTGCAGCGGGTATCAATGCCAGTATCAGTGATATGGCAAAGTGGTTGATGGCGAATATGGGCCATAGTCCAGAAGTATTATCACCTAGCCTATTGGATGATATGACAACGCCTAGAGTTAAAACCAAAAAAGATCTACGCCGTAAATATTGGCGAAATCTGCTTACCGATGCACATTACGGTTATGGTTGGCGTATTTATCAGTTAGAGAACTTTCCAATTGTTTATCATTCAGGTTGGGTCGCCGGCTTTAGAGCCGAAGTGGGCTATTCGCCCGATTTAGGTATTGGCTTTGCGATGTTGATTAATGCCGAATCAAACGTAATAAGCAAACTATCGAGCCATTTTTGGAATAATGCGGAACAATTAACTCCTTCAACTTTAAACCAACTTTCAAAGTTAAATAATTAATACAACGCATTAAAGTATTACTACTATCGGTAAATGGGTAGAAAACAAGGTAAACAGTTTGTACTGTCTACCTTTAAACAAATTAAATTAGTTCTCAGAAACGCGGTATAACTTTCCACTAGAATTAATCAATAATTCGCCATCAACAGTCTTTAATGTTTCATGGCTAAAACTTTCTGCAAAAGAATTACTAATTGCAGGTAGTTTCCAAGTTATTTTTCCTTCATTTAATGAAAACGCAGATATCGCTTTTCCATCCTCCCCATATATAGAGTGCCATATTAATATACTATCTGGTGCGATAGACGCATCATAAGTAATTGCATCAACATAGCCATTTATATGAAGATCATAAGTTGCAATTTTATCTAAATCTGATGTGTAAGTAGTGAATTCATAATTCGATAAACAAACTAAGTGATGCTCAGCTGACATCAAGGTTATATCAAGAAGCTTATCACAACTGCCCGATTCAGATTTTATCAAATTCGCTCCTGCTTCATCTATATTCCACAATTTGATCACGCTATAGTCGTGTGCAAATAATTTCACAGCAGTGTCGTCGGCTGAATTCATATAAAGAGGCTCAATATTATTCTCTTGAGTACTTAAATTCAGTATTTGTTGATTATGGATATCGTGGCTTACCATAGTATTATTACTTACATACAAAATATCTTGGTATCCATCTTGATTTAAATCGGCAAAGTGTACTGTTTTACCCCATGTATAATAACTGAGTGTACCTGTAACAAACGGACTTAAATCAGTTAAATTAAATAACGTAAATGTTCTATCATCGTAAGAGACAAATAATTCATCTATACCGTCTAAGTTGTAATCCACTAATTTAAGCAGGGATACAGTACTAAAATTTTCAGGTTTAGGCAAAGATAGTAAAATATTCGGCTCTAAATCTTCAGACAAGGTAACTAAATGCATTTGATCATCATTGTCTTTAGCAATAATGATATCTTTTTTTTCATTAGAACCGACTTTAGCCTCACCTAATAAATCAAACGTTTGATAGTAACGTTCACTTTTATATGTTTGTACTTCGGCCTGAGCTGAATTTACAGCCAGTTCAGCAGGGGTATTGACAACATAAGCTTCATCAGTACTTCGATCAATGACCACCTCATTATAATTGTCATTATCAATATCAAAAACAAAGGCAGAACCGTTATAAGTATTACCTATAGATTGTTGCCAAAACAGATTTAAGCCCTCTGATGATAAATTGTAAGCATCAAAGCTATAGTTATTACAGTTATGCAAAATTAATTCATTGCCAACTTTATTGTCTAATTCACCACTGTCTAAACGACAAAATTCACTAGGGTTAAATTCTATTTCTTGAGCAATTTTTTTAGCCGAGATATCAAATAAAGTTAACTTAGTTACATAATCAACATCGTCATAAGATAGTGATGCAAGTCGACTCATGCCATTATTTGGTTCATCAACTAAAACCATATCAAAACCAAATCCATCTGGATAAAACCATTCATTCTTAAGCGAGACACCGTCATAAACGTAACCATCACTCAAAATAACCTCTTGAGCGAGATCGTCATCAACATTTGCGACAAGCATTAAGGTTCGATTCCATGATTGAATCGCTGGCACGTCAACACTTTTAATAAGTGTAAATTGTTCAGTTTCAATGATGTTTAAATTAGTAGCCGTTAACAAAGCTAGATCGAGTTGGCCATCAGCATTCAAATCAGTAATTGCGATATGCTCAAAGCTTTCATTAATATTTAACTTTTCAGCAGATAAAATTTTCTTTGGTGGTGCTTTAAAGTCACCAATTTGAAACAATTCTGTGCCTGTTAAAATGTAAACCTCATCAGTTTCATCGTTATTTAAGTCTGCTTTAAGTAATTTCCCACTTGGCGCACTATAAGGGTAAAACCACTTTAAACTCGCCGTTTCACCGTCCATTTTTAAGGCATATAAGTCACCGAATGAATAAACAAGCATCTCTGTGTTGGCATCATTATCAAACTGACCCGTTAAAATATTCTCATCATACCAAGCCAAGCCCACGCCTTTATAAGCAGTAAATGTTTTAGTTGAATCAACTAAAGGTAAATACGTTTTGTTTAGCTGAGACCACTCATCAGTCTTAAAACTTACAGGGTAGTATAAATAAGGGAAGCTCTGCTCAAGTGGTGTTTGCCAAACCAAAACTTCACCATCAAATTGACTGTTATTAGGTACTGACTGCACATCTAGATATTGATTGTTAATTGTATCTTCAACATCATCATCATCTAAAACAAACTTCAATTGATAATTTTGATTGGTTAATAGTGGCGATTTAGGCACATCTAGAAAAATAGTTCCGGGGGAATCATTTATATAAACAACAGATGAATCGTAACCCACAAGGTTAATTCCATCGTCTAAAATAACGCGTGCATATACATTGTCATCTTTTCTTGCAATAAAAGGTGGTAATGTTGGTTCTGAAATATCTTGTTTAATTCCATTAATATACCATTCATATGTCACACTAATATGGTCGTTTTCCCTATCATATAAATTATCTAATACAGTAGAAAGACTACTACTTGTGTAGTAGCTACCTGCGGTATTTATAGCAAAGTAAGCTGTTGGCGGGTAATTATAGTCAACAAAGGTTAGCTCAAGCGTATCATCAGAATTAAAGACAACACTGTTGATAGGCTCGCCATTACTGCTCTGTTTGATCACGTAATTAAATCGCTTATTAACAAAGCTACCTTCAAATTCTTTAGTTGAGTCGGTCAATATAATGGCGCCTCTGATATCACCGTTATCAGCAATTACGATTTTTTCATTCGCTTTTCGATTAACGTAAACCCAGCCAAAATCTGCATGATACAAATAACCAGTTATCGACGCTTCTACTGATGGGCTTGTATCACTAAAAAATTCACTCCAGTTTTCAACTTGAAAAGTAGTATCTAAAACAGGATCATAGACGGCCATGTTTTGAAGGCCGTAAGTAGAACTATCTCCGGTCAACTGATACTTTTCGCCACCATCTGTAACGGCCAATTGATTTAAAAACACATTTTCCACAACGCCATAATAAAAATACGTCAGTGCCTCACCATCAAATACTACATTATCAAGTTCACATTGTTGAAAAATTACTGTGATGGGGCCTGTAGAGTTATCATCTAATTCCCCTAGTACTCGAACAGTACCGCTATCACAACTATCTTGCTCATCAATTGAAATCGCTTGCTCTTGACTAGCTACCTGAACCTGCTCATTAGCGGTTTGATTATTTTGTGAAAACTGGCTAATGCGTGAAGTTGTATAGCTGACAAGCTTTAGCGCACTGGCATTAGAGGATGATTCAATGCTATCTGGAAAACCAATATCAGTATTGAGTTGTCTTAGGACAAGCTGGCTAAATTGACGCAAGTTATTATTACTCAATTTTGCTTGAGTAGTAATACCGCCATAAAAAGCTAACCGCATGTCAGTAAAGTCATCGTATATCTGCTCAAATGTTTTATTACTCGGATCGTACTTAACGGTGACATTATCATTTGAGTTATTAGCTCTGCTTGGAGCACTGTTGGATGAGGAGGCTCCTCCCCCTCCACCGCATGCGATTAGAAAGAAAAAGCCAATCAACATTATGATTTTTTTCACAATAGTTCCTTTATTTTGGGTAATTTTTTTCAGGTCAAACCTATCACAAATAGCAATACTTAAAAACACTTCACCATGCTCAAAAAGGAGATATATCCAGATTTTAAAAGTAAAAATGTAAACACTCGCTACACTTTATATGTGTTAGAAATCAAACGTATAAATGATAGGAGAAAAATAATGGTAACCCCTTACCCACGTACCTTTTCACACATTGGTATTTCAGTACCCGATGTTGAAAAAGCGGTAAAGTTTTATACCGAAGTTTTAGGTTTGTACTTAATTATGAAACCAACTGAAATCACAGAAGACGACAGCCCTATTGGTGAGATGTGTACCGATGTATTTGGTGCCAATTGGAAGCGATTTAAAATAGCTCATCTATCGACAGGTGATCGTATTGGTGTTGAATTATTTGAGTTTGATAACCAAGAAAACCCAGAAGATAATTTTGAATACTGGAAAACAGGTATCTTTCATTTCTGCCTACAGGACCCTAATCTGGAGGAACTTGCTGATAAAATTGTCGAACACGGTGGTAAGAAGCGTATGAAAGCACCACGCTATTATTATCCGGGCGAAAAACCTTATCGCATGATTTATGTGGAAGACCCATTTGGTAATATCTTAGAAATCTACAGCCACAGTTATGAATTAACCTACTCTGCTGGCGCTTATTAAACAAATTGGCTTGGCTTTTATAAAATCAGTTACACCCAACAAAAATACGCGACCTAGTTTAATATTAATACGACTCTTTATTTAAGCATCTGCTTTAGCAAGCAGAGCTTATACCACGACTTGCTCTATTTTATCTATCACCATATCAAACCGCGCAGCTAATGTGCGGTTTTTCTTTTTTACTAAATACAAGGTTTCAATTACTGGCTGTGGTGGTTTAAATACCTGTATGGCGTTGTGATCATCAAAGCAGTCTACCGCACTTTTGGGTAATACAGTAAAACCAACACCCTTCGCTACAGGCTGGAGTATTTGGCTGATTTGATTGATAAACCCTGATTCTGCCAAAGTGGCAATATTTAAACTTTGCAGAGATTGTTCTGCACTTTTAGCAAAATAAAGCGATAAGTAATGCTCGGCATCTGGATGGTTAATAAGCCCAAGCTCTGACAATACCGCTGCAATATCCCACAGTTCGAACACCCTATCAATAGTTGCTGGCAATACTAAACACAGTTCTTCTTGTGCCAATTTAGTGACATCAAACAAGCTGGGGTTAGGGACATCCGTAACTATGCCTATATCCACCTTCCCTGTTTGAATTTCTTGAATAATTTGCTGATTTGGGGCGGCTTTGAGTCTTATCACCAAATCTGCATGGCGCTGTTGTAGGGATAAAAGCGCAGGATACAAACCTAATGCTAAAGCGCCAGAACAGGCAATCGTGCATTGCCCAGCATAGGGGCTATCAAACGATAACTGCTCTATTAGCGCTTGTTCATTTTTCTTTTGTGCTTGCGCATATTGATAAACTAAACGCCCCTGTTCGGTTAATTCAAACTGCTTTTTACTGCGTTCAATTAGCGAGTAGCCACAGGCTTGCTCTAACTTATTAATATGTTGAGTGACGCCAGGTTGAGTCATAAAGCGTTTTTCAGCTGTTTTAGTAAAGTGCCCTGTATCGACAAGCGTAATAAAGGTATCTAACCAAATTGGATTAAGCAAAACAGCCCCATAACAATAAATTATTGAAATGATAATAATTGATAATTTTCATTAATCAAAATTTCTTCATAAACTCCTCATATCAAGTCAGCAGGTGACTTAATAATTTTGGAGTAAGACGATGAAAATGAATCACATTGGTATTATGGTTGGTGATATGGACCAAGCGGTTGAGTTCTACACTAACGTTTTAGGGCTTCGTATTGTAATGAACAATACCAAAGTTATTGAAGAGCGAGAAAGTGCAATCGGCCGCATGTGTATTGCAGTATTTGGTGAAGGCTTTAAAGGTTTTAACATTGCTCATTTGGTCACAACAGATGGAATTGGCGTTGAGTTATTTGAAATGAAAGAGCGTGCAGAACGCCATGATTTAGATTTTTCTCGTTTGGGTATTTTCCATTTTTGCCTGCAAACTGATGACTTTGAAACCGTGATGAAAAAGACTGAAGAATATGGCGGAAAAGTGAGAATGGATGTAATGCGTTACCACCCTGAAGATGATACCAAACCGGCAAAAATGGTTTATCTAGAAGACCCGTTTGGCAATCTATTTGAGCTTTACTCTCATACTTATGAAGAAACCTATGCCACCGATTATGAGTAACGCTAGCTAGACAAAACTCATAGGAATAAAAAAAGCGGCAAGTTCGATAATGAACTTGCCGCTTTTATTTTAAATGAGCATATGTATTGTGATTAGAACTTAACCACTAACCAATCTTTATTTTCACTGAAATAAAGCGTGCGAGTTTGTCCTTTGCCTTCAATATTGACCATATTGATTTGCGTAGGCCATAAATCGCGCAGCGAACCATTGTATAGCTTAATGCCGCTTAGCTCAGTCTCTTTCGGTAAAGCGACGTCTTGATATACCCAAAAAAACTTGCCTTCCACTTCGTAGCCGACACTCGATAATGGCAAATCTTTATCATCTAGCGTGCGCGCTAAAAAGTGTTTAGCAACATAGTCAGCAAATTCTTGCTGTGTTTTTTTAGAGTCAAGAATATCTGCTCGCTTATCAAATAAAGTCTGTACTGCGTGCTCTGTATCATGCAAATAAAAGCGGTGCATCACTTCTAAGTGACCTGAACGTTGGTTGAATAAAACCGTTGTCTCTGCCGCTTTTTGCTGATGAGCAAACGCTTGTTGGGCTGCCACAAACGTGGCAACCATTAAAACAGTACTTACAAAGTAACGAGAAAAACGCTTTAACATTACTCAGCCTTGTCCTTGTCTGACGCTTCTTGGTCTTTTTTCAGCTCAGTTTTAATGTCTTGCATGATGTCGCGATGTACCTTACCCGAACGCTTTTTCTTCTTGTATGCTTCAACACGAGAAGGAATGATTTGACGCGGGTAATGGTTGTTCTCAACATCTACATCAGCAGTTTCCCAACCTGGATCGACCACAACACTCGCCAGCTCTTTATCTTTGTCTGTGACAATTAACTTGCGAACATGTTTAGGCGTACGGCGCCAAATTTCAGCCGGAATATACTGCTCTTCAACCGAACCATCTTTATAAGTCAGTTCAAGAAGGATTGGCATCACTAAACCGCCCTTGTTAGAAAACTCTAACACATAGTAGTTTTTGTCTTCTTTAACCGCACGCTCTAGGGCTTTGCGCTCCCAAGGTTTTAATCCTTTTAAGAAATCTTGGTAATCGTTGCGCTCTTTATTCGTTACCGTGAAGCGGTCATTTTCATCGTAGAAATCACTGACATCAGGATTGCGGTTGATCCATAATTCTTTGCCTTCGGCTTTATTGCGTTCAACAAATAACGATGAAGGTTTGTTGTTTTCGATATCGCGCAAACGAGCGAAATCGATATCAGGATCATGCGTGTCTAAACGCATTTGGTAGACTTTGTCGATAGCAATATCTACGTGATCAGTCGAATAGAACCAACCACGCCAGAACCAATCTAAATCAACACCTGAAGCTTCTTCCATTGTTCTGAAAAAATCAGCCGGCGTAGGACGCTTAAACTTCCAGCGAACAGAGAACTCTTTGAAAGCAAAATCGAATAATTCACGACCTAATACTACTTCACGTAAGATATTTAACGCAGCAGCAGGTTTAGTGTAAGCATTTGGACCAAGGCGCAATACGCTGTCTGATTGCGTCATAATTGGTACTTGTTGCTCAGACTTCATATAACCGACGATATCTCGTGGCTCTACACCCCATGGAATGTTTGGATCCCACTCACGACCTGCAACGCCATCTAAGAAACTGTTTAAACCTTCATCCATCCAAGTCCATTGACGCTCATCTGAGTTCACAATCATCGGGAAATAGATATGACCAATCTCGTGAATAACCACGCCAATTAAGAAACGCTTTTCAGCTTGCGAGTATGTGCGCGAGCCATCGTCCTGTAATTCAGTACGCGGGCCATTAAATGTGATCATTGGGTATTCCATACCGCCGACAGGACCATTGACTGATTGTGCCGTTGGGTATGGGTAATCAAAAGAATAACGCGAGTAAACTTCCATCGTATGGATAACCGACTCAGTTGAGTACTTCTTCCATAAGTCTCCGCCCTCTTTCGGGTAGAAAGACATCGCCATGACAAATGGCATATCGTCGCCACCTTGGTCATAGCCTTTAGCATCCCACATAAATTTACGCGATGAAGCCCAAGCAAAGTCACGAACGTTTTCAGCTTTAAACTTCCACGTTTTGCGCTTATTGGTACCAGCTTTTTCATTTGCTAACGCTTCTTCTTCGGTCACAATAAAGACAGGACGTTTAGCCGTTTTCGCTTTTTCTAAACGTTTACGCTGTGTTTTAGTCAGTACGTCTTTTGGGTTAGTTAATACACCTGTTGAGCTAACAATGTGATCGGCAGGTACTTCAATTTCAACTTCATAATCACCGAACTCAAGCGTGAATTCACCACGACCTAAAAACTCTTTATTATTCCAACCTTCGTAGTCAGTGTAAGCGTGTAAACGCGGGAACCACTGTGCTAATAAAAAGATATCATTGCCGCCTTCTCTTGCATCATCTGGGAAATGTTCATAGCCAGAACGAGCAGATACAGCGTCTTCTTCAACAATGTTGAAGGCAAAATCAATGGTAAACTCTACATCTTCACCTGACTTTAACGGCTTAGGTAAATCAATACGCATTTGAGTGCCAACTACAGTAAAGTCGATGGCTTTACCTCGGCTATCTTTTACCGCACTGATTTCATAACCCAATTCGTTATCAGCCATAAATTGCTGACGACGCAATTCACCCAAGCTGATTTTTGCAGGCGTTTTGGCATCACCAGGGGCTGTATAAGGACCACGACGACCAACACCGCCAAAATTATTGGCAACATTAGCAATTGAATCTTCTTTGAAGATATTTTGGTCTAACTGCACCCATAAGTACTTTAACTTATAAGGTGAATTGTTCTGGTAAGTGATGTCTTCAGTACCGGTTAAACGGCGCTTATTTTCATCAAGCGATATTTTGATTTTGTAGTCGACTTTTTGTTGCCAGTATTTTTCACCCGGCTCACCCGATGCATTTCGATATACATTAGGTGTAGGAAGGACTTCTTCTAACTGTCGGAATTTATCTTCAAAATCCCCTTTAGTTTGCTTAATAGCCGAAGCGTAAGCAGAACTAACAGTGAACAAAGTCATCAGTGCGACAAGCACTATATTTTTAGTTTTATTCATAGACAGGTTTGCTATTTTAGTTAGTTGCAATTGAGTTAATCTAGCGTTTGTATTTTGGCCGAGCCAAACAATCAACGTTACAATATAACAATTGGTTAATAAAGGCCTGTATCAGTATAGATACAAATCGCTCTATTTCATTATTTAAAAACCTGTAACTATAAAATTACAAAGCAGTTTTTTAAGGGTGAAATACTTAAAAAGTGTGAATAAAACCGGATTCCACCCACACTTTTTTACCAAAATAATACTTACCTCTCGCTGTACCTATCGACTAAAAAGTCTTTGTGATCTCTAGTTAAATAGGTAAATCGCATCAATTCTTCCATCACATCCACAATGCGATCTCGGTAGCTTGACGCTTTCATCGAACCATCCTGTTCAAACTCATCATAAGCTTTAGCCACAGATGACTGATTAGGGATGGTCAGCATCCTCATCCAACGCCCTAAAACTCGCATATTGTTTACCGCGTTGAAACTTTGAGAGCCACCTGTTACTTGCATGACAGCGAGCACTTTACCTTGAGATGGCCTGATAGAGCCTTCTGTTAGCGGGATCCAATCAATTTGCGATTTCAATACACTGGACATATTGCCGTGGATTTCAGGAGATGACCAAACTTGTGCTTCAGACCATTTTACTAACTCTCTAAGTTCAGCCACTTTGGGATGCGTAGCTGATTCATTGTGATCAAACAAAGGTAAGCCTTTGGGGTCAAAAAACTTCACTTCTGCGCCCATTAATCTTAATACCCTAGCCGCTTCTTCAGCAGCTAATCGGCTATATGAACGTTGACGCAATGAACCATAAAGCATTAAAACCCTCGGTTTATGAATACTTTTTATCAATTCAGCAGGTTGTAACTGAAAATTCTGTTGGGCTAAATAATGCATGATGTCTCCTTTTGATTAGCCGTTTTACCCGTAAGACGTTAAGCTCGAACAAAAGACGACATTTTTTAGTATTTTATTAAGGTCTTAAAATAAGATGGATATTGAGCAAATTTGGCAGGCTTACAAACAGTCTTTAAAAGCATTTCTGCACAGCCGTATCTCCCAACCAGAAGATGTGGATGATTTACTGCAAGATATTTTCATCAAAACCTTTACTAAACTTGAGCAATTAGAAAACCCAAGCAGCATCAAACCTTGGCTGTTCCAATTGGCCAATAACACCATTACTGACTACTACCGAAAAAAAGCCACTCATGGAACAAACTTTATAAGCCAACAAGAAGCTGAGCAGCTGATACCATTTGAACTAACGAATGATGAGCAAACCAAGCAAAATTTAGTGAATTGTATACAGCCGTTTTTACAGCAATTACCCGCTAAGGAAGCACAATTAATTAAAGCGATTGATATAGAGAGCCATTCACAAAAAGCGTATGCGGAAGCACATCAATTAAGTTACTCGACATTAAAATCACAAGTTCAAAAAAGCCGCCGCAACCTTAAAGCAGTGTTCGATAACTGCTGTCATTTTTACACCGATAAAGATGGTCGCGTTTTTGACTACCAACGAAAGCCAGACTTCAAATTAGGTAAGAAATAGATATAAAAAAAGCAGCGGTTAAGCTGCTTTTTTTGATAGTGAAAAAGGCTTATTTAACAATCGTCATCTCTTCAACGATGTTTTGCGCACCATCAACATTTTCCATGGTCCATAACATAAACGGCACACTCGTATGAATGGCACGGTTTAACTTAGTATCGTAATCCCAATCTCCAATGATAGATTCATAAACCCCATCAAAGACTAAACCGACAAACTCACCTTTACCGTTGAGTGTTGGCGATCCTGAATTACCACCCGTGATATCTAGCGTAGAAAGGTAGTTAACAGGAACAGAGCCAACTTTAGCATTGTAATGCTCCCCAAAGTTTTGCTGTTTTATCGCAGTACGCGCAGCTTGGGGTAAATCAAACTCTGCATCACCTGGAATATATTTAGCTAACATGCCTTCTAAGGTGGTAAAAGGTTTAGCGTATAAACCATCTTTAGGAGAGTAACCTTTGACATTACCGTATGTGATACGCAATGAACTATTTGCATCCGCGTAGACAGGCTCTCCTTTGCTCTTTTTATAAGCGATCATCGCGGCCATAAAGGCAGGGCGTGCTTTAGCTAAGTGACCATATAACTCATCGTCTTTTTTCTCTTTAGCCATATCATTGGCATATTGAGAAACGGCAAATTGAATATAAGGGTCGTCACTGTTTTTAAAGTCAGCAACTGATTTATCCATCCAAGCTAAACGCACCGCTTCTTGGTCTAACTCTGTATTAGCATGCATTTTATCGAGCTGGCGAACTAACTTATCAATGCTAAAACCTTGGTCTAAACCAAAGTATTGATCAAAAGCGGTATTGCGCTGCTCAGCTGGAAACTGAGCGTATTGAGAAATAAAATGGGCTAAAACGGCTTTATCCACATTCGCATCATAACGTCGATTGACTCGCTTCATACCTTGACGGAAACGGTTAACATCACGTTCTTGATAACCTTGTTTACGATCAGCGTCTGGCTTAGTTTTCTCGTTCGCTAATCGATATAAGCGCTTGGCAACGCTTATCATATTAGTACGGCCAATATAGGCCATCATTAGATCAAGCTCTTGTTGCGCTTGGCCTTGTGCAACTAACTCATCAAGCGTAGTTAACGCCTGAGCATATTGTGCTTTTCGCGCTTTATCGCTATTGATCCACGCTTGTAAATCGGCGAGTTCTTGTTGTTTGCGATTTAACATATCACCGCTGTGGAAGCTTTTGATCATAGAGCCATAGTTTTTAGCGTAATTAGCAAGCCCTGCTAATGTGCTTTCATACTTTATACGCGCTTCACTCCCCTCAGCTGCTGTAGCTTTGATTACATCCATATACTCTTCACGGTAACGTTTAGCCGTTGGATAGACCCAATTAAATTGGTTTTCTACCTCATCTGCAGTGCGGTAACGATTGGTACGCCCCGGATAACCAAGTACCATGACATAATCATCTTCATCGACCCCATTTGCATTAACGGTTAGAAATGCTTTCGGTTCAAATGGTACATTGTCTTTCGCATAATCTGCAGGTTTACCATCTTTACCGACATAAGCGCGGTAAAAGGCCCAGTCCCCAGTATGGCGTGGCCACATCCAGTTATCGGTATCACCACCAAATTTACCTATGCTCGAAGGTGGCGCATAAACAAGGCGCACATCGCGAATAGCCAGCTGCTTAATTAAAAAATACTCCAAACCACCGTGAAAACTATAAACCTCACAGCGATAATCTTGTGATGTCTCACACTCTGCAACAAGCGCTTTTTCATTTGCCTCTACCGCTTTGTAAAAAGCTTCACCTGTTACCGATGCAGGGATCACACCTGTTACTTTATCTGTCACCTTAGTTAATGATTCTGTGACATAAATACGTGAACCAGGCGCCACTTGTAATTCATCGCTCTTAGTTTTGGCGACGAAGCCTTGTTTAAGTAGGTTTTTATCTTCAGAAGAGTTGTATTGAATAGAGCCATAAGCACAGTGGTGATTAGTGATTGCTAAACCTTGTGCCGATAAAAATGAAGCCGTACAACCACCTAAACTGATGATTGCGTTCATCGGAAACTGCTCTAAGTTTTCCATTTGTTTAGGGTCAAGCTTTAAACCAGCTTGCTTGAGCTTATCGCTAATTTCTTGTAATTGATGTGGTTGCCACATGCCCTCATCTGCTTTTGCCGCACCAACCATTAAAAGTGGAGCCAGTGCTAAAGCCTTAACAAGCTTTTTCGTTAACATCGCCTTTCCTATTATTCTGTTGCATAAGTGTCATCCGCTCATCGTAATGGTAAAAAGCCAGAAACGTTAGCTAAATACCCAAAGAGCGGCTTTATAGCTGTAAAGTTTAGCTTGCAGTTGCCAGATCACCCGATGTTTAAGCAAGATGTCAGCCCTTATTGCCATCAGTCGATATACGAAGGCTTGTTCAATGCTTTCTCTTACCCTTCACGCCTGCTAACCTATGTCAATCATGACTAAACTAACCTGTTAAATGAAACCTGAATTTACCTATACGACCCGCTACAAACTCGATAAAAGTCACTTTAGTGAAACTTATGATGAGTCTGTACCTGCCAACCATTCATTTAGCAAATATAAAAAATCACTGATACTCGCTGTCATTGGTATTGCCCTGCTCTATTTGACCGACCACTCACCTTACTTTGCTTGGTTTATGATAGGTTTAGCTGCAGTAGATGCCTTAAGTGTGCGTTTTGATAAAGCTTGGTGGCTTACCAGACAAATGATCAGTAAAGCTGCCAATAACGAGCTGACGTTGACCATAAATGAAGATGGAGTGCACAGCCAATCGATTTACGTAAACAGCAAAATTAGCTGGGAAGATATTGTCAAGGTCGAACAAACCAAACAAGGCTGGTTATTACACCTAACAAAGGGAAAGACCTATTTATCGAATCGATGCTTGTCAGATGAGGTAATTGAGTTTTTAACTGCTAAAGCTAACAATTGACGAGAGTTTGATCAGGGTTTTCAATAATACTCTGCTCTATCGCTAAAAAGGTATCTAGCTCGAGTTGCAGCATGCCACTTAATACGATTGCCGCTTGACGTTCAGATTTGTGATACTCACCGTCACACATAGCTAATCGAATAATTTGCTCAATTGCAAAAACTTTAGCAGCATCAGATTGAATCGCCTGACACAAGCCATCTAGTTTTTGCTTTTTAAAGCGCTGCTCACATAAATTCAGGCGGTGCTTTTTAGCAAAAAAGGCCAGGTAGTTGAGCTCTTGTTCATCGACTTTTTCATCTGCTTGCACAATGGCATTGAGTAAATATATTACCGCAATTTTCTCACTAACGCTGACATCAGCATTATCTATTTTCACATCACTCATCGTTAACTCTGGCTTTAAAAATACAGTCACCTATCTTAGTTATTACGAATAATACATCCTAATATGATCAGCTTTGATGGGTTTAAGTTCAACGCTATTTAAAAGAGGATGGTTTGGAAAGGTAGAACCGACATCTGTCATATCATACAAATGTCGGTATTAAGTAGGGATTGGGTAAGCGTTTATTGAGCCAGCTTAGCTCTTGCCGCATGTAATTTTTTATAGCTTTCAATTAAGCGTAAGTGTTTGTCTATGCCTTCTAAGTTCATACTGGTTTTGGTTAAACCGTGGAAAGTGACATCGCCGGTAATTGAGCCAACCACAGCGTTCATTACATCTTCGCCAAACATACGTGTTAAATTGTATTGGTAATCTTCAAATTCCAACTCTTCGTCTAAGGCTATTTCTAATACAGTACTCATGGCTTGGTAGAACATACCGCGACCAGGGAAAGTATTATCATTGTATTGTAAAAACTCACCGGCTTTCTCTTGTGCTTGCTCAAGCGCACCTATCGCTAAGTAAATCAATAGCTTAAGCTCTAAAATAGTTAGCTGTCCCCAAACGGTATTTTCATCAAATTCGATACCGATTAAAGTAGTGATATCAATGTAGTTATCGAGCTCACTTGCTTCTAAACGCTCGACTAAATCAATCAGTTCATCTTCATCAAGCGAGTGGATATTTAAAATATCTTCGCGATAATCCAGTGCTTTGTTGGTGTTATCCCAAATCAGATCTTCAACACCATATACTTCAGAATAATCGGGCACTAAGATACGGCAAGCTGCGCCAATATCAGTAAAGTCGGCCACGTAAGCTTCTTTACCCAGCTGTTCTAAAATGCCAAATAACGCATCGCATTCTTCTTCGTTTGTGCCTGAGAAATCCCACTCGACAAATTCATATTCCGCTTTTGAGCTAAAGAAGCGCCATGAAATAAGTCCAGTTGAATCAATAAAGTGCTCAACAAAATTTTCAGGCTCAGCGACAGCCAATGAATTAAAGGTTGGCTTTTGCACATCGTTTAAACCTTCAAAGCTTCGGCCTTGTAAAAGTTCAGTTAAGCTGCGCTCTAATGCCACTTCAAAGCTTGGGTGCGCGCCAAATGAGGCAAATACACCACCCGTTTTTGGGTTCATCAAGGTCACACACATGACCGGAAACTGACCGCCCAATGAACAATCTTTTACAACAATTGGGAAGCCTTGTGCTTCTAGTGCTTCAATACCGGCAACAATGCTTGGATATTTGTTGATAACCTCTTGTGGTACATCAGGCATGACTAATTCATTTTCGATGATTTCACGCTTAACAGCACGCTCAAAAATCTCAGACAAACACTGCACTTTTGCTTCCGCTAAGTTATTACCTGCGCTCATGCCGTTTGATAAAAACAAGTTTTCAATTAGGTTCGATGGAATATAAACCGTCTCGCCATCTGAGTGGCGTTTGTATGGGATAGCAACAATACCACGCTCAAAATTACCCGAGTTAGTATCAATTAAGTGAGAACCACAAAGCTCGTCATCTGGGTTGTAAATATCCAGCATATATTCATCAAGTAAACCTTGTGGTAACGAGTCATCGTCAGTTAATGGAAACCACTTTTCATTCGGGTAATGAACAAACTCTGCATTAGCGATTTCAGGACCAAAGAATTGATCGTTATAGAAAAAGTTACAGCTTAAACGCTCGATAAATTCACCTAATGCCGAGCAAAGTGCGCTCTCTTTGGTTGAGCCTTTACCATTGGTAAAACAAAGCTCGCTCGCGGCATCGCGAATGTGTAACGACCACACATTTGGCACTATGTTGCGCCATGATGAAACATCAATTTTCATCCCTAATTCCGCCAACTTAGCGGTCATATTGGCAATCGTTTGCTCCAGCGGTAAGTCTTTCCCTAGGATAAACGTCTGTTCATCGGTATCTGGCGTAATTGTCAGCAAAGCATCTTTATCGTCATCTAAGCTCTCTACCGAATTAACTGAAAACTCTAAGTCATTTTCAATAACGCGTTTTACCGTGCAGCGCTCAACTGATTTTAAAATCGCTTTTCTGTCTTTGTCTGAAATGCTCTCTGGTAACTCAACGTTAATGACAAACTTTTGTTTGTACCTATCTTCCGGATCAACAATATTGTTCTGCGAGACGCGAATATTATCAGTAGGAATATCGCGGGTATTGCAGTAAACCTTCACAAAGTATGCCGCACACATAGCAGAAGATGCCAAAAAGTAATCAAATGGCCCAGGAGCCGTGCCATCACCTTTGTAGCGAATGGGTTGATCAGCAATAACACTGTAATCATCAAATTTGGCTTCGATACGTAAGTTATCAAGATAATTAACTTTGATTTCCATAAAGGGCATCCACTTTGAAAAGGCCTATTAGATCAACAGGCAAAAAGGCTTAAATTGAATGGCGCTAATTATCGGCTTTTTTTAACCCAGTGTCTTGGTTTAAATAGTATTAAAGCCATAATCACAATAAATTAACCCTCAACGTTGAACTAATTACAGGTTTGATACTCTCAAAGCTCGATAGTTTTAACCACAGGGTTTATAAAACCGTTACCTTTTTGATAAAAAGTAGGTCAGCAATGCAAATATACCAATGCCCTTTTTATAACATCAAAGAACAACTTTCCAACATTTGTCAGGTATTTAACGCCAGCTTTAGCGCATCAGAAGGCGAGAATGAAGGCCAGGTTATTGCCCAATTCACTGAGCAAATGTTAACAACGACAGATGAAGACCAACTTTATTGTTTTGTAGCACAGCAAGATCAACAACTTGTGGGCGGGGTGTTATTTAGCGAGCTGAAATTTAACGATTCGATAAAAGCTTTTATTTTATCGCCAATGGCGATACACCCAGACTTTCAACGCCAAGGGATAGGTCAAAAGCTCATCGCATTTGCTTTAGAGCAGTTAAAAGCAGATGGTGTTGAGTTAGTCATTACTTACGGCGATCCTAATTACTATACTAAGGTCGGATTTAAGCCGGTAACAGAAGCGCAAATAAAAGCGCCTTTACCACTTAGCTTTCCTCACGGCTGGATAGCACAATCTTTAATTGGTAATACCCTGCCAAGTATCAAAGAAAAACCAGTATGTGTGGCCGCGCTCAATCAAGCGCAGCTCTGGTAAAAAACTGATAGCATGCCTAGCCAAGTAAGTAAGCACTTGCATGGCTAGCGTTCACTTTCCGCTCTAATCAATGGTTTACCTGCCCTGGTAATACTTTGTTTAACCACAAGCCAAAGACACAAAGTAATAGAGATACTCATCATTACCCAAATGGCGATCATAATCAGCACCTGATATTTGATTGCTATCATAGGGCTTGTACCTCCGAGTATTTGCCCTGTCATCATCCCAGGTAAGGAAACTAAACCCGTTGTCGCCATCGTTGCCAAAATAGGCGCGAGTGCTTTTCTTAGCGCATTTTGCACAAAGCCAAAACAGGCCTGTTTTGGTGAGGCACCTAATGCGAGAGCCGCTTCATATTCAGGCCACTTATCTTCAAATGATAAGAAAAAATGCTGCAGGCTGACGATATTAGCACTTAGGCTATTGCCTAATAACATGCCTGCAAGAGGAATAAGGTATTGTGCGTGATAAAAAGGTGTCGGTTGGATCACCGCCAAAGTAAGCAGCATCAAAAGGGGAAATAACCCTACCACTAAGCCTAAACTAACTGGGATAAATAGATGTTTTTTCGGTAACTTGGCTTTACTGATAATGGCACTGGCGCCTATGCCAATCATCAAAATTAACCACACCAGATTGACCCAAAGGTTGTTAAGTTCAAACAAAAACGCTAAGTACAATCCAATCAACCCCAACTGAATCACCATTCTGCTAATAGCCAATATCGCATCTTTGCCAATGCTAAGTTGATATCGGTAATTAATTGCAAAAGGGATAAATAAAGTCAGGCTAAATAAACCAAGTTGCCACCAACTTATATCAATAAATTGCTGCATTTATTGTTCTAATTTACGGTTAATTTTAGCTTACTCATTAAGCGTTAGAGATAAACGATGCTCAAACTTAACAAATTTATCAATAAAGAAACCAAAAAAGAAAGCCAAGCTAACACAGTTTGGCTTTTAATTAATCGTTTCCCATAAACGTCTGAGATACATCCACTAAGAACTCACCTTTTAATGCTTGGCGCCCCAACAACATTAAGTAGGTCATATCTGAGCGGTCTGTTAACGTAATTTCAATTTCCCATGTTTTATCACCCAACTTGGCTGGGGTTTTTATCACATACCTTTGTTCGCTTTGGCCATTAGACGATTTTATCTTTCTCACATCGTGTAACACCGCCTGGCACCGCACCACATGTTCAACATTGTGAATTTCGGGGTGGATATCAAATGCCACAGCGGGCTTGTTATCTATTGTGATCCTTTGCAAATTATCGACATGTAATGACGAGGTTTGCGCTCCGGTATCAACCCTAACATCCAGCTGACTAATGGCTAATTCAGGTAAATCAATATTTTCTAGGTGACCAATTATTGGCAGCTGTTTCATAACAAACCTTCGCTACTTTCAATGTTGACGATAAGCTCTTCTTCAACGCTTTCTAGCTCTTCAACAATTTGTTCATCATCTTCAGCAAAAAAGGCAATGTGATACATGGCCTCCCCTTCTTGCACTAAAGGGATATTTTGCTTACCTATAATAATGCCATCCTTGTTGGCAATCACTTCGCCTAACACCTCACCATAGGGCGAGCCAATATGGGCAACAACATCGCCCTTTTTAACTTGATCGCCTAATTCAAAGTGATGGCTGACAATACCACTGGCACTGGCTCTAACCCAACTGCTGTGGTTAGCCACAAAGGGAGTAACCTGTTTTTTCACCGCGCGTTTTTTCGGCAACATTTTTAAGTGTCTGAGCACATTAACAATGCCCTTTATACCCGCGCGAATAGATAACTCATCAAACCTTAATGCCTCACCTGCTTCATACAAAAGTACTTTGGTTTTATTCGCAACTGCAGACTCTCTTAGTGAACCATCGAGCACATTAGAATTAACTACAACAGGCACGCCAAAGACTTTGGCTAACTCCAAGGTTTCTTCATCGGCTAAATCTGCGCGAATTTGCGGCAAGTTAGAACGGTGAATCGCCCCTGTATGCAAATCAATGCCATAATCACAATGACTGACGATTTCAGTTAAAAACTTATTCGCCAAACGCGCAGCTAATGAACCTTTGGCCGAACCAGGAAAGCTGCGATTTAAATCGCGCCTATCAGGCATATACCGACTTTGGTTCATCACGCCATACACATTCACCATAGGCACGGCGATAACGGTGCCTGCTTTAATTTTAAATCCTTTTAAGTTAATTAAACGGCGGATGATTTCAATACCGTTCAATTCATCGCCATGCACTGCTGCACTGACAAAAATAGTTGGTCCAGGCTTTTTTGCCCGAACAATATACACGGGCAAATTAACACTGGCGTCTGTATATAACCGAGCAACGGGCAATTCAATTTTTTTGGTTTCACCGAGTTTAACTTCGTGCTCACCAATTTTTAAAACAGACATTTATTATCCCTCCAGTGGGAATGTTTAACCTTTGCCGCGCGTTTTATTTGTCGCGGTTGCTGCTTTTTTCTCAATAAACTCAATTACTTTACCGGCTACATCTAAACCAGTAGAGGTTTCTATCCCTTCTAAACCGGGTGATGAATTCACTTCCATCACCATAGGGCCGTTGTGTGAGCGCAGTAGATCGACTCCGCAAAAACTCAAACCCATCGCTTTTGCTGCGTTCACTGCTGTTGCTCGCTCTTCTTTCGATAATTTGACCACTTCAGCACTGCCGCCGCGGTGTAAATTTGATCTAAATTCACCTTCAGCGCCTTGACGTTTCATAGCTGCAACTACTCTATCACCCACCACTAAACAGCGAATATCAGCACCACCGGCTTCTTTAATGAACTCTTGCACTAAAATGTTGGCTTTTAATCCCATAAACGCTTCGATAATACTCTCTGCAGCTTTAGCAGTATCAGCAAGCACTACACCAATACCTTGCGTGCCTTCTAATAACTTAATCACTAAAGGTGCACCGCCAACATTTTTGATTAAGTCTTTAATGTTATCGGGTTTACTGGCAAAGCCCGTTCTGGGTAAACCAATACCTTTGCGCGATAACAACTGTAATGATCTTAACTTGTCTCGCGAGCGGCTAATGGCTACCGACTCGTTAATGTTAAACGTCCCCATCATCTCAAACTGTCTTGCTACTGCCGTACCGTAAAAAGTAATCGATGCACCAATTCGCGGAATAATGGCATCGTATTTAGGTAACTCTTCACCGTGATAACGCACTGTTGGGCGATTACTGGTGATGTCCATGTAGCAATGTAAAGTGTCGATGATGTCGACTTCATGGCCTTTAGCTTCAGCCGCTTCTTTTAAGCGACGTGTTGAATATAAGTTTTCGTTTCTAGATAAAATTGCAATGCGCATGATTTGATCTCCTAACCAGTAGATACGCTGTTTATATTGGCAAAATTAGTACAAGAAAACTGAAAAGAAAAACAAAATAAACTAGACTATTTGATAAGATTTTTTTATTAAAAAAGCCAATGAAAATAGAGCTTATCAGTACTTTTTTAGAAGTCAGTCAAACTTTGCATTTTCGAATTGCTGCCGAAAATTTGTACGTTACACAAGCGGCAATCAGTTCAAGAATTAAGCAGTTAGAGCAAGAGTTAGGTGTTTTATTATTTGACCGTTCTCAAAAACGATTAAAGCTCACACCTGAAGGCCACCGCATGGTCAAACACGCCAATGAAATGATGATCATGTGGCAAAAACTCAAACAAGATGTTGGAGTAGGCTCGGGTTTATCAAACCAACTTTACGTCGGCTCTATGATGTCTATTTGGGATATTGTGCTGCAAGACTGGCTACAAAAAATCCACCGAAACTTAGATGATGTTAGCTTGTATACCCGTACTTTTTCAGCGATAGAGCTGCGTAAACAAGTTGTCAGCCGCTTGATTGATATTGCTTTTTTATTCGAACCACCTTATGTCGATGATATCGAATGTGAAAAAGTCAGCAGCGTGCCATTACAGTTAGTTTCAACCTTTGCCGGTGCTCACTCGAGTGCATTAGAAAATATGATCATGGTCGATTACGGCGAATCGGTGAATAGCCAATTTATGCGTGACTTTGCCGATACCACAATCGTTAGACACAATATGAGCCAGCCACGTATTGCAATGAATTTTATTTTAGAAGCCGGTGGTTGTGCTTACCTGCCTAAACAAATGTGTTTTGAAGCTCTGAGAAAAAACAAACTGCATTTAGTGCAAGACGCGCCAAGTTACAGTCGAGATATTTACGCCATATATCTTGTTAACAGCCATAAAAAAGCACTGATTCAAGACGCACTGCAACTATTTCCCTACCTGCGAAGCTAAAATTAATTTTACAGGTTTGATAAAAATTCTTTATCAAACCTGTCATTTAATAGCAATAAACTAAATTATTTTAACTACTCTGTAGCCGAGGTAGGTTCAGAAGGCATGTTTAACGATCTTACTTGTTGATACCAAAGCTTGAAAAAGTCCTGTTTTAGCTTTTGCTCTATCTTGATGGCTTGCTCAGTCGGGCAAAATAAACAAAAAGTAAAACGTATTCTGCCCAGTTCCGTTGTCCCGATTTCCAATGACGGCTCAGGCCCCGGTATTTGTACATCTAAACGCTTTTCAATCATGGCACTGTAACGCTCTGCTACATCATTAAAATCATGACAATACTCTTTTGCCAAAGCCATCAACTCAGCTTTAACACTGAAAGGGTCGACCTTGGCATCATCACAGGTCACAGTAAAACTGTGATTGGCGTAACGCCTTAAGTAATTTAAGTTTTTAATGGGATGCGACATCAACTGATTGTTGGGTATAAAAATAGTCCGTCCAGTAAATGTGTAACTTTCTAAATCAACCTCAAGTAGCGTGGCTTTGGCCCAATCGGTTTCAGATACTTCACCAACAAAATCATCGACTTGGATCCAATCACCAATGCGAAACGGATTGGTACTCGATATGTACAAAAAGCCAATGAAGCACTGGATAAACTCTTTCGTCGCAATGATGATTGCCACCATAAAAGCAGCAATAGACAAGGCAAATTTTTGTAGCTCGTTATGCCAAATGGTAAATAAACAAATAAGTAAAATAAGATTCAGTAAGTTTTTGATATTGTTAACTAAGTAACGCTTATCGACACCGCGTTTGGCTGAACGTGAGCGAATAAACTTTGTTGCACCAAACTTTAGCAGCCAGATAAAAATGACCAAAAACAAACAAATGTATAAGCGAATCTGAACGGAGTTATCCATAGCAACTAAGTAACCTTTACCACTACCAATCAAAAGTATAAGAGATTATTGCTAAGCCTGAGTGAAGCACTGACAAAAACGCTAAAAAATAGGCACAAAAAAGCCGAAACCAAAGTTTCGGCTTTTTAGTTTTTCCAACTCGATTAAAAGTTATTTAAGAAGAATGGAATCATCAACGCATTGACGAGATCAATAAAGAAGGCACACACTAAAGGCACAATGATAAAGGCTAAGTGCGACGTACCATAACGCGCAGAAACAGCAGACATATTGGCCATAGCCGTAGGTGTAGAGCCAAGAGATATACCACCAAAGCCCGAGCAAATGACCGCTGCATCATAGTTACGCCCCATCGCAGGGAAGATAACAAAGATATTGATTAATACCGCAACGATAAACTGCGCACCTAAAATAGTGAAAATAGGCCCTGCTAACTCAATCAAGGTCCATAACTGCATACTCATTAATGACATCGCAAGAAAAGTACCTAAAGAGACATCAGCAATCAATGCAATTGCCGGTGAGCGACTTGGCCACTTTAAACCAGAAATACGCGGACGAGATTGTGGAACTAAATTGGTGATTAAGATACCAGCAAATAAACACGTCACAAACATAGGCAAATCTAGACCCAGCGTAGTGACCAATTTATTTAATAACAAACCGACAATAACACAGAAGTGAATAGCAAAAATGGCATCTAAAAAGGCAAAGCTACTAATTTGTGAATCATCTTTTTGTTCGGTTATACCCACATTCACTTTTTCAGTTGGTTTAGGTTGTAAGTTGTGACGAGTAATTAAGAATTTGGCTATAGGCCCACCCATAATACTGGCGAGAATCAAACCAAAGGTTGCACAGGCAATACCAATTTCCATCGCGCTTTGAATGCCAAATTGCTCTTCAATCTTAGGCGCCCAAGCAATCGCCGTTCCGTGACCACCAATCAGTGAAACAGAACCACCAAGTAAACCCACAGGTGTTTCCTTATCAAATAACGAAGCCACACCAATACCGGTTAAGTTTTGAATCACCATATAACCAACGGTTAAGCCGAGTAAGATCACCAATGGCATACCGCCTTTGAGTAGGTCTTTTAAGCTGGCATTGATACCGATGGTGGTGAAAAAGTAAACGAGCAGCACATCACGTGCAACCAATTCAAACTCAATCTCGATTGAAGTCACAGCATAAAATAAGGCAATTAACACAGAGACTAATAAACCACCCGATACGGGCTCTGGGATACTGTACTCTTTTAAAAAGCCAACTGAATTATTGAGACGACGCCCAATAAAGAGCACGAAGATACCGATAGTAACAGCGAAAAAAGACTGTATATGCAGAACGTTATCAGTGAATTCCATAACACCAACTTATTATTAGTTATTTGAATTAATCCATTTTTCGTTAAGCCCTAACACCATAGTTAGACAGCTCAAAAACGAAAACTAATTTAATTAAAGCACAAGATTATGACTTTTATTTTGCTCATTAATAATATATGACAAAGCTTATAAAACCATAGCAGCTGTACATAACTTGATGCTATTTAGCAGAATTTTTCAACTACACAGTTTGGGCTATTACCCGTTTAAATCCGTATTTAAAGTGGCTTTATGCCAAAAATTTGCTTGTAAAATTTTTGTGGATTTACAGTTTTATACAAGCCAAAACGCTTTACGGTTTGTTTTTTACTGCCAAGCCATGAGCCAAATAAGCGATCCCATATTGACAAACTTGCACCGAAGTTCTTATCTAGATGTTGCGCATGACTACTGTGATGAATTTGGTGCTGTGCTGGGCTGATGAACCAGTTTTCAAACTTGCCAAAACCTAACCAAACATGGCTATGTCTTAAATTAGCGCCAGCTAAATTAAACACTAGGTTAAAGATACTGACACCCAAAACTTCATACACGCCAATGCGCCCGACAAAACAATAAATAAACACACCACTGACAGTTCCTGTGACAACAAGGCTTCTACAGGCATTAATACAATATTCAATAAAGTGAACTCGATACAAAGTCAGCGGTGTCATTGTCAGAGCACTGTGATGAATAGCGTGAAAACGCCATAACAGGGGGACTTTGTGATAGGCGTAATGAACGAGAAAACGGCTGAAATCTTCAAATAGAAAAACCGTAATAGTAAAGAGCAACATCAAACTTAAGCTAGAGATTTGGATAAAATCGCCACTGCCAAAAAACGCCGTTAAAAAGCGGTAGACAGACATCGCCCAAGCAACCTGCCCTGTTAATAATGGTAACAGTAGGAATAAAGCCAGTAACTGATTAACCGTAATCCATTTGAGATCGAGCTGACTGCTTTTACTGAACCAATATTTAGCTGAACAGCTTTTTTTCAGTAGTGACAGCAATGATTGACTCGTCATGAATGCCCATACCAAAGCCAAACCTAAACCCGACAGTAAATAAAGCCAGTAAATGCGTTTGCTCGGGTTAAGTACGTAATGGGCAAGCTCAACGAGTGCGCCTTGTATTTGCGTAAACGCCTCAAACATAAAGCTCAATTCACCTTGGTAATAACAAAAATTTAATCGCGCTTATTCTAACTTGTACAGTCAAAAAATAAACAACAAAACGCCATTGATAAGTCAAATGATAATAGTTATCATAATCATATAACAATTCTAACATCTAACTACTAATCACAAGAGAACAACCTCATGTTCAAAAAAACACTTTCTACGCTTGCTGTTTTATCTGCAATGAGCCTCACTGTTGCTTGTAGCGATGACGATGACTACACCTATACAAGTGCCAGAACCTCAACACAAACAGATACTGAAGTTGAAGCGATCACTACTGACACAGTAAAAGCCAATTATGTAGCTATGGCTTATGCAGCTTATTCTGATTCACTGACGACAGCTCAAGCTCTACAAGAAGCTGTTGATGCCTTTATTGCAGCACCCACTGAAGATAATTTGACAGCAGCCAAAGCCGCTTACAAAGTAGCGCGCGCACCTTATCAAGAATCAGAGATCATGCGCTGGGATAGCAATATCACAGTAGGTAAAGACCTAACAACTGACGGCGGCGTGGCTAGCGTTGATGAGTGGGAAGGCCAAGTAAATGCATGGCCATTAGATGAAAACCACATTGTTAGCATTATTGAAGGTAGTGCGCAGATTGACACTGCTCTATTACTTGATCAAAACGGCGCAAACGATAACGAAGCGAACGTTACTACCGGTGTTCACGCTATCGAATTTATGCTTTGGGGTGAAGACACGCACGGTACAGATGCAGGCGCAGGTGAGCGAGCAGCGGTTGAATTTGATGTTAACAACTGCGCAGATGCCCTATGCGATCGCCGAGCTCAATATTTAAAAGTTGCTACTGACTTATTAGTTGATGACTTAGTGCTGATGCAAGCGGAATGGAGTGCGGATGCTGTGACTACAGAAGGCACATTGGCATATAACTTCACAGAAAGTGAATTAGCACTTGATTACATCTTAGGTTCTATTCATGCGATGGCGACAGACGAATTAGCGGGTGCACGTATGAACTCAGGCCTGACGTTAGGCGATCCAGAAGAAGAGCACGACTGCTTTAGTGATTTAAGTCATGTTGCTATTTATCACAACTTCCAAGGTGTAAAAAACGCATTTTACGGTAACTATGGCGAGATTGACGGTCCAGGTATTGGCGACCTTATTCGCGAAGCAGATGAAACGACTTACAGTGATATCGATGAAGCGTTAACCAGCATCGAAACCCATATGGCACAAATTCTTGCCTTTGGTGAAGACGAAACGAACCCTGTGAAATTTGACCAAATTATCGGTCAAGCATCAACTGATGCAGAGCGTCAAGTTGCAGAAGCAGCCGTTGCAGAATTAATTGGCTTAGATGCCAAATTAAAAGCCGCAACAGAAGTGCTGTCACTTAACCCAATTGACACAACTGGTGGTGGTGACGGCGATTAAGCCCCTCCTCCAGCCTTAAATACAGCGCTATTGCCTAATAAGGCTTAGCGCTTTTTACGTTTTAAAAGACCTGAATTTATGAAAACTCACTCTCTGATCAGTTTAGCTTTACTGTCACTTGTATTGACCGCTTGCGGAGGCGGCTCAGGTGGTAGTGGGGAGACTAAAACCAATCCTGTTGTTACCAATACTCAAACGTCGACACAAACGGCCACCGAAACGGTCACATCAACACAGACAGAAACAGAAACAGAAACCGACACCGACTCAGATACAGCAACCGAAACTGAAACCGAGCTAAAAATAGAACACCTATCAGGCGGTGAAACCAGTACCCCCGATAACACTGCAGATGCTTTTTCAGAACGCTCTTTTAATATGACCGACGTGCAGCGCATTGCACAGTTTGAATTAGGCGATGATTTTTTCCAAAACCCTTGGGTTGCAGGCAGTGCAAGTACATCATCGAGAGACGGACTGGGTGGATTATTTAACAACAATGCTTGCCAAGACTGCCATATTCGCGATGGCCGGGGCCATGCACCGAGTGGCTTAATGACAGATGGCGATGAAGATTTTGCCAGTATCTTATTTAGAGCGGCGCGCAGTAATATCAGTGAAGATGAAAAAGTACAAATGCTCAATTCACTGCTCGCTAATGTTGAAGATTCAAGTGTTGGGGCTCAACTTCAGCAAGAAGCCATCGCGCAAGTAATGCCAGAAGTTGAACTCGGTATTGAGTATGAAACAAAAACAGTGACCTTTGCTGATGGTTACCAAGTTGAGCTTCGCGACCCAATTTGGCACTTAACAAGCACAAGAGCAGCACAAGGTTATGACTTTGATGCTGATACTGTCTTTTCAGCGCGTGTTGCCCCACCTATGATAGGTTTGGGTTTATTAGCCTTAATTTCTGAACAAACGATCTTGGCTAATCAAGACATCAATGACACAGATAATGATGGCATCTCAGGCAAAGCTAATTATGTTTGGAGTGTTAAAGATCAAGCTATCGCACTTGGTCGTTTTGGCTGGAAAGCATCACAACCTTCTTTAATTGAGCAATCAGCTGCGGCGTTTGTCAACGATATGGGGTTAACCAATAAATTCCATCAGCAAGAATCCTGTTTAGCGCATCAAACAGATTGCATTAACGCACCTAATGGCAATGGCGATAGTGTCAACGACTATGATTATGAAGTATCGGATATCATTTTAGACGCAGTTGGCTTTTACTCTGCTCATTTATCCGTTCCGCAACGAAAAAACGCCTATGATGATGATGTGCAGCGCGGCAAAGCGTTGTTCATGCAAGCGGGTTGTCAGCATTGCCATACCCCAAGTTATGTCACCGAATACAGTGACGAACACCCTGAACTGTCTGAGCAAACTATCTTCCCTTATACCGACTTATTACTCCACGATATGGGCGAAGATTTAGCGGACTTTACCCAAGACAATCAACCAGCCAGTAGCGACATGCTTTATGAGTTTTTAGCGACGGCTACAGAATGGCGCACACCGCCATTGTGGGGAATTGGACGGGCAAAAACGGTCGACCCAGAAGCGAGCTTTTTACACGATGGCCGCGCGAGAACCATAATGGAAGCCGTACTCTGGCACGGTGGTGAAGCCCAAGCGGCAAAACAGGCGGTTTTACAATTTAATGCCGAACAGCGAAGCGATTTTAACGCGTTTTTAAACGACTTATAAAAGCGAACAAATAACAAAAAGACGCGTCAATCTATTCTATTGGCGCGTCTTTTTTAATGAATAACGTATCGCAACTAATCAATTAAGTGTGCATTATCCATGCGTTTATAGACACCAAAAGCCGAAATCCCCGCCCAGCAAATCTGCAAAGTGAAAACTGGTAAATTATCCTGCTGCCATAAAAGGGGTAGCAAAGCCACCGACGCATAAAAGTTGAAGCTTAAGTACTGAATATGGCTTAATTTTTTACTCGAAAACAAAAAGTAAGATAAACAAAATACAAAACTTGATGACCAACCTAAAGACGTATAAAAGTTGAGTGAAGTTAGTCCCGATTGCCAAGCGGACCAGGTACAAAACCCGATAAAACTAATAAAGCCTACATAGAAGGCTTGTTTGGGTATCGCTACCTTAGTGATATCAACCTTTATCAGCAGTAAAAAAGATATAACGGCCCAAAAGGTGTTAATGACAACAGCTTGATAGGAAGATAAAAACAAAGAGCTAATCACTAAACTCAGTGCTGCAACTAAGTTACCGCCATAGTAGATATCATTGCGCCAGTTTTTGACGACAGAAATATAACCGTGGTTAACTAAATAGAGAATAGAACCGAGCCAACCTAAAAACGCAACCACTATTGGATCTCCAAGTGCATATTTCGGATATACAGCTCTTTACCCACATGTGGCCCATTTAAAATAACGACCTGACTCAGATCGATCATGCTTTTATACAAACGGTCTGATTCAGAGGCTTTGAGTATCTTATCACTCCAATTTAAGACTAATACTCGTGTGCCTTGTGGCAAAGTGAAGTATTGCGTATTTGCCGATAAGCTCGTCTGACCGACGATGGCAGGATAACCTTCTGCAGTTATCAATTTTGCAATGTCTTTAGGGCGCTCGCGCTCCACTTGTTTGAGTTTTAAGCTAGCGATATCAGCCACTTGTGCAATCAAGCGATTGACTTGGGCAATAGCCTGTTTACCTTCATCCGTTTTAGCGGCAATTAAATGCATCGAATCTTGCTCTGCAATTTGTTCAACGTGTTTAATCAGTAGAGCTTGATCCTTATACTGCTGATTGAGCATGGTATTCATCACACTTTTAGTCATAGGCAGAAAATCGATTTCATTTTGCAGCAAAGCCGCTAAGGCATCATTTTCATTGGCAAAAATCACTGCACTTTTAGTGAAGCCATCGATTTTCTCTCCATAGCTGTAGCCAGCTACTCGTCCAAACGTGTGTTTATCGAGTGCATTAAAATTGAGTTTACTCGCTTGCTGTCGGTTGTAGTAAATATGGTTTGTCACGGTAAAAATGGCGTCCGAATACAAAACGCTGGCAGCGCGCTGCTCTGTTTTAAAATAAGGAAAAGCCAAGGTTTGTTTACCCAAAGCGACTTGATTAAAAGCCAAGTCATAGTTTTGATAACGCCAGCTTATTTCATGGTCGTCTTGACTCACAATTTGAGTGAGTAACTCAGCTGCGCTGCCTAAAGGGGCAGATTGTGAATTGATATAAGGCTGCCATTGATTGGTTGCAACCGACATTGTTTTAGCTGAAACAGAATAGGTAAAGAAAATAGCGATGGCCAAATTGGCGAGCGTGATAACTGATTTCATATTAATTACGTTTGATGTAGCGATAAACAAGGATAAGTAGCAAGGTTAGGCCGAAGCCCAATGAAAACATGATGTCAGCATCAATTTCGGCAATCACACTTAAAAAGAATGAACTGCTAGAGTCGTTATAATCAAGTGCAGGCCTGCTCATCATTTCACGGCTAAATTCCGTCAAATACATAGATAACTCAAACACCGCCAAAAAGCTCAAACCAACCAGTAAAAAGTCTGTCATGACCGTACTGCGTTCACGCTTTTTATTGTCTTCCTCTTGTAGCTTGGCATTGCAAATTTCAATCATACGCTCAGAGTTTTCAACCAGCTGATCAAATTTCCAGCCATTCAAAATAGCTTCGAGCAATGCCCGATTTGGTTTGGTTAAGTATTTAATGTGTTCATAAAATACAATTTGGTTAAGCCTAGAAGCGGTGCGGGTTCGCGCTAACGTTTTAATGATGGTTTGTTTATTTCCTTGACCGTAAGCAGTTTCAATTGCACCGCGCAGTGCGTTGTTACAGTTCTCTTGTGAGACATAAAAATACTGCGATAGTACCATGATATCCAGATAAGGATCTTGCCCTACTTCTGCAGCATTGTTAACCGCATAATTAAGCCAAGTCAGTGAATAGTGTTTATCGCCATTAATGATATCAGTGGCATCTTCAGGTCGATTTGTTTTCGCTAGCCATGCTGTTAAAACAGCCTGTATCGACGTATCAGCTAGCTGAGTATCGTCGAGTAAAAGGGTTCTTGCGGTCCAAGCAATATCGACATTGTCAGGCGCAGCCGTGAGTTCAAATTGGTTCGAAAGTTTAGGCCTTAGTTTAATGATGTCTTGGCAAAAAGCCGGATAGTACTTTTCAATGATAGGCTCTGCGGCTGCTTGTACCTTATCTTCAATTAGTTCTACTGGTACATCTTGACTACGCTCAATCTCACTAAGTGTTGGCAACTCAATATTGATATCAACTTCAACAACAGCAATATTGTTAGGGAAAACATGAAAAACAACATTGTTTGTACCTTCGGGCTGCCAAGCCATCAGTCGAATATCATTAGAGTTAATATCTGTTGATTGATATTGACGAACCTTATCTTGTTGCCCACCTAAATATAAAAATTGCCCTAACCATTTATTGTGACTCTGCTGATTAGCGGTAGTGTCATCGGAAATATCCGCTAGCTCCACTTGTTTAAGTGAATCGGTAAACACTTTAGAAAATTGATCGACCCCTAAGTGCAAACTGAGCGGCGAGAAGATAGGCGCAATGGCGCGAAACGTTAACTTCGTATTAGACATTTAAAGATGTAAATTCCAGTATATAACTGTCCGCATACTAACAAGCCACCAAACAAGATAAAAGACCACTTATTTGAAACGACAGTGATTTTTTGTAACTGTGACAAGGTGTTAATCACAGCGGCCTATCTGATAGAGTTTCTATCGTGTCATCGCTAAGCTACAATGCCGAACACTGAGCAGTTGGACGAGCAAATTAAACCGTGGCGTTATATTTAACGGATCAAATACAAGTTGATACTGAAAACACCTGATCCTCTTTCCCGATCAGCGAGAAGTCACAATAAGACCAAAAACCTTCTCTTTACTGCAACACTTTATCCTGCAACCGAAAACCTTAATCAGTAAACAAACCCTGCTTGATGAAGTGTGGGATGATGTTATCGTTGATGAACAAGTATTGTTTCAAACCATTCGAGAATTAAGACAAGCCTTTAATAACCCTAAAATTATTAAAAACATTCCTCGCAAAGGGTACATTTGGCAAGCGAGTGTTGAGCTAATCACAGAGATAAATACTGAGCTAAAAACTGAGCTAAATTCAGCAGTTGATGATGAGTCAGCCACAAAAACAACCCCAAATAGTGCAATGAATCACTCAGCTAATGAAGTGAGTAATTCACAAACCAATGAAAAAGCAGGGTTAACCAACAAACAAAAACTTAATAAATACAGTCTTATCCCGTCAGCATTGTTATCAATAGGCTTAATGTGCAGTATTAGCTACCAAGTACTTTTAAAACCAGAGGAAAATTTCCCACCTGCCTTTAAACAAACGCAAAAGCAATCAGGCTCTTTGATTATCTTGCCGTTTGATAATCAGTTAGCGAACCCAGCTTATAGTTGGTTACGACTCGGGGCGATGGATCAGATTAATCAGCAAATTACCTCGACTACCTCGTTATCTGTGATGAATACCGAATATGTACTCGATATGATAAATACGGCAGATAGCAAAGCCCCATCAAAGTTGGTTAATCGTCTATTTGAGCTGACCGGTGCATTAGTGGTTGTTGAAACTCAAGTTTCAGGTGACCCAGGTGATTTTCAAATCAGCTACAACTTTCATTACCCAGATCACATCAAACAAGGTGTACTGTTTGCGCAATCGATTGACCAAGGTTTGAGTCAACTTGCCAATACGATTGCTCAAACCACGGGGACAAAAAAGACCAGTTACGACAATTTTAATAACCAGCTCATGGCTAAAGCTTGGCAACACATACATCAAAGGCAATGGCGACAAGCTCAAGAGTTATTAACTGCAAAAGTAGCCATAGCCGATAGCCAATACTCTAGCCAAGCTCACTTTCTATTGGCATTGAGTTATTATCGACAAAATCAGTTTGAACAGTCGACTAGAGTGATTAAGCAGGCGCTAGGTAAAATAGACACTGAAGATAAAAACCTTAAAAAACTACATTTTTTAAATGCCTTAAATCAAGTTGCTCAAAACAAACTTGAATTTGCACTTGTCCAGTTGCAACACATTCAATCAGCTCAAACAATCACTGATAGGCTTTATTTGGCTTATAGCTTTGAATTATTAGGCCAAATTCAATTAGCCAAGCACAATGTGGAGCAAGCTTTTTCTGCCTTTAACCAAGCCTTGTTTTATCACCAACAAATAAATTGCCCAACAGGCCAGTTTTTCACTTACCTGCAATTGGCCAATATTGGCTATCAAATGCAGCAAGAAGAATTTGCCGAGCAAAACTTACACAAAGCAAAACACTTGATAACCCAGAAGAAAGTTGCGTTCCCGCTGCAAACAATCGCAGAACGCGATTTTAAAAAAGCATTTAAAATCATTGATTTTAGAAAATTTTAGAGACTTTTATTGGTAACTAAGTATTAAAAATCTCAATCTAATTGAGTTCATACAAGGAGAACTCGATTATGAAATTTGAAGCCACAATCAACAAACGAACACTGGTCAGTTTATCTATATTCCTCGCATTTGCAGTAATGTTAGTCACATCAGTGCTAATGTTTTTAACCAGTCACAACCATCAAACAGCCTTGATTCACACAGTTATAGGTTTTGTACTGGTGGGCTTTGTACTTTGGCATATTAAAAACAACTTCCGTCCTTTAAAACAATACTGGCGCTGGCGTAATAACAAAATAATGAATACCAGTATGCTAATCGCATGCTTATTATCTTTGTCATTGCTCGGACTTGCATTGGCTCAATTTGCGCCTTTTCAAATGTTTTATCAATGGGGGCAAACGCAGCGTACTATGTCAGCTAACACACAAGAAAATGAATTTACCTATCAAACAATCGATATGCCTATTGTTACTCAGCAAGGGCAAAAGATAAGTATTGATATGAAAAAAGGGCCTTACTTTAGCTTTCCACAATATGCGATTTGGTTAGAAACACTAGAAGGCGAGTTTGTTCAGCCTCTTTATGTCACAAGTAAGTTGGCACAAAACGATTTCTATTTTAAAGCCAGTTATAAAAACAAAGAGAATGCGATTAGCGATAACCTGATGTTTTCAGAAAATCACAACATCAATGATTATGTGAATTTTGAAGAATCGAGAGAAACGGCAAGCCAAAGATTAAGACCTGAATCTTTACCAGTATTTTTACACAAGCTAGGCAAACAAAGTAAAGACGGTTTATACGTACCCACTAAAGGCGATTTAATTGCAGATGCTTATACCGGTGCAACTATGCTTGAGAACTTCTTATTAAATAGTAAAAGTGAACAAGCGTTGTCAGGTCAATATCGAGTTCGATTTGAGATAAACCAATCATTTGATTTTAATCATTATTATTCAAGTGACCGTTTCCCTGAAGATGACATTTATTCTGGCGATGGGTTTACAGCTCAACCTTCTGTTGTTTATGAGGCCATCGTCGATTTTGATAGCACACAAACCTACTTCGCAATGCAGCTTATTGGCAGAGGTCATCACTCAGGCAGAAATGGCGATATATATACCGATATGGAAAATCTAACAACTGCCAAAGAAATGATTGATAGAGTCATTGTTGGTATTAACGAGTAGCAATAATTCTAATTATTAAATGGTAAGAACCTATAAAATTGACCACTGCTACTTTATGTGTAGTGGCCAATTTTATAGTTAATTACAGGGGTACTTTACTAAATAAGCATGATGAACAAGAGAGTAAGCAGGTTGAGATAATAAAGACTCACTTTGCATTAATCCGAAGCTAACTAAAGTATCCACTAAGTTATAAACATTGGGTTGATGTTTATTTGAACAAAAGTGAGTAATATGATTAGTTTTTTCATTGAAAGACGATTGGCTCGCAATACCGTTGATAAAACTAGTGCAACGGCATGATGTGCAGGTGACTTAACTTTGTCCCATTCCCAAACTTTATTTCTCCAATCACCTAGCGTGATACTACAAGCTTGTAGAAGAAGTTTACCAGTTAAGGGGCTATTATTAGCACTTGCACAGAAAGAGCAGCAAAACAAAAGTGAAAAAAATAGGTATTTCATGATCTTTCCTTAATCATTATAAAAACTTAGTTTGATAGAGTTATGAGTTTAAATCACAAATTAGTAGAACTAAACGTCAGACTATTACTTGACCATATCACCACTCAATGGAATGACAATATAGAAAAAACAGTAGTATTGCTATTTATGAGTCATCAGTTCCCATAAAATAATTAATCAAATTGACGCCTTAAATTGAGTACTGTAGGTTTCATTATTAAACGCATCTGCTCAAACCAACGACTTTAGAATTTTTAGTATATCTCTCTCCTTGACACCCTCAAATTAATGGTTAGATTAATAATCACTAATGGATGAGATAATACACAAAAGGATTTAATTGTGAGTTCAAAAATTAGCTCATTTGAGAGGTTAGGTGCAGCTGGTCGAATAGCTTCTTTTAGTAGTTATCTTTATAAAGGTTTTTTCGGTAATGCAAATGAGGCATACAAACGAATTTACCCTAGCGTAAAGTCAACGATTCAAACTTACGGTAGAAAATCTAAGGAGGCTGAAAGCTTACTCCTTCTATTAGCCGATCTTGCACCTAAAGGTGCAAAGAGAAGGAATTTTACTAGGCGATATATCTCACCATTAGATGGGTGGGAAAGGTTGCCCAAGGATCCTAACTCCATCCCTTTTGGTTATTGGTACTAGCAATGCTTAAACAATATTTTTGGCATAGCTTACTTATATTATTAGTACTGACTTCCGTATGGGATATTTACTATGCCAATACAGTGCCAGATATATTAGCCCCAGTTCACCCAGCCTCTATTTCAGCTGCAATAATATTACTAGACTGGCTTACAATATTTGCATGTTTAGGCATCATTAGAAAATATTACCTAGGCTCCTACTTATTTTGGCAATTAATTTTAATAAGCCAGATAGTAGTTACTTGCTTAGCTTTTTATTACGAGATAAGTGCTGGCGGCTATACCTTTAATGAAATTCTGATATACGGAAACATTCTATTCTGGTTAGCAGGTTTGTTTTTATTGCCTTTGTATAAATATCAAAAAATACTTAAATTGAATAAAGCAATTAACCTAAGCTAAAACCCAAAATGCAGTCGAGTTTGCCAAATTTTAGTATCTTGATCGATATATTCGGCATCTACCTTATTTGTCGCTTCGGCATCAATATAGTTAAATTGCAGCTTTAGATTATCTTCTAAATACCAGTTGGTACCCAAAATCAGTGTGGTCAAGTCGCCACCGTAGGTTAATTCATCTTCGAGGAAGTTAGCTTTGTCATAGCGAATAGCAACCTCCCATGCCCCCCAACCGCCTTCAGATAGTGATTTTTCAGGACGTGGCGATTTCATCGAGCCCTTTTTACTACTGTATCGCCACTGCTCGCCCGTTAGCACATAAGAAGCCGTTAGATTATACGCATCGACATCAACACTGCCGCCTTCAAGCTTATCCGCACTTGAAAGCATATACTCGGCTAAAAATAGTAAGTTTTGGTGTTTTAAAATACCTTCAACGCCAAAGTTATCACTGCCATCCGATGCAAATTTTTCGGTCTCAACCATGCGGTTAGTTGGTTTTGAGCCTGGTCTTGCTCGGTAACGCAACTCTTTGTTGTCACGCCCCAAATCAAGCATCATATAACTGGTACCTAAGTGTACTAAAGAAGACTTTTCGTTTATTGGCGCATAAGTTAACCGATTTGTTATAAAGCGTGTTTCTTCATAACTAGATGTATCATCTTCTTCTATTTCACTGTAATCCAGTCCTACACCCGTGCTAAAAGTCCAATTTTCACCCAAATATCGCCACTGTAGGCCCAGTGCTCTATCAGGTGCAAAAGTATCAACCGAAGCTCTTTCCATCATGATTTGATGCGCTGAACTTTGGGTATTACTCAAACCGAAAGCATATTTTTGAAAACCTAAACTTAAGATTTGATCGTCCCAACCTTTGAAAGCAATATTGGCATCTTTAACTTCAACTTCATCGTCAGAAAAATCAACTTCAAGCTCATATTCCCACTCTTTTGCAAACTTTCCTTCAAGCCCCAAACGAAAGCGACGTATACTGGTATCTTTTTCAGCTGGCGTATAACTCGCATCTTTGCCCGTTAGCATTTCATCTGCATCAACATAATCGGCTTGAAAACGCGCTTTAAACTCTAAAGCGCTTTGTCCATCACTGGAGACCAACTCTGGCGCGGGTGAACTTTTAGAAAACTTGAACTGTTGTTTTTGCTTAACGGCTGATTTCAATTCATTTAATTCTTTTTGTAACGCTTCTAAGCGCAATTCTAACGCTCTAATTTTATCGGCATCTGACGCCATAGCAGGCATGGCTGCTATGGCGATTAATAACGAAGTCGCGACAGCGAGTGGCTTTTTAGTTTGGCAAGACATGGCTTAACAAGTCCTTAGTGTTACATATTGATATTGAGCTTATCTGTGCTTTCATTGACACAGTAGGTATTGGCGATCAATTGAGTCATTGCCAATTCAGGCATTGGTTTAAAGTATAGGTAGCCCTGCCCTGTTTCGCACTGTGACTCGATTAAGAAATTAGCTTGAGCTTGGGTTTCAATTCCCTCTGCCACGACGCCAATATCCAGCTGATGGGCCATGGTGATAATCGCATTACACAAGGAACGATCGTTTTGGTCTGTTTCCGTATCTTTGATAAAACTGCGATCAATTTTCAGTCCATCAACATTGAATTGACGCAGAAATCCGAGCGATGAATAACCTGTACCAAAATCATCCAGCCAAACTTCCACACCAAGCGCTCGCAAACTGTCGATGGTTTTTTTAGCTCGATTGCGGTCATTAAGGAGCGCGGTTTCAGTGACTTCGATGTGTAAGCTGCCAATACCTAATTCGTATTGCACTAATTTATCTGTGATATATTGAATTACTTTGCTGTCGTAAAGCTGCTTGGCCGATAAATTCACAGCAACATGAAAAGCACTATCGCCTGTTTTTTTCTGCCATTGCTGTAAAAAACGACAAGCCTGATCAATTACCCACTCACCCATTGGCACAATAAGTCCTGACGTTTCAGCAACGGGAATAAATTCATTAGGTGCTATATTTCCTTGCTCAGGATGAATCCAACGCAATAGTGCCTCAGCACCAATAACCTTGTTGCTCGTCAATGCTATTTTGGGTTGATAATGCAATTGGAATTGCGTGAGGTCTTCTAAAGCAATGCGCAAATCACGCTCGATTTGGCCTTTAACAATAACTTGTTGTTCCAGCTCTTGGTTGAAGTGACAGTAGTGCCCTTTGCCATTTGATTTAGCGTAATACATGGCAATATCGGCATTTTTAACCAAGTCTTCTGAGTTATCTGCGCTTTCAGGATAAGTTGCAATCCCAATACTGGCACCGACTACAACCCACTCATCGGGCTCTTTTAGATAAACGGGTTTACTAAACTCATCAATGATACGCTTAGCAATGCGAGACATTACCTCTTTGTTGGATAAATTAGGAAAGCAAAGTAAGAACTCATCCCCACCTACTCGAGCAGCAGTCCCCTCTGCACGATCGCTATGCCTCAAGTTTTGGTTAATACGTTTGGCAATAGCTTGTAGCAATTCATCACCAGCAGCATGACCTAAACTATCATTCACTTTTTTAAATCCGTCTAAATCTATAAAAAAGACCACAATAGAATCGACTGTAGAATTCATCATTCTATTTAAGTTATTCAAGAAATAGGTTCGGTTAGGTAGCTTAGTTAATGGATCGTTGTAAGCTAAAAATTCAATCGCTTCGTTGCGCTCTTTTAAGCAGGTTCCCATTTCATCAAACGCTTTGGCGAGCTCACCAATTTCATCCTTGCGATCGACATTATTGGGCGTTTCATAATCGCCTTTGCCAATTAACTTAGAGTGATTAACTAAATTTTGAATCGGGTCTATTAAATTTCGTGCGATCAATGCCGAGAACCACAAACTCAATACCGTCATGATCAAAGTAACAATTAATGTTAACGAGTAACCTGAGTCCTTACTGGATAAATTAATCTGCTCAATTAACGAGCGATTTTTTTCAATATCATCGCGAATCGTCGTTAATGAATACGTTAACTTAAAGCCGCCTAGTAGCTCATTGTTCATTAACAAGGGTTCAGCCAGAATAAAGTAGTCATCTTCATTTTGAAAATAGGGTGTTTTATTTTCTAAAACTGTTTTTTCTAGCTCAGGCATATCGAGCTTAACACCGTAACTATCGGTTTCACTGCGTTTGGCTTGTGCCAGTATGCCGTTTTTATCGAAAACCGTTATTTCCAAAATAGATTGGTTGTTCAGCGCGGGGGTAATTGTTAGTTCGATGCCACCGATATCGTAAAAGTACAGAGGATTAACTAAAGCTTCTGATAAATACGCAACTGTTTGAGCAGCATGGCTTCGAGTAAGCTTAATATATTGCTCTGACATGTTTTCAGAGGTTTTTTCTAAGATTTGTGTGTTGTAATAAGAGGAAATTAACCAATTAGAAATAGACAATACACCAACAGTAAGCACTAACATCAACATGCTTGCTGTTATTAATCTACCTTTTAACTTCATTCTTACTCCAGCTTAAAACAAGGTATCATCGACAAGTTTCTTTTTCTCTCCCATAGCCATAACCACCTTTCTCATCTCCTCTGTGACGGCATCAAATTTAGCGGTGTTTTTATACCGGGTTAGTACAGCCTTACCCGCTTCTGTTTTATGGGCATTAAATAGGGCTTGTTGCAGAGTACTTTTCAGTTCGGGTGCTAAGTTAGTACGCGCAACAACTAAAGCTCGGGGAATTGGCTCACCGTTGTGGAACACTTTTAAATCTTTTCTGATTGGAGGTGGAATTTCTTTTTCCCAATCGAGATTACTAAATGCCGATGCTGCAACAATTTTGCGGTGTACCCAAGTCATCATATTGGCTTCACCATTCGTTTTAGAGACTTCACTAACAAAAAAGTAGCCGATGCTACCTTTTGGAGGCAGCTCTCTAGGGTGAGAAATTTCATACAAGTCATAATTGTTAGATAATAAAATATGGGCAGGTAAATAAAACGCACTGGTCGAGTCGCGATCTTCAAAAGCAACTACCCGGCCGACGAGATCATCAAAATGATTAACGTTCGATTGTTTATTGGTAAAAAAGATTGAATGGTACTCACCGACTCCACCTTTCCAACGTCTGGCAATCAGTTCTACATCGCCGCGCTTTATCAGCTCGTTTGCTGAAAAGGCAGATTCAGACACCATATCAATGCGATCGCGATCAATTAACTTACTTAACCTTTTTAGGTCTTTAGTCACGACCACTTTTGCAGCTTTTATCCCGTGCTTATGCAATTTTTCGGCTAAGAAATTTGCCAATGGTGTCGTTACTTTTATCGATTTTGAAGGGTTAGTCCCCACTACACCTATTACCAAGGTCTCGTCTCGAGTCAGTTCTTGTGCTTGAACACAGCTGTTCATAGTAAATAATGCAAGGAGAAAGATGGCAAGCTTTTGCGCTTTATTCATGTGAATCCCTCAAGTTTTACAAGCACATAGTTTCCGCCTATGTACTTTCCATCCATATACTAGGCGTACGATTTAAATCATAAAAAAATTTAATTAGCTTAAATTATACTGGCTATCGCTCCAGACTCATCGTTAAGCTTTGTAACACCTTGTGATCATTTCTTTCGTAACTTGTGCTATAGGGTGTTCAAATACATACAAACTATCAACCCGCTATTAATCGTTTAGAGAAAAACATACAGACATTTAGCTGGTAATAATTGATACCTTGACGACTGATTTTGAAGTAACAGCAAAATGGTCCGTATAAAAATACAGATAAACCCAAAGCTGAATTTATCTGTAGCCGTTTATTTTAATCCATCAGGTCAATCCGGGTAATCGTCCATTATCTTTATCACTTCTTCGATATTATCGATAAAGAGTTCGACTAATCTTGGGTCAAAATGTTGGCCTTTTTCCTCTTCTAATAGGGCTAACACTTTATCTATGGGCCAAGCTTCTTTGTAGCACCGAGAGTGCGCTAAAGCATCAAATACATCAACTAATGCCACAATGCGACCATAAATATGAATATCCTCACCAGCTAGTCCATTGGGGTAACCTTGACCATTGAACTTTTCATGATGTTGACCAGCAACAATAGAGGCCGCTTTTAGTGTGGGTCTTTTAGAGCGAGCAAAAATTTCACAGCCAATATTCACGTGGCTTTTCATGATCACCCATTCGTCTGGCGTCAACTTCGCTGGCTTAAGCAATACAGCATCAGGAATAGCCACTTTACCAACATCGTGCATAGGGGAAGCCATAAATAGCTCTTGCGCTTGTTCTTGAGGTAAACCAGCCCAAAGAGCTAAGGCACGAGATAAATGCGAAACGCGTTTTACATGATTGGCTGCTTCTTTAGAGCGGCTTTCAACGACTTCACCTAAAGTATCAATAATTTCAGATTGGGTTTCGAAGACTTCTTTATTCAATTCCAAATTATCAAATGCAACGGCAATATTATTGGAAAACAGCTCCAATAATTTTTTATCTAAGTCATTTATTTCTAAAATATTTTCAATGTAAATCAAATTCTCACCGGCGTTATTTGTTTTGAAATAACTGACAAAACAATTGCCTTCTAAAATACTGACTTGTTGGTCACATGCTTTGTTTAATAACTCAGTCACAGCGGGTTCAAAACTAACATTATCATCATCGACGGGGGCATATGCGCCCGTACCAGCCAGCATCTTAAATTGCGTTTTATCTTTTCTAACAACAAAGCTATTACCCGGGTGGCTATCTGACTTATCAGCTCGAAGGATACTGGCAATTTGGACTAATAAACCACTAGCAAAATCTTGCAGTGAACGGATTTTGAAAAGGCTCGTTGTTGAGTCAATGACTTTCTCTAACCCTTCGCGATGGTTTTCTAACTTCTTACGCGCCACTTCGATATCAAGAATATCTCGATAACCTCTCAGCCCGGTGTAAACGACAGAAAATAGTTTCTCGCTACTGAGGCTGGTTTTATCTTTATAGTCGTTGATGTCATAACTGGTAATGACAGAGCGCTCTGGAGCTTGTCCTGGTTGACCTGTACGCAGAATAATCCGGATAAAATGATTATCTAGCTCTTCTCGAATAAAGCTCGCCACTTTAAGACCTGCATCATCCGTTTCCATCACCACGTCGAGTAATACCAAAGCAATATCCGATTCTTTTTGCAAGACAGCCCTTGCTTCTTCGCCACTAAAGGCACTAATAAATTCAGCCTCTTTGTTATCGAATTCAAAGTTACTCAATGTCAGCTTAGTCACCGCATGTACATCGGGTTCATCATCAACAATTAAGATCTTCCAAGATGCTTTTTTCTCTGTTTTGGCTTTTGAAGACTTCTTAAACAAGCCCATAACTATCCACCTTTAACATAAGAACTAATATCAATTGGCACTTCAATAATAAACTTGCTGCCTAGCCCTTGGGCACTGTGCAGGCTGATGGTGCCGTACATTTTTTGTGTCACAATATTGAACAGAATATTCATACCTAACCCCGAACCGCCATTTGCGCGATTTGTGGTATAGAAAGGTTCGAAAACCTTTTTTTGGGTTTCTTCGGTCATCCCTTTACCATCATCAATAAATTCAAAGTGCAAAGTATCGCCATGTTTGCTGAAATTAAGTTGCACCTGCCCTGCCGATTGTGGTTCGTAGGCGTGGATCATGGTGTTTTGAATAAGGTTGGTGAAAATTTGCGCCCAAGATCCCGGGTAATTATTGACAACTAAAGGTTTTTCCTGACTATTGACGGTAAAGGTCAATTTGCTTTGTTTGATTTTGTTGTTCAGGCTGATCATGGTTTCATCGAGATACTCAATCAAGTCAAACTGCCTGATCTCTTCAGCTGATTGATCAACTGCAACTAATTTGAAACTGCGAACTAAGTTAGCGGCGCGCTGCAAGCTGTTGTGAATGGTGCTGGATAGCTCTTTCGACTCTTTAATAAATTTCTCGAATTGGTCTTCTTCTAAGTCGCCCGCATCATAGAGCTTTGCTACATCTTCAACACAAACTTGGAAATGAGAAATCCCTGTTAAGCTCAAACCTACAGGTGTATTAATTTCATGCGCAACCCCTGCTACTAAACCACCAAGTGAGGCCATTTTTTCTGATTCGATAAGCTGACCTTGAGCAAATTTTAATTCCTCAAGCGATTTTTCAAGTGCAGCTTCAGAGCGTTGCCTTACTTCCACTTCTTGCACCAACTTATCTTGTTCAACGTGTAATTGTTCTACGGTCTGTTGTAGTTCTTCGGTTCTTTGTTTAACCCTAAGTTCCAAATCTTTGTTGAGGAAATCGAGTTTGCCGATCACCTCTGCTGTTTTTTCAATCATGTCGTTAAGGGCTTTTTGTAAAACCCCCAATTCATCATCTGGATTTTGAGCAATATCAATTAAAGACGATTGCATTTCATTGGGGTTAATTTCCCCCGCTTGCCTCGCTAAACGCCCCAATGGATTAGTCAATAAGTGCTTAAAAACAATACTAATTAAGATAAAGATAGCAATCGTTTTGATCGCAGCATTAAACGCCAATAAATAGATGCCAGGTTTAATGCTATTGATGATGAAGTTATCATCGGAGTAAAGCTTTACTGAGCCAATTTCGTTTAACTCACCATCGAGAATTTTAATAAGTGGAAAAGTGTAGTGGAAAAGCCCTTCGTGATCGGGCGATGAGCTTAACGTTTTACCACTGCTGACTATCGTCTCTTGTTCCGCGGTAATGAGCTCAATGCCAACAACATGCGGTAAGCCTAATAAGCTTTTAGCGGTAATTTCTAATTGCTGATAATCATAATTCCACAGGTCGGTTACCAGAATGTCGTGAAACGTTTTTTCTGAGGCCGTTAAAACAACTTGCACCTCTTCTTTGGCATTATAGTAGTCAATCATGATGTGAACTCCAGTTACCACTAATGTTAGTAACAGGTAAATGGACAGCACAATACCTAGTAGCTTTACTGAGATAGAGTCTTTCACAGTGCCAATTTCGCGTTTCACAAACTTAACCATACAACCTCAAATTGCATGCTAGACCTAAGATTAAAACTAGTATTTGAACGAAAAAAGTACAAGGCAAAAGCCAGTTAAATTGAACAATAAACAAACAGTTAGATTTGCGCACTTGTCACTTCGTTCTATACTCAAAGCTCAAATCACTAATGGTTTTCGGCTAATGCTTTTACGCTTTTTTGTCTTTATTTGTCTGTGTATTTTGCCAATTCAACTGATGGCTGAAACCGTTAGGGTTCGAGGCAGCCAATCAGAATTTGATAGCACTCACGATTACTACGTGGGCTTATTAAAGCTGGCATTTGAAAAAGCCAATAAACCACTTACCATCAAGTTCTCACCTTATATGGTACAAGACAGAGCCTTATCTGAATTGAAAGCGAAGCGCTTAGTTGACTTGTACTGGGCAGGTACTAATCAAGCAAGAGAAGATGAATTAGGTTTTGTGCCGATACCGCTGAATAAAGGTTTACTGGGTTATCGTGTTTTTACTACCCACAAAAAGAACATAGCGAAGCTCGCGGCGATAAAGTCGGTTAAAACATTAAAACAGCACAGGCTTTGCCAAGGCCAACACTGGCCTGATACCGATATTATGTTAGCGGCAGGGCTGAATGTTCTGCCTAATGTGGTTTATGAAAACATGTTCAAGCAAGCTTACTCTGGACGTTGTCTAGCTTTTCCTCGTGGTATTAACGAAGCGTTTTCTGAAGTTAAGAGCAGACAAGCTGTCATGCCTGATTTGGTGGTATACGATAAGCTTATTCTAAAATACCCATTCCCTATGTATTTCTTTACACACAAAGAAAATAGCCAGCTAAGGGATACCCTGTCGATAGGACTCAACGCCGCATTGACAGATGGTAGCTTTGATCAGTACATGAAAAGTCACCCTGCCACTCAACACTTATTTCCGCTTTCTCAATGGCAAGACAGTTTAATTCTTACTATTGATAACCCCTTCTTACCTGAAACCATCGATACCAGTAACAATCTACTTTGGTTCACTTTAGGTCGTTAATTTACTTGTGAAAAGTGGCTAAAAATGACAACTTAGTAATTAAATGATTTGCCGCATAGGACGCCAAGTGAATTACGCCTTATTTACCCTTTCTATTTTATTAATATTATCTAGTTTCACCCCTTTTGCTGCCAGTTTTGCACAAGGCCCGAAGGTGGATATGGGCGGGGCATTTAGACTCAATTACGCTTGGAAAGACTATGGCGAAGATGATAATGGTAGTTTTGATTTTGAGTTATTTCGTATCGATACCAAAATCGAGCAAGGTGATTTATTTTTAGATGCGCAATATCGCTGGTATCAAGAGTTTGATACCGTGCATCACCTTGAGCTCGGTTATATCTACGACAAAAATAACACCTTTTTAGTGGGCCTGACTCAAGTCCCTTTTGGTATTGAGCCTTGGGCCTCACACAGTTTTTGGTTTGGCGGAACCTACTATCTAGGGTTAGAAGACGATTATGATATGGGCGTAAAGTGGCAACATAAGTTTGGCCCTTTTACTTTAGATACCGCTTACTTCTTTAACAGTGAATACGACAATGCTGATCACTGGAAACGCTACTCTTTCGATGTTTCGGCCGGGTATGACAATCAAAGAGCTAATCGCGAAGATGGCCAAATTAATACCCGATTACAATACAAATGGGGTAAACATACATTAGGTACGTCATTGCAGTATGGGCAGTTTACCAATGATAAAAGTAGTGATTCAGGCGATCACTACGCCGCCGCTTTTCACTTTGACGGCTATTTTAAAAATGATTGGAAATTACAACTGCAGGTTATCAAATATGAATACGATGCCGAGGAAACTCTAGAAACGGCTGACCACCGCATTACCCTATCCGCTTTTGAAGCACCCTTTGAAATAGCCTCTTCAGCGCTCGTTAGCTCAGTCAACTTGGCCAAGTCGTTTAGAATTAATAAAAAATGGTTAGATACCATCACTTGCTACAACGATTACACTTATATTGCTGCTGCAGATGAAGTCGGTCTTACTGATTCCATCCAAAATGTCACAGGCTGTGCATTCAGTAAAGGGGCTATTTATACCTATGTAGATTGGATTGCCGGTAAAAATATGTGGTTTGTAGGTGGTGATGGTGTTGGTATCAACGATGGCACTGACAGCTGGCATTCAAGGCTTAATATCAACTTTGGTATCTATTACTGATGGATTAAGACTACTGGTAGCAACAACTGATTATCAATAAGAACATCAGCTTGTTAAAGTAAAGCCAATTTATGGGATAGCCTAGATAATAATGAAGTTGGCGGACACTGATAAAGCTGCCTACGGGGTTTATAGGACAATTATCTGCTCAAGCTCAAGAATTAAAGATAGTTGTTATCAAAGGTGAAGTCAGTTTAACCACAGAAGGGCAAAAAGACGTTGCCCTTGCTGCAGCGAGTTTTATTAATGCATCGGGCACAGTGCAATATCAATTATCGGCAAACGAGCAAACGTTATTGTACATGCGCACCAATGGCCAATATCAATTTAACCAGTAACTGATATGCGCTAAAGGTCAGATTGTAGCTGCTGCTGTTTGGCCTTTAACTTGAGAATATTGTGATAAATATCCGGGTTGTCTATCGACTTTAGTAAATGTGTTTCTGGTAAACAGTCATCATCGACATAATCAACAAAATCCCCAGCAGAATCAAACATCAAAATATCCCAAGCCAGGCGCTCTAAACCATATAATCCGCGATGTAACATATCTGCCGAGAACACTAATAAGTCGCCAGCCTTGAGCGGAATACGCTCAGCATTAGGTAAACTTTCATTACTATGCCTGCCATTCAATTCTTCCCTGACGGCAAATTCTTCTTCGGTATCCCAGCGCTTATGCGTGCCCGGTATGAGCTCTACACCTAATTCATCGAATAGCGGAACGCGAAAATGCACAACTTGCGTTTCGTGTATCACTATTTTTTGCATATCAACATCGTGATCATACTGGCAATCTCGATGCCAAAAATCTTTTAATTCAGGGTTTGGCGGATTAAAAAATAGCTGCGTATTCATAAAGGCAGGAAAATTAGGGATCACCGCATTAACCACAGCCATTAACTTGTCACTGGCGATAAAATTAAATAACTGTAATCTTTGGCTATCAGCTAAATATTGGCTGCCAGTTATCAAAGAAGAGTTAAAGGCTACTTCTTGATAAAACTCATGGTTATCCGCTTTCCATTTTTCATGAAAAGCCAGTATGGTCGAGCGTAACTTGGCCATCTCATCTGGACTGAAAAAGTCCCTCAAAACGAAATAGCCGAGTTCATCGTAATCGTGCTTTAGTTGCGATAAATTTAGGTTCATAATCAAACGAGCCAACAGCAAATTTAAACGTCAGTATTTATTTGTAATCACCACAAAAAATAGCGTGACAGCGCATTAAGCTTTTTTGACAAATTTCGCTGTTACCATCATCTCACCCACGCCATCTACTTTGCAGTCGAGTTCGTGGTCTTTGGCATCTTTGATATAACGGATAACCGCTTTAGTGCCAATTTTAATGACTTGAGAACTGCCTTTGATTTTTAAATCTTTAACCACAGTCACTCTATCGCCTTCTGATAACAAGGTGCCATTGGCATCTTTTGCGGTAATAGTATCTTCTTCAGCTTGCTCTGCTGGATTCCATTCGTAGCTGCATTCAGGGCAAATCAATAAATCTTGGTCTTGATAAACGTATTCAGAATTACAGTTTGGGCAGTTAGGTAACATAATTTTCAGGCCGTGTATTAAAAACGGCCGACATTCTAGCAGGCAATTTACAGAGATACAGCTTTGCAATACAAAGAAGTTACGCTCAGTAAGCCGCTGATAAGGGCTAAATCTGCTCGACTTGGTAATGCTGAATTATCAGACCACGCTCGGGATGAGCACTCAGCTGCCACTTTTCATTGACCACAATATCAACAGACTCACCTTTAAAGCTCGAATACAAGTGGGTTTGAGCCTTTAAGTTAACCGTTAATTCAACATAAAATCCCTGCTCCGTTTTGTTGACTTTGATCGCTTGAACTTGATGATTACAATCTGCTATAAACTGTTGCTTAATCAAGGCGTACCAATCTCTAAAACCCTCGTGTCCGATAAATAACCCCTCGGGCATCGACCAAGTAATATCTTGCGCTAAGTATTGAGTAAATTGCTCACTGTCTTTTGGCAATTTATCCATTGCTTTAAACCACTTTCTAGCAAAACGTTCTACATATTGCTCATCCACTTTTTTAAGTGCATCAATGGCATGAATTAAACTTTCACTGTGTTTTAAAGCTTTATTTTGTAAATCAGCAAGTTCGTTATAAACCCCAGGAATATAAACCATTCCGTGGCTGTACACAGGTGGGTGAAACACCATCCCAGTCAAATAGGCCGTTTGCTGCAAAGGTTGAATTAACTGCGCAATCGGAAAGTGGTTATAGCCAAGAGGGTCATATGATTCCTTTGGTCCACCAATAGTAAATGACAAAATTAGATCTTTGTTATGTAGTTTGTCCCCTTTATTGCCATAGGCAAAATCATAACTAAACACATCATCAATCCATTTTTTCAGCAATGCGGGTACTGAATACCAATAGAACGGGAATTGCAACACAATAATATCTGCTGCCAATAAAGCCAATTGTTCCGCTGCTACATCTATTTGATAGTCAGGATAGAGCTGATCCAATTTTCTTATCTCAACGTCATTAACCCTATTGGCGATGGTTTGTAAAATAATTTGATTGGTATTGGATTTGGCTAAATTGGGGTGACCTGAAATCACTAAAACGTTACTCATATTTTTACCTTCATATAAAAATCATGAGAAAAGTCTAAGTCATGTTATTGTTAATCATTAGAACCACATTAACTAAAAGATTATTAGCTAAAAACTAACAATCATTACGCAAAATGAATGGCAGTACATACAATCAAATAAGAATCTTCAATATGATCGCTAAAGAAGGCTCTATTAGTGGAGCGGCGCGTATTTTAGAAATGAAAACGCCATCGGTTAGCCAAGCGCTTAAAGTTTTGGAAAACCAATTAGGCTTGCCTTTGTTCACCCGAACGACTCGAAAAATAGAACTAACAGAAGCGGGACAGCTGTTATTTGAAAATACCGCTCAACCACTACAAACCTTGAGCCTTGCCTTTGAAAGTGTCAGTGATTTAAACCACACCCCAAGCGGGAAAGTGCGTATTACCATGCCGCGTTTTGTTTATCAGTACATACTGGCCCCCATTTATGCTGAATTTTGTCAGCGCTACCCCGAAATCGAATTGGAGATCAGCTTATTTGATGGCACGGTTGATATCATAGAGCAAGGCTTTGATTTAGGTATTCGATTTGGCGATCGCATCGCTGAAGGAATGGTTGCAAGACCATTGACACCGAGTAAAAAAGACGCCCTGTTTGCATCTCCAACTTATTTAGCACAATACGGTATGCCGACAAACATCACCGATTTGCAGTCGCATAAATTTATCTATTATCGGTTTATCACTTCCAATCGATTATTACCGTTAATTCTACAAGATGGTGATAACCCAGTTCATGTAGATATGAAAACGGCATTAACTGTCAACGATACCGAATTGATGAAAGATGCCGCTTTACGGGGTTTAGGCATAGGCCGATTACTCGAGTCTATGGTAGAAAAAGAATTTGAATCTGGTGAGTTAGTACCTATTTTACCTGAGGCTTGGTCACCAGTAGCCGGGCTATTTATTTACTTTCACCAACATACGCAAAAGGCTAAACGAGTAAGAGTATTAATTGACTTTTTAATTGAGAAAACACAATAACTGAGTGTATTCAAAATAGCATTACGGCGTAATTTCTAGTCTTTTAAAGCATTCTTACAATATCTACATTGTTAGCCCTCTTGCCAAATAACAACAAAAACAAACTAAATTAATTACTTAAAAACATCAAAAACGATTCAAATACAATTACAACCACTTTTTGTGTTTATGAAAACTTCGTTTTGCCGTTAGCAAACTAAACTATTTGTTAATTACCCAACAACAGGTTATCAATATGTTTGAACGTTTGAGCCTATCAAAACAGCTAAACATTGCATTTAGCTCAATCATACTATTACTAGTCGTTATCTCTTTTATCGCTTATTTAGGTTTAAGTGGTGGTTTTACTAGCTTCACTGAATACCGAGGGCTAGCTCGAGATACTAACTTAGCCGGTCGGGTACAAGCTAACTTGTTAATGGTTCGATTGAATGTACTCAAATACATTAAATCGGACTCTCAAGAGGTACTGGAAAGCTACCAACAACGCTTGGGCAAGACCAAGGAATTTTTAAATACCGCGCTAAAAGAAATACAAAAACCAGAGCGAGCGAAAAACGTAAAAGCATCGGTAGCACTGATAGAAGAATATGAAACAGCATTTGAAGAAGTCGTTCAGCTAATAGCCGAGCACCACAAAGTTGTTAAAGGCGAGCTAGACCCCGCAGGTTTAGCCATGCGTAAAAACCTGACTGAATTTTTAGAGTATGCCAATCGCAACAAATGGTATGAAGAGGTCTATCTGTTGAGTAAATCTCAAGAAGCACTGCTTTTAGGCCGCCTTTATGTAACTAAGTACTTAGGACCCGGTAGACTTTGAGCGTGCTCAACGAGAACTCAATACGCGTTTACCTATCCATTTAAATTCATTACAGCGCATATTGCACGATGCCAAAGATAGAGCACTATACGCAGATTTAAATGACAATCTAAAACAATACCTTTCAGCGTTAAATAGTATTTTCCAAATCATTCAGGCGCGAAATAAACTAATCAATAATACCCTCAATGTGATTGGCCCTGATATCGCTGCTAAGTTAGAGAGCGTGAAACTATCGGTAAAAGCAGATCAGGATGCACTTGGCCCAGAAGTTCAAGCTAATGCAGAATCAGCTATAAATATCGTGATGCTCGTCTCAATTATCAGCTTAATTTTAGGCGTGGCTATGTCGATAATTGTCTATCGCTCCATTCGCAAACCAATTGGCGGAGAACCAACAGAAATTGCCGATATAGCCAGACAAGTTTCTAAAGGTGATCTCACCGTTCACTTCAAATATAAAGACAGTGCAACCGGTATTTATCGCTCAGTTGCGGAAATGACCAGCAACCTAAGAGAAGTGATTGGAGGTATCGTCGATACAGGAAATGCCATCAGCGATAACTTACAAAGTGTTTCGACAATTTCAAATCAAACCAGTGTTGCCAGTAACGAGCAAAGAGAAAAAACAGAACACGTTGCAACAGCTGTTAACGAGATGACTTATTCTATTCAAGAAGTTGCTAAGTTAGCTTCTGATTCTGCTCATGCCGCTGAAACAGCGCGAGACAGAGCGCAAACTGGTAAAACATCAGTTGATAATACGATTGCATCTATTCAACATTTGGCAGGCCGTGTTGATGGTGCAGTAGAGGTGATTGAGTCGCTGGCCGAAAACTCAAGTAACATAGGCTCAGTAGTGGAAGTTATTCAAGGGATTTCAGAGCAAACTAACCTGCTTGCGTTGAATGCGGCAATTGAAGCGGCGCGAGCCGGGGAACACGGTCGAGGGTTTGCGGTTGTTGCCGATGAAGTGCGTGGCCTTGCAAAACGCACCAGAGAATCAACCAGTGAAATTCAAGAAATGATCAATACCTTGCAAACCGGTACATCGGGTGCGGTAGAGGTAATGAACCAAAGCCGTGAAGAAGCCAGAGTAACGGTCGAGAAATCAACCGAAACAGCGCAATCGCTTGAAGAAATTTTAGAGACGATCACCCAAATCAATGACATGAACTTGCAAGTGGCCGCATCGGTTGAAGAACAAGCCAAGGTGGCAGATGAGATCAACAACAACATAACCGTGATAAGTGAGGCGGCAATAGAAACATCGCAAGGTGCAAACGATACATCATCAGCAGCTGAAGTGATGAATCGCGATGCGGTCGAACTTAAACGCCTAGTCGGTCAATTTAAGCTTTAGTCACGACCAACAATAAAAAAGCGAGCATCATGCTCGCTTTTTTTGTTTCAGCAGAAATATAGGGATTAATCTTTTTTCTGTTCAGCTTTTTGTTTAATTTTTACTGGGTCGTATTTTTCAAACCACCCCATAATGTTATCCGTTTTAGTAATCAAACGGCTTGGCCTTGATGCAATGTAGTGCGGTGCACCTGGAACACGTACCAGCGCCGTATCCACATTGATTAGCTTAAGCGCAGTATAAAATTGTTCTGCTTCCCATGTTGGCGTGCGGTAATCTTCTTCACCTACCATAACCATAGTTGGCGTAGTCACTTTGTCCATATAACTAATTGGTGAGCGCTTTAAATACGCATCAGGATTAGACCATGGCTCCTCACGAATCCAATGGCGCTTCACATAAGAGGCTATGTCTGCCGATAATGCCATTGTCATCCAGTTAATAACGGGCTTAACCGATACCGCAGCAGCAAAGCGATCCGTTTGCGTGACAATCCAAGCCGTTAATAAACCACCGCCTGAACCACCAGTAACAAATAAACGTTCATCACTGACATATTTGCGAGCTATTAACTCATCTACCACAGACATCAGATCGTGATAGTCATTTCCTGGGTAAGCTAAATCAATTTCTAATGCAAAATCTTCACCATAGCCTGTTGAACCACGAGGGTTGACCCAAACAGTGACATAACCTTCAGCAGCAAAGCGTTGCATTTCGCTACCGAAGAAAGGTCCGTACATCGCATACGGGCCACCGTGGATCTCCATGATCATAGGGAAACTTCCATCGGCTTTAAAATCAGGTGGTAAAGCGACCCAAGCTTCAATTTCTTTACCATCGACGCTTGATTTAACTTTAACTTCTTCGACTTTGGCCATGTCTAAATAAGGTAAAACATCTGCATTGAGTTGAGTCAGTACTTTTGCTTTTTTACCAGAAAGTGTTGCCGTGCCAACTTCAGATGGGCGGTCAGTTGATGCTGACATATAAGCAATTTTGCCCGCTTTCTTCCCACTTACCGAGAAGCTACCATTGGCATATGGGCGACCAATAGAACCACCACCTATATCAGAAATAACTTCTTTTACCTTGCCTTTTAATGAGATATTGAAGATGGTCATATCACCGTGGTCTTCCGATAACACTAACAACGACTTGTTATCTGGCGCCCAAGCGACTTGCCCGATAGAGCCTTTAAAATCAGCTGCGATTTCACGCTTTTGCGTACCATCGGCATTCATTAAATAGAGATCTTGTTGCTGATATGACAATACTTTATCGTCATAACCGCGATAAGCGATGTATTTACCATTTGGCGACACGACAGGTGAATGATCAGGACCATCTCTATCCGTCATTGCCTCTAACGATAAATCAGATAATTCAATTGAGAAAATATCACTTTCGATAAAATCCAACTGTCTGTCTTCATTTGGGTTACCCGTCACTAACAAGGTGTCATTGTCTAACCAATCAGCAACATCGTAGCTAACATCAGTATGAGTTAATTGCCTTGGCGTGCCACCTTCAATCGGTAACGTAAACACTTGCTTATTGCCTTTTGGTAAATAACCGGCACCGTCAAAACGGAAAATTAAATCATCATACACCTTAGCTGCTTCATTCCATGTTGCCCCTTTAGGCTGGGCAATAGGTGTTGCAAAACTCGGTTTCTTGCCTTCAATAAACATATTAAACGCGATGTGTTTACCATCAGGAGACCAAGTTGCATTAGATGGGCTGGTTGTAAATTGCGCTAAAGAAAAGCGACGGTCAGCATCAAAGTAATAAAGGCTGAGCTCAACTTTGCCATCCACTACAGTTGAGAAAAGTAACTTTTCACCATCAGGAGACCAACGAGGAGACCAACTTGCCTGCGCGTTATCGAGCAATGGTAAATGCAGTCCCGTTTTACTGTCTAACAACCAAATTTGCTTTTTATCACTGTCGGTTATTTTATCCATTGAATGACGAACATAAGCAATCATTTTACCGTCTGGTGAAATTTGAGGGTCTGTTGCATATTCAATATCAAAAACGCGTTCAGCAGTGAAGCGGTTAGTTGGTTGCTCAGGTGCAGACGCCAATGCAGCCTGGCTTGAAATTAAAAGCGCAGCACTGATCAGACTTTTATGTAGAAAAGACATAAAGCTCCTTATTAATTGTAAAGTTAATTCCAATCTCTAGAGCTTTAAAGATAGCGTTTTTTTTGTCAACGATGTTACAAAATAACATTAACTGAGTAAGTCCTTTTTTGTACCTACTCAGTTACAGTAAAAATAGAGGTTAAGACAATGAAATTATTATTTTTTATAGCAATGCCATACAACTCAAATTTAAGCACTTTCAGCTAGTATTTGATCTTCTATCATCTTTTTCATCAGGGCGTGGATACGATCAACAATATCGTGGATTTTATCATCGACGTGGGTTTGGTTGTTAGCTTGCCAATTAATGCCGGCGCAAACCCCTTCTTTTTGTAAACCGTCGACCCATTTGTCGACAAATGTTAACCACTGCACTTCTATTAGCTTAAAGTTTTGATAACCTGGCTCGGTCTGTAAAAAGGTTTCGGCTTGCGCCTGAGTTGACCAAAAAGGCATAGACAAAGTGTTGTCGTCATTTTTGGGTGTGGGTATTCCGTTATCATCCTCGATAGTGAATAAATGCTGACTTTCTGCAACTTCCAAGCAGAACTGTTCAATAACGACATCGGATTGATTCATAACTTCTCTTCACGTGGCTGTGGCGTTATTTTAAGTATAGTCAACAAACGTCATTGGCAAGGTAAGAAAGCGGTGTTATTAACCCAATTATCCATGTTACATAAATTGTATAAATCGAGTTTTACGATTAATGTGAAGTTGAGTATTTACAGACAATTTTGCCATTCTGGCACCGTTCAAAATTCTTAATAGTGAGTGAACTATTTTCATGCAACAACATGTTTTATTGGTTGAAGACGATGAAGATTTATGACAAAAACTGTCTCAATTTATTCAGGCATCCGACTTTAAAGTCGACAGGCTTAAAAGCGGTGAGCAAGTCATGCCATTTTTAGCTGAAAAAATGCCAGATATTATTTTGATGGATGTGCAACTACCCAAGGTTGATGGAGTTACCCTGACAAGGCAAATTCGTCAATCGAGTGAAGTACCTATCATTATGGTGACGTCTAAAACGGATGAGGTGAGTAGGCTGCTTGGCCTACAGACAGGGGGTGATGACTATGTGTGCAAACCCTTCTCTGCCCCGAGCTGATATTACGAATTAAAGCAGTATTAAGACGCACGTTAGCCGCGCAAAACCAAGAAACGCTCTCAACGGATATCAGGCTTGATGCTGATAAATTGCAAATCAGCTACTAAGATAAAACGGAGAAGCTCACGCTAATCGAATCCAATCTATTAAATTTACTGATATCTGCCCCGAACCGTATTTACAGCCGAGATCAAATTTTGACACTGGCTTATAACAGCGATCGCGATACCAGTGATCGCACTATCGATAGCCATATTAAAAACGTGCGTAAAAAACTTGAAAAGCTAGGCTTAGGCAAAGGTAAAGTTGAGTCGGTCTACGGTGTTGGTTATCGCTTTGTTGACTGTGAATAACCCAGTTATTACCAAATAAAACAGGTAAATCAAAAATATAAGACTTAAATTTAATCCCAGTTAACCTTAAGTCTGAATCTGCTGATGGGACATTACTTTAATGTTTAAAGAACAGGTACTTTTAATTCTAGTCATCAGCTTATCGCTGTTTCACACCGCACAAAGCTTGGCGCAAGAGCCAAGTGTGGCAGAACTAGAACAGAAACTAGCGTTAACAGCACCATTGTCAGAACAAAGACTACCGCTGATTATCGACATTATTAAGCAGATACGCAGAAGTGATCCCAAAAAGGCCGAAATGCTTGCCGAGCAAGGTTTTGACATACTCGAGCAACACGAATCCCCCAAATATCAGGCGTTATTACTCGGTTACCTAACAAAAATACATTTAGAACGCGGTGAAATGAGCACAGCAAAAGCCTTGATTGAACAAGGGCTAAGTGCGGCAAAGCGCTCTTCTGATAAAAAAGCTATTAGTATTAACCTATTCAATCAAGCCCTCTTGTATCAACTTACCGATAAACTCGTTTTAGCAATCGACAGCTATCAAGAATTAGAAGAAGTCTATCAAAACAGTAACAACAAAAGTGGACTGGCTGCTATTTATAATATCATAGGTAATATTCAAGATAAGCTGGGCAACTTAGATGATGCTTTAGCTTACTACCAAAAGGCATTACCGCTATATGAAAAGCAAAGCAACAAAACCCATTTTGCCAACACGATAATGAACATTGGGCAAATTTTCTTTTTGATCAATGACTTTCAGCAAGCTGAGGAAAACTACTTAGCCGGTCTTGCCGAAATCTCGAAAGCATCAGCCCCACTTAGTTGCCTTGAAGGCCAACATAGGCTAGGTATTCTCTATCAGGCACAAGGCCAATACGCCAAAGCTCAAGCGGTTTTAGAACAAGCAGTGCTAGTTGCCGCAGAATATGATTTAAAAAGCTCAGAAGTATCGGCATATTACGAATTAATTCGACTGGGAAACGAGTCCGATGACTTGGCATTGATGGTTAAAGCTATGAGAAGTGCAGAACAAATCATGGCCTCGCACAATAAACCCGAGCTAATTACCAGCAGCCACTACTTCAAAGCTTTAGTGGCTGCTAAGCAAGAAGATTGGCTAACAGCTGAAAAACACATTGATACCATGATCCGCGAAAAGGTTTACGAGTCACGCTATTTTGTAAACCAAGAAGCGCTCGATTTGGCTTATAGAGTGAAAGTAAGGTTAGGTAAGTTTGCACAAGCGAACGATATAAAAACAGAATCGTTTGAGCGCTATAAAGAACAGCAAAAAACCATTAAAAATACCCTACTCGCTCAATTTGCCGAGCTGTATAAAACCAGTGAAAAAGAGCGAAAGATCGCCGTTTTAGAAGAAGAAAATGCTCAACAACAATTAAAAGCTTTACTCGATGAACAAGAAAAACGCCAGCTTGTTGCCTTGCAAATTATACTCGCTTTAATATTTGTTGCGGTGTTCGTATTTGGTTATCAAAGAAGACGCGCATTGCAAAAAGAAGCCGATTTAACCAAAGCGCTGATGGATAATAAGAATCAAATGTTGGCCGATATTAGCCACGAGTTGAGAACGCCATTTAGCGTGCTTAAATTGCAAGTTGAAGCGCTGCAATACAATATTGAACAAGACACAGACAAAGCACATGAGCGACTACACAATAAAATCAGTCAGCTGACGAGCTTAATCGCCGATATTGATGAGTTAGCCCAAGCGGATGCCTTGGTATTAAAACTCAATAAACAACGTGTCGATATCGATCAATTTATCCAAAACACCGCGGGTGAAATGCAAGTTTTGGCTAAAGAAGCCGGTTTAGATCTCGTCCTTGATAAACATTTACCTCAAGGGTTAAGTGCCGAAATCGACTTTAATCGCATTAAACAAGTGATGACCAACTTAATTGGTAATGCAATTCGCTACACGGACGCGCCAGGACTGATTAACATTCACGTATCAACCAACAAAACCCATCTAATTTTAATTATTGAAGACTCAGCACCGGGCGTACCTCAAAATGAACTCAAAGCCATTTTTGAACGTTTGTACCGCGTCGATAAGTCGCGCAGTCGCATTACAGGTGGCACAGGGCTAGGTTTATCAATTTGCCGCAGCTTAGTAGAACTGCACCAAGGCAGTATTAAAGCAGAACAAAGTGAGCTAGGTGGGTTAAAAATTATTATCCATATTCCAATTAGTTAAACTTACCGATTAACGTTCAACAAACCCTGACCTTTTTCTCCATAATTACTGCAAATTGTTGTGCGATAAATTCAACCTTGGCTCCTTTTGTAAAAGCAAATGGGCCAAGAGAGTGAATTTCAGTATATTCACAGAGCATTATTGTGAAATACAGTCGACAACAAGGCACAGGTCACAACACTACGGTTATTAAGCGCAACGAAATTTATTTTACTGCCAGACACAACCACGTTTTTATTGGCGTATTACCTTGTAGCAAAGGGAAGCAGATAGAGATGTTAGAAGCCACTCAAAATGGCGAAATCATCATAGATGAGCAAAGCGGTGAATCTGCCTATATTCCCAATAATCAGTCTCAAGCTGTGCGCGATGGCTTTAATTATATAGAACGCGATGATGCCAATGGCGAATTGGTAAAACAGTCGATTGTTATCGACATCGAGTAATTCGTTTCACGGGTTTAAGCCCAAACAATGCGGGTACATTAACCGTGCCTTTACCTCATTTAATTAGCCAAATCTGCCGCTTGGTTTAAAAGAAAATTTCCTTATATAGCCAGTATTTACAAACATTAACAAAAAATTAACTGATTTTTGATTAGGAACAATAACAGGCCTAATTGTGCTTGTGTTACCTTGAACAAATCGTGCTATAACTAGTGCACATAATCTAATACAGCTTCTGTTCAGGGAGACAGCAATGAGACGATCTACATCAATACTAAGAAAACATAGAGCTAACGAACGCGTATATATTCCAAGTGACGCCAGTGACAGTCACTACATTCTTGCTGAAATTAAATTAACGGATCAATTAATTGAATCAGTAGCGGGTAGTATCGATACAAATGCTGAAAAACCTTACCAAACCTTCTATCAACAAATGGCTCACAAGATTTTTGAAACGGTAGAAGCTGAAGGCATTACCCATGTAAATATGGTTGCTAATAATAAACTTGTACGCGTGCGCTACAGTGACGAACAACAAGTTTTACATACCGAGCAACAGTCTTACTTCTTTTACAACCCGCTTCATAACAGCACCTTTAAAGGTTATTTCGACGGTGCAGTACGCGCGCGTAAAATCAAAATTTTATTCTTAGCAAAAGGCGAAGAATTACGCGTTAACTCGGGTAAATTCCATACCCAAGTCCACCAAGCGGTGACAAAATTATCGGAAAAACTGGGCTTAGAAAAAGGCTCAATTAAATTAAGAGATCACCAACATTTAACGTTTGATGTTTTCTCTCATGACAAAGGCCACAGAGAAACAATTACTCATCACTTTAGAGAAATTGCCGATCGCTACAAAGCTCAAGGTTATGAAATTAACCCAGAACATACCTCAATTACTTATGCAGCGCTGAGCGTACCTATGACTCGTCGTTTACTTAAAGGCACAGAAATCGATTATTCATCAACTGAGCCTTTCACGAAAGTTTACGAGAAAATAGAAGAAGCGTTTAAACAAGCTTGTGAAGATAGCGGTATCGACCAATCAGCGATGATTGCTAAACCGATTATGCCATTTGTTCGCTATGACGAGAACGAGCGAGCCGATATTCAAGGTGAGCTGCTTCACATTGGGGTTAACCCAGAAAATGAAGAAGGTCGCTTCTGCGTTCACTGGGATCCAAGTTTACTTGTCGATACCATCCGCTTTATGTTCTTTGCCGATGTGGCTGATGAGAACAACAACAGCTATGGTAAATTTGTTAACCAAGTCATCGATGCCACAGAAAATTTTGCTGACAATGTGAATTGGAAAAAAGAACAAGACGATTTAATTATCCGCGTTCACCAACACACAATGGAACAAGTTTAAAGCGCATTTTAAACTGATAAATAATCGTCAAAAGGCTACCTAAGGTAGCCTTTTTTGTTTTTTATCATCGAGTTTAGTTGCCGTTTTTTAAGCGACGTAATGTGATAATGGGCATAAGCCAGTGAAATAACCAATAAACTTGCAAACACAAAGATACGTTATAACATATCAAATAAGACACTATTACTTTGAGATCCAAATTCATCTTTCAAAGGTATTAAGTGTGAATATGATTTGGTAACCAAGATTAGGTAAACAATATGGATACTGATAATGACGTGATGGCCTTGATATCAGAACAAGAGCTAATCAAAATGCCTGAATCGGCATATATGAACGACGAGCAGCTTGCCTTCTTTAGAAACCTATTGATTGAACTTCACGATACAACTCGCGCGCGAATTAAAGAAGTTAAAGAAGAGATGTTAACCCCGCCTGACTTGAGTGATGAGGGCGACCGTGCGACATGGGAAGAGCAATGTCGTATTGCCATGCGCATTGTTGATAGAGAGCAAAAGCTATTGCCCAAGATTCAACAATCTTTAGAGCGTATTCGCTTAGGGCATTATGGCTATTGTGAAGAAACTGGCGAGCCGATTGGTATTCCACGTCTACTTGTCAGACCTACAGCAGAATATTGCGCCGATGTGAAAGTGCTTAAAGAGATGAAAGAACACATCTACAAAGAGTAACGACAAAGCTTTAGTAGCTTGACCCATCCTAGTATGGGTTGACACTTTTTTGATTAAAACGCCTGATGAATTTCATCGGGCGTTTTGTATTTTAAGGCCGAATGTGGCCTTTGTTGATTATATAAATCGACTGATTGTTTTACCATTTTCCTTGCCTCATTTAGGTTATTTGGTTTCATTAACAAGTATTCGTTTTTAAGAATACCGTTTACTCTCTCAGCCAGTGCATTTTGATAGCAGTCATAACCATCTGTCATTGAAC
>NZ_JABULX010000025.1 GCF_013328345.1 Marinifaba aquimaris
ACAAGCTCTACTGACAGATAGCTTGGTTATGTTTTTTTCTTCAATAACGCGTTGCGTTGCTTTTTTGTGATACGTACTCCGAAATCTTTATCAAGTACATCGACTATCGTTTCAAAGAATTGTGCTTTTATCTTGGTATCTTCTAGCTCTTTTTCGAGGGCTTTGATTTTTTGCTCGGGTGTTAAATCATTGGGTTTAGACATAAGGGGAAGCTCATTCATATGATTGGGAGTACCTTTACTCCAATCTAGTTGACCATATCGGCGAAGCCAAGTTAAAACGGTTGAAGCACCTTGAATACCGTAGTGGTCTTGCGCTTGTTTGTAAGTACATTCGCCTTTTTCTACTTTATCAACGACGGATAATTTAAAGGCAAGTGAATAATCTTTTTGTGTACGCTTAGTTATTGGTTTCATTATCTTCTCCAAATTGAAGTTGGAAAAGTGTCAACCTTATTCAGGACGGGTCAATACAATCAAAAAAGGCTGCTCATCGCAGCCTTTTTTAATTGTATTACTGTACAGGCTCTAAACCTTTTTCCCTATTCATCACTGCATCGGCTAAAGCAAAACCACTGTCAATCCATTGCTTTGCTTCCTCTGCGGTAAACTTTTTGCTTGCCCAAGCTGATGCTTGTTCCAAACTAAAGCCTAAATCTACCCATGACTTTGCCAGTTCAGGCGTAAAACCTACCTTACTCCAATTGAGTATTTGTTGTTGCGCTATAAAACCGTATTCTTGCCAGGATTTAACATCAGGCTGAGACAAATCCGCATTCGTATATGCGCTCACATCTTCAACATTAACCCCGATGTCTTTCCAACTTTTAGCTGATTGTGGAGTGAATTTGAGTTTATGCCAGTCTAATACTTCCAGTTGGTCTTTTATTCCCGCTTCATGCCAAGCTTTAACTAAAGTTTGAGTTAAACCTGATTTATTATAGCGATCGACTTCTTCAACTGAAGCACCTAGCGATTTCCATTGTGCAATTTCGCTTTGTGACATACCTTCCCAAGAGGGCGTACTACCACAAGCCGTGATCAAAAAAACACTCAATACAATAGCGATAACTTTCATTTGTGCGTCCTTATTTTTGTTAGATTTTACAAACTACTTTTAAATACTAGCCAAAAAAGCGGCTTTCGCTAGCTCACTTTTAAGCCTAGCACTATGAATTGCTTTAGCTTTTTTGCAGATATAAAAAAACCAGCCAAAGGCTGGTTTTCAATACGTTGACTGAAATGAAAAGTTTACTCTTCAACTAACTCTTCTTCGTCATCTTCAGTGATAACAGGTTTGGTAAGCAGTTGTTGACGAATTTGCATTTCAATTTCATCAGCAATGTGAGTATTTTCGACTAAGAACTTACTGCAGTTTGCTTTACCTTGACCAATACGCTCGCCGTTATAGCTATACCAAGCACCTGACTTTTCTACAAGTCCTTGCTTCACACCTAAGTCAAGTAACTCACCCGCTTTCGAGATACCCGTACCATACATGATTTGGAACTCAGCTTGCTTAAACGGTGGTGCAACTTTGTTTTTCACTACTTTGACACGCGTTTCACTACCAACAACTTCATCGCCTTCTTTAACTGCACCGATACGGCGAATATCTAAACGAACAGAAGAATAGAATTTAAGTGCATTACCACCCGTTGTTGTTTCAGGGTTACCAAACATCACACCAATCTTCATACGAATTTGGTTAATGAATATACACAAGGTGTTCGACTTCTTGATGTTAGCCGTTAACTTACGCAATGCTTGTGACATTAATCGCGCTTGAAGACCAACGTGAGAATCCCCCATGTCACCTTCAATTTCAGCTTTTGGTGTTAAAGCGGCAACTGAGTCAACAATGATTACATCAACTGCGGCAGAGCGTACTAACATGTCGGCAATTTCTAATGCTTGCTCACCTGTATCAGGCTGAGAAACAAGTAAATCATTAACGTTAACACCTAATCTTTCTGCATAAATAGGGTCAAGCGCGTGCTCAGCATCAACGAACGCACATGTTTTACCCATTTTCTGCGCTTGCGCTATTGTTTGAAGGGTTAAAGTTGTTTTACCTGATGATTCTGGGCCGTAAATTTCTACGATACGACCACATGGTAAACCGCCAATGCCTAAGGCGATATCCAAACCTAGCGAGCCTGTAGAGATGCTTTCAATATCAAGTGATGTATTATCACCTAATTTCATAATTGAACCTTTACCAAATTGACGTTCAATCTGACCTAGTGCAGCATCAAGTGCTTTTTGTTTGTTATCGCTCATTGTGAACTCCGTGTGGATGTGAAACCTGAAAAATTCTCTGTTAGTAACAGTGCAAACATCAAAAACACTGTATTAATTAACAGTTAGTATACTGTAAGGTTTTACAGTATCAAGGAAAAACTTAAATTAATTTATCTTTAGATAAGCTCAATAATACTTTTTAAAGCAAATTCAATAGCTTGATTACGAACCGATGCTCTATCGCCTTTAAAAACACGCTCAGCAAAATGCAGTTCTTCTCCAACTTTAAAAGCAAAATGGACTAAACCAACTGGTTTAGTCGCAGTTGCACCGCCAGGGCCAGCAATACCACTTGTGGCAATACCGACTTGAGCACCTGCACTTAAACAGGCACCAGTTACCATTTCAGCTACAGTCGCTTGGCTTACTGCACCATTTTGTTCAAGTGTTTGAGCTTTTACCTGTGCGAGCTTTTGCTTGGTATCATTGGCATAAGTTACTAAACCTTGATTGAAATAAGCAGAGCTCCCCGCAATTTCAGTAATGGCATAAGCAATCCCACCACCAGTACAGGATTCAACAGTTGTGATAGTTTGGTTATTTTCGATGAGTTTTTTCCCAAGACGGGTGGATAAACTTTGAATAGAAGACCAAGGTATTTGCATTGTCTGATTATCTGAACAATTGAATAACCATAAGATGAGGCTGAGTTGAGCTTTTTCAAGTAAAAAGCCTGAGAGTTTTTACTTCTCAGGCTGTTAATCTCAACACCAAATTAATTGGCTTTAAACCATTTTTGTTGGTATCCCCTTTGATGATATTTATCAGTCTTAGGTAATGACCAAATACTGTTGTTTTGTCCTAACAAAGCTCTTTTTAGTGCCTTTTGTCTCAGCCAATAGAAAAAACTCGCGAATAACAAAGCAATCAGATCAAAACTTATATGGGCGATATCTAATTGGTGATCTAATCCTGCAATCAACAGCGAAGCTAAAGACGTAAAGGGGATGGCCAAACAAGCTAAAAATAACAATTTCAGCAGACCAATGGCGCTTCGCGCTGCACCTTTATAAAAGCTGTATAAAATACACAGCGCAAAACAGCTGTAGTAAATAGTCAGGTAATGACTATTGATTTGTTGGCTAAACAGATACAACCATTTAGTACTGATGAGACAAAGCATAACCGCTAATATCGAGCCCAAGCATACGCTAACCGTTAAGTTTGCCATCACCTTAGTGGACGTTTTTAGCGTACCTGATTTTGCTTGCTTTTTTTGTCGCTTATCCAGCCAAAGTAAATTGCCTGAATAAAACAAATAAGCCCCCAGTAAACCAAATACAAAGTACATCCAGCGACCAAAATCACCCGCATAATTACCAAAGTGTAAAGCAAAGAAGCTATTTACTATTGGGCCATATTCGGAGTTTGGCTCAGTAAAGACACTGGTGTAACCGACTTCGAAAGTAAAGGGGTGCATATAAATGTAATCTGAGTACCCTCCCCTTTGCATTTGTCCCGCTTTTGTGGCCTCTATTGCCAGTGAAGGCGTAGCCGAATTTAAATCGGAAAAGGCTAATGACTGAATTTGATAGCCGGGCGCAATTTTAGCGACGTGTGCGATATAATCTTCAACTTTAGGTAACGATTCGAGTCGATAAACCGCCTCAGTTTGTTCTGTTCGTTCAAATAAAGGTTTATCGCCATATACCTGAGCTAGGCCACCGTAAAGTACGTCGTGAAAAGCAAAAACGACAGCGGTCCAAGCAATAATGACGTGAAAAGGAAAGCTCATCACCCCAACTAAATTATGACTGTCTAACCAAAAACGGCTTGCGCCTTTATCTGCTCGGACAGAAAAAAGTGATTTAGTTAAAGTGGGCAATAAAAAAATTAACCCCGACACGAGTGCCAGAAAATACAAAAATGCGGCTACACCCAAGATCAGTACGCCGAGATCTTCATGCCCTACACTGCCAGGAATACCCGCTGTTCGATGGAGCTGGTCAATTAATGTTCCCAATTCATTAGTACTAGTCGAATGTACAATCAGTTCACCATCCGTATCTAAGCTAGCATGCATTAACTGATCATCTAATCGAATACCTCGGCCGCCGCCTTTTTCAAACCAAGTTAACGGAGATTTATCCGGATCAAACTGCAAAGTAAAACCAATTCGAGCTTTTTCATATTGCTCAGTGGTTCGCTCAATCAATGACTGCCACTGGCTCTGTTCAATTTGTGCTAAATGCTGATAACTTGGTGTTGCCCAATGTTCAATAACGGGTTTAAACATCGTCAGTGCACCAGCGTAAAAGCCGATGAACAGCACTAAGCCAGCAACAATACCTGTCCATGTATGAAGACTTTGATAAGTGCGTAATACATCACTTCTTACTTTCATGACACGCCCCCTAATACAAAGAACAAACCGTAAGCCAATGCATTTGCCAAAAGCATGTATTTAAAAGCAGCCTGAGCCGTTTTAAATAAATAGATAAAAGGTAAAATCAACATCCAAAGCGCAGCGACCATCCACATATTAAATTGCACTTTGACATCGGCATCGATACCACCAGGGCCAAACCAGGCAAAACTGGCAATCAAGCCATAAGCCAATGTCAATCCGAGGAATAAACCGATAAGCGTTTTTCGCCACCAATGAGGCTGAATTTTGTCAGCTTGCTGTAACCTTGCCATCACACTCTCCTATTTTGAAAAATGAAATTAGCAGTGGGTAGCACAATCAAGCTTAAGCTGGTCAGTAACAACCAAGCAAAAAAAGCAGGGGCAGTTGAATAAACGCCAAAATACATCACTAGCGAGACACAAGAAAACACCACACCGACTATGGTCCATTTTGTTGAAAGTGAGCTTTTGAGAATTTGCTGATTTTTATGAGAAAGGTAAATGAGAAGTGCGCCGAAAAAACCAAGAACGGACGCCAAAAATACTGCTGACAACGGTTTAACCCCCTAACTAACTATTAATTGTAGTTCACCGCAAAAACAGTAAATAACAATGATTATCAATTGCAATATCATTTATATTAAGTAGAATGCGCCGCGCTTTCTACCCTTTTACGTCAAATAACCAAAATATAAGGTCCAATCATGAAAACAATGCAGTTAAGCAAACCCCGCTTACTGACCTCTCTTATCGCTTGTGCCATCTCATCTCCTGCACTTGCCGATGATAATCAAATCAAATCGATTGAAGTAATCACTGTTATGGGTGAAAAAATCGAAAAAAGTTTAAAAGACACGACTTCTTCGGTATCTGTTATCAGCGAAGAATTATTATCAAACGGTCAATACCAATCACTTTCAGCAGCCGTTTCAGAAATTCCTAATGTCGTTGTGACATCAGGTGCAGTTGCCAATATTCGTGGTGTATCAGGTAATGGCTCTGCAACGGGCTTTGGCTCATTTACAGGCGGTGCTAAAGCACGAGTTTCAACTATCGTTGATGGTGTAGCTGAACCTTTTGTTGCCGATTTAACTGGTGACACCGGTCTTTGGGATATCGAACAAGTTGAGGTTTTCAGAGGTCCACAATCGACCATTAATGGCCGCAACAGCATGGGTGGTATCATCTTTGTTAAAACAAAAGATCCAACATTCGATTGGACAGGTGCTGCACGCTTAGGTTATCGCGATGAAAGTCGTTATATCGACTCTGCATTTGCTTTATCTGGCCCTGTTTTAGATGATGAGTTGGCATTTCGTGTCAGCGGTGAAGTCATAGATGGCGAAACCTTTAGTGAAGGTTTAGAGTTTGACTCTAACCCAACTAGCTTAGATTTGAATGAAATTAAAACAGAGCGCTTTCGCTCTAAATTATTATGGGAAAGCTCAGCAATTGAAGGCTTGTCTGTTTTAGCTAGCTTCTCTCATAATAACCAAAAAGGTGACACAGGTCGCCAATACTTCTTGGGCCAATCAACAGATAAATTTGTCCCAACGTTCCAACGTTATATCACGACTATTTCCAATACCTCATCAATTAAATTCGACTACGTTATTAATGATGCTTATTCAGTCGATGTATTAGTTGCTCACATGAATTACAGCTGGGGCTTTGACTCATACGAAGCGAATGCCGAAGAGCTACAAGTGGTCGATATGCAAGATGACAGTGATACCTTTGATGCTAAATTTAACTTTGGTTTAAATTCTGAAGTATTAAAAGGTTTTGTTGGCATTGCATACTACGAGCGCGAGCAAGACTTTTTGAGTATTGGTTCTTATCCATACGGTGGTGATGATACCAGTAAATCTACCGCCATTTATGGTGAGGCTTCGTACGCCTTAGATGAGCAATGGAAAATCATTGCTGGTGGTCGTATTCAAAAAGAAGAGCAGAAACGTAATTTTGAAGCTCAATTTGGCCCTATGTACATCAACGAAGATTTAGATAACGACAATACCGTTAATCTACCTAAGTTAGTCGTCCAGTATGCCATAACACCAGATACGACCTTAGCATTAAGTGCACGTCGTGGCTACAACGCAGGTGGTGGTGACTTAACATGGCCAGAAAACATCTATTACTACTATGACGAAGAAACAGTCAATACATACGAGCTCAGTGCTCGAAGTAGCTTTGATGACATCAACTTAAGTGCTAATGCGTTTTACAATAACTTTGCCGGTTATCAAGCATCTGATAAAAACAGAGCAATTAAAAACATTGATAAAGCCGTCACTTATGGTTTAGAGCTTGAAGCAAACACCATGTTAGGCAACAACTGGCAGGCTCGTACCGCACTGGGTTTATTAGAAAGTGAAATCAAAGAAGTCGATGAGAACTTTGGTGACATTAAAGGTAATGAGTTGAATGCGGCCCCGAATTTAACGGCAAGTATTGGTGTAACTTACTGGTTTAACGGTGATTTACAGTTTGCGGTTGATACTACCTATGTTGGTGAGTTTTACGCAGATATCCAAAACTTAGAAAGCCAGCAAGCGGGTGATTACTCTACCACACGCTTTAGCGCAGATTATGTCTTCAACAATTGGCGTATCGCTGCGTTTGTAAATAACGTTTTTGATGATGACACAATGACAGTTAAACAAGAACCTTCACAAAGAAACCCTGAAGGCTATTTTGCTATTTTAGACCCTCGTAACATGGGTGTTTCAGTGACATATAATTTCTAATTTTTTGGGTGTTTGAATTTAAACACATGTAAAAATTTGCAACCGAAAAAGCGACTTAGCACAAAGCTAAGTCGCTTTTTTATTACTTATCCAACAAACAGACTTATATAAGTAAGATTAAGACTTAACAGCAGCGGGGATCATTGCGATAATTCTGTTTTGCTTTTACCCGATAGTTTTTACGGAACGTCTTTTTTATTTTTATGAGCCCAGATATTTACTCAGAACAAAGTCTTAGCCAGCATACTCCTATGATGCAGCAATACCTTCGCATCAAATCTGAATTTCGCGATACCCTTGTCCTTTATCGCATGGGGGATTTTTATGAGTTATTTTTTGATGATGCAAAACGCGCCTCTGAGCTCATTGAAATATCGCTGACACACAGAGGGAAAACAGCTGGTCAGCCTATTCCTATGGCTGGCGTTCCATACCATGCCATTGAAAACTATCTCGCCAAACTGGTACAACTAGGTGAATCCGTCGCTATTTGTGAGCAAGTTGGAGACCCAGCTACCAGTAAAGGGCCTGTCGAGCGAAAAGTAACACGAGTTATCACGCCTGGTACTGTCAGTGATGAAGCCTTATTACAAGAGCGAAAAGACAACTTGCTCGTGGCGGTATCACATGCCAATAACCAATTTGGTGTAGCATGTGTTGAGATCAGTACAGGCCGATTTGAACTTGCTCAAGTCAACTCTGATGAAGCGTTTTCAACGTTGTTAGAGCAGCTATCACCGAGTGAACTACTGTACCCTGAAAGCTTTGAAAAGCTCGATTTATTACAAGCATACTCTACCAATAAACGCCGTCCAGATTGGGATTTTGAATTAACATCTGCTCAGCAACAGTTGTGCCGTCAGTTTAATGTCAAAGATTTAGTTGGCTTTGGTTTAGATAGCAAAAAACAAAGCTTAGCCATCACCGCAGCAGGCTGTGTTTTACAATATTTAAAAGAAACACAAAAAGCAGCCTTACCTCACCTACAGAACCTAAGATTACTAAGACTCGATCGCAATTTAGCGTTAGATGCCATTACGATAAAAAACCTAGAATTAACTCAAACCTTATCTGGTCAAAAAGATACCGCGTTAATTTCAGTTATCGATAAAACGGCAACGGCTATGGGTAGCCGTTTATTACAAAGGTATATCGTACAGCCAAGTCGACAGCTCAGCGAATTGAATTTGCGGTTAGACTTGATTGAATCGTTAATAGAGTCAGGCCTTTATAACGAACTTTATGACGAGTTAAGACAGCTTGGTGATATTGAGCGTATCATTTCACGTATCGCGATGCGAAGTGCAAGGCCAAGGGACTTTTCTAGATTGAGAAATGCGCTCAACGTTATCCCTAACATCAAAGTAACCTTAGCCGATAGTGATTTTGCGTGCCTAAAAAATTATAGCCAAGCGATCGAATATTTTGAGCAACTTCACCTGTTACTGAAAAAAGCAGTGGTTGAAAACCCACCTGTTGTCGTTAGAGACGGCGGTGTCATTGCACCTGGGTACAATGAAGAGCTTGATGAATTAAGAAAACTCAGCCAAGGCGCTCGTGATGTCTTAGATCAAATCGAGCAAAGAGAAAAAGAGCGCACTGGTTTAAATACTCTAAAAGTGGGCTATAACAAAGTGCACGGTTTTTACATTGAAATAAGCCGAGCACAATCAATTGATGCCCCTACAGAATATGTCAGAAGGCAGACACTGAAAAATGCAGAGCGCTTTATCACACCCGAGTTAAAAGAACTAGAAGATAAAGTACTCAGTAGTCAAAGCATGTCATTAGCACTTGAAAAGCGTTTATATGATGAATTATTTGACCTTTTCTCACCTCAAATTGGTGCTCTGCAAATTTGCTCACAACGCTTAGCCAAACTCGATGTAGTTAACAACCTAGCTGAACGAGCAGATACACTCAATTACGTACGGCCAGAGTTTTCTGACCAAGCAGGTCTTTCAATAGAAGCAGGTCGCCACCCTGTTGTAGAAGCACTTTCGAGTGAACCTTTTATAGCCAACCCAGTTCATTTTGACAGTAATCGTCGTATGCTCGTGATTACGGGGCCTAATATGGGTGGTAAATCAACATATATGAGGCAAATTGCGTTAATTACATTAATGGCGCATATGGGCAGTTTTGTTCCAGCACAAAGCGCTAAAATAGGTCCAATCGATCGCATTTTTACCCGTATCGGCGCATCGGATGATCTAGCCTCGGGCCGCTCTACTTTTATGGTCGAAATGACAGAAACAGCCAATATTCTCAATAATGCCACTCAGAACAGTTTAGTATTAATGGATGAGATAGGTCGTGGTACAAGTACTTATGATGGCCTTTCACTCGCTTGGGCATGCGCAGAGAATTTAGCTAATAAAATCAAAGCACTTACTTTATTTGCCACTCACTATTTTGAATTAACTAAGCTTGCAGATGAATTGAAAACAGTCGCTAATGTGCACTTAGATGCAATTGAACACGGCGATACAATCTCTTTTATGCACGCAGTTCAGGAAGGTTCAGCTAACCGATCTTATGGTATTCAAGTTGCTGCTTTAGCGGGTGTACCTAAAAATATTATTGCACAAGCTAAATACAAACTTGATCACCTAGAGTCTCAAAGCTTTGCTGAAAAATCAGAAAATGAGCCAGTGCAAGGTACGTTATCTTTAAGCAGACCTAAACCGCACCCAGTCGTTGATAAGCTAGCAATAATCGACCCAGATGCTTTAACTCCCAGACAAGCTTTGGATATTTTGTACCACTTAAAATCAGAAATGGATTAACCGTTACGATCAAAAAAGCCCAATTCACATTGGGCTTTTTTATTGAAGTTAAGTTGTGTTTTAACGTACTTCTAGTTGGAAAAGAGACTCAATTGATAAACCTTCATGAGTCAGCACTTCGCGTAAACGCTTGAGTGCTTCAACTTGAATTTGACGAACACGCTCGCGTGTTAGGCCAATTTCTTTTCCTACATCTTCAAGTGTTGAAGCTTCATAACCTAATAAGCCAAAGCGTCTTGCTAACACTTCACGCTGTTTAGGGTTTAACTCTTCTAACCAATGAACAATGCTGTGTTTAATATCATCATCTTGCAGGTTTTCTTCCGGGCCTGAGCCTTTCTCATCTGCAATGATATCAAGTAAAGCTTTTTCTGAATCACCACCAATCGGTGTATCAACAGATGTGATCTTCTCGTTGAGGCGCAGCATTTTGCTGACTTCTGCAACAGGCTTATCAAGCTTTTCTGCAATTTCTTCGGCTGTTGGTTCATGGTCGAGCTTTTGAGCAAGCTCTCGTGAAGTACGTAAATAAACGTTTAACTCTTTTACTACGTGAATTGGTAAACGAATTGTACGTGTTTGGTTCATGATGGCACGTTCAATGGTTTGACGTATCCACCAAGTTGCATAGGTTGAGAAGCGGAATCCGCGTTCGGGGTCAAATTTTTCAACCGCACGAATTAAGCCTAAATTACCTTCTTCGATTAAATCAAGTAAGGCTAAGCCACGATTGTTATAGCGTCGAGCAATCTTAACGACTAAGCGTAAGTTACTCTCAATCATTCGTTTGCGGCTAGCTTCACATCCTTTTAAAGCTTTGCGAGCAAAATAAACTTCCTCTTCAGCAGTTAACAATGGTGAAAAACCAATTTCACCGAGATATAGCTGAGTTGCATCGAGGTTTTTATTGAACTCTTCTTGCGTTAAGTTCTCGTCTTTTGCTTCTTCTTCAGCAACTGCTTCAAGCGCTGCATCAGTAGCAACTTCAGCAACTGCAACATCGTTGTCAGCGTTAAGATCTTGAACTACATCATTTTTTTCAGTGCTTTTTTTACGACCCATAATGTTCTCCCCTGCGAATCGTATAAAAGAGCGTACATCACAACTTTGCCACTTACATGCTTATAATTGTAAAATATTGTAAGTCGACAAAATACGATAACGCCTTTCTACCAATGCCGACCTCAGACCATTTAGCATGTACCTAAGGCCAGAAATTGACTAGCGCTTAGGCAAGAACTTCAATGGATCTAAGGTATTTCCCCTGTACCTAACTTCAAAATGTAGCTTGACACCATTGGTGTCAGTGCTACCCATATCAGCGATATGTTGTCCTGCTTTTATCCATTGTTGCTCTCTCACTCGAATCTTATCGTTGTGCGCGTAAGCACTTAAATAATCATCAGAGTGTTTGATAATAATCAGTTTGCCGTAACCTCTAAGCGCATCACCCGCATAAACGACTTTACCTTCAGCAGCTGCTGTGACTTTATCACCGCGATTACCACCGAAATCGAGCCCTTTATTTCCTAACTCTTTGTTAGAAAAGCGAGCAATGATTTTGCCCTTAGAAGGCCATTGCCAAACAATCCGTCCTGAGTTTCCAGACTGTTTCTGACTACTATTTGCACGATACTCTTGTATTTTCGGCTTCTCAAGCGGTTTCTTGATAGGTTTATTAGATGGATTCGATTTAACTGTTTTTCTCTTATTACTTCTGCTCTTAACTGTTTGATTTTTAGTGGTTTTCAAGCTTAGCTTTTGGCCAATACTTAAAATGTAAGGAGGTGTGATTTTATTGACTTTAGCCAGTTTTTGGTAATCAACTCCAGCCTGAAATGCGATTGAAAAAAGAGTATCTCCTTTTTTAACCGTATATTGAGACTGTTTCAGAGAGCCTTTTTCAAAGTCGTGAATTGATTTACCGCGATAGACTTTTTCAACAGGTGCGGGGGTATGAGGAGTATCTGCACAAGCGCTCAATCCAGCAGCAAGCAGACAAAGCAAAACAGCTCGCCAGATACTCATAATATTAGCTGACCTAAACGCTTTGCTCGTTTTCTGCCATACGCTTAGAAACCCACTCTAAACCCAGTACAAGTACTAAGCCTAAAACAGCGCAAGCAATGACAGCCGACAGTTGGTTCGCTTGTCCGGTAATTTCAGTAAAGCGAGCGGGCAAGACGTTAGCTTGCTCCAAAGGTACGGTTTCACCATGGCGATTAACGACACTGGTTAAAACCTCTTTCCAAGGCCAAGTCACATTTAATGAGCCAACGAGAAAGCCAACTAATAATGCGATAGTTACTTGGTGATATTTTTCTAAAAGCCAAGACAGGAATCTAGAAAAAACTAGTAATCCACTGATACAACCTGCACCGAAACTTGCTAATGCAATAAAGTTAAGATCATTTATAGCCGCTAAAAAGACTGGGTATAGACCAACAAGCAGTAAAATAAAGCTACCGGATATACCAGGGAGGATCATGGCACAGATAGCCACAAAACCGCCTAAAAATAACATCCACCAGTCACCAGGCAACTGTGTGGGTTTAGCGACAGAAATAAAGACCACAAAAGCAGTACCGACAATAAAAGCCAAGTAATCGGTTATTCGCCAGCGTTCTTGCTGTTTAACGAGCAGAACAACAGACGCAGCAATTAAGCCTGAAAAGAAGCCCCATATTAGTAACGGCTCATTGGTCAATGCAATGGTGATCAGGGCCGCAAAAGTTTTTAAACTGAGTAGAATGCCGCCAAATACAGCAAGTAAGAAAAAACCATTGATATGTGCCCAAGCAGCAGAAAAACCTTGTTTGAACAAAATTTGTAGCGCTTCAGGGCCAATCTTTTTCAATGAGCCAAGTAGCTCATCGTATATACCGGTAATGAAGGCAATCGTTCCACCAGAAACACCAGGAACAACATCAGCTGCTCCCATCGCCATTCCCTTTGCCGTCAGTAAGGCATATTCTTTTTTTGTTCTTTTAGTTGTCATGATTATTATTCTTTTGCGCTGTTAGTCCAAATCACCAGGGACGAGGGGTACAAACTTCACATTTGCAATATCAGTACTGCTGAAGCTGTCGCCTTGTTTTTTAATTAGTTTGAGCATTTGTTGATCCTCCCCGACTGGAATGACCAAGATGCCACCATCAGATAGCTGGTTGAGTAATTCTTCTGGTACAGATGCTGCAGCTGCCGTGACTATAATGGCGGAATAAGGTGCTTTACTCTTCCAACCTTTCCAACCATCTCCATGTTTCATTGAAACATTGTGCAAATCAATCTGCTGCAAACGACGACGCGCCTGAAACTGTAAAGATTTAATGCGCTCAACGGTATATACGTGATCGTAAAGCTGAGCCAAAATGGCTGTTTGGTAGCCTGATCCAGTCCCTATTTCCAATACGGACTGGGCCTGACCTTGCTCTAGCAGTAGCTCAGTCATATGGGCCACTACCACAGGTTGCGATATTGTTTGACCTTTACCAATGGGTAAAGCTGTATTTTCAAAAGCTTTATGCGCTAAAGCGGGTTCGACAAAACTTTGTCTTGGCGTATTGGCGATGGCTTGTAATACCTTTGTATTACTGATGCCTTGTTGCTGAATTAAGCTCGCTAACTGCTGACCACTTCGCGAAGCAGAGTTGGACATATTCATCTTATAACACTACGTCTTCTATCCATTGGCCTAATACTGACATACTTTTATAAGCAGTCATATCTACCGTTAATGGTGTAATTGAAACATACCCTTGTTCAATAGCATCGAAATCCGTGCCTTCGCCACTATCAGCAATATCACCTATTGCACCATACCAGTAAATGGTTTTACCAAAAGGATCTTGCTGTGCAGTCATGGTTTCAGCACGGTGTCGTGCGCCACACCGGGTTATTCTTATTCCTTTTAATGCCTGATAAGGAAGATCGGGCACATTGATATTAATTATTTGATCATTGCCAAGCGGCAACGACTTTATATTGGCTAGTAATTTACTCAACACTTTAGCAGCCGTTGAAAAATGCGTTTTACCCACCAGTGATATCGCTATGGCTGGCAGGCCCATAAAGCGCCCTTCAATGGCTGCAGCAACGGTCCCAGAATAGACGACATCGTCACCTAAATTACCACCGTGATTAATGCCAGCAATCACAATATCAGGTTCAGATACCAAAAACTGGTTTATGCCAATATGTACACAATCTGTGGGTGTACCATTGACTGAGTGTATATGAGGTTCAATTTCATTCGCCCGCAAAGGGTTAACCAAAGTTAAACTACTACTGGCCCCACTACAATTTCTGTCAGGCGCAATTAAATCAACATGATGGTCTTGTTTAAGTTCAGCAAATAAGGTGCGAATGCCTGTTGCATTAACACCATCATCGTTACTTAACAAAATTCTCATCTGTGTTTCTCTTATTATGTTGAGGTTTTAGCCAAACCTGAAACGTCTTGGTAATCAGCAATTTCACGTAAAATCGACGTGGCAAAACAACCCGTCGGCAAGGCAAACTTAATGATGGTTTGCTCATTTTCGATACGCCATTTGAAAGGCTCTGGCTTTAATATAAGGTTACGCCTCTCTTGCCTTAATCTTAAATCAATTAAGCCTTTAGCTAAATCCTGATGTTTATCCACTACGTTATGTTCTAACTGAGCAACTTGACCAGAAGATTTCAGTTCTCCTTCACCCCACATAGGCGCACTCAGTTGAATATCACCAAAAGCATATCTGGCTAAAATATCTTCATTAATCTCATCTTGAGCAAAGTGAGAGTTGCTTCCCGCGAGAATGAACACATCACCGTCTAATGGTTTAATTAAATCCTGATTAATACGTTCATTAATGACTTCGTTAAATATTAAAGAACGAGCTGCAGAGATATACATACCGCGTTTTTTCTTATCTCGAACCTTAAACTTACCGGCAAAAAGTTCTCGCGCTTTGTCGATATTTTTGCCTTGATGACCAAAGCGTTGTTCACCGAAATAATTGGGAACCCCCAATGCTTGAACTTTAAGTAACCTTTGCTCAAGCGCGTCTTTTTGAGCATCATCTAGCGATGGATGAAGCAGTTTGATTTCAAATAAGTTGGCTTTGTGAGTGCCCGTTTTTAACTTTCTGCCATGGCGAGCCATTTTTAATACCTTGGCGCCAGGGATATCGATATGCTTAGGTAATGGTTTTTTAATTGGATAAGGAACAGCAAACCACTGCTGAGTAATGGCATGGCGATCTTTTTGACCAGAAGTAGCAACAACTTTAGCTTCAATTCCCAATGCCTTGGCTATTTGTTGTGATACAAAGCCTGTGTTTTGGCCGTCTTTTTCTACCCATAACCAAAGGTGTTCACCCTCACCTGAAGGCTCAAACCCCATTACTTCAACTACTTTAAAATCAGCATTTTGGCTGCGAATTTTAGCTGTTAATTCTGGTTTACCGTGTAAGTAAGCAAGATTTTCATTGACCGACATTTAGCTAGTTACCTTTTCCAATAACACAACAGCTTCAACTGCGATGCCTTCTTTTCTTCCCGTAAAGCCCAATTTTTCAGTGGTGGTCGCTTTTACATTGATTTGTTCAATATCTGCACCCAAGTCACTGGATAGCAACTCTCTCATCGGCAATAGATGGGGTGCCATTTTGGGTGCCTGAGCAATAATGGTGACATCAGCGTTACCAAGTTTGAAGCCTCTTTCTGTCGCCAATGACCATACATGTCTAAGTAAAATGCGTGAATCAATATTTTCGTATTCATCATCAGTATCTGGAAAGTGGTTACCTATGTCACCCAGTGCTAATGCACCTAAAATTGCATCACATAACGCATGAATAGCAACGTCTCCATCTGAATGCGCTAAAAAGCCTTGTTCATAGTCAATTTTAATACCAGCCATCACAATCGGGCCTTGACCACCAAACTTGTGAACATCAAAGCCATGTCCAATTCTTATATTCATGCTATTGCCTGCTTAGTTAAAAAGAATTCAGCCAGTGCTAAATCTTCAGGTTGAGTGACTTTTAAATTACAAGGGTCTGCAGAAACAAGCTGTACTAAATGACCTGCTGCTTCTATCGCTGATGCTTCATCTGTGATTACTACTCCAGATTGCAAACCACTTTGAATGGCATGAATAAGCGCAGTTAATTCAAACATTTGTGGCGTTAATGCATGCCAAAGGTGAGCTCTATCGACAGTCGTCAACACTTGAGTTTGTTGTTGACTGTCTGCGCGCTTCATCGTGTCACGAACCGGGACGGCAAGTAATCCACCTGCTTGCTCAGCATTTACTTGCTCTATCAGTTTTTTGATGTCTTGCTTGGGAACACAAGGACGAGCTGCATCGTGTACAAGCGCCCAACAAGCTTGGTTATCGACATGGGATTCTGCAAATTTTAAACCCGCCAATACAGAATCAACACGTTCTGCACCACCGTGACAAACAGACACTCGCTCTTGATGTTTATTGAGAAACTCACCGAGTAAATCATCTAAGTAAGCATCACCTTTTGATACGACTAACACTAAGTGCTCAATTTCATCAACAGATAACAAACGTTCAAGTGTATGCTCTAAAATAGTTTTACCATTGAGCATTAAATATTGTTTTGGCTGGTTAGCCGCCATTCGTTTACCTACTCCTGCGGCAGGCACGATGGCATAGATAGGATCAGACATTTACTTTGTAGGAATAATTCGGTAGAAAATTTCGCCTTCGCGGATCAAGCCGAGTTCGTTACGAGCTCTTTCTTCAATTGATTCAGAGCCAAGTCTTAAATCATCAATATCCGCTTTCATTAATTTATTGCGCTGTAATAAAGCTGCATTCTCTGCTTTTACTTGGCTTAGCTTTTCATTTAATAACACATAGTCGCTTAAAGAGTTTTCGCCAAACCACAAACGGTACTGCAATAAACAAAAAATAATAATAAGGGCAAGCCTAAGTATAGCCACAATGAAATTAAGAACGAGTGAACAATGGCTCTACTATAGCCTAATTTGTTAACCAGTTGTACCAATGCGCACCGAACTCATACGTCATTTATTTTATTAGATTACTTTACAAACCCCATTAAATTAATGATAATCATTCTCATTAGCAATTAATGATTTTAAATTTATGCAAACATGGCAAGACCTAATGTTAAAAGGCAATGACTGTTTTAACGAAAGTAATTGGCAAGATGCCGAGCTTTATTATCAATCTGTTATTAATATGCTGGATGACCAATTGCGTATCGAACCTAAATGTGTAGAGGCAATACAAGGTTGGATTTGCGGTTATCAAAATTTATCAACGTTATTTGCTCAACAAGGACGACTTGAGTTAGCACAAAAGTGTTTACTCATTCCGCATCATTCAATGCTTTATATGGCAAAAGACGCATCGGGCGACCCTGATAGGCAAGTCATAGCCATGCAAGCGCTTAAAATTACATTGATGCCACTTATCGAGTTTGCGCAAAAATATCCTACTTGTAATAGCTGTTACGACGACTTAATTGAACAGTACCAGCTGTTATATGTACCCTCGCAACACTTGCATTAAACCCATGTCTTTTTTCATTTTTGGGAATTAAATATGAATGCCATTTTAGAGAAGTTACTTTTTGTTATTGTCACGATGACTTGGGCTGTTTCAAGCTGGGCCCACCCTGGTCACGATCATCATTCATTTTGGTCAGACTTCATTCATTTTGCTTGGTTAGCGCCCGCTTTAATCGTTGTTATCTGTTTAATTTCATTGTTCAGAAGAACAAGCAGCTCTAAAGGTTAGCAAATAATATGCACACATTAATCAAAAAATTAGACACGCTATTTAAATTCTCTACCGTAAAAGCACATTGTGATATTCCATGCAAAATTTATGACCCAAGTGAAGCGCAAATAGCAGTGTTAACTATGATTCGATTAGTAGATTTGCTCAATGAGTTAAGCGAAAAAGAATCACTTAGTATTAATCAAAAAGCTCAATTTACTCGCTTAATTATGCAAAAAGAAGAGCATGGTTTAAAAGTAAAAGAGGCTATTCGTGTCATTTGGGGTGATTACTTTAAACAACCGCAGTTTGATCAATTTCCAGAGATTCATGAGCTTTCCCATAGCATCATGTTAGCGGCATCATCGGCAAAACAGCACGTCGATAAAGCAGCATGTTTAAATTTACTCAACAAAGTGAACCATTTCGCTGAGATCTTCTGGGCGACAAAAGGGATTGAAACCTACACAGCTACGTGCCCTTACCCACCGAGTCAGCCTGTTATCTATCCTAAATTATCAGTGTAGAGGTAAATATGATGTTAGGTATTAGTATTAATCGTGTACAAGGACACAGTATGTCTCCTGCACTTCCTGATAATAGTTATGCTATCTTTCATCGTTTTTTTCGCGTGCAGAATTTAAAAGTAAAAGATGTGGTTAAAGTTGAGCACCCTAAATTTGGGTTACTGGTCAAACGAATTAAGTTTATTGACCGCAATGGATTTATTTGGCTAGAAGGGCTAGATCCACACAGTATTTCTAGTATGGAAATGGGACCGATTAAGTCACAGCACATTCTTGCAAAGCTCGCTAAAGTGTTTGCCCCAGTTATACAAATCAAAACACAGCTTCAATAACAAATACAAAAAGGCTTAACTGATATGCGTTAAGCCTTTTACCATTTAATATTAGTTATTTTCTCGATTCAGCTAGGCCATAACGATAAGCTAGCCCAGCAATTTCATTACCGTATTCTTCCATTTTTTCATGACCTTGATAATCATCAGTCACGTTAATTTGGAGAATAATGCCAACTTCGGTATGTGGGTTGTAATCAAAATAAGTAAATACCCCCGGATCACCGCCACTGTGACCAATAAAGCTGCCTGTCGTTACCCAAAATAAGCCTTGAGTAGATACTTCTGTATACGCATCCGTTTTCGATGAGAACATAGACTCAACCGTTTCTTCTTCAAGAATCTGCACACCGTTATATTCTCCATCATTTACTAGCATTAGCATTAGTTTAGCTAAATCGGCCGTACTTGACATTAAAGCTCCGTCGTAAACGGTTGGATAGCTATAAGCTGGTAATTCATAGTTAATTAGCTCTTTGTCTTGATCATATCGCAGTGATAATACTCTGCCCTGTTGATTAAAATAATTAGGATCAAAACTCGAATTCATCATATCCAGTGGTAAAAATAAACTTTGTTCTATGTACGCAGCCATATCAATATTGAGCGCTTGCTCTACACTGTACGCAGCTAACCCCGCACCAACATTGGTATAAACTTGCCTTTGACCAAATTCAAAATCACTCGACTGATAAAAGTTTTCAGCTCGGTAGAGATCACTACCAGGAGTAAAGTAAGCAGTTAAAAAAGGTTCAAGTTCGGTATAAACAGCATTATCACACTGTCCTTCCCCCATTAATAACTCAAGTAACGACAAATGCCCTTCAAGTGTATAGTAATTACACAGATAGCTGTTTGAATCGATAATCCAACTCGTATGAGTGACTAAATGATTAAGGGTAAGTGTTTGCTCTGGATAACTTGGGTTAATAACATAGAAAGGTAAATTCATATCAGCTAATGGCATATCGAGTGACAACCTATCTTGCTCAATTAATTTTGCAATAGCGGTACCGACAACCCCTTTAGTTGTTGAGCCTAAGGTAAAGGCAGTATCTTTGGTGACTGGAATTTGATTTTCGATATCAGCATAACCAAAACCTTGTTGATAGATGACCTCTGTTGGAGTAACCACTGATATTGCCAAGCCAGGAATATTAGCCTGCTGCATGACTTGCTCAATTTCCTGTTCCATTTCATTTTTTGAAATTGTTAAATGAGTATTAGTGTCCGTATCATTTAACACATATTCAATGATGGTATCTTGGCTAAAGTGTAAATCCCTAAAAGAATATAAAGGTAAGTGAACATCAGGTATCACGCCTATTGCTTCTAGCTTTTCTCCTTGGGCGCCTAAATAAACCTCATTTGATAAGCCGATTTCCCAACCATTGGGCATGATAACATCTTGAATATCAGAGAAAATACCTTGAGTAGGCTCTCCTAAGTAGTTTACATGTTCTAATGCACTCATGGCCAAAGTAAAAACCTCACCTGCACTATAGGTTTCTTGACCAGCAACTAAATAAATAGGTTTACTGTATGCATTAGGCTGACTTTTAATTTCAATGACTTCAGGGGTTCCCTGCCCTTGAGAGTTATCATAGTACTTACTACCAACGACTTTGTCTTGATTGGTAAAGTATCCTGCGATAGCTAATGACAATGAATCGAAACCACCATCGTTGAACCTAACATCGACAATGATTGCTTTAGTATCTTCAAAATCACTTAACACCTGTGGCATAACCCGCTCAACAAGCGCTACATCGCTAGCATAATCTAAATTGCCTTTTTCTAGCTCAGTGCGGGATAGCCCCATCATTCTGTCGATCGCAAAATAACCTACTTCATTGTTGATCTTGCCCCAAATGATTTGATCAGAGTCAGGGTCTTGTTTTATCGATTCTGGAATTAAATAGCCTATTGCAGCACTTTGATGGGACTCTTTAAGTTGTTCTCTGTATTGTTCAAAATTCTCTGTACTTACACCCATTCGCATTAACTCGGCATTCATGCCAGACAACTTTTGACCGAAGACTTCAAACTCTAGTTCACCATTACCCGTTAAACTGACATGAGCATCTTCAAAATCGAGAATGATATCTGATAAAATTTCAGCTAATTGCTCCGAAGTGGTTTGCTCGGTCACCAAGGGCGAATAGGTATCGTAAACTGCTTGCCAATCGATACCTCTGCGTTCAAAAAAAGCATAGTAGTCGTTAAATGCATGCCAGAAAAATTCGAAATTTTCACGGCTAGTCGCAGCTTCTGTCAGTAAGTTGGTTTCACAACTCTCGGGTAAATCAGCCCGTTTATTCATAACCACACTGCCGCCATAAATTAACTGTTCTCCATCATCAGACAAAGACAGATCATCAGCAAAATCAGGTTCATCAATTAAGGAAATTTGTGCTGTTTTTAGGCAACCATATTGATTGAAGTAATAAGAAGACAGCGATTGCTCTGAGATTTTATGAATTTCACCATAGCCTTCACGATACCAATTACCGGTAAAAGGGCTCTGCTTTACAACGGGCTCAGGATCTTTGTTGACAATCTTTGGTTTTTTACTATCACTACCACAGGCCGCTAATTGGCTTGCGAAGATAGCCGCTAAAATGAGATTTTTCTTTTTACACCACATAAATACATCCTTTGTTTGTACTTGATTAGTGGTTAAAGAGTAATAAGAGTTGTGTTTTAAATACGTAGCACTGTGTAGCTCAGTGTATCGGTTTGTAACGGTTAACGTTTTAGAATAAAGGTTGGTTTAGATGTTTCCAGTTGATCACACTCGTTAATAAAAGCTCTCTTAATGAGAGGGCTCGCTGAAATGTTCTATCACTGGCAATCCATTGATGTCCGCAACAAGCAGCACTAATTATATCTTTGGTCGATTTAAACGCTTTTTTTTGTTGATGCAATCCAAGCTGCTCACCAAACTCAGATTGACTTTGTTCACACTGCTTACCTGAAAAATAAAACCAACCTTGTTCGTTTAAATGAAAACGTTGGTCTTTGTTATTAATTTCATCGACACTGTCTAAACGAAATTGAGTGACGCCTTTTTCAACAATACACACAGGTAAAACTAAGCCCAAACAGACATATTTAGCTAACCAAGCTTGGTTTTCTTGTTCGGTAATTTTATCAGCCGGATGAATTTTTTTTTGTTTGGCCGACCAAGTGCCGTTTTGTGTATCTAACTCTAGCGGATTGTCCAAAGAAATTAGCGACTCAGCCGCTCGTTTAATATAAAACGGTAAGCTCGCCATACGTTTAGCCAACTGTTCAGCAGGTAACTTACAATCGGTGAGTAGTTTAAGCTCTCTTTCATAAAAAACGTTACACAGCTGCGAATAATTAAGCAGCTTATCACTTTCTTCACTTAAGTCTTGCTGTGTAGTTAAGTCAGTCAACAAAGGCACCTTTTGTTATTTCTTTAGAAAACTGAATCGATTGAATTGAGTGTGTATCTATCGAGTATAAAAAAAAACCTGCGGTGAATTCAATCACCACAGGTTTTTTAATTTTAAAAACTAAATTGTTTAATTTAGCTGAGTATCAATTACTGACCTTTAACAGCAGAACGGCCAGCAAATACTGCGCCTTCGCCTAAAGCTTCTTCGATACGTAATAATTGGTTGTATTTAGCAACACGGTCAGAACGGCTCATTGAACCTGTTTTGATTTGACCAGCAGCTGTACCTACCGCTAAATCAGCGATAGTTGCATCTTCAGTTTCACCAGAGCGGTGAGAGATAACAGCCGTGTAACCAGCATCTTTAGCCATTTGGATCGCGTCTAACGTCTCAGTTAAAGAACCGATTTGGTTGAACTTGATTAAGATAGAGTTAGCGATACCTTTGTCGATACCTTCTTTTAAGATCTTAGTGTTAGTTACGAATAAATCATCACCAACGATTTGGATTTTGTCGCCTAAGATCTTAGTTTGGTATGCGAAACCATCCCAATCAGACTCGTCTAAACCATCTTCGATTGAAACGATTGGGTATTCGTCACATAACGTAGATAAGAAATCAGAGAACTCGTTAGACGTGAACGTCTTACCTTCGCCTTTTAAGTTATAGATGTTGTTTTCTTTTTCATAGAATTCAGAAGCAGCACAGTCTAATGCTAATGTGATGTCTTTATCGATTTCATAACCAGCAGCTTTAATTGCTTCTGCAATTACTTCTAATGCTTCTGCATTAGATTTAAGATCTGGTGCAAAACCACCTTCATCACCAACAGCCGTGTTGTAACCACGTGCGTTTAATACTTTCTTTAAGTTATGGAAAACTTCAGCACCCATTTGGATAGCTTGCTTGAATGTTTTCGCGCCAACTGGTTGGATCATGAATTCTTGGATATCAACGTTGTTATCAGCGTGCTCACCACCGTTGATGATGTTCATCATAGGTAATGGTAAAGAGTATTGACCTGAAGTACCGTTGATGTCAGCAATGTGCTCGTATAATTCAACGCCTTTTTCAGCTGCAGCTGCTTTAGCTACCGCTAAAGATACTGCTAATACAGCGTTTGCACCTAAGTTTGATTTAAAATCTGTACCGTCTAAATCAATCATTACTTGGTCGATTGCACGTTGCTCTAGTGCTTCTTTACCGATTAATGCTTCAGCAATTGGACCATTTACGTTAGCTACCGCTTTTTCTACGCCTTTACCTAAGTAACGACCTTTGTCGCCGTCACGTAATTCTAACGCTTCACGAGAACCTGTAGATGCACCTGAAGGTGCTGCTGCACGGCCTTTCGCGCCACTTTCTAATACTACATCTGCTTCAACAGTTGGGTTACCACGTGAATCGATAATTTCACGACCAATAATCTTAACGATAGATGACATGTTTTTTCCTTCCAATATAAATACAGATGCACCTATCTAGGTGCATCTAAAAATAAATTATTTGTTTTTTAACTCGTTAGCCGCGGCTACAAAGCCTTGGAATAACGGGTGACCATCACGAGGGGTCGAAGTAAATTCTGGGTGGAACTGACCAGCAATAAACCAAGGGTGAGATGGGATTTCAATCATCTCCACTAATTTTTTATCTGTTGATAAACCAGAGAATACAAGACCCGCTTGTTCTAATTTATCACGATACGCATTATTTACTTCATAACGATGACGATGGCGCTCATGGATTTCTAGAGAACCGTATGCCTCAGCCGCTTTTGTTCCTTCGATAAGATGACAAAGCTGAGAACCTAAGCGCATTGTACCGCCTAAATCAGAGTTCTCATCACGCGCTTCAACTTCGCCTGATTGGTCTTGCCACTCAGTAATTAAGCCAACGACTGGGTGCGGTGTGTCAGGATTGAATTCAGTCGAGTTAGCATCTTCAAGCTTAGCAACATTTCGTGCGAACTCGATTAATGCCATTTGCATACCTAAACAAATGCCTAAATAAGGTACTTTGTTTTCACGTGCGTATTGCGCTGCAATCATTTTACCTTGCGTACCACGCTCACCAAAGCCGCCTGGGACTAAAATCGCATCTAAGCCTTCAAATTTTTCAACACCTTTTGCTTCCACTTCTTGTGAATCAACGTATTTGATGTTGACCGTTACACGGTTTTTAAGGCCGGCATGTTTTAACGCTTCATTTACTGACTTGTATGCATCTGGTAATTCAACATATTTACCAACCATACCAATTGTCACTTCGCCAACAGGGTTTGACTCTTCGTAAAGTACTTGTTCCCAATCAGATAAATCGGCTTCAGGCGCTTCAATATGGAAACGACGGCAGATTAAATCGTCTAAACCTTGAGATTTTAATAATGCTGGAATGCGATAGATGCTGTTCACATCTGGCATTGAGATAACCGCTTTCTCTTCAACGTTAGTGAAAAGTGCAATCTTAGAACGCTCATTCGCAGGAATTGCGCGATCTGAACGACAAACCAAGATATCTGGCTGAATACCGATTGAACGTAAATCTTTAACTGAGTGCTGAGTAGGTTTAGTTTTCACTTCACCGGCTGCTGCTAAGTAAGGCACAAGTGTTAAGTGCATGTACATAGCGCGCTCGCGTCCTAACTCAACGGCTAGTTGGCGAATAGACTCAAGGAAAGGTTGTGACTCAATATCACCAACCGTACCACCGATTTCGACAATAGCGACATCATGGCCATCGCCACACTCTAGTACGCGACGTTTGATATCGTTGGTGATGTGAGGAATAACCTGAATGGTGGCACCTAGGTAATCACCACGACGCTCACGACGAAGTACGTCTTCAAATACACGACCTTGAGTAAAGTTGTTACCCTTGGTCATTTTAGTATTGATGAAACGCTCATAGTGACCTAAATCTAAATCGGTTTCAGCGCCGTCTTCTGTTACGAAAACCTCACCATGCTGAATAGGACTCATTGTACCCGGATCAACATTGATGTAAGGGTCGAGCTTCATGATTGTGACATTGAGGCCACGAGCTTCAAGAATTGCAGCAAGAGATGCTGCGGCAATGCCTTTACCTAGCGAAGATACAACACCGCCAGTAACGAAGATATAACTAGTCGTCATTTAGAAACCTGAACTTAAGATTTAAGGGAATTTTTGACTTTTCAGACGGGTGGAAATTGTAGCAAAGATGCGATTTACAAACAAATTTTATCTGACGAATTGGGCGTTCTATCGAGGATTAATTTTGTACAAAACGCCGCTATTTGCTCACAATTGATGACACAAGTGTTTATTCTGCGTTTTTAACGCGTTGCCAAAGCACTTCCATTTCATCGAGCTTCATATTTTCTAGACCGTCATTTTCTTCATGCGCCATCATTTCAACCTGGCGAAACCGTCTTTCAAATTTGTTATTTGCACTGCGTAAAACCGCTTCAGGATCTAATTTGAGCTTTCTAGTTAAGTTAACCATGGCAAACATTAAATCGCCCAGCTCTTCAGCTAATTTGTCTTTATTTACATCAACAGCTGTAAGTTCGTCTTCGACTTCAAATACTTCTTCTTTGACTTTGACAAATGCACCATGAGCATCAGCCCAATCAAAACCAACACTTGCACAACGCTTTTGAATTTTATTGGCCCTAGAAAGTGCTGGTAAAACGCGTGGGATATCCTCGAGCACACTTAAGTTAACTTGTTCAGTTTTCTCTTCTCGCTCTTTTTGTTTTTCCTTTTCCCAATTCGCTTTAATTTCCTCATCTGTTGCTAAAGCTAAATCGCCAAAGACATGTGGATGGCGGCGAACCAGCTTTTCACAAATACTCTCAACCACTTGTTCAAATTCAAAACGGCCCTCTTCTTGGGCTAACTGGCAATAAAAAATAACCTGAAATAGTAAATCACCTAACTCGCCTTTTAATTCAGCATAGTCCTCTCGTTCAATCGCATCAGCCACTTCATATGCTTCTTCTAATGTATACGGAACAATGGTTTTATAATTTTGTTTTAAATCCCAAGGGCACCCAGTTTCAGGCGTTCTAAGTGCCTGCATTATTTGAATTAATGATTCGATGTTGTACGGTGGTTTCATATTTATAATTTGATTACTTTAAACGCTCAGCGCTAAATACACCCGGTACTTGTTGCAGGCGGTTCAATACCCTATCAAGCGAGCCGAGGTTATTAACTTCAATATCTAAATCTAAATGAGCTTGCTGAGTTTTATCATTAGTTTGAGTATTCACGGCGTGAACCGAGATTTTTTCATTTACCAATACGGTAGATACATCTCTCAACAAGCCACTTCTATCTGGCGCCATTACACGAATTACGATGCGATAGCCACCTTGTTGTGTTTCTCCCCACTCCACATCAACAGCGCGTTGTGGGTTTTGTTTGAGCTGGTTGTATAATTGATCACAATCGATTCTGTGAACTGCAATACCTTTACCTTGAGTGATGTAACCCTGAATCGCATCACCAGGTAGTGGCTGACAACACTTTGCCATGTAACTGAGTAAGTTACCTACCCCTTGTACCACTACAGCCGATTCTTTATTGTCTGAACCTCTTGGTGCACGGTTAAAGGTTTTAGGATTAATTTCTTGTTGTTGCTGTTTGTGTTCAAGACTTTGAATAAAATTAATCACTTGGCCAATACGCAAATCCCCGCCGCCAATAGCAACGAGTAAGTCATCCAAATGATTCATATTGAAGCGTTTTATAGCAGGCTTAACCTGTTCAAACTTCAAGTCGAATTTATCCAGCTCTTGGTCGAGTATCTGTCTTCCCGCTTCGAGGTTTTTATCCCTATCTTGTAATTTGAACCAGTGGTGAACCTTACTTTTCGCACGACTGGTTTTTAAGTAACCTAAACTTGGATTTAACCAATCTCGTGAAGGGTTAGGTTCTTTACTGGTTAAAATTTCAACCTGATCACCACTCTGTAGGGTGTAAGTAAACGGCACAATTTTGTCGAACACTTTTGCACCAATACAAGAGTGGCCGACATTACTGTGAATGTAATAAGCAAAATCTAACGGCGTTGCACCTTGAGGTAAGTCAATTACTTGGCCACGCGGCGTGAATACATAAACTCGTTCTTCAAATACCTGACTTCTTAACTCATCAACGAGTTCATCAGAATTTGAGACATCTTCTTGCCATTGCAGTAACTTTCGCAGCCAGTTAATTTTTTCTTGGCCACTGTCTTTTCCACCGGTTGTCCCCTCTTTGTAACGCCAGTGCGCAGCAACGCCAAGCTCTGCATCTTGATGCATTTGCTGAGTGCGAATTTGCACTTCAATGGTTTTCCCTTCAGGTCCAACAACGACTGTGTGAATAGATTGATAACCGTTCGCTTTTGGCGTAGCAATGTAGTCAGAGAACTCTTTGCTTATCGCACTCCATTTTGTATGTACCGCACCTAAAGCCGCGTAACAAGCCGGTACGGTATCAACCAAAATACGCAATGCACGAATATCGAATAAACTATCGAATGACAGCTTCTTTTGCTGCATTTTTTTGTAAATGCTGTAAATGTGTTTCGGTCGCCCAATGACTTCACCGACCACTTGCATTCCATCTAATTGCTGTTGTAGCTGCTCAACCACATCTTCGATGTAAGCTTGTCGGGTAACGCGCTTCTCATCCAACATTTTTGCAATTTGTTTGTAGGTTTGAGGATGCAAGAAGCGAAACGCATAATCTTCTATTTCCCATTTGAGCTGACCTATCCCCAAACGATTAGCCAATGGCGCATAAATACTCGCTGCTTCTTTTGCGGTAAGAACCCGGGTCTCTTCATCAGCATCTTTAACGCGTCTCAATTCCAGAATACAAACGGCAAGCTTGATTACAATCGCACGGACATCTTCAACCATAGCCAATAACATGCGGCGAACATTATCAACTTGATCACCATCAATGCCGGTACCCGCTTGGTTTTGAAGAATACGAATCGCATCCATCTTATCAACGCCGAGCATTAGCTTTAAAACATCTAAACCGAAATCTTTTTCAACAGCAGTTGGGGAAATGAGCTTTTCTAACCAAAACGGATAAAGACTGGCTGCGGTTAATGTCTCAGCATCCATGTTCAAGGTTGCTAAGATTTCAATCATCTCTCGACTTTCTTTGAGAATATTGGGGTGCGCACTAACGCCACTGCAATACTCAGTCACCTTCTTGACAGCATCGAGCCGAGTTTCATCAACCAAAGCCAGTTGATTTAACCACGTTTGATAATCAAATAATTGAATTTCCTTGTTATGCGACTGCCTAACCGTAACCATGCCTATTCCTAAAAACGTTTTAGTGGGTTGTTAAAACGTAAAAAACGAAAAAAGAATTCTAACCCGATTTAGTTAGAGCGTTCAAACAGGGCTAAAGTTTCAATGTGCGAAGTATGTGGGAACATATCGAGCACACAAACCTTTTTGACCTGATAGCCTGCCTCGAGCAATAACTTACCATCTCTAGCGAGTGAGTTTGGATTACAAGACACGTAAAGCACTCTGCTCGCTTGCCAGTGTTTTGCAGTTTGACAAACAGCTTCAGCACCGGCTCTTGCTGGGTCGAGCACTATAACATTAGCTGACTTTAAGATAGATAGGTCTATTTCGTTAAATAAGTCAGCATGCAAAAACGCTGCGTTTGATAACAAATTTAACTCTGCATTGGCCTTAGCTTTACTGACCATGGCTTGACTACCTTCAATCCCAGTTACACTTTTTGCACGTTTGGCCATGGGTAAAGTGAAGTTGCCCAAACCGGAAAATAAATCAACGACCGTATCGTCTTTACTTATTGCTAACCATTCAAGAGATTTAGCAACCAGTTTGCCATTTATACTTGGGTTCACCTGAGTAAAATCATCTAAAGCGAAATCGATTGTGACTTCATCTACTTGATAATTGAGTTCTGGCTCTGCGCTTAACCACAAGTAATTGTTGCCATCATTTATGGCTAATGCCCAGCTATTTTCTTTTGCCAACTCGGTTAAGACCTGTTTATCACGTTTAGATAAATCAGCCATAGCGCGAATAGCCACCACAGGCTGTTTGCTAATTTGGTTCAAGTCGATATGACTGATATGCGCTTTACCCTCTAATTGTTTAACCGTTGAGGTCAGCTCACTAAGCCCTGTAAAGAGACTTTTTGCGATAACCGAACATGAATCAATATCCACCAAACGCTTAGAGTTATTTTGTCGAAAACCAATTAATAATGTATTTTTTTGCTTGTCGTAAAAAGCAGCAAGTCTTGCTCGATGGCGGTAGTGAAACGGTTCTGCATGGATGGGGTCTTGCCAATTAAGTGAACCTTGCCAACCCGCTTTATGCAATAGCCCCGTCACCATTTCTTGTTTTGCTGTCAGCTGTGAAAGATGGGTTAAATGTTGTAACTGACAACCACCACACTGTTCAAAGTACTGGCACTGAGGTTTAACCCTATTAGGGCTAGCTTCAATTAACTTTGTCATTTTCGCTTCTGCGAGCGAGGATTTTTGATTGACGACTTTAGCAACAACCGTTTCATCAGGTAGCGCTCCCTGAACAAAATAGACTTTGCCTTTTTCTCTAGCGACACCACGACCTTGGTAGTCGATGCCCTCTATCGAAAGTTTGACTGTACCTAATTTTTTCTGCTGTGCTTTTTTAGCGGCTTGCGCTTTGAATATTTTAACCATGACAAACTTAATTGAATAAAACTACGAGTTTGGTAATCTGGGCGCGAGCAGAATAATAATAAATATCATAATGCAAAACAGACAGCTTAAAGATTGGGTTTTATTACTGACTCTAGTGCCGACCTTAGTGATCACCAGCCTGATTGCCGGTTATTTTACCGCGAGTCGCTATTTAGAGCTAGATAAGAGTATTGAGCAACAGGCAAAACAAATTATCGAGCCACTTGCTTTAGCTGTACAAGTGTATTTAAAACAAGGCCAAGAAGCAGAGTTACTCAACCTGCTAAACCAAACTCAAGTTAAATTTAACCCACATATAAAAAGCATCGCTATTTATTCTGCCGATCACCGGCTCATTGCTACCAGCCATTATCAAAATTCGGTTAGCTTACTAAGAGCAAGTAGCGCAGATGGTTTGTTGCATTCAACCACAATCCAACACTTTGAAGAATTCAGTATTTTACGTACCCCGCTTTGGAATGAACTAATTGATGGCCCTGTTGGAGCGAATAAAAAACTCAACTACATTGCACTGCAATATCAAAATGCAGCGATTCAAGACCAACAAAAATACCTATTCATAACCGCGTTTTTTATCTTGATGCTTTCAGGCCTAGCCTGCTTGGGCTTTTGCGTAGTGGTGATCAAAAAAGTAACCACTCCTGTTAACGAGATGATCATGGCGGTAAAGACCATTGAAAAAGGTCGAGGAAATCCACTCATTCGAAAACAATATTTAGGTGAGTTAGATGCATTAAGGCAAGGCATTGGCGATTTGGCCAGTGTACTTTCACAAAGTCAGGATGATCTTCAGCTTAGTATTGATCAAGCAACAGCGGATTTGAGGCAGACACTTGAGCAAATCGAAATTCAAAACGTTGAACTCGATATTGCAAAGCGACGTGCAATGGAAGCCAACCGAATCAAATCGGAGTTTTTGGCTAACATGAGTCATGAACTAAGAACGCCATTAAATGGTGTAATTGGTTTTACTCGCCAGCTCCTTAAGACACCGTTAAATGCCAATCAAACCGATTACCTACAAACCATTGAAAGCTCAGCTAATAACTTACTATTGATTATCAATGATATTTTAGACTTCTCTAAGCTTGAAGCTGGCCGTATGACCATAGAGAAGATCCCTTATTCACTTCGTGATTGTATTGAGGAAACCTACTGCTTATTGGCGCCGGGGGCACACGAAAAAGGCCTGACCATTTCGCTTAAAATCGAAAAAACGACGCCTGACAACCTAGTTGGCGATGCAATGCGCATCCAACAAGTACTCACCAATTTAATCGGTAATGCAATCAAGTTTACTGAGCGAGGCTCAATCTGTATCGATGTCAGCCCTATCGACTCGGCTTATCAACAAGCGGGGATTAAAATTGATGTCAAAGATACTGGTATTGGCATTTCAGCTGATCAGCAAAACTCACTATTCCAAGCCTTCGGCCAAGGGGATTCCAGTATCACTCGACGTTATGGTGGTACAGGTTTAGGTTTAGTTATCTCTAAACGCCTAGCTAAAGAAATGGACGGTGACATCAAGGTCAATAGTGAGAAAGCCCAAGGTTCGATATTCAGTTTCAGCTTTAAAAATGAAATTAACCCCGTTCCTATAGCTAGCTCGATAACAGGCTTGTCATTACCAAACCAATTGCAAAATAAGAATGTGGTGATTTTTGATAGCTTCATCCACTCTCGAATTGCCATAGCCGAAATGCTATCTGATTGGAACTTGAATGTTTGTTACTACCCAATAAGCCATCACGATACTCCACTAGCGTTATCAACTTATGACTTTGCCATCATTAACTTGAACAGCAATAAAAGCGCTGATGCATCGCCTGAGTTAATCCAGGTTATTGAAAAAATTGAGAAAATCACTCATCAAATTCGTTTTATTTGTAATGATAAAAACCACCCTGTTTTTAACCATTACCCGCAAGTCATTCAGATTTCACAACCTGTGACGCGATCGAAACTCGCCCAATTACTATCATCGAACAACCCAGTTGTTCCACAAAACACGCAAGCGTCAGTGCTCAACGCCAATAACGAGCAACTACAAGAGAACGCAAAACAGGTTAAATCAAACAAACATAATCGCTTCTTATTAGTAGATGACAACAGCGCTAACCTGAAATTACTAAAAGCTTTAGTTGAAAATGAATCAACCCAAATTAGCCTAGCTGAAGATGGCTTACAAGCCTATGAAATGGCGCAATACCAAGATTTTGACGCCATTTTAATGGATATCCAAATGCCAATAATGGATGGTTTAACGGCTTGTCAAAAAATAAAACAAATGGGGAAAAATACGGACACGCCCATTTTTGCAGTCACCGCCCATGCTTCAAAAAGTGAAAAGGAGCGGATTATGCAATTAGGCTTTAACGCATACCTAACCAAGCCCATTGATGAAGAAAAGCTGCATCAAATGCTAGCTAATCACTTAAGCGGCTACACAAAAAATGAAGCCGTGGTAGAGTCTCAAATAGAGACTAAGCAGGCGGAGCCTAAAACGGAATCAACGCTTAGTATTATTGACTGGGATTTGGCGTTAAAAAGAGCAAATAACAAACCAGAGCTAGCTTTAGAAATGATCACTATGCTGCTCGATTCATTAGATCACTCAGAACAGGCCATCGAACTGGCGCTAAAAGAACAAAACGTAGATGATTTAATTCAAGCCGTACACAAACTTCACGGAGCGAGCTGCTATTCAGGCATACCCAAAATACAAAAGTGTTGCCATGAGATCGAAGCAAGCCTCAAGCAAAACGGTCAAATTGCCGATATAGAACCCGAGTGTTTCGAATTATTGGATTTACTTCCACAACTAAAACAAGAAGCTCGAACACTTTTATAAAAACAACAATTCTTTAACCGTTCAATAGAGCAGTAACATTTTGAATACAAATATACCCTTTTTCGTCTATATTTTTCCCTAAACATGTATAACAATTAAAAGCAAACGACCAAATACACTTTCCAATTGTTAAGAAACCTTAACTTGTGAAAAGTAACTCATTTAAAATTTATGAAAGATGTGACCTGAAAACCATGAATCAGCTTGAACAAATTGCTAAGAAAATTAAAGGGAAGCAAATAATTAGCTATGATTTGGATTATTTTATCGATTCTGCCTACAACCTCGAAGACTGCGTGGACTTTCTACCAAAATTTGACCAGCCATATGCAGGTAGCCCAGAGCAGAAATACGAACACGTTTTCGATCGCTCATTAAAATTGGTACCCGGAGCCGCGATATTTGCTTGCCACGAAGAGCTGCCCAATATGGTTACCGAAAAGAAAACTAAGTCAAAAGTGTTTGTTTTGACCTATCACACTAACTTAAACAGCTACAACCTCAGCCATAAAAATCAAAACTTGAGAAATAAACTTAGCTTTTCGGGCATCTGCTCAGAGCAACCTGAAATTTTAAGCACAGAAGCTGGAATTCAAAAAAATGTAGTGTTAGTAATGAACGAAGAAGGCTTAAATAACCTCGCTAAGTTAACTAACTTTCCTGAGCAAAAAGTCCAACACCTGCTAAAAATGCTAGATAGGCATAAATATTTTTTCCACCAATACTCGATCCCACTGACATTTAAGACTCGATTCGATGAGCTGATCAAATTGATCAAACCCAATACAACACCCAACTTGTTGGTGTTAAGTGCCAACTTCTTCAGTTTAATTTCTGAAGCATTTGATTTACTCAGTAATAGCGATATCGATAAAGAGCAAGCCAGTGCAATAAGAAGTGCGAACTTAGCGATGAGTGCAAAAACCTTCATTGATGATTACGCTAATATGGTGAAAAACGCGCAACAGCTTGCTGAAATGCTCAATACGAGTGTATCAACTTTACAGCGCCAATTTAAGGCGGCCTATAACACATCAATTGGCCAATATATCAAAGAAGCGAGATTAGAAACGGCCAGTGATTTGTTAAAGCAAGATATGAGTATCGATGAAGTCAGCCAGTTACTAGGTTACAGCTATCGCAGTGCTTTTGAGCGCGCCTATAAAAATTATTTTGGTGTATCACCAGGTAAAGTAAGTTCAAATTCTCTGTAATAAAAAAATCCAGCATTACGCTGGATTTTTTCTTTAAGACGCCGTTGCTACCCTTTGATGATAGTTTTGATTGACTAAACCTCGACAACTTAAATAACCAAGAATTGCCAATAACACCGCACTAATAATTGGTGTATACAACCAATAAGCTAAATGCCAACTCCAAGTCATTTGCAATACATGTGTTTGTAATGCCCATAGTGCAAGTTCACTGCTGGCTGTTGCAAATAGTCCCGCTAATGCTCCTAGTAGTGCAAATTCAAAAATAGTACTGCGTTTAATCACTTTTGATTTAGCCCCCAAACATGTCAGAACATGGAACTCTTTAGCTCGTTCTGCCAAGCTTGCTTGAATCTGAGTAGCGAGTACTAAACTAGCCGCCAAGATAACGAGGTAAAAGATAAATTCCACAGCAAGTGCAGCTTGCTGAGAAATCGTTCTGACCTGCTCCAACATCGCTCTAACATCGATAATTCGCGCACTTGGGTATTGCTGCATGACTTGGTTTAACTCTGCCTGTTTATCTATCGGCAAGTGGAAGCTTGCGATATAGCTTGTCGGTATATTGGAAAATACCTGAGGAGATACAATAATGAAAAAGTTAGCATTGAATGTTTGCCAGTTTACTTTTCGAATACTGCTTACCCTAGCTAAATAAACCTGCCCTGAAAAATCAAAGGCTAATGTATCGCCTAATTTGATATTCATACGCTTAGCTAACTTTTCTTCGATTGAAGCCAATGGCAAATCGTTATCTTCACTAAACCACTGCCCCTCTACAATCGTATTTTCTTTTGGCAGTATCAGTGTTGAGGTTAAGTTTAATTCTCTACCAATGGCCGAGCGTTGCTCTTCTTCTTCCTTAGTTTGCTGCGAATCATCAAGTAACTTGTCTTGTAACGTTTCATTGTTAACCGAAACTAGACGACTGCGATAAATTGGGTATAAATCACCCAATTCAACGCCTTTAGTTTTGAACTGTTCGGCGAAGTCATCTTTTTGATGATGCGCTAAATTAGCGACAAAATAGTTCGGTGTACCTGGTTTTAGCTGAGCTAGCCATTGTTCAAACAAATCACCTTTCAGTAACAATGCAATCAACATTAATTGTATGGCTAAAGTAAAAGCGACTAACGCAAAGCTATTAGCTTGCGATCGTTGATGCAATCGAGCGATAGCTAGTTTTAAAGCACCACCTTTGACAAAGCTCAATCGCCTTAATAACTTTAACCCAGCAAGTGCAATCACGTATAAAACAGCGGCAGTACCCGCTGATGAAACAAATAAAATACAAGCGAGCTTAAAATCTTGGCTGTACAACCACATCAACCCCCATATCACCAATGCAGTGGAGCTTACTTGTACAAACATTTTTAATTTTTGACCCGATAATTGCTGACGCAGTATCCGAAGGGGCGGGATAGTAAATAATCGGAACAAAGGTAGCATCAAGAAAAAGCCACCACATAACAAGCCAGTAGCTATGGCCAAGATCCAAGGTTTAGCACTCGTTTCAGGCAGATTATTGGGCAGTACATCAGCAAGAAAATAAAATACCCCTGCCTGAGCAATTAAGCCAACTAGCAAACCGGCCAAAATACCCACCACTAAAATCAAACTCGCTTGTGTGATAAATATCTTTTTAATTTGTTGGCTTTGCGCGCCAAAGGTTTTCAAAATAGCAACAAGGTCATAATGTCTTTGGGCATATCTTTTTGCTGCAACTCCAATAGCGGTTGCAGCTAACACAACACTAAGCAAACTGGCCAATAAGAAGTAACGCTGAGCGCGTGCCAATGAGGCACCAACAGGGCTATTATCTTCTTCGACAGTATACCAACTGAATTGATCAACATTGAGCTGAGGCTTAAGCCAGTCGTAATAGCGATTGAGCTCATCCGATGTACCGGCAATGTAGTCTCGATAGTTAACTCGAGAACCAGGCTGAATAATATTTGTGCTTGGTACGTCTGTAACGTGCATCAATACTTCGGGAGATTGGCCAAACACACTTAAGGTTTTATCAGGCGATGCCGCCAGAATACGACTCGCGATAAACTCACTGTCACCAATTTCAACAATATCACCGAGTGATAAATTGAGCTGTTGAAAAAGCTTAGCTTCTAGCCAAACCTCTCCGGGTTTAAGTTTGTCTCGGGTTGAGAAAGGCTCAGAAAAAACAGTATCCGCGAGTAAAACGTCACCTTTTAACGGATATAAATCATCAATGGCTTTAATTGAAGCAAGCTTTAATTCCCCATCGAAGTAAATCATTGAGCTGAACCGAATTTGTTCAGAATGCGTTAACTTAAATTGCGTCTCTGCTTTTAATGAATCAGGGATAGGTCTTGATGAAGAGAGTACTCTATCGGCAGCTAAAAACTGGCTGCTTTGTTCAACCAGCGCCAAACGCACTTTTTCACTGAATAATGTCAGAGAAAATACCGATGCGACCGCCAGTAAAATAGAGGCTAATATTAAATTTAACTCGCCTTTTTTTGCTTCGCGAAGCAAAAACCTAAATGCCATTTTAAACCAAGGGGTTGTAGTCATTTTACTCTTACCCTCGGTTCGATTTTGAAGGCTTGTCACCATTGATTGCTTCAGCTATCACACCGCCGTGAATATGTAATTTACGGGCACATAAATCAGCTAATTTGAGGTCGTGTGTTACTAATACGAGCGTCGTTCCAAACTCTTTGTTTAAATCAAACAATAGGTTTTGTACCTTTTTACCATTTTCTAGGTCTAGGTTACCTGTCGGCTCATCAGCAAATAAAATGTCTGGTTTGCATGCAAATGCTCTGGCAATTGCCACGCGTTGTTGTTCACCACCAGATAGTTGGTTAGGAAAGTGCGACAGTCGATTGTTTAACCCCACTGAATCAAGTAACGCCTTAGCTTGCTCGGTTGCATTATCGATTCCCGCTAACTCCATAGGCAGTGTCACATTCTCAAGTGCCGTTAAACTCTGAACTAGCATAAAAGATTGGAAAATAAAGCCAATGTGCTGAGCCCTAACTTGTGCTCGCTGATCTTCCGACATTTTGTGTATCGGATTTGAAGCGAGATATATCTCCCCTTCACTTGGTAAATCCAACCCAGCAAGCAAACTGAGTAATGTTGATTTACCTGAGCCTGAAGCCCCCAAAATAGCTAAGGTTTCTTTAGGATAAATAGCAAAGCTTGCAGGGCGTAAGATGTTGAGTTCTTCATCATTTAGCTTTACTGTCTTAGCAACTTGTTTGACTTCAATAACGGGCAGATTAGCTGGTACAAATGTCATGAAACACCTTTATTCAAGATTTATTACTGCATTTTTTATGTTAGTAACCTTTTCTACTCATAGCGTACAGCCAGAAACGACTAAAGAAAAACTTTTAGTGTTAGGTGACAGCTTAAGTGCCGCCTACGGTATGCAAGCTGACCAGGGCTGGGTAAGTTTGCTATCTAAAAAATGGCAAACTGCAAGTCATGCAATTGAAGTTGTCAACGCCAGTGTGAGTGGTGAAACAACAACAGGCGCACTCGCTCGTTTACCCGATATTTTACGTCAGCACCAACCTGACTGGATCATCATTGAGCTAGGAGGTAATGATGGCTTACAAGGTAAATCAATTAAACAACTGAAACAAAACTTAACGCAGCTCGTTGAGGTTAGCCAAAAAATGGGGGCGAGTCCTATTTTATTTGAAATTCAGATCCCTCCCAACTACGGCAAGCGTTATACCCAAGCTTTTACCGCCAGCTTCAGCCAAGTAGCGAATGAAAAAGCGATACCATTAGTACCTTTTTTCCTTTCAGATATCGCGATTAAACCTGAATTGATGCAAAAAGATGGTATACACCCTAATGAAAAGGCTCAACCTGAAATAGCAGATAAGCTTAGTGAGGTACTTCTTGAATTATTGGGTATTAAGAAAAACGCTAGTTAACCTAGTTACTTCCTTTCAGACACAAAAAAGCCAATCCGAAGATTGGCTTTTTTTATTGTCAAAGACAGTTCGTATTAGTCTTCTAATAAGATGCGTAACATGCGACGTAATGGCTCTGCTGCACCCCATAATAATTGGTCACCAACAGAGAAAGCTGATAAGTACTCAGGACCCATTCCCATTTTACGTAAACGACCTACAGGCACATCTAAAGTTCCTGTAACAGCAGCTGGTGATAACTGGTTAATCGTTGCTTCTTTTTCGTTAGGCACCACTTTAGCCCACTGATTATGCTTAGCTAACATATCAGTGATCTCATCCATTGGGATGTCTTGCTTTAATTTAATCGTGAAAGCTTGTGAGTGACAACGCATTGTACCAATACGTACACATAAACCTTCAACCGGGATCACAATACCATCGTGACCTAAAATTTTGTTTGTTTCTGCGCCAGCTTTCCACTCTTCACGCGATTGACCATTACCTAAATCAGAATCAATCCAAGGGATTAAGCTACCAGCTAATGGCACAACAAAGTTGTCTTTTGGCATACCATCGCTGTTAAGTGTTGTTGTGATCTTACGGTCGATATCTAAGATAGCGCTAGCAGGGTTAGCTAACTCATCTGCTACAGAGTCACGTAAGTAACCCATGCCAGAGATAAGCTCACGCATATGCTTAGCACCGCCACCAGAGGCAGCTTGGTAAGTCATAGATGAAATCCAATCGATAGCATTATTTTCGAATAAGCCACCTAAACCCATCATCATCAAACTAACAGTACAGTTACCACCGACAAAGTTCTTAACACCTTTAGCTAAACCGTCTTTGATAACATTGCTATTAACTGGGTCTAAAATAATTAACGCGTCATCGTCCATACGAAGTGAACTTGCAGCATCAATCCAGTAACCATCCCAGCCTGAAGCACGTAATTCAGGGAAAACAGCCTTAGTATAGTCGCCGCCTTGACAAGAGATAATGACATCCATTTTCTTCAGTTCATTGATGTCTTTAGCATCAAGTAAGACACCTGCGTCTTTACCGAAGTTAGGAGCAGCTTGACCTGCTTGTGATGTAGTGAAGAATACTGGCTCGATTAAGTCGAAGTCTTTTTCTTCAACCATACGATCCATTAGCACAGAACCAACCATGCCACGCCAGCCAACTAAACCAACCTTTTTCATTTCTCTTCCTCAAGCTTTATAGCGATTATTATTCTTAGCTAGTTGAGCAAATAAACTCTACTCAAACTAGTGGTATTCGTTTAATAGCCAAGGATTATAGGGGAATTAACAAGTCTGTGCTATGCCTGTTTGCTAGTACTTATAACTGGCCGTTTTGCATTTTTTCTAACCAAACCGATTCGGCCATGATATCGGCGTTTGATTCAATTCGATCTAACCAAGTTTTGCCAATCAAGTGATCAAATTCATGCAAGAAGATACGTGCAAGGAAGCCAAACCATTCAGCTAGATGTACATGGCCTTTAATGTCTTGATAGCTGATTTTCACCTGAGTTTGACGAGATACCAAACCTCGAATGCCTGGTACACTTAAACACCCTTCCCAAGCTTTTTCTGTTGCCCCAGAAAGCTCAAGAATCTTTGGGTTAATCATCAACAGTGGCTCCATATTTGGTGCATCTGGATATCTAGGGTTAGACTTTGAAGCTATGTACATAATAGCTCTGTGATCAAAAACTTGAGGAGCGGCTATCCCAATACCATTCGCTTCAAGCATTGTCTGCAGTAAACTTTCACTAAAAGAGATTAGTGACTTATCCGTAAAATCAGTCACTTCTTGAGCAGGCGTTTTTAAAACTTGCTCGCCTACTTGGGCTATTTTCATTTATAAACAAACCTTCAAATAAAAAAGCGCACCTAAATGTGCGCTTTTAAAAAAATCATGATGTTTAGTCGAATTAAACATCATCACCCAAATCAACGGTAACGCCATCCAAAAAGCCTGTACTTCTGGTTTCATTACTCTTGAGTTTAATTTTAAGTCTAAGGTCATTAGGTGAATCGGCATGATGCAGTGCATCTGAGAAGTTAATACGTCCTTGCTGATACAACTCGAACAAGGCACCATCGAAGGTGATCATCCCCTGCTCTTTTGACTTATCCATCACCTCTTTAATACCGCCAATGTCTCCACGGGCAATCATATCGGCAATCAGTGGTGAATTGAGCATAACCTCAATCGCTGCCACCCGGCCTTCCCCGTCTTTAGTCGGAACAAGTTGCTGAGCAACAATGGCACGTAAATTCAACGAAAGGTCGAATAATAACTTCTCTTTCATGTCCTTAGGAACAAGGTGCATAATACGGTCAATTGCTTGATTGGCATTATTTGCGTGCAACGTAGCAACACATAAATGACCTGTTTCAGCAAATGACAACGCGTATTCCATGATTTCACGTGAACGAATTTCACCAATCATAATGACATCTGGTGCTTGTCGTAAAGAGCTTTTAAGCGCCGCTTCAAACGACTCTGTATCGGTACCAACTTCACGCTGATTAACAATCGACTTTTCATGATCATGGACAAATTCAATAGGATCTTCAATTGTCAAAATATGACCACGTGAGTTGCGGTTGCGATAACCCAATAACGCCGCTAATGCAGTCGATTTACCAGTACCGGTTGCACCAACATAAAGAAATAAACCACGTTTTGCCATGATCACTTCTTTGAGTACGTTCGGTAAACCTAAATCATCTACATCTGGAATTTCTGTGTTGATACGGCGAATAACCATACCAACTGATTCACGCTGAATAAAAGCACTGCAACGGAAACGGCCAACTTTTGGTATGGCCACTGCGTAGTTACATTCGTTAGTTGCCAAAAATTCGTGCTCTAAACGATCAGTCATTGAATCAATGGCTAATTCACGGCAGCGATCGGCTGTTAAATTATCGTGATCAAGCGGTACCAACTCACCGTTAATTTTGGCGCTAATCGGACGACCTGCGGTAACAAAAAGGTCAGAACCGTTTTTGTTACACATGTCTTGTAAGTAGGGTTCGAGCAACATGATTACATGCCCCCGCCAAAGGTTTGTTTATTCGCTGCTTTAGCCATAGCGGCTTGACGACTCACGACCCCTTGGTTTACCAAATTCATTAAACATTGATCCATTGTCTGCATACCATGTGCCATACCGGTTTGAATAGCAGAGTACATTTGTGCAACTTTATCTTCGCGAATCAAGTTACGAATAGCAGGTGTCCCTACCATAATCTCATGTGCTGCAACTCGTCCACCACCTGATTTTTTCAGTAAGGTTTGTGATATTACAGCCTGTAATGATTCAGATAACATAGAGCGAACCATTGGTTTTTCTGCTGCAGGGAACACATCAATAATACGGTCAATGGTCTTAGGTGCAGAAGTGGTATGCAGGGTACCGAATACCAAGTGACCCGTTTCAGCAGCTGTCATTGCTAGGCGAATCGTTTCAAGGTCACGCATCTCACCAACTAAGATAACATCAGGGTCTTCACGAAGCGCTGATCTAAGTGCGTTGTTGAACGACTTGGTATCCCTGTGAACTTCCCTTTGGTTAATCAAACTGAGTTGGTTTTGATGAACAAATTCAATTGGGTCTTCAATCGTCAAAATGTGGTGGTGTTTGGTTTCGTTGATGTAGTTGATCATCGCCGCTAATGTTGTCGATTTACCCGACCCCGTGGGACCCGTTACCAACACCAAACCACGAGGCTTATCGGCCAAATCTCTGAAAATATCAGGTGTGTTTAATTGCTCTAAACTCAGAACATCGGTAGGGATTGTACGAAATACCGCACTTGGGCCACGATTTTGAACAAACGCATTAACCCTGAAACGGGCTAAATTAGGGACTTCGAAAGAAAAGTCAGATTCTAAAGTTTCTTCGTATTCTTTTCGTTGCTTATCATTCATAATATCGTAGATAAGCTGGTGAACTTGCTTGTGGTCTAAAGGCGGTATGTTAATTTTACGAACTTCACCGTCAACGCGAATCATAGGTGAAACACCAGAAGATAAATGCAGGTCAGATGCGTTGTGGTCAACGCTGAAGGCTAGTAACTCGGTAATATCCATAGGTTTATATACTCCGAACCATTGTAAATATGAATAAAATAGCAGAAAGACTCGAGATCGCACAGCAACATATCACGAATGCAGCAACAAAGTCACAAAGAAAAACTAATGAAATTCAGTTACTTGCTGTAAGTAAAACCAAACCATTTGAAGACATTGAACAAGCTTATCAAGCAGGTCAAAGGCAATTTGGTGAAAACTATGTGCAAGAAGGTGTTGATAAGGTTAATTTTTTTTCAAAGTACCCAGATATTGAATGGCACTTTATTGGTCCATTACAGTCAAACAAAACGAAATTAGTTGCAGAACATTTCGATTGGATGCAAACCTTGTCCAGAGAGAAAATAGCAAAAAGATTGAACGAGCAAAGAAGCCCAGAGTTAGCACCTTTAAATGTTTGTATTCAGGTCAATGTTTCACAAGAAGATTCTAAATCAGGGATCAGCATTGAAGAAGTATTACCCCTTGCCAGTATTATTGCTCAATTACCTCGGTTAAATCTAAGAGGACTGATGGCCATTCCTGAAAAAACCGATGAGCCCGCAAAACAAGCGGCCAGCTTTGCAGCCCTTAATACTTGTTTTTGTCAGTTAAAAGACAAATATCCCCAAGTAGACACCCTATCTATGGGAATGAGTCAAGATTTAGAACAGGCCATTGCAAATGGTTCAACGATGGTCAGAATAGGCACAGCTATTTTTGGTGCAAGAAATTAAACAACAATAAGTAGAACGAATGAATAATAGAAAAATTGCTTTTATCGGCGCAGGTAACATGACTCGAAGCATCATAGGTGGCCTTATTAAAAATGGTTATGATGCCAAAGCTATTTTTGCTGCCAACCCCTCTCTACCAAAACTCGATGCGCTCAAGTCCGATTTTGGTATCGAAACAAGCCAAAGTAACCAAGAAGTAGCAAAACAAGCTGATGTGATTGTATTAGCCGTTAAACCGCAAATGATGGCAGATATGTTAGCCAAACTAATTGAAAGCGGTATCGACTTATCAAGCAAACTGTTTATTTCAATTGCCGCGGGCATTTTGGTTGACCGATTACAAAACATGCTAGGTGGGGAAAATAACACGTTTAAAATCATCAGAACGATGCCAAATACGCCTTCATTACTGGGTTTAGGGTTAACAGGCTTATATGCGCCAAGCAATATTGCTCAACAAGATAAAGACTTTGCTAACGACATGATGAATGCCGTAGGTAAAAGTATTTGGGTTCAAGATGAAGCGGGCATAGATAAAATTATTGCCGTTGCAGGTAGTGCGCCGGCTTATTTTTTCCTATTTATGGAGTCAATTGAGCAAGAAGCTATCAACTTAGGTTTTAGCCAAGAAGATGCAAGAGCAATTGTCCAGCAGGTTGCTTTAGGTTCAGCTCAAATGGTTTGTCAAAACCCTGAGCTAGCGATCAGCCAACTGCGAGAGAATGTCACATCTAAAGGTGGTACAACAGCTGAAGCTATTCGAACCTATGAAGAAAGTGAATTGAGACAAATTAGCCAAAAAGCGATGCAAGCAGCCATTGCCAGAGCAGAAGAAATGGCTAAGCTAATATAACCCAAACATATAAACATTAATATTTTGTATTTCTACAAGGCTACTAAAACAAGGAAAAGCCATGAACGCGCTACACTTTTTAATTGAGACGCTTTTCGGCCTCTACCTCATGGTCGTGCTATTGAGAGTTTGGCTTCAACTGGTAAGAGCCGACTTTTACAACCCATTCTCACAATTTGTGGTCAAAGCCACTAACCCATTAGTTGTTCCTTTGAGAAGGATAATCCCTGGCTTTGGCGGCTTGGATTTAGCGAGTGTAATCCTTGCGTTGGTAATCGGCATTCTTAAGTACTTTGTATTAAGCATTGTGCTTTCACAAAACATTCCCGCTCTCGCGATGGTGATATTTGGTGCAGTCAGTGTACTAAAAGAAGCCTTCCAATTGGTCTTTTGGATTTTAGTTATCCGAGCAATTTTAAGCTGGTTTAGCCAAGGTCAAAACCCGATGGAATACGTTTTAATGCAATTAACTGAACCTTTGTTAAAACCAATCAGAAAAATCCTGCCTCAGATGGGCGGTTTAGACTCGTCTATTTTGATTTTGCTCATTGGCCTACAGTTCGTTAATTACTTAATTATCGATATGTTTGGTCGCTTCTAAAAGCGAGACGACCTCTTAACTGGTGCTAAATTCCAGTTAAGAGGGCTAATCCATATACACTCTAAAAACGTTTAACGACTATTTCCTAATCTCTATTTTCAAGACGTATATCTTTCTAAAAAGGCATCAAGATGAAACGACTTTTTTTTACTTTTTTGTGCGTAATTAGCTTTACCAGCTTTAAAACCATCGCGGCCGATAACCCTCATGTAACCTTATCGGGCGATTGGGAAATTCATCACATCTCTTTTCCATCCACTTTTATCAAACCGGATATAGCCCAAGCGGCTGGCATTTCACGCTCGGCTAATTTAGCGCTAGTTAATATCAGTGTGTTAGACGCTAAAAGCAAAACACCACAAAAAATGCTGGTTACCGGTTATGCTAGAAACCTGCTTGGGCAAAAGAAAGAAATGGAATTTATTGAAGTCGATGAAGGCGATGCAATTTACTACTTAGGTCAAGCTCATTATCGCAACGAAGAAACACTGACTTTTACTGTCACGGTTCGCAATTCGGATAATCGCCAAGCACAGGTCGAATTCAAAAATAAATTTTATGTAGATTAATCGCTCTGCACTTGATTTTTATAGGTTTTTGTCCTTTTTTTAATAACAGCACAATTAAAAAAAACAAATAGATTTTGCTATACCAGTTTTAGCTAAACTTTAACAATAAAGGTCTATCGTCTTTATTTGCTTTGGCATAGACTGAATCTAATGAATGGACTTACCTATAATTAAATGGGGTTAAAAATGAAAAGATTTTCTGCAATCACAGCTGCTTCACTCCTAGCTTTCTCTGGCGCTTCTTATGCAAATGTCGATGAGATCCCTGACGTAGAAACAGACAAAGGCTCTGGTTTCCACGGTATCGTTGGTTTAGGTGCAATGAATGCGCCTGAATACGTTGGTGGTAGCGAAAATGAAACTATCGCGGTTCCTTTAATCAACGTGAACTATAACGATACTTTTTACTTTAAATTCAACCGTGCAGGTTGGAAGTTTTGGAAGCCGAGTGAAAAATTCTTCCTTGGTCTAGAGCTTGGCCGTCGTGCTGGCTGGGAAAAAGAAGACTTAGAATCAAGTTTTGACAACATTGAAAACATCAGCTCACCTCAGTTAGAAGAGCGTGACGCTATTGTGTTAGCCGGTATCAACGCAGGTTACAAATCAGGTCGTTTTAATGCAGAAATCTCTATTTTAGGCGGTTCAGCTGATGAAAACGTTAACGACGTTGAGCCAGGTGGCGAAGTAGTTGTACGTGCATCTTACACTTTTATCGCCAATGAAAAATTCACACTTTCAGCAGCCGCTAAAGTTGAGTCATTAAGCGAAGATACGGTTGAGTACTTATATGGTACACCAACTTATAAAGGTGACTCTACAACGAATGCAACTATTGCATTAGTTGGTACATATAACTTAAACAAAAGCTGGGTCATCATGGCAGCAGCTGGTGGCACGAGTTTAGGTGATGAGATTGCAGACAGCCCATTGGTTGCTGATGATTCTCAATCAATTGCACTTCTAGGTGCAGCTTACAAGTTCTAAAGGCGAGTTAATTACGACCTTTATAAAAAAGCCCAGTTACTTGTAATTGGGCTTTTTTGTACCAAAAAAATAACTAAAAAGAATAATGATATGAAAGCACAATTGATAGGCTTATTGAGCGCAGTCATGCTTGCTGCCTGTGCTAGCCAAACCGAGCAACAGCAAGCTGCTCAAATGAATAAACAAGTTTGCGATTTACCTTACACTACCTACCAAGCTACTGTTACAGGACACTGCCAAGTACCTAAAGCCGTCTTACCGCAGGATATAGAGCGAGACGAAATGGTTTTAGAAATGCGTCCGTACGAACAAATACCTGAAGTATTTTTCTATAATAAAGGCTTAAAGTACGCTGCGGTGACACAAGAGCAGCCTGCCCCATTAGTTTTCTCAATTGCAGGAACGGGGGGATCCTACGATGGCAGTAAAATGCGAAACTTGGAAAAAGGCTTTTATCAACAAGGCTACCATGTTATTTCATTATCATCGCCGACCTTTTCAAACTTCATTGTTAATGCATCAACAGGTGAAGACCACTTCCCGGGCTTTTTAGAAAAAGATGCTGAGATTCTGTATGAAGTTCTAGAAAAAACCTTAGCTCAAGTCAAAGCGGAAAAAGAAATTGAAGTCACGGAGTTTTACTTAACCGGTTATTCCCTAGGTGGAGCACATTCAGCATATCTTGCTAAATTAGACCAAGAGCGAAAACAGTTTAACTTCAAGAAGGTACTCTTAGTTAATCCGCCTGTTAGTCTATACAACTCAGTATCTGTGTTAGATGGTTACCTAGATATTGATGATGGCGATGTCGCTAAACGCGATCGTTTAAATGCAACGTTTGAAAATATCATTGATAGATTCTCGGATGCTTATGCATCGATGGAATCTGCTAGCTTTACTCAAGATTCAATCTATCAATTATTTGGCCAATCGAACTTAACGGAAGACGAGCTGAAACTGCTTATTGGTACATCATTTAGGATGTCGTCAGCTGAAATGATTTACGCCATTGATACCACATTCAACTACGGTGCGGTTATCTATAAAGACCACGAAATCAGTAAATATGAAAATAACTTCCACTCTTTTGTTCGCGCTTCGAGAAAAGGCTTCCTGAACTATTTCGACCGTGCAATTGTCGCCCATTACACCAAAGAAGATCCCAACCTAACACGAGATGAACTGATTGAGCGTTTGAGTTTAAAAGCGATTGAAGACTTTCTTGTACAAGCAGATAACGTATCGGTTGTGACAAATGCTGACGATATTATTTTAGCCGACGGTGAAGTTGAATATTTACAATCTGTATTTAAAGATAGAGCAAAAATATTCCCTCAAGGTGGGCATTGCGGCAATATGGATCGAAAAGATTTCGTCGCTTACATCAATAAATATTTCGCTAAATAGAGGAGCAAGAAAATGAAAACAAAAAGTTTGCTCAAAGCACTATCTGCGCTGGTTTTAGCCTATGGTTTAACAGCTTGTAGCGCAACACCAGAAATAGAGCCTCATGCGCAAGAGCCCTCTTGGCCAACGTCTGAAGAAGAAATGGCGCATACGATGACCAATCAGATATCTGATCCGTGGCAAGGCTTCAACCGCCGAATGTACTATTTCAACCACACAGTAGATGAAAACATACTCCTGCCGTTAGTTTCTGGTTATAAAGCAATTACTCCTGATCCGGTTGAACAAGGTGTCAGTAATTTCTTCTCAAACTTAGGCGAGATTCCTATTTTCTTAAATGCTGCATTACAGCTTAAACCTAAACCAGCTTTTGAAACCTTAGGCCGCTTTGCTGTCAATACAACCATAGGTTTAGCGGGTTTATTTGACCCAGCTACCCATATGGGGCTAGATAAGCAAAATGAAGACTTTGGTCAAACCTTAGGCCATTATGGTGTATCGCCTGGCCCCTACTTAGTTCTACCATTTTTAGGTCCATCAAACTTACGTGATGCGTTTGGCGGTATTGTAGATATGGCGGCATACAATGCAGCGGTGAATGAGCTAGGCTTAAAAGACAGTGAAGAATTATTCATGAATTTTGTTAAAGCCTTAGATACTCGCAAAAATATCAACTTTAGATATTACGCTTCAGGCTCTGCATTTGAGTATGACACAATCAAATTACTCTATACCAAATACAGAGAAATCCAAATCGAACGTTAATCAGTTCCAATCCTAAAAAATAAAGCTCCAAATGGAGCTTTATTTTTTCAACAAATTGATTTAGCTCAATTTCCTAAATAAATTATCAAAATTCATCATTTCTTAATTGGTAACATTTTAAAAGCTTCACTAGGCTGAAATACATCAAAATCGATTGAAGTTGATTAGAAATGTCAGACGTTGAAGATACTAAAAAATACGAACGCAATGCTTTTTTATTTATCACTGTCGTTCTATTCCCTGCCATTAGCCTAGCGTTAATGGGTAGCTATGGTTTTGTCATATGGATGAGTCAAATCATTCTTAGGCCGCCAGGTGCATAGTGGATGCTAGATCGGACCAAGCGAAACTTACTAAATAGACATAGAAGGGAAGATGTCGTAGTTCGTCCCCCTTGGAGTGATCTCGAAGAAAAATTCCTTGATAAATGCCAACACTGTAATGCCTGCATTGAACAATGTGAAACACAAATTATTGTAATCGGCGAAGGTGGTTCTCCTGAAATTGATTTCAATCTAGGTGAATGTACCGAATGTAAAGAGTGTCTAGACGCTTGTGAACCGAGAGCGTTAGATATTAACAACCCAAAATCCCAACATATTTTTACGATAAAACAAGACTGTTTAGCACATAACGCAATCTACTGTCAGTCATGTAAAGATGAGTGTGAAGCGGGAGCAATCCAGTTTTCATTTAGTCGAGGGGCAATACCTGTACCGTCCTTAAACAACACTCAATGCACTGACTGTGGAGCTTGTATCTCGGTTTGTCCGAGCCAGTCAATAATAACAACCAAGAAAGAATCGGAGTTGGAGCATGTCTGAATACCATGTTGCGAGTTACATTGCGTATGCCTTTCCTAAGCATTTGACGCAAGTAAAGAGCACCATTGATGCTTTTGAGTTTGCCGAGGTACATGGCGACGATGACAATGGCCGCATCATAGTGACCGTAGAAGGAAGCAGCACACAAGATTTAGTCGATGGATTTAGAGCACTAGAAAGCATTCCCCATATGTTAAGTGTCTCCCCTATCCACCACGAATATATTGAAGAATCAGCCTGATGTAGCAAAACCACATTAGCCACGGAGAAAAATAATGCAATTAGATAGACGTCAGTTTTAAAGGCGAGTGCCGCTTCAGTCGCCGCGATTCCATTATCTGGTTACGCCAGCAATTTAATCACTTCAAGCGAGATCACCAAATTAACTTGGGATAAGGCAAAATGTCGTTTTTGTGGTACGGGGTGCAGTATCAATGTGGCAACTAAAGACGGTCGCGTTGTTGCTACTCATGGTGATATTAAATCCCCTGTTAATCGAGGCTTAAACTGTGTTAAGGGCTACTTCTTATCTAAAATCTTATACGGTGAAGATCGTCTCACTCAGCCTATGCTAAGAATGAAAAATGGCAAATATGCAAAAGATGGCGATTTTACACCTGTCTCTTGGGACACTGCATTTGATGTCATGGCTGAAAAATTCAAAAAAACCTTAAAAGAAAAAGGTCCTGAAGCAATCGGCATGTTTGGTTCTGGCCAATGGACAGTCATGGAAGGTTATGCCGCAGTCAAGTTGATGAAAGCGGGCTTTAGAAGTAACAATATCGAGCCCAATGCCAGACACTGTATGGCTTCTGCTGTTGTTGGTTTTCTGCGTACTTTCGGCATTGATGAACCCATGGGTTGCTATGATGACATAGAAGCAGCCGATGAGTTCTTCTTATGGGGCTCCAACATGGCTGAGATGCATCCGATTCTTTGGACGCGTGTTACCGATAGACGCCTAAGTAAACCTGAAGTCAAAGTGACAGTACTTTCTACTTTTGAACACAGAAGTTTTGAGTTAGCTGATAACCCGATGATTTTTGAGCCGCAAACAGATTTAGCTATTTTAAATTTCATCGCCAACTACATCATACAAAACGACAAAGTTAACTGGGATTTTGTCAACAAACATACTAATTTCCGCCGCGGCCAAACAGATATTGGTTATGGCTTAAGAGATAGCCACCCGAAAGAAAAAGCAGCAAAAAATGCAGCGAATGCGGGTGACTCAACGCCAATGTCATTTGATGAATTTAAAGGCTTTGTCAGCGAGTATGACGTCAAATCAGTAAGCCAACTTTCAAAAGTGCCAGAAGATAAGTTAATCAAGATGGCTCAAGCTTATGCTGATCCTAATCGCAAAGTGACGTCTTTCTGGACAATGGGGTTCAATCAACACACCCGTGGTGTTTGGTGTAACAACCTTATTTACAATATTCACTTACTCACCGGTAAAATTGCTACACCAGGTAACAGCCCTTTCTCACTAACAGGCCAACCATCTGCATGTGGTACTGCTCGAGAGGTGGGGACCTTTGCCCACCGTTTGCCAGCAGATATGGTTGTTAACAATCCAAAACACCGAAAAGTTGCCGAAAAAATTTGGAAAGTACCAGCAGGGACAATTGTTCCTAAACCTGGCTATCACGCCGTACTTCACAACCGAAAGTTAAAAGACGGTGAAATAAATGCCTACTGGGTGCAATGTAACAATAACATGCAGGCAGCGGCCAATATCAACGAGGAAGGTTTTCCAGGTTACCGTAACCCCGATAACTTTATTGTCGTCACTGATGCTTACCCTACAGTAACAGCACAAGCTGCTGACTTAATTTTACCTCCAGCTATGTGGGTTGAGAAAGAAGGGGCTTATGGTAATGCAGAACGAAGAACACAAGCTTGGTACCAGCAAGTTAAAGCACCAGGTGAAGCCAGATCAGATATGTGGCAACTGATGGAGTTTGCTAAACGCTTTAAAGTAGATGAAGTATGGCCTGCAGAGTTACTTGCAAAGTCACCTAACCTCAAAGGTAAAACCCTATACGAAGTACTCTACAAAAATGGCAATGTCGATAAGTTCCCTCTATCAGAAGTGCCAAAAGACAAACTCAATGACGATGCAAAAGACTTTGGTTTTTATGTTCAAAAAGGTTTATTCGAAGAATATGCAACTTTTGGTCGCGGTAAAGCCCACGATTTAGCGCCGTACGATGTATATCACCAAGTACGAGGCTTACGCTGGCCTGTTGTTGATGGTAAAGAAACCTTATGGCGCTATCGCGAAGGTGCTGATCCATATGTCAAAGAAGGTAAAAGCTTCGAGTTTTATGGTAAACCCGATGGCAAAGCAATCATTTTTGCCTTGCCTTACGAGGCACCAGCAGAAGTACCCGATAAAAACTACGACTTATGGCTTTCAACAGGACGCGTACTTGAACACTGGCACTCAGGTTCAATGACCATGCGTGTTCCAGAGCTTTATAAATCAATTCCTCATGCCTTGGTTTACATGCCCCCAGAAGATGCGAAAAAACGCAATCTTCGAAGAGGAGAAGAAGTAAAACTGGTTTCAAGAAGAGGTGAGATACGTATAAAAGTAGAAACCCGTGGTCGAAACAAGCCGCCAGAAGGCTTGGTTTATGTCCCTTGGTTTGATGCAGCTCGTCTAATAAACAAAGTGACATTAGATGCAACGGATCCGCTATCTAAACAAACGGATTTTAAAAAGTGTGCAGTAAGAATTGAGAAGGTATAAGACGATGAAGACAAAAATAGTTTTAAGCTTAGTTACTGTTTTAGCCTTGGTTTTTACCGTCTCTGCGGATCCAATCAACCAAATTCGCAAAGCCGAAATAGACACCACTACAGAAGCACCCAATATTGCAAAAATGGTTAATGACGATGTTAAAAAGGGGCGAAACTACCCTATGCAGCCGCCATTAATTCCTCACAACATAAGAGATTATGAAGTCGATTTAAAAGTTAATAAATGCCTATCATGCCATGCCAGAAAGCGTACAGAAGAGACGCAAGCATCAATGATAAGCGTCACGCATTACATGGATAGAGACGGGAACTTCCTTGCTGAAGTATCACCTCGTCGCTATTTTTGTAACCAATGTCATGTGCCCCAAGCTGACTTGAGTGAACCAATAAAAAATACTTTCGTTGATTTAGATAAGGTTCTGAATAAGAAGTCGGAGAAATAGCAGATGAAAGAATGGTTTCGAAAATACCTGAAAGTGTTAACACGCCCTAGCGTGCACTACAGTCTTGGCTTTCTAACTTTAGGAGGTTTCTTGGCAGGGATTATTTTCTGGGGGGGATTCAATACTGCCCTTGAGGCAACGAATACAGAAGAGTTCTGTATTGGCTGCCATGAAATGGAAAATAATGTTTATCAAGAGATGAAAACCACTATCCACTACACTAACCGATCTGGTGTACGTGCAACATGCCCTGACTGCCATGTTCCTCACAACTGGACAGACAAAATGGCGCGAAAGATGCAGGCATCCAAGGAAGTGTGGGGCAAGATTTTTGGCACAATCAATACTCGAGAGAAGTTTGAAGCACAGCGTAGACGCTTAGCTGAACACGAGTGGGATCGCCTCAAAGCCAACGACTCACTTGAGTGTAGGAACTGCCATAACTTTGAATATATGGATTTTACTGCTCAAAGTGATCGAGCAGCATCTATGCACAGTACTTATTTAGAAAAAGGCGAAAAAACCTGTATCGATTGCCATAAAGGTATTGCGCACGAGTTACCAGATATGAAAGGTGTAGAAGGCTGGTAGCTAACAAATAGTCTTAAGTGGCAAGCATCTATATCTCGCCTATACTTTCCCTAAGAGATAGTAATAGGCGAGTTATTACTTATTCATTTAACACTACTAAGAAAAAAACAATGAATACTATTGCCCAATATTGCACCCTTATAACGTTGACCTGCCTTAGCTTTGCCAGTATCTCAGCACCACCAAACCCATCTCCTTGGCAAAAAGCGAAATTACAGGGCGCAAGTTACCGAGCAATAGGTCAAGAACCCGCCTGGCAACTTGAGGTTTACCACAAACAAAAACTGATATTAGTGACTAACTACGGAGAGAAGCGTACCGTATTTACCCAGCTAGAAATCATCTCTAGCCCAGAGAAAAAACAGACGCGTATTTCAGCACTCAACCCCTACCCTATTACCGTCCAAATCAAAGGCGAAAAATGTGTTGATACCATGTCAGGCCAAGAGTACTCATCAACAACAAAAGTCATATCTCACAGCAACACTTTTAAAGGTTGCGGTAAAGCACTGCATTAAATTAAAGCGCTTAACCGTTTTCAAAGTGAGGGTTATTTTTCCATAGCGAGCGATCTTGCTCAGTTGCTGATTCATTACATTCTGCAAATAGGAAGTATTCATTACCCATCAAGGATTCATCTAGCTTTATATAGCCTTTACTACAAAAACCTTCTTTTTCTAGGTACTGCTCTGCCAGTGCTTGATATGACTCCAATAGCTTTTCTTCAGAGCGACTATTTCGTTTTTTAGGGTTGCTTCGAGGTGGCTCTTTTTTTACTTGGTTATTGGGATTTTCGATTGAACGTTTAATTTGTTTGTTCAAAGCAAAAATAGGAGATGCACTGTATTTAAACCACTTACTGCCATCATCATTTATCTGCGTCAGAAATTGCTGACGGTATTGTTGAGGATCTTTTTTTCCAGCGCAGCCAATGAGTATTGATGATGCTAATAAAAATAAAAGTATTCGCATAATTGAAGATTTTTTTCTTTAGCTTACATACTGAACAATTAAAAAGCCAAATAAAAATCTTTGCATAATCGTTTATAATCCTCTGAATATTGACCGTCAGTTTGATGAATAATTAATTCCTCCACCAACGTTTTTTTACTTTCAGAGCCTTTACCTTTGGTGAACCTCATCAAACAGCGTTTATAAGCCTTTTTGCTATTTGCTTTGACATTAAGTTGCACAATTAATTGTAAGCCGACGGCTCTTGCTGCTGATTCAAAAACATTAGCTTGTGAAAAAGGTAACACCAGCTCGAAGGTGCCTTCACTATTTAGTAACCTAGCCACTAATTGTGCTAATTGTTGGAAATTTAATTCACTTTGTTGTCTGGCCTTTAGCCTTTGGTCGTCAGTAATTTGGGCTATTGACTGACCTAACTCAAAAAAAGGCGGGTTTGATACAATCAAATCAAACCCATCTGGTGAGGTAAATTGCTTAGCATCAATTAACTCTACTTTGATATGATTATGCCAAGGACTATTTTGACTGTTTAACTCGGCTTGTTTAGCAGCGTATTTATCAATTTCTAGAGCAGTAACTGTAAATGAACGCCTCTGACTGGCTAATCGTTGAGCAAGCATTAAACTCACCAAACCAGAGCCTGCGCCTATATCCAATACTTGGTAGGACGCATTAGGTTGCTCAAGTGCAAGTTGACACCAAGCACCTAACATAATGCCATCAGTCCCTACTTTCATGGCACATTGGCTATCATCAATAAAAAATGATTTAAACTGAAAACTCATAAATTACTCAGCTAAATATCCACCGCCACCGGGTGTTTCAATTTTCAAACGTTCACCATTACTCACTTTAAAACTACTGCGACTGGGCTTTTCAATGAACTGATCATCACAGGTTATGTGAAGGTTTTTTCCAACCTGCCCATCACCACCACCCGATAACCCTTTGGGTGCAATAATTCGCGAGTTAGATAGTACACTCACTTCCATATCTTTTAAGAATAAAAGCTCCCTTATTAAACCGTTCCCGCCAACATATTGACCCCGACCACCGGAATGTGAGCGAATTCCAAATTGCTGTAGTAATACTGGGTATTGCTGCTCTAAAACTTCAATGTCAGTTAACCTTGAATTCGTCATATGAGAATGAACAGCATCACAGCCAGCAAATGGCTTGTTTTGATTATCAATACCGGCACCTGTACCACCTGCTAGCGTTTCATAATATTGGTAATCATCATCACCAAAAGTGAAGTTATTCATGGTTGTTTGTGATGCAGCAGTTCTCCCTAATGCCAATAACAAACAAGAAACAATAGCTTGAGAAACTTCAACGTTACCCGCGACTACAGCAGCTGGTGACACTGGTGCCAATAACGAACCTTCTCTAAGTCTAATGGTGATGGGCCTTAAACAGCCGGCGTTCAATGGAATAGCATTATCGACGAGACATCTAAATACATAGATAACAGCGGCAAAAGTAACTGACTGCGGTGCATTGAAATTAGCAACATCTTGATCTGAGCTTTGACTAAAATCCAAGACAACCGTTTTGCTTTGCTGATCCACCTGCACATCAACATCTATATAAGCTTGGTTATCCAACGGTAAGTTAAAGTGACCACTTTTCAATTTACTAATGGCGTTTCTCACAGCAAGCTCGGCATTGTCTTGTACCGCTTGCATCACAGTGTGTACATTATTAACGCCATATTTCTCAGTCAGGTCAACTAGCGCTTGAGCGCCCTGTTTATTTGCTGCTAACTGTGCACTTAGGTCAGCTAAATTTTGGGTAAAATTTCTTGCAGGATAAGTGGCCTGCATGAATAGCTGTTCCAACAATGACACATCAAACTGGCCCTCACTGGCAATTTTTTCCCCTTCAAATAACAAACCTTCTTGCTCAATAGATTGACTATTTGCAGGCATTGAACCTGGCGTGATCCCACCCACATCAGCGTGATGAGCTCTAGATGCAACAAAAAAATCGGCCTTACTTGAACCTTGGCTAAATACAGGGCTAATCAAAGTTAAGTCTGGTAGGTGCGTACCACCGTGATATGGAGAATTGAGGAGATAAGCCTCCCCTGCTTTAAATTCATTGCGCTGCTTTTTTATCAAGCTCTTAACAGAGTGTGACATTGAACCTAAGTGAACAGGAACATGAGGAGCATTGGCAACTAGCTCTCCATTTTGGTCAAATAGCGCGCAGGAAAAATCCATGCGCTCACGAATATTTACCGAGTGTGCCGTTTTTGCCAACGTCACCCCCATTTGCTCAGCAATCGACATAAACAAGTTATTAAAGACTTCCAAGCGGATCGGGGTTAAATCAAATTGTTTTGTTAAACTAACACTCAATTTCCTAACAGGCGTCAATGCAAGCTGAGCTTGAGCAATAACTTCAGCTTGCCAACCATCTTCAACAACATTAGTGCCTGTTTTTTCTACAATAATTGCAGGTCCTACCACAACGTCACCTAACTTCAATTGGTGGCGATATACTGTTTGAGTAGGCTTGAATCGACCTTGAGTATAAATGCTGATTTCATCCCCAACATCAGTATTCTCAACGGGTTCTACCCTTGTGGTTCTTGCTGTTTGAGTATTGAGTAACTTAACTTGTACGACAACAGCATCTAGCAATAAGCCTTGCTCACTGCGATAGCCAAATTCCTTGATGTGTTTATCTTCAAAGGCTTGTGCAAGTTGTTTAAGAATAAAGTCATTTGATGAGGTTTGCCAATCTTGGTCTGTTGGCCAATCAATCTCAATTCTAATCTCAGCACCTTGATATTTAACCAAAGCAATAATTTTGCTCTGAACAGGCAAAGTGCCATTGCCTTCACCTTTTAATGTATCGATTAATGCTTTGTTTTGTTCGAAAAAATCACTTTTAACTTGTTGATAAAAAGCATCAACATCTTGTTTTATTTCTGCCAATTCACAAGTGACTAAAGGCGTTTGTAACGTCTTTTCTTTTAATAAAACCTGGTCAGCTAACCCAATACCATAAGCAGATAAAACACCAGCATATGGATGAATTAATACTCTTTGAATACCAAGTTGCTCGGCAATTAAGCAAGCATGCTGCCCGCCTGCACCACCAAACGATACCAGGCTGTAATCATCGAGTTGATAACCTCTTGCCGAGGATATCTTTTTAACGGCATTAGCCATGCTATCTACTGCAATTTCAATAAAGCCAGCGGCAATAGCCTCTATAGTTAACTCGATATTATCGAGTTTAAGTGTGTCTTGAACCTGCTTAATCTTATCTAGAGATGCTGATTTATCTAATGCTTGATCAGCATATTCACCAAACACTTTCGGAAACAATTCCGGGTGAAGTTTACCCAAAATTAAGTTGCAATCAGTAACCGTTAAAGGTCCACCGTTTCGATAGCAAGCAGGCCCTGGATAGGCTCCTGCCGACTCTGGGCCAACTTGTAAGCGGCCATCTTGGTAATAACAAATTGAGCCACCACCTGCTGCAACCGTATGAATATGCATCATGGGTACAGCTAATTTAATACCCGCGACTTGCGTATCAAATACCCGTTCAAAGTCACTGTTACCATTATCATTTGCATAGTGAGAGACATCAGTAGAGGTTCCACCCATGTCAAAGCCGACAACTTTATCAAAGCCTATTTGCTGAGCACTTTTAACTGCACCGACAATCCCTCCCGCAGGGCCTGAGAGAATGGCATCTTTGCCGCAAAATTGACTACCTTTAGCTAAACCGCCATTTGATTGCATAAAGTAAAGAGGCACATCAGGTAATTGCTCCGCAATAAAATCAACATAACGTCTCATCACAGGTGTTAAATACGCATCAACAACGGTTGTATCGCCACGAGGTACATATTTTATTGTAGGGGAAACTTGATGTGATACTGAAACCTGAGAAAACCCAGCTTCTTTGGCTAACAGTTCAAGCGCTAATTCATGCTGAGGGTTTTTCCATGCATGGACTAATACAATAGCCACTGCATTGATGCCAGTTTCTCTGAGCGCTTTTAACGAAAACCGAGCCTGTTCAACATCTAACTTGGCCAGCACTTCACCATCGGCATTAATGCGCTCATTAATTTCCACCACTTGGCCATATAATCGTTCGGCAAGTTTAATATCTAAAGCGAAGATATCAGGTCTATGCTGTTGAGAAATCGCTAATGCATCTGCAAAACCTTTGGTCGTGATCAGTGCAGTGGGTTCACCTTTTCGTTCAAGTAAAGCATTAGTCGCAACAGTTGTACCTACTTTTACTTCACTTAATAGCTGACAAGGAATCGCTTGCTCATACGATAAACCTAAACAATCACGGATCCCTTGTATCGCAGAGTTTTCGTAATGTTTAGGGTTCTCAGATAAAAGTTTGTGGGTGATATATTGCCCTTCAGGGTTAAGCGCGATGATGTCGGTAAATGTTCCACCACGATCAACCCAAAATCGCCAGCCTGCCTTCATGATATACGTTCTTTTTAGTCTTCTTATGGCGAGCATTTGACGAAATTACGACAAAAAATGCAAGCCAGTAACTTCATTAGTTATAGCCAACTGAATTTGTAAACTTAAGTAAAAACACAAAAAAGCATGAACTAAGTTAAATAGGGTCAGTCTGACTTATTGTGATTGGAATGTATTTTTGTTTTTCTCCCAAAACAAAACATTGTTTGCCCTACTCCCATGTAGGGCTTTTTTTTGCCTGAAAAATGCGCTTTATGTAAAAAATTTCAATATGCTGGGAACTAAACTAAAAACCGCCAGTCTGATTTATTGTGATTGGAATGTATTTTTGTTTATTTCCCTAAACAAAATTTTTAAATGCCCCGCTTCCCGAGCGGGGCTTTTTTTTGTCTGAAGAAAATGCGCTTGATATAAAAAACTTCAATATGTTGGGAACTAAGCTAAAAACCGCCAGTCTGACTTATTGTGATTGGAATGTATTTTTGTTTATCTCCCTAAACAAAATTTTTAAACGCCCTGCTTCCCGAGCAGGCTTTTTTTGCCTGAAGAAAATGCGTCTGATGAAAAAAACTTCAATATGTATGGAACTAAGCTAACAAACGTCAGTCTGAATTATTGTGATTGGAATGTATTTTTGTTTATCTCCCTAAACAAAATTTTTAAATGCCCTGCTTCCCGAGCAGGGCTTTTTTTTGCCTGAAGAAAATGCGCTTGATGAAAAAAAATTCAATATGTAGGGAACTAAGCTAACAAACGTCAGTCTGACTTAATGTGATTGGAATGTATTTTTGTTTATCTCCCTAAACAAAATTTTTAAATGCCCTGCTTCCCGAGCAGGGCTTTTTTTTGCCTAACTTTTAGCTCAATTCACTCCAAATTGATTTTATACAATCAAAACTGAAACCTTTTTTGATCATATAGGCTTGTTGTTTTTGCTTCGTCTTAAAATCGTTACTAACTTGTTCGCCAAACTTTTTACAAAAAGTGCGATAACCTATATCGAACCAATTAATTTCATTCTCTAGCACTAGCGCATTAAAATCACTGATATCTACTTGCTGTTGCTTTAACAGCTGTTTGATATGGTTGGGACCATACCCCTTGTTAGCTTTAGCTCGAATGATCATTTCCATATATCGCCTGTCAGATTGATAACCTTGAGCAATAAAGTGTTCAATCAAGGTTTTGTGTATGGCTTTATCTATACCCTTTTCTGCTAATTTTTTTTGCAGCTCTAGACATGAATGCTCGCGGCGAGATAACCAATCGTATAAAAACTTGGTGCCTTGTTTTGTCTGTTCTGTCCATTGCTCGGAAGGAGAGGTAGGTATTGACATATATCTTTAGGTTCTACTTTTATATTCGCTAGCATTTTGTCCCACATCAGCATCTTTGACAAAAGCCAAAAACGCGGCAACATCAGCTGCGCCTTCCTCTGGTGACCAAGTGGCGAACCCTTTGTCATCTAAAGCCTGATAAGGCCCCTGCTTAACTTCGAAAAAAACAGTATCACTGCAAAGTGCTACCGTCGAATGCCAGGTGTGTGGAGGGATCTCTATTCCTTTTTTTACGCCATCAGCTGATAATTCATGTTTCGCTAAAATAGTGCCTTGCTCATCGTAAATAATAAAAAGTAATGACCCTTTAATGACAATAAAACACTCCCATTTTGTATCATCACTATGCCAATGTGGTCTGACGTAACTTGAAGGTTCCATCGCTATAAACAAGCGCTGAACCATATCATCATAATTTTGATGCAAGTTGTGATTTGTCCGCTTACGAGGAAGTTGCTTTGCGTCTGACACCAAAGAATCGAAAAACGTTTGATCAAACACTTTCATATTGTCATCTCTTTATTGTTTAGTCTGACAAATATAATAATCTTCACCTCTTTTCTCTACTTTATAAGCTTGATTGTGTTCGCTGTAGATACAAATTGGTCTCCTATGTAGCGAACAATATATGTTGCCATCGTTTTTTAATTGCTCTTTGGTTAAGTCATAGCCTTGGTGCGGACAATAAGCTGAAATCAACCTCATATCCAAATTTGCGCCTTGGAGGTAAAGATAAATCAATACTTTGGTTTCATGGTCTGTACCAGGCAATATTGCTTTTCCCTTAAGTACATCTGGATTTTTCGTTGCCTGAACTTTATCGACTAAAATTGCTTTAGCTGATTGTCCCATTGCTGGGAAGAATTTATCTAGCATAATGTCCCCTGTTAATCAGCTCAGTTTATCATATTACCTCCCTGAATTAAGTGCTTCCCAATATCTAATGGACACCTACTTAAACCTACTATTTTTGTGTTTTATCAAGTTCTTACCTCTAAGAAAATAGACTATCATTAGCTTCAAATAGGCTTTAGGTAAAAACAATGGAAAATAAGAAAATACTATTATTGTTTGCACATCCCACATTGGATCGTTCAGAAGTCAACAAACCTCTTTTTGAAGCCGCCAGCCAGCTTCCTTACGTAACCGCGGTTGACCTCTATCGAGAGTACCCCAAATACCACATTGACATTAACCGTGAGCAATCGCGGTTGATAGAACACGATATTGTTATTTTCCAATTCCCACTTTATTGGTATTCCACCCCTTCCATCTTAAAAGAGTGGCAAGATCTAGTCTTAGAATATGGTTTTGCTTATGGCTCGGAAGGCAAAGCACTGCATGGAAAAACGTTTTTATGTGCGATTACGGCAGGCGGTAAAGAGGAGGCCTATCGCGCCGAAGGTTACAACCACTTTACTATCAGAGAACTGCTAAGACCACTCGAACAGACAGCACTCCTAACAGGTATGCATTATCTTGCGCCTTTTGGTTTATTTAGTTCAAGAACGGCAGTAGAAGAAAACCGCTGTGATAAACACAAGAAAAAGTGGTTGTGGTTACTCGAACAATTACACCGCAATACGATTGATTTAGCCGCTGCAGCTGAAGTTGAAAAACTGAATCACCTTCTCGACTCAATCTACCCAGCTAGCGAATAAAGGACAAACCAATGACGACTTATTTTGTTCAAGCATTTATCTATTTATTAGCTGCTGTCGCGATTGTGCCCATCGCCAAAAAGCTGGGGCTAGGGTCAGTACTAGGCTATTTAATTGCAGGTGTCATTATTGGCCCGGTTACCGGCTTAGTCGGACATGAAACCGTTACCATTCAACATTTTGCTGAATTTGGTGTCGTGATGATGCTATTTTTAGTCGGTCTTGAATTAGAGCCCAAAATGTTATGGCAGATGAGAAATCGACTACTAGGGCTAGGCGGCTTGCAGGTCGGCCTGACAACCATCTTAGTAATGTTGATTGCCTTAGCTTTCAAGCAAACCTGGACCGTCGCGCTAGCCATAGGTTTAATTTTCTCACTCTCTTCAACAGCTATTGTTCTACAAACCTTTAATGAGAAAGGTCTAGGCAAAACAGAAGGTGGGCGTAATGCTTTTTCGGTACTTTTATTCCAAGATATAGCCGTCATCCCCATGTTGGCTTTTATTCCTGTGTTGGCTTTACCTGAGCTTGTTGAAGCAGCTATGCATTTATCTGATGCCGCCGATCATCACGAAAACTTATCTTTAGTCGCCGGTTTACCCAGTTGGCTTTATGGAATCGTCGTAATTGCAGCTATTGGCGTGGTCGTACTCGGTGGCCACTATTTGAGTCGACCCTTACTTCACTTTGTTGCGACATCGGGTTTAAGAGAGATCTTTGTCGCAACTGCATTGATGTTAGTTATCGGTATTGCAGCCTTGATGAGTTTAGTTGGCCTTTCTCCTGCACTGGGTACTTTCCTTGCAGGCGTGGTACTTGCCAACAGTGAATTTAGACATGAACTTGAATCAAACATTGAACCATTTAAAGGTTTATTACTCGGTTTATTCTTTATCACGGTAGGAGCAGGTGTCGACTTTGGCATATTATCGAGCCAGTGGATACTGATCATCAGCTTAACTTTTGCGGTCATTATCATCAAAGCTGGTGTGTTATTTTCACTGGCCAGTATTTTCAAAATACAAAATAGTAATCGCTGGTTATTTGGTTTGAGCTTAGCTCAAGCAGGTGAATTTGGCTTTGTATTATTAAGCTTTAGCGTTCAAAACCATGTTATACCGACCGATACTGCTCAGACGCTACAGCTTGTTGTTGCACTATCTATGTTCCTCACCCCTACCCTTTTCATACTTTTCGACAAAGTCATTTTACCGCGCTATGAACACTCTTCAAATGACAGAGAAGCCGATGAAATTGAAGAAACCGGCTCTGTTATTATCGCTGGGGTTGGCCGATTTGGACAAATCGTTAACCGCTTATTAGTCGCTAACGGTGTTAAAACCGTAGTACTGGATCACGAGGCCACTCAGGTAGATAACCTCAGACAGATAAACATTAAGAGTTACTTTGGTGATGCCACCCAACCCGCACTTTTACATACCGCAGGTATTGAAGAAGCAGAGTTACTAGTCGTTGCCATCGATAACAGAGAAGAAGCCATTAACCTAGTTCATTACGTTAAACACACCTATCCAAAAATCAAAGTATTGGCACGTGCTTTTGATAAGGGTCATAGTTATGAGCTCAAGTTTGCTGGCGCAGATTATATTCAAGTGGAGACCTATCACTCTGCACTCGAAGTAGGCGCACAGGCAATGCGAGATGTCGGCTTTCATCCATTTCACGTTGAGCAACAAAAACAAACCTTTATGGATATTGAATGCGCTGCTTCAGATAATTTGTACCAACAATGGCAACAACGCAGCGAGGGTGAAAGGTATAGCCACGGATATCGCCAAATGTTCATTGAGTTAGAGCAAACGATTAAAAAAGCCATGCAGCAAGGACGTGGTGGTAATCATAATTTAACGGATCGCGCTTGGACGCCTCCGCCAAAAGATTACACGGACGACTTTAAGGATGAATAATCCCAATTAAATAAAGCACTATAGCCACGTTGAGGACCTGAAAATGACAATCGAATTAACTGAAGGCCAAACTCATATTTCTTGTAAAGCAGCTGTTGCTCGAGAAGCGGGAAAGCCATTAACTGTAGAAGATGTAAGAGTTGAATTACCCAAGGCCGGTGAAGTACTCGTTAGAATTGTGGCATCGGGTGTTTGCCATACCGATGCATTTACCTTATCGGGAGAAGATCCAGAAGGTATTTTCCCTGCTATTTTAGGCCATGAAGGTGGCGGCATTGTAGAAATGGTCGGCGAAGGCGTGACAAGTGTCGAAGTTGGCGATCATGTGATCCCGCTTTATACCGCTGAATGCGGTAAGTGTAAGTTTTGTAAATCAGGCAAGACTAACCTTTGCCAAGCAGTTAGAGCAACCCAAGGAAAAGGTTTAATGCCGGACGGTACAAGCCGCTTTTCAACACCAGATGGCCAACCCATCTTCCATTATATGGGGTGTTCGACATTCTCTGAATACACGGTACTACCTGAAATATCTCTGGCAAAAGTGAATAAACAAGCTCCGCTAGAAGAAGTTTGCCTATTGGGTTGCGGTGTAACAACGGGAATGGGGGCAGTCCTTAATACAGCAAAAGTTGAAAAAGGAGATACGGTCGCCATTTTTGGCTTAGGTGGTATTGGGCTATCAGCTATTATTGGCGCGAGAATGGCTGGTGCCAGTCGTATTATAGGTATAGATATCAACGAATCTAAGTTTGATTTAGCCAAACAACTCGGTGCGACAGATGTCATCAACCCAAATCATCATGATCAACCTATCCAAGATGTAATTGTAGAAATGACTGACGGCGGTGTTGATTATTCATTTGAATGTATTGGCAATGTCAATGTCATGCGACAAGCATTGGAATGCTGTCACAAAGGTTGGGGAGAGTCTGTTATCATAGGGGTAGCGGGTGCTGGCCAAGAAATATCGACCCGTCCATTCCAACTTGTCACAGGTCGAGTCTGGCGTGGAACAGCCTTTGGCGGCGTAAAAGGTCGTAGTGAATTACCGGGTATTGTCGAACAATATTTAGCGGGCGAGTTTGGTTTGCAAGAATTCATTACGCATACTATGTCACTTAACGATATCAATGATGCCTTCGATCTTATGCACGAAGGTAAAAGTATCCGTTCAGTCATTCATTACTAGTGGTTGTATATGCTAAAAAAAGTAAGTGAAAATAGAGTCTTCTCTGGCCAACATTTGCAATATGAGCACAGCTCTAAAACCGTTAATTGCAATATGCGGTTTGCTATTTTTTTACCGGATAACGCAAGTGATGATAACCCTGTGCCTGCACTTTATTGGCTTTCGGGTTTAACCTGCACAGATGAAAACTTTATGCAAAAAGCGGGGGCTTTGAAAAAGGCAGCAGAGCTTGGAATAGCCATTATTGCACCAGATACGAGCCCTAGAGGAAGTAGTGTTGCCGATAATGACAGTTACGACTTAGGGCAAGGCGCAGGCTTTTACCTGAATGCGACCCAAGCACCATGGGCCGAGCACTATAAGATGTTTGACTATATCAATGAGGAGTTACCTTCACTGATAGAGCAACACTTCCCTGTCAGTTCGAAGCGAGCAATCAGTGGCCATAGTATGGGTGGTCACGGTGCTTTAGTAATAGGGCTATCCAATCCCGATCGCTATCGCTCGATCAGTGCCTTTAGTCCTATTTGTCACCCAAGCATTTGTCCTTGGGGTGAAAAAGCATTTAGCCACTACCTTGGTACAGATAAACAATTATGGCAACAATATGATGCGACCGAGCTATTGAGAAAACATAAAAGTGAACTCAGCATTTTAATTGACCAAGGGGATAAAGATTCATTTTTAGCAGAACAGCTGTATCCTGAGCATCTAACTGCAGCGGCCAAATCAAATGATTCGCCACTGACATTGAGAATGCAAAAAGGCTATGACCATAGCTATTACTTTATCGCGAGCTTTATAGATGAGCATCTAGATTTTCACGCTCAGCACTTACTGAACTGACCCATCCTAGTATGGGTTGACACTTTTTTGATTAAAACGCCTGATGAATTTCATCGGGCGTTTTGTATTTTAAGGCCGAATGTGGCCTTTGTTGATTATATAAATCGACTGATTGTTTTACCATTTCCCTTGCCTCATTTAGGTTATTTGGTTTCATTAACAAGTATTCGTTTTTAAGAATACCGTTTACTCTCAGCCAGTGCATTTTGATAGCAGTCATAACCATCTGTCATTGAAC
>NZ_JABULX010000026.1 GCF_013328345.1 Marinifaba aquimaris
GTTCAATGACAGATGGTTATGACTGCTATCAAAATGCACTGGCTGAGAGTAAACGGTATTCTTAAAAACGAATACTTGTTAATGAAACCAAATAACCTAAATGAGGCAAGGGAAATGGTAAAACAATCAGTCGATTTATATAATCAACAAAGGCCACATTCGGCCTTAAAATACAAAACGCCCGATGAAATTCATCAGGCGTTTTAATCAAAAAAGTGTCAACCCATACTAGGATGGGTCACAGCAGACTTCAAAAAATCATATTAGCTGTGCTGATCTAACAAAGTGGCAAGTCTGTCTTGCACTATTGCTACATCGGTTGTTTCAACTAAAAATGCAGCTTTGGTTTCATCTAAATCCAGCATGCTGGCAAAAAAGCCAGATAAGCCTCGCGCTTTGCGATCGATTTCTAAATACACCTCAGTGCCATTTTCTAAGTTATTAAAAATGACTTCTACTTCATCAACTCGGCCGACAAACTCACCGTGTTTGGGTTTGAACTCACATTCTTGAATAAAAGTTTGTCCCCATTTTTTTGATGCTTCGTTTTCTGCTTTAACCATGGCAAAACCCAAATTCTCCAACGCTTGTAAAAACGCGAGCTGATAGTCGTTAGCAAATACGTGTAAATAGTCTCTGTCTTCTCTATCGAGTGCAAAGTCGATATCGAGTCTGGTATCGATCCAAATTTCACTGTTACCTAACGTCATTGGGGTATTGAGCGGCAAGGTGGCATGAAACGGGATTTCTTTTATTTGCTCTGGGCCAATTCGAAAGTCGTCCCTCAGTTGTATCGTTGATAAGGTTGCTACTTTTTCAACGGTTTCGGTTTCTTCTTCAATTTCACCATAATCACCTTCAGAAGTATGTGTGACTTCAGCAAAGTAATTACAGCGAATATCTAAATCAATTTTGTTGATATCTTGGGCAACTTTTCCGCCTTGAATAAAAATCGTGCCGTGAATGGTGCCACCAGGAAATAACTGCTCTTCGGCAAGTCTTGTATCAACCACTGCTGAGCCTATGCCCACGGTTGATAGAACTTTTTGGAAAAATGACATGGGTAAACCTCTTGTGCATGTTCACCTTTAAAGTATCAGATAAAGGCTTGGAAAGGGAAAGCTACTCGTCGTATTTATTTTAATTTATACCATTTTTACATAAGGTTTACTGGTGAAATTAACAGGGGTTGGGAAGTCGGTTTTTACATTTAGATTTGTTACAATCGGCGACAATTTTAACCATCTGCTTTTATCGGGAACTTTCGACGATAAAAGGCTCTCTAAGATGGGCGCTAACTCACATAAAAACTATTAACTGGAGCATTTGCTACCAATGAAATTAAAGAAAATTGGCCGTTGGCTGTTAGTTACATCTCTCGTTGCTTTTTCTGCTCACGCTGTAACCCCTGCACCTCCAACAATTAATGCAAAAGGTCACTTATTAATCGATGCTGAAACAGGTAAAGTGATTTCTGAAGAAAACTCAGAAACGCAATTAGCACCTGCATCATTAACTAAGATGATGACCAGTTACATCATTGGGGCTGAAATTGAAAAGGGCAATATCAACCCTGAAGATATGGTCACTATCAGTGAAAACGCTTGGGCAAAAAACTTCCCAGATTCATCTAAGATGTTTATCGAAGTGGGCAAAGAAGTATCTGTTGCTGACTTAAACCGCGGTATCATCATTCAATCGGGTAATGATGCCAGTGTTGCTATGGCAGAACACATTGCTGGCTCTGAATCTGCATTTGCTGATTTAATGAATGCTTATGCTCAACAGTTAGGTATGACTGCGTCTAACTTTACTAACAGCCATGGTTTACCTGACCCAGAGCTTTACACAACGCCAAAAGACATGGCGATTTTAGGTAAAGCCCTTATCAATGACGTACCTGAAGAGTACGCCATCTACAGCGAAAAATCCTTCACTTATAACAACATCAAGCAATACAACCGCAACGCTTTATTGTGGGATAAGAGTTTAAATGTCGATGGCATCAAAACTGGCCACACAAGTGAAGCGGGTTACAGCTTAGTTTCATCTGCGACTAAAGGCGACATGCGTTTAATCGCTGTAGTCATGGGTACTGAATCTGAGCGCCAACGTAAAGTTGAAAGTAAAAAGCTACTTAACTACGGTTTTCGTTTCTTCGAAACAATTACGCCGTATGAAGCGGGTAAGAAGTTTGTTGATCAACCTATCTGGATGGGCGACAAAGAAACGGTTCGTTTAGGTATTACCCAAAGCACGCCTATTACCATCCCTCGTGGTCAGCGCAAGAAGTTAGAAGCTAACTTTGAACTTGATAAAGAGCTTAAAGCCCCAATTAAGAAAGGTGATGTCGTAGGTACGTTATACTTACAGTTAAATGGTGAAGATGTTTCACAATATCCATTAGTTGCACTAGAGAGTGTGGCTGAAGGCAGCTTATTTAGCCGCGCAGTTGATTATTTAAAAATGCAATTTGCTAACTAAAAAGCGCTAACCCATCTGTTTTACGCAGGCTAAGGAACGCACAGTGTTTCTTAGCCTGTTTACTTTTTATAGTGTGTGAAAAAATGAAAACACGTTTTGATGAATTTTTAGAATTTCCTTGTCGCTTTCCTTTTAAAGTTGTCGGTTACACAGACCCTGCTTTAATTGATGAAGTGGTTGCCGTGTTACAACAACACGTGCCAGGTGATTACTCGCCAACGTCAAAAGACAGCGGTAAAGGCACGTATCAATCGATTACCGTTGATGTCAATGTCGAAAGCAAAGAGCAAGTTGAAAAGCTATACCAAGCTTTATCAGAAATCGAAAAAGTACGTATGGTGTTATAGGTAAATCCTTCTAATGACTGAAGCTTTACTCTCTGAAATATTGGTACGTGATTTAGGCCGTCAACCTTACGAGCCTATTTGGCAAGCCATGCAAGATTTCACGGCTAATCGCCAAGACGATGCCAAAGACGAAATCTGGTTTGTTGAACACGATCCTGTATTTACTCAAGGCCAAGCAGGCAAATCAGAGCACGTTTTATTTCCGGGTGATATTCCCGTAGTTCAAGTTGATAGAGGCGGACAGGTCACATACCACGGACCCGGCCAGTTAGTCGCTTATGTCTTGATCAATATTCGTCGGAAAAAAATCAGTGTGCGTGATTTGGTCTCTGCAATCGAAAACGCCATTGTTGCCGTATTGAAAGATCACAAGATAGACGCATACCCAAAAGCGGACGCGCCTGGTGTTTATGTCGATGATAAAAAAATCGCGTCACTCGGTCTAAGAATCCGTCGTGGTTGTTCATTTCACGGTTTAGCGTTAAACGTGAATATGGACTTAGCGCCTTTTGGTCGAATAAACCCTTGTGGTTATCAAGGTCTTGAAATGACGCAATGTGCTATACTCGGCGGCCCTGATAATTTAGCGCAAGCTAAAGCCGAATTATTAACGCATTTGAAAGAAATTTTGGCGTATAGCCAACATACTGAAGTACCTGGAGTTTTGTCTCATGACAACTAAATCGTCTCGCACCGTTGCCGGTGAAAAACTTCGTGACGAAGATAAAATGCGCCTGATCCCTGTTCAGGTTATACCAACAGAAAAAGAAGAAATGTTGCGTAAGCCTGATTGGATCAAAATCAAGTTACCACGCAGCACAGAGCGTATTGATGAAATCAAAAAAGTCATGCGTGAAAATAAGCTTCACTCAGTTTGTGAAGAGGCGTCTTGCCCTAACTTAGCTGAGTGTTTCAATCACGGTACTGCGACCTTTATGATCTTAGGTGATATCTGTACGCGTCGTTGTCCATTCTGTGATGTGGCACATGGTCGTCCACTTGCTCCCGATCCTGATGAAGCAGAAAAGCTTGGCCAGACTATCGCTAAGATGAAACTTAAGTATGTTGTTATTACGTCTGTTGACCGTGATGATTTACGTGACGGTGGCGCACAGCACTTTGTTGACTGTATCGACGCTATTCGAAAATATAGCCCAGAGATCAAAATTGAGATCTTAGTGCCGGACTTCCGTGGCCGTATGGATAGAGCATTAGCTATTTTAAATACTTCACCACCTGATGTATTTAACCACAACTTAGAGACAGCGCCGCGCTTATACAAAATGGCTCGTCCAGGTGCTGATTACAAATGGTCGCTTGAGTTACTAAAAAAATTCAAAGCTGCTAACCCTAATGTACCAACTAAGTCTGGCTTAATGATGGGGATGGGTGAGACGAACGAAGAGATCGCAGAAGTGATGCGTGATTTACGTGAGTACGATGTGGAAATGCTGACTTTAGGTCAGTACTTACAACCATCGAAACACCACCTTCCTGTTAAGCGTTTCGTTCACCCTAAAGAATTTGATGAATTAAATGACTTAGCTGAAGACTTAGGTTTCACACATGCTGCATGTGGTCCTATGGTGCGCTCTTCATACCATGCTGATAAACAAGCTGCGGGTGAAGAAGTCAAATAATACCTGTTTATGAGTATCTATCGTTGATATATTCAGCGCTAGATACTCAGCTCCTCCCAATCTATCTACCACTTCAAACCAAACCTAGCTATTTTTGTTTCAGCTGTGTAAACCCGATAGGGAAGCTTTACTTTATTGCTTAAAATTAGCGCGTCTTAACACAAATTTACTCGCTGATGAAAGTTTACCTGCTAGAGCAACACAAAATACAGTTTGTACTGCTACAACGTTTGTTAGCAGGGCTAAACGATATTGAACTGATTTCACTACCAGATTTTGACTCTGGCTTTTTTGAAATTGCATTGGAAAAAGAGCCGTGTATTTTAATTTCGGGGTTAGGGCTTAAGCGTTTAGGCGCCAGTGAGTTTTTACAGCGTTTGGCCATGTTAGATGCGGTCAAAGGTTTATTGTTACTTAGCGATGCCAGTAGTGATATCTTAGAGTCGGTTGAGATCTTTGCTAAAAACTTAGGCATAGCGCATGTTAGAAGTTTACCGATTCCGGTGACCAAAACCTCAATTGCTGCAGCGACAACCCAGTTAATTAGTGCGATTAAGACTGTCGATGTGCCAACTAAGCGCAGTCGGCATACTGAAGTATTAGATGCTGAAGCTTTATCTGATGCTTTGTACAATCAAAAGTTTGTGCCTTATTTTCAACCTCAGGTCTGCGCGCAAAAGCGCAATGTCGTTGGGTTTGAATTACTAGGTCGCTTGCATCACCAAGATCAAGTTATTTACCCGGGTGATTTTATCCCTGAACTGCTCGACTCAGGCCTGATTTGTCATTACACACTACATCTTATTCAAACGGCTATTCGCCAAGCAAGGTTATACGGCTTTAGTGATAAATTGTTATCGGTCAATGTTGATTATGTCAGCTTAATGGAGCCGGGGTTTGCCCACGATTTACTAGCCATACTGAAAAAAGAAAACTTCCCCAGTCACTTATTTGAAATAGAAGTCACGGAAACGAGTTGCCCCAATAGCTTGTACGTGATTGCGAATTTAACTGAAATTCGCATGGCGGGCATATCGGTGGCAATTGATGATTTTGGCACGGGCTTTTCTGGGCTAAACGAATTACTGCATTTGCCATTTAACGTGATCAAGCTAGATAGAACTCATGTTGCGCGAGTGAATAAATCGCAAAAAGCCTTCCATGTCTTAAAAGGCATTCAACAAATGGCAAATGACTTAGAAATGAAAACGGTCGCTGAAGGGATAGAAACGGAACAGAATGCCGATGCGATGTCGGCATTAGGTGTCGGTCGGTTGCAAGGTTTTTATTACTCACCAGCGGTAAAGGCGGTGAAAGTGCCGGAGCTTATCGAGAAGATAAATTTAGCCGCGCTGGATATCCGAATGGCACAGGCCAATATCTATAAAGTGGTGAGCTAAAAAGCGACTTAATAAATTGAGCCTACAGCAATACCGCAGGCTTAATTTAAAATCACTACTCTTCAAGTAGCTCAATAGCCAGTTTGACAAAATCACTCGAACTGACAATGCCAAGTACGGCATTGGTATCTGATATCACAGGCAAGCAACCGTACTTCCTATCTAAAAAATGATTAGCTGCTAACGATAGGCTGGTGTTGATACCCACTGTTGGGTTATTGCTGTCCATAATATCTATTATAGGAACCTGACTTTCTCTTCTGTCTAAACGGTTATTGCCATAGGTTGATACTATGTTCATTATTTTAGACAACATCACTTTTTGACTGACGACGCCTAAGTATTCCAATGTCTCTTTATCAACTACAGGTATGTGACGAATACCTAAATCACGCGTGATGTTATGGGCGTCGAGTAAACTGGCACTATTGTCTAAAAACTTCACATTCGTAGTCATAATATCGCCTACAACACGTTTGCTCATATCCACCTCATTGTTTCTGTTCAATTAATTTCAAACTAAGTATGACTTATCTTGGCCAATTTACTTTGTGCTAGCGCAAATAAATCGACTTTTTTGGCAAATTGAGCAGTGTAAGGGCTAGTAGGGGGGATGATTCAGGCATAAAAAAAGCAGGCTAAGCCTGCTTTTTATCAGTTACCAGTGAATGCTTAAATGAGCTTATTGCACGTGATTGGCAATGGCTAACTCAAGGTACTTACGCACACTTTGGTTGGCGTCATTGACTAAGCGTTGATAACACATACCGGCAAACGCATAGGTTTTATCGGCGTAACTTAGCATGACCGTTGGGGCTTCTGGGTTCGTTGTGTCGTATACCCAAGTGCCGCCAATGGTCTCTTTAAATACTTCACCAACATAAGCGCCAAAGATATTGCAGACAGTGAAGATAAACTTATCTTGCTCTTGTTGGCTCTTTAGTAAAGCTGCACATTGTAATAAAACATCATCAACAGAAGTCACACTGTCCATGCTACCGTCTAGCTCGATATCGAATTGTTCTGTGGCAAACGAGATCGCATCTTGCTTAGAAGCGGCCATTAAGGTTTGTAATTCTTCAGTATTAGGTGCGTCTTGCGTCATTCTGTTTTCCTATTTGCTAACGTCAAATATCGGTTGACTCTATATGCTCACTATAAGCTTACTTAGTAGCGATAACAACCGCCCTTTTAGGTGCAGGGTAACCTTCAATTGTCTTGGTTAGATCATCGGCATCAAGAAAATCTTCTAAAGACTCATTTTCCATCCAATCGGTTTTTCTTTGCTCTTCTAGTGAAGTGGTATCGATATCAACAACACGCACATCTTTAAAACCGACGCGTTCCATCCAGTGTTTTAACGCATCACAACTTGGAATAAACCAAACATTACGCATTTTTGCATAACGCTCCCCCGGCACTAATACTTGGTTTTGATCGCCATCGATAACAATGGTTTCTAATACCAGTTCGCCACCTTTGCGCAACTGATCTTTTAGCTGGCTCAAGAAATCGAGTGGTGAGCGTCTGTGATACAAAACGCCCATTGAAAATACCGTATCAAAACACTCAGACTTAGGCAGTTCTTCAATACCTAACGGCAATAAATGAATATCTGGGCTTGGGTTGTATTTATGAATACATTGGAACTGGGCTAAAAATAGCTGTGATGGATCGGCTCCGACAACGATATCGGCCTCTTCACCCAACATACGCCACATGTGATAACCACTGCCACAACCGACATCTAACACCGCACGGCCTTTAAGTGGCGTTAAATGCGGTAAAACGCGATCCCACTTCCAGTCACTGCGCCATTCGGTATCAATGTGCATGTCGAATAAATCGAATGGGCCTTTGCGCCATGGCATAAACTGCTTGAGTAAAACTTCTAAACGCTTTAACTGCCCCGGTACAATATCTTCCGCCGTGCCAAAAGACACCTTGTCTTTTAACTCAATTTGACTGGCAGTGACATCGGGCAAGTTTTTAATGGTCTTTTGCCATTGATGAAATTCACCATGCAAATTTTCTTTATACCAATGCTCTAAAATAGGCGGTAATGTGGTTAACAAACCTTGTAATGGCGAGTCGATGATACGGCGGTAGAATTCAGTAAATTGCATGATGGCTCTGGTTATTGATGTTTAAAGTAGAGTATAGCGAACTGGTATGAAGTCAGACCGTTTAAAGGCAAGAAAAAAGCACGGAATGTATAAGCATACTTGAGCACTTTCGACGCCGTATTTTAGAGAGCTGACGACATGTTCCATTCGCTATTTTATTGCTTGATAGCGATAAAGGAAGTAAAGCTAAAACATTGATACCATTGATCAACGTGATTAAAGCCAGCGCGTTTTAAGCGAGTTTGGTGACAAGCTAAGGTATCGGTGCGCATAACATTTTCAATGGCGGTGCGCTTTTGGCTGATCTCAAGCTCTGAGTAACCATTGGCGCGTTTAAAGTCTAAGTGCAAATCATCAATCACTTGATGGGTGACTTGATCGGCAAATTGCAGCTTTTCAGATAAAACTAAAATACCGCCGGGCTTGAGCGCTTGGTAAATACGGGCGATTAAATCGTCCCTATCTTCTGGTTTTAAAAACTGTAGCGTGAAGTTTAAAACCACTAATGAAGCATTTTCCATGTCGATATTTAAAATATCGTCGCACAAGATAGTAGTAGGTACGTCGCTTTTATAAGCCGATAAAAAGCTGGTGCATTTCTCGACCATTGCCTTTGAGTTATCGACCCCGATAATCTGGTTTTTTTTAACACCTGCTGTTTGAACTGAGCGGCGTATGGCAATGGTTGCGGCGCCTAACGAACAACCTAAGTCATAGATATTGGCATCATCTTGGGCGTGTAATCGCGCTAACTGGCCTATGGTAGAAATGATGGTTTGATAGCCCGGCACCGAGCGTTTGATCATATCGGGAAAGACATCGACCACAGCTTGGTCAAACACGAAATCTTTCACTTCGCCTTGTGCATCAGCGTAAATATTATCTGGGTTTTGCATTATTTGCTTACTTGCAGCATAAAATCTCTTAATGGCTGAATTTTAGCTTAATCTGACTACTGCATAAACTGCTTTATTGCTTTATAATCTCCGGCAATTTTTCGGCTAGCTTTAATTGCATCGCCGAACCGCAAATTTTAAAGAATAATTCTCAGGAACAGATACATGCGTAGTCATTATTGTGGCCAAATTAATAAGGCTTTAGTGGGTGAAGAAGTCACTCTATCGGGTTGGGTAAACCGTCGCCGTGATTTAGGTGGTTTAATTTTCTTAGACATGCGTGATGTTAAAGGCATCATCCAAGTGGTTATCGACCCTGATTTTAAAGAATTATTCGAAACAGCTAACCAATTACGTCATGAATTCTGTATCCAAGTTAAAGGTACAGTGCGCGCACGTCCTGATAGCCAAATCAACAAAGACATGGCAACAGGTGAAGTTGAGTTATTAGCCTCAGAGTTAACGATTTTAAACAAAGCAGCACCATTACCACTGAACATGGACGGTCACTTAAACAACTCTGAAGAGCAACGTTTAAAATACCGTTACTTAGATTTACGTCGCCCTGAAATGACAGAGCGCATGCGATTCCGCGCTAAGGTGACTTCGTTTGTTCGCAACTTCATGGATCAAAACGATTTCTTAGACGTTGAAACGCCAATTCTAACTAAAGCGACACCAGAAGGTGCACGTGACTACTTAGTACCAAGTCGCACACACAAAGGCCAGTTCTTCGCATTACCGCAATCGCCACAGTTATTTAAGCAATTGTTAATGATGTCGGGCTTAGACCGCTACTATCAAATCGTTAAGTGTTTCCGCGATGAAGACTTACGTGCCGATCGTCAGCCAGAATTCACGCAAATCGATATCGAAACTTCATTCATGTCAGCTGATGAAGTGATGGGTATTACTGAGAAAATGGTACGTGACTTATTCCAGCAAATGTTAGACGTGGACTTAGGTGAGTTCCCACGTATGACTTACGAAGAGGCGATGACGCGTTTCGGCTCTGATAAGCCAGATTTACGTAACCCATTAGAAATGGTTGACGTAGCGGATTTATTAAAAGACGTTGAGTTTAAAGTATTTGCTGGCCCTGCAAACGATCCTAAAGGTCGTGTAACGGTTATTAATGTACCGGGCGGTGCTGAGAAGTTCTCGCGTAAAGGTATTGATGAATTAACTAAGTTCGTTGGTATTTATGGCGCCAAAGGCTTAGCTTACATCAAGGTTAACGATGTAGCAGCAGGCTATGAAGGTTTACAATCTCCAATTCTTAAATTCTTACCAGAAGATGTAGCTGCCTCAATTGTTGAGCGCGTGAACGCACAATCTGGCGATATCATCTTCTTTGGCTCTGATTCATACAAAGTGGTAACAGAAGCGTTAGGTGCATTGCGTCTTAAACTAGGTGAAGACTTAGGTTTAACAACAGATGAGTGGAAGCCACTTTGGGTTGTTGATTTCCCAATGTTCGAAGAATTAGAAGACGGTGCCTTAACGCCGCTTCATCACCCATTCACTGCACCAATTAATGTTACGGCAGAAGAATTAAAAGCCAGCCCAGAAACGGCGCTTTCTAATGCATACGACATGGTATTAAACGGTTGTGAGCTAGGCGGTGGTTCGGTTCGTATCCACGAGCAAGACATGCAAGCGGTGATCTTTGATATCTTAGGTATCGAAAAAGAAGAAGCCGAAGAGAAATTCGGTTTCTTATTAGAAGCATTACAATTTGGTGCGCCACCTCACGCTGGTTTAGCATTCGGTTTAGACCGTTTAGTGATGCTAATGACAGGTGCTACATCGATTCGTGATGTTATGGCATTCCCGAAAACTACAACGGCAGCGTGTCCGTTAACCGATGCCCCAGGTTTTGCTAACCCTGCTCAATTAGAAGAATTAGGCGTAGCTTTAATTCCGCAAGAGAGCAAAGACGAAAAAGAAGGCGAATAATTAACGCTGAATAAGGTGTTATCCAAAAAGCCTTGCTCGTAATTGAGCACATATCGTAATAAGCTAAAAGGCCGTTTTAGATTGAATCTAATCGGCCTTTTTTGTTTTTACCCTTTGAATGTTTGTAAATAGTTTTAGGTTTTAATTTGTCTATTATTCTTGCTATCGATCCCGGCTCTCGCACTACAGGTTATGGCGTAGTTAAAAAGCGCGGCCACAATTTTGATTATTTAGGCAGTGGCTGTATTCGTTTAGGCGATGCTGAATTACCCGCGCGGTTAAAAATGATCTTCGATGGCGTATCTGAGTTAATTAAACAATTTCAGCCCAGTGAATTTGCTATCGAGCAAGTGTTTGTCGCCCATAATGTTGGTGGTGCCTTAAAATTAGGGCAAGCAAGAGGTGCTGCTATTGTCGCCGCAGTAAACGCTAACTTACCTGTAGCTGAGTATTCAGCCAGACAAGTTAAACAAGCGGTAGTGGGTACAGGTGGCGCCGATAAATCACAAGTACAACATATGGTGCAAAGTATTTTAAAACTATCGAAATCACCGCAAGCCGATGCAGCCGATGCCCTTGCAATCGCGATGTGCCATGGTCATACCCAACAAAGTCTAATCGGTATGGCAGGGCAGGCGAGTAAAACGGTAAGAGGGCGGTTAAGGTAGGTTATGTCAGATTCAGCTATAAACACACAACACCACTTCCCTTATAAAGGGAGAGAGCAGAAACGGTTTGAAATTCGCTATGAAGATTTTAAGCGTACTTGGCGCAAATTTTGTGTGCCACAGTATACAACTCAAAATATTCAACAAAGGCTACATGGTGATGCAGAGGGTGCATTTAAAGTGTTTGCTTTTGCTCATGTTGCTGGGCAAGAAAATAGTTTAGCTTTTAGGTATTTTTCACTCGCGCATCAATTATTCCAACTGCATGTGCAGTTGGAATTAAACCCAGGCGTGGAGCAAAGTAGGGTTATAGAAGGCCACACCATAGTGCAAATTGGTAAGCCTTATAAAGTGTGTATGCATGGTACAGATTTGATTGAGCCTTATTGCTCCGCCTTACTGATGCGAGACTTCGCCGCTATTGAAGGGATGCAAGGTTATCAACACGATAACTTTATTCACCCGCTGGCAGAAGCGCTTGATTATGAAGCGCCCTTAGCTGACTTTTTTTTAGGTATTTTTAACCCAAGGGCTGATATTAATAAAAGCATTAATGAGTTTATTCGTTTATCAGCGCCTGAGTGTATGCCACAAAGAAGACAACCTTATACCTATAATGTGCTGATGCCGTTTTTAGAAATCTTGTTATCTATATTAGCCAAAGATGAAGCCCGTTATCATCAAGCCATAAAAGATGCATTAACAGCCAGTACTAAGCACTATAGTCAAAAAAGAACTGAGGGTTTAGCATGTGGTTGGGTACCACTTCATATTTGTGGCCCCGCTGCTCTTGCCTTTGACCAACTTGGCTATAAACTCCCCGAACCTAGCCCTTATTTACCAGAGTGGCTAATTTATGGCGAGTTTAGAGAGTGGCAATAGCGATAATTAACTTGATAAACAAAAAAGGCTTTTTCAAGCACTGGTAGTGCAATTTATTTTGGAAATATAAACTCTGGGGTCACCCATTAAGAAGCTGTGTGCCATGGTCATACCCAACAAAGTTTAATTGGTATGGCAGGGCAGGCGAGTAAAACGGTAAGAGGGCGGTTAAGGTAAGTTATGTCGGATTCAGCTATAAACACACAACATCACTTTCCTTATGTAGGAAAAAATAAAAGGCGATTTCAAACTTGCCAGCGTTTATTTGATGAGCCATGGCAGAACATACGTTGGCCACAATATTTATCAATAAATATTCAGCAAAGGCTGCATAGTGATGCTAAGGATGCATTTAGAGTGTTTGCTTTTGCTCATGTCGATGGGCAAGAAAATAGTTTAGCTTTTAGGTATTTTTCACTCGCACATCAATTATTCCAACTGCATGTGCAGTTGGAATTAAACCCAGGCGTGGAGCAAAGTCGGATAATAGAAGGCCATACCATAGTGCAAATTGGTAAGCCTTATAAAGTGTGTATGCATGGTACAGATTTGATTGAGCCTTATTGCTCAGCCTTACTGATACGAGATTTTGCCGCTATTGAAGGGATGCAAGGTTATCAACACGATAACTTTATTCACCCGCTGGCAGAAGCGCTCGATTATGAAGCGCCCTTGGCCGACTTTTTCTTAGGTATTTTTAATCCAAGTGCTGATATTAATAAAAGCATTAATGAGTTTATTCGTTTATCAGCGCCTGAGTGTATGCCACAAAGAAGACAACCTTATACCTATAATGTGCTGATGCCGTTTTTAGAAATCTTGTTATCTATATTGGCCAAAGATGAAGCCCGTTATCATCAAGCCATCAAATATGCATTAACAGCCAGTACTGAGCACTATAGTCAAAAAAGAACTGAAGGTGTCGCTTTTGGTTGGGTACCGCTTCATATTTGTGGCCCCGCTGCTCTTGCCTTTGACCAACTGGGCTATAAACTCCCCGAACCCAGCCCTTATTTACCAGAGTGGCTAATTTATGGCGATTTTAAAGAGTGGCAGTAACCTATCAACGGTAATAATCAATAATAAGAGTTGTCTTGATAAACAAACGAACCTTTTTCAAGCATTGGTAGTGCAACTTATTTAGGAAATACAATGAAATCGACATTAACTAAATTATTTTGGCCAATCCTTAAATTCTTTGAAACGGGAGAAGAGCCTGAAAATTTTAAACCATCACACCGCATGGCATTAAATGGCGTTGGCGGTTTGTTTTTATTTTTAGCTGTGGTTTCAGGTATTGCTGCATCGGGTAGTGATGACTTGGGTGGTTTTATCCCTGTTGTGGTGTTCTTTGCGGTGGGTTTTGTCGCTGTACTGGTTGGTACTTTAGGCACAAACAAAGCCGTGGCGAAAATTTGGGGTACAGGTAAATAAAGCTCGTCTCTAATAATGAGCTAAGAATCGGTATTACCTAAAGCATTTTAATCGCCACTGCTTTTTTATTTATCCTAATCAATTATTACCTGATACTGCTCAAACTGTTTATCGATAAATTCAGCATGTTCACTTTCATGTCTTAATTCTGTTTTATCCACCCCTTTTAATGCCGCTAGTGAAGCGATACGACCCTGTTTATTAAAATGGTTATGCCTTGGGTGATAACTTAAAGCCAGTGAATCTTGATAGGCTTGTTCTGGGCTAATAATTTCCCAGCCTTGGTTTTTTATATGGGTGGCTAATTGCCCGATAAAGAGCGCTGCTACTTCATTTTCATGCAATAACAAAATGTGTTTAGGCGATCGATTTAAGTGCTTTTGTGCAAGTTGGTCATAAAACTCAATACTTTGCCAAAGTATATCGACATAAAGCTGACCGAGCTTTTGATAATCGACTTTTTTACCTTGCTCAATGGCCGTTAACATTTTGCTGTTAATGTACCAATCAAAATTATCGACCGTGACATAACCAAACTGATAACCCTTTGCACTGAGGTGGTTATAAATGGTTTGTCGTTTTGCTGGTGTTTTGCCGTAATGCAAATACGGATGGCGGTGCAGTTTTAATACCTTGTCAAAAGGGGCGAGTAACTGTTCTGCCTGATCAAAATCAGCTAGGTATTCGGCTGCACTAATTTTATTGGCGGATAAGTGTTTATGACTGTGATGCGCTAAATGAAAGCCCGCTTGGGTGTAGGCATTAAGTCTATTTTTATCGGCCTCGTTTTTGATGTTGTTAGTCGTGACAAAAAACAATGCATCATCAACTTTGGCTTTTTGTAGTTGCTCAATAATGTTGGCTGTTTTCTCTGTGCCTGACATGAAAGCGCTACCAGCAAGTGGCGCGTCATCAAAGCTCAGGGCAATCTGTTTTGCGTTAGCATTAATCGAGCAAACAACGGCTAAGCTCGCTAATAAGGTTTTTGGCCAATTCATTATCAAGTCCTTATGGTTTTAAGTTGGGTCATGTTAATTGAAAAGGGCAACACCCGCCAATTGGCTTTATAATCTTGATATACTGTTTATTTAATCAGTTATCTAGGGTAAAGTAGCCGCATAAATTTTTCATCACTAGGATAAGAATGTGATTGTTCGTCTTACCGGCACTATTATTGAAAAAACGCCCCCTCAGTGTGTTATTGATGTCAACGGCGTAGGTTATGAAGTGAATTTACCTATGACGAGTTTCTATCAACTCCCTAATGGCGAAGCCCCAGGCGAAGAAACAAAAGTCACTTTATTTATCCATCCTATCTATCGTGAAGATACCCAAGCGCTTTATGGTTTTAACGATAAGTTCGAGCGCGATTTATTCAAAGAGTTGTTAAAAGCAAATGGCGTTGGCCCTAAATTAGCCTTAGCTATTTTATCGGCGTTATCAGCCGATGAATTTATCAGTGCCATTAACCAAGGCGATGTTAGCCGCATTGTTAAAGTACCGGGTGTGGGTAAAAAGACGGCTGAACGTTTAGTGCTTGAAATGACGGATAGATTAAAAGCTTGGTCTGAACGTGTGCCGGTTACTGTAATGACCAGCAAACAAGGCGAAATGCAAATGAGCGCACCTGAGGCGCTTGAGCAAACGACCAGCCCAACTAATGATGCCATTGATGCGCTTATTGCGTTAGGTTACAAGGCGAACCAAGCTGAAGCGGCTGTTAAGAAAGTGGCACAAGCTGGGATGAGCAGTGAAGCGCTAATTAAAGATGCGCTCAAATCCATGATTTAATGCTAGATTAAATAGCAAGTTATCGCCCAAGTAATCAATACAAGTAACAGAATAAATGATCGAAGCAGATAGAATTATCAGCGCTGAAGCTGCTCGAGATGATGAAGTCATCGACCGTGCCATTCGCCCGCAGTTATTGCAAGACTACACGGGGCAAGCCCATGTGGTTGAGCAAATGGAAATTTATATTGAGGCGGCGAAAAGACGTCAAGATGCACTCGATCACGTATTGATATTTGGCCCACCGGGCTTAGGTAAAACCACACTGTCGCGCATTTTAGCCAATGAGATGGGTGTTAATATCAAAACCACATCTGGCCCGGTATTAGAAAAAGCTGGCGATCTCGCAGCGTTATTGACCAACCTCGAACCAAACGATGTTTTGTTTATTGATGAAATCCATCGTTTAAGCCCTATGGTTGAAGAAGTCTTGTATCCAGCGATGGAAGATTATCAGCTCGACATCATGATAGGTGAGGGCCCAGCTGCCCGCTCTATCAAACTCGACTTACCGCCTTTCACGCTAATTGGCGCAACAACACGTGCCGGTTCATTAACATCACCACTTCGCGATCGTTTTGGTATTGTTCAGCGCTTAGAGTTTTATAAAGTTGAAGAGTTACAGCAAATTGTTAAACGCTCGGCCGACTACTTAAATATGCAACTTGATGATGACGGTGCATTAGAAGTTGCGCGCCGCTCTCGCGGTACGCCGCGTATTGCCAACCGATTATTGCGCCGAGTACGAGATTACGCTGATGTCAAAGCCGATGGTATTGCCAATGGTGAAACGGCCGCAGCTGCACTATCAATGTTAGAAGTGGATACCCAAGGTTTTGATTATATGGATCGCAAGTTACTCGATGCCATTATTGATAAATTTGAAGGTGGACCGGTTGGTTTAGATAATCTGGCCGCAGCAATTGGTGAAGAAAAAGAAACCATCGAAGATGTGATTGAGCCCTATCTTATCCAGCAAGGTTTTATTCAACGTACCCCGCGTGGCAGAATTGCCACCCCAAGAGCCTACGAGCACTTAGGTTTATAAAACCTAAGTCGGCTTGGTTCGAAAAAGACTGAATTTTTTGCATCGCTTTTTGTCATAACTTTAATAATGCGCTAGGTTAAGCCTTAGTTGCTGATTTTTAGGCAAAAAAAAGCCCAATCAAACGATTGGGCGTAAAGCTATGAAGGAAATAAGTTAATTCCAGAGAGTGTCTGACTAGCCTCAGAAGAGGGAGGCTAATCAATTGCAAGCGATTCCAAAATCTGCTGTGCAATTAAGATGTGTGTATAGTAGAGATCTCACTGATTGAAAACAAACGAGAAAAATTGTGCTTTCGCATAAAAAAAACTAATGTGAAGTGTTTTGACCTCAACACACTTCTGATTTATTTTTCAACAGGTGTTTTATCTTGGTGAAGTAAAAACTCAATAAAACCAATTGCTTATCGTTTTTGCACCAAGTTGGGACATTTGTTTAAAAAGGATTTTTCAATACAAATAGTTATTTATAGATGTTTTAAGGGGACAATAATGGAGGAACTATCCCAAGGTTTCATAGAAAAAGTATTTCACTTTCCAGTGCGCGTTTATTACGAAGACACAGATGCTGGCGGTATTGTTTATCATACTAACTACCTTAAGTTTTATGAACGTGCTCGTACAGAAATGTTGTCAGCATTGGGCATAGAACAAGATATTTTGCTTAAGGAGCGGATAGGGTTTGTTGTTCGTCGTGTAACTGTGGATAATATAGCGCCAGCACAGTTTAATGCGCGTTTACAAGTTAAGACAGAAATCACAGAACTGAAAAAAGTCAGTGTTACTTTTAATCAATCTGTCTTTGATCAAGGCAAAGAAATTAATCGGGCTGAATTTATCATTGCGAGTATCAACCTCGATACCTTTAGGCCAGTGCGATTACCAGAAAATATAATAGAGGAATTTAAGCGTGTCAGCTGATATTACTTTTATTGGTCTGTTTATGCAGGCCAGTCTTTTAGTTAAAGCCGTAATGATTATGCTTTTAGCTATGTCAGTTATTTCATGGACGATGATCTTCCAACGCAGTAAAGCGTTAAAACAAGCAAAAACACTGAGCACTAAATTTGAAGACAAGTTTTGGTCTGGTGTTGATTTATCTCGCCTTTATCAAGATTTAAATGCCAAGCAAAATAGCGAAGGTTCAGAAGCACTATTTAAAGCTGGCTTTAAAGAATTTGCCCGCACACGTCAAACAGCAGGGCGCGGTACTGATAGTGTTATGGATGCAACCCACAGAGCAATGCGCGTTGGTTTATCACGTGAAGTAGAGAAGCTTGAAACACATCTTACTTTCCTTGCCACAGTCGGTTCGATTAGCCCTTATATCGGTTTATTTGGTACCGTTTGGGGGATCATGAATTCATTTATTGCGTTAGGCTCAGTTAAGCAAGCGACCTTGAGTATGGTTGCTCCTGGTATTGCTGAAGCCCTTATCGCAACAGCTATGGGTTTATTTGCCGCTATTCCTGCGGTTATTGCCTACAACCGTTTTTCACACACAGTAGAAAAGCTTGAAAACAGCTACCACAACTTTATGGAAGAGTTCTCAGCCATTTTACATCGTCAGGCGTTAGCGCATCAAAGCGGAGAGTAATCGCTATGTATGAACGCAAGCGCCGCCGCAAGGTTGCTGAAATTAACGTCGTACCTTATATCGACGTCATGCTAGTGCTGTTGATTATTTTCATGGTAACAGCACCGCTTATCACCGCGGGTGTGAATGTTGAATTACCAAAAGCAGATGCCAACCCACTTGCTGAAGATTCCAAAGGCCCTGTCATTGCATCCGTGACAATTGATAACGAGTATTTTTTAACGGTCGATGGTGATAAACAAGGTCCACTTGATCCGGTTGAATTAGCGACTATTGTCGGTGCTTATATGGAAGCCACGCCTGATCGCCCTGTTATGGTTGAGGGTGATGGACGAGTCGATTACAACTCAGTCGTGCAATTAATGGTGTTGTTGCAAAAATACGGCAATGTGCCAGCTGTTGGCTTAATGACAGATTCGGTGGAGTAATTTAATGCAGAATTATGTCATTCCTTTCATTTCATCTTTTGGTATGCACATTGTGCTGTTGGTGCTGTTAATTTTTAGCATGGAATTTCACATGCCTGAAAAGCCAAAGCAACCAACTGCGCAACCTGTCGTTGAAGCGGTATCTGTTGATAAAGTTGAGCTACAAAAACAAGTTAAAAAGATTCAAAAAGCGGAAGCGGATAAAAAGCGCAAAGAAGAAAAGCGCATTGCTGATCTGGAACGCCGTTTAAAAGCCGCCGAGCAAAAGAAAAAGCAAAATGAACGAGAGCTTAAAAAGCTAGCTGATAGAAAGAAAAAGGCTGAGCGAGAAGCTAAAGCGGCGAAAGAGCGTCAAATTAAAGAAGCGAAGCGCGCTAAAGAGCTGAAGAAAAAAGCAGAAGCAGAAGCGGCGAAAAAGAAAAAAGCAGAAGCGGAGGCAAAAGCAGCTAAAAAACGTGCTGATGATGCGAAGAAAAAAGAAGCCGATGCGAAAAAACGAGCAGAGCAAGCCCGTAAGAAAGAGTTAGCTGAGAAGAAAGAGCGCGAGCGCAAAGCACGTGAGGCAAAAGAAAAAGCTGAAATGGAACGTCTGATGGCCCAGCAATTGGCTGCAGAGCAAGCTCAACGTAACAAGCAGAAGCAAAAACTGGTATTAAGTGAAGTTGAAAAGTATACCGCGCTTATTCGTGGCACCATCCAACGCAATCTTCGCGTAGATGAAACCATGAAAGGCAAGTCGTGTCGCTTGAACATCAAGCTGGCGAAAAGCGGCTTTGTTGTTAATGTACGCAAACTCAGCGGTGACGCGTTAGTGTGTCGTGAAGCCGAGCGAGCGGTATTAAAAGCGGAAACGTTACCTGTTTCAACCGACCCTGATGTATTCGCTAAGTTAAAAGATATTAACTTAACGGTAGAACCTGAATTTTAAATAAACGAAAGATAAAGATAAGCATATGAAACGAATAGTTTTCCTTTTTGTCTGTCTATTTTCGCTTGTGGCTCAAAAAGCCCATGCAACTTTAGAAATACTGATCACTGAAGGTTTAGATACGGCTCGTCCTATCGCCATTGTACCTTTTAGCTATGAAGGGGATGGCGTCATGCCATTACAGCTAGCCGATATCATCAAAGCGGATTTAGCGCGCAGTGGTAAATTTAACCCTGGTGTGAAAATGCCACAGCAACCGACATCAGAAGCAGATGTCGATTATGCTCAGTGGGTTGAGAGCGGTGTTGAAGCCATTGTTATTGGTCGTGTTAAGCAAACGGCTTTTGACCAATATCACGTCCATGTAAAGTTACTAGATGTGGTTCGCGGTCAAGTGACTGGCGGGTTCGGTCGTACGATTGAAGCCGGTGAACAGCTTGAAACCAATGACCATATTCTTTACGAAGCAGATGTAAGTGTCGAAAGTCGTCGCTTCCGTTATCTAGCACACCACTTTAGTGACAATATTTTTAAGAGTTTAACGGGTATTCCTGGTGCGTTTAAAACTAAGATTGCTTATGTGTTAGTTGATAACGAAAAAGAGTCCAAGCCATATCAGTTAGTAGTCGCTGATTATGACGGTTATGGTGAAAAAGTATTGCTTAGCAGTGAAGAGCCACTGATGTCACCAAGTTGGTCACCTGATGCAACTAAGCTGGCCTATGTGACCTTTGAAAATCGTCAGGCACAAATTTACATCCAAGACTTATACAGCTCTGCTCGTCAAAAAATAGCTTCTTTCCCTGGTATTAATGGTTCACCAAGATGGTCACCTGATGGTAAAAAAATGGCCTTGGTGTTATCGAAAGACGGTAATCCAGAAATTTACGTCATGGACTTAATTACGAAACGTTTGAGACGTATAACTAAGAACCGAAACATAGATACCGAGCCAAGTTGGTCTCCTGACGGCAAAGAAATTGTATTTACCTCGGAGAGGGGTGGTAAACCTCAGTTATATAGCGTAAATTTAGCTACAAGAAAGGTAAGTCGCTTAACCTTTACTGGTGAGATGAACTTAGGTGGCTCAATTACGCCAGATGGCAAAGACCTGGTTATGGTAAACCGCACACGTGGTAACTATCACATTGGTCGACTCGATTTAAATTCGAGAGCCCTCCAAGTGTTAACCAAAACATACCTTGATGAGTCACCAAGTATTGCGCCAAACGGTACTATGATCATCTACAGTACACTACACGGTCAGAACCAAGTTCTTGCACTTGTATCGCTTGATGGACGTTTTAAGGCACGTTTACCATCAGGAAGAGGACAGGTAAAAGCACCAGCTTGGTCACCAATGATGTAATATTGCAGAATTTAAACTATTATTTTTGACAAAATAACAACAAAGGAACTTAACAATGCAACCATCTAAAATTGTTAAAGCATTGGCAATTGCTCTACCTATCTTAACGTTAGCCGCTTGTGGTTCAACACAAGATGCAGAGCAGCAAGTAGAAGAAACAAATCAAGCGCAACAAACTGAACAAGTTGAAACTCCAGCAAACGTTGAAGTAAGCAAGCTTGAAAAAGAAAAAGAATTACAAATGTTAGAGCGTCAGAAGCAACAAGATATGCTTCGTCAAAACGCTGTTATTCGTTTCGAGTTCGACCAAGCGCGTATTGGTAGCGAGTACTTCGAAATTTTAGAAGCGCATGCAAGTTTCTTACGTGATAACCCAGAAGCAAAAGTTGTTGTTGAAGGTCACACTGATGAGCGCGGTACACCAGAGTACAACATCGCATTAGGCGAGCGTCGTGCTAAAGCGGTTGTTAAGTACTTACAAAACTTAGGTGTTTCTGCTTCTCAAATTAGCCAAGTAAGCTATGGTGAAGAAAAGCCAGAAAACACTTCTCGTACTGAGGCTGCATTTGCTGCTAACCGTCGAGCTGTTTTAGTTTACTAATCACTAGTAGTACTATTTCACAAGATGGTTAAAACACATCAAAGTTTAGCTTTGTTAGGCGCATTAGCATTATTTGCTAATGCGTCTTTTGCTTATCAAAAGCCAAGGTTAGAAGAACGCGTGACCAAACTTGAACGCATCGTTGAGGCGCGCTCACAAGCACAGGTCAACTTATCCCAACAAATCGATATCCTGCAAGATGAGATTAATCAGCTCAGAGGTGTCTCTGAAGAGCACAACTTCAAGTTAGAGAAAATTTTGCAGCGTCAACGTCAACTTTACCAAGAGCTAGAAACTCGCCTAAGTAATGTGATGCAACAAACTGAGCAGGTCGCTCAGCAAGCTGCCAGCCAAGCAACCAACTCAAGTGTCGAGTTTGCTGATAACTTAAGTGAGAACGAAGCCTATGACCGCGCGGTTAACTTGGTTTTAAAAGATAAACGTTACGAACAAGCTATTCCCGAGTTTGAAAGTTTCTTATCGACTTACCCTGCATCTGTTTATGTACCGAATGCACATTACTGGTTAGGTCAGTTACTTTTTAATAAAGGTGAATATGCAAAAGCTGAAACTAACTTTGAGAAAGTGGTCAACGATTTTCCCGATTCGAGTAAACGTTGTGACTCTATGTTTAAGTTAGGATTAGTAGCGCAAGCGCAAAATAATAATGCGTTAGCGAAAACTAAGTACCAAGCTGTACTTAGTGAATGTGCAGATAGTGCATCTGCGCGATTGGCGAAAAATCGACTTTCAGGTATGGAGTAAGTAACAATTTCGTTATATTCGCTGTTTTTTTCAGCGTTTTAACTGCTTTTTGACCAGTTAGAAATAAAAGTGAAAAAAAACGAAAATAGTTGTTGCACTCCAAATCTAAATCAGTATTATACGCCCCCGTTGACGCGATGAGCCACACGGCAAGTTAGCGAAGACAGTTTGAAGTGGGTCATTAGCTCAGTTGGTAGAGCAGTTGACTTTTAATCAATTGGTCGCTGGTTCGAATCCAGCATGACCCACCATCTTCAAACATTTCCAATAAAGTGGGTCATTAGCTCAGTTGGTAGAGCAGTTGACTTTTAATCAATTGGTCGCTGGTTCGAATCCAGCATGACCCACCATCTTCAAACATTTCCAATAAAGTGGGTCATTAGCTCAGTTGGTAGAGCAGTTGACTTTTAATCAATTGGTCGCTGGTTCGAATCCAGCATGACCCACCACTTTCTTGATACAAAATCCCCCTTTTAAAAAAATACCACAAACGCTAACAACTCATATTGTTTTGCTGTATAATTCGCGCCCGCAAAATCAAGTTGCAGTTTTCATAAATGCTACAAGGCACGCTACGGAGTTTTACATCGCATGAGCATAATAGATTTCAGTAAATCAGCTTACCCATTCCCACCAAAACCACGTCAATTAACAGACGTTGAAAAGCAGGAATACAAAACACGTATTAAGCGTTTATTAAAAGAAAAAAATGCAGTCTTGATTGCTCACTATTACACTGACCCTATCATTCAAGCTTTAGCGGAAGAAACGGGCGGTTGTGTATCTGATTCATTAGAGATGGCGCGTTTTGGCCGAGATCACGAAGCAGAAACCTTAATCGTTGCTGGTGTTCGCTTTATGGGGGAAACCTCAAAGCTGCTTAGCCCTGAAAAGCGTATCTTGATGCCTAACCTAGAAGCAACTTGTTCATTAGACGTAGGTTGCCCTATAGAAGAGTTCAGCGCGTTCTGTGATGAGCACCCAGACCACACTGTGGTTGTTTATGCCAATACCTCTGCTGCGGTTAAGGCGCGTGCTGATTGGGTGGTGACATCAAGTATCGCACTTGAGATCGTTGAGCACTTAGATGCAGAAGGTCACAAAATTATTTGGGGACCAGATAAGCACTTAGGCGGTTATATCGAAAAGCAAACTGGCGCTGAAATGTTAAAGTGGAATGGTGCCTGTATTGTTCACGATGAATTTAAAACTCAAGCTCTTATCGACTTGAAAAAAGAAAACCCAGATGCAGCTGTTTTAGTTCACCCTGAATCGCCAGATGAAATTGTTCAGTTAGCCGATGCGGTTGGTTCTACCAGCCAGTTAATCAAAGCTAGTCAAACATTACCAAATGAAAAGTTCATCGTTGCAACGGATAAAGGTATCTTCTATAAGATGCAACAGCTTGAACCGAATAAGACCTTTATTGAAGCGCCTACAGGCGGACAAGGTGCAACGTGCCGTACATGTGCACATTGTCCTTGGATGGCAATGAACGGCTTAGAAGCGATTGAGCAAGCATTGCTAGCCGATGACTCAACTAATCATGAAATCTTTGTTGACCCAGCATTACGCGAACGAGCCAAGTTACCACTTGATCGCATGTTAGATTTTGCCGCTGAATTAAAAATGAAAGTGAAGGGCAACGCTTAGTTTTATAATTGCCGATGTAATTGTCATATGTCGGTAATTTTTTCTTGATTTAGCGTTATGTTTTCCCTAGCATAGCGCACTTCTTTTTGCGGTGAGATGGCTGAGCGGCTGAAGGCGCACGACTGGAACTCGTGTATACGTTAATAGCGTATCGAGGGTTCAAATCCCTCTCTCACCGCCATTCTTCCTTTTCTTGATTATTCTCTCTGCCCAGATACAAAATATCCCACACTCGGCGGGACTTTTAATATTGGCTAATCAGTTTTAAATTATTAGTTGAGCTTGTCAGAAATAGCAGCGGTGATTGCTGAGTCTGCGAAATTATTCGCTTGTGCCCACTCTAACTCTTTACTGTTTTTAAGGTTTTTCTTTGATACTTTTTTAACTAAGTATTTTCCTGCTTTTTCAGCATTTTTAGTTTGTGCAAACTGAATTAGGGTTAAGTCATTGCACATAATTTTGTCATAGATTTTACGCAGTTTCATACCACTTAAATGTAATGATTGACGAATTCCGTTATGGTCGTTGTTCATGCACATTTACATAACGCCAAGCTGGTAATGTTTTCCAAAGTGGCTGACGAAAATATTACTAAGTTTAAACTAGCGACAGCAGTAAGACTTAGTTTTTTGAATGTATTCACGTTATTGTTTATTCCCATTTAGTTGAGTTTTCAGGCTTATAATTTAAATTTAGAAACAGACTTGAGTAAGCTTGTTGACGATGACTCTACAGCGACACTCGCATCCATGGCTTGGTTGGCTCCCTTAGCTGTTTTATCAGTTATTTCAACTATATTTAGTAGCTTCTTGCTAATTTCTTCACTGACACTAAATTGCTCGTTAGCAGAGCTAGCAATTTCTAAACTCTTTTCACTTGCACGCGCAATAGCGTCGTTGATCTGTTGTAAGGCCTGCTCGGTTTGGCTTGCTTGTGTTACTACATCACTGGCTTGGCTTCGACTCTCATTCATCACCGTAACTGCCTTGCTCGTACCGTTTTGCAGCTCTTCAATCATATTTTGAATTTCACTGGTTGATTGCTGCGTACGGCTGGCCAATGAGCGAACTTCATCCGCGACGACGGCAAAACCACGGCCGTGCTCACCCGCTCGTGCCGCTTCAATGGCTGCGTTAAGTGCCAGCAAGTTAGTTTGCTCGGCAATGCTGCGAATAACATCTAACACACCGCCTATGGTTTCGGTATTTTCACTAAGCTGATCGATAACCCTTGCTGCGTCTTCAATTTTATGAGAAAGATTTTGAATGATTTGGCTACCTTGCTCAGACATATCTCTAACTGACTCTGATGATTGACTCGCATCTTGGATGAAATCGCGCGATTCTTGTGCCGATTTTGAGACAATTTTTGAGGTTTGACTCATTTCCATCGTGGCCGATGAAATCTGTTCGACTTCTTGCTTTTGCTCTTCAATTTCTTTTACTGTGCCCGATGCAACACTTGATACCTGTTGTGCGGCAACAGCGGTGTTATGACTATTTTCCATTATTTCATGGACGACATTTTTTAAACCTTCAACGACGTGATTACAGTTAGCAGCCAGTTCGCCAAACTCATCGTTTGATATTGGCTTAACACTGACGGTTAAATCGCCCGCCGCTATTTCATCAAGTGCCTGGTTAACATGTGACAAGGGTTTAATAATGCTATTGAGTACAACAAACGTCACCGAAATAGCAATAATCACGGCAATGATGATGATGATCCAAGCTAATAAATTGGCAGCACTGAGCTCTTTCTCCATCTCAGAAATTGTAGATTTAACAAGGGTTGATGAGTCTTTTGTGAGTTTATTTAAAGTAGTAAATAAAGTGTGTAAGTTCTGCTCTGATTTAGCGGTTTTAACCTTAGCTTGCTGACGTGCTTTTAGCATTTGCTTTTTCATTGCGACTAAGCCCTGACTTGCTGTTAATTGGCTGTTTAGCTCGCTAATGCTTGCTTGATACTCGTTGATGTATCCGTTGACCTCAAAGTCTTGCGAAAGTTGTTTAAAAGACTCTGCTGAGTAATCTAATCTGCTGATAAGCCCTGCTATTGCAAAAGAAAAGGCCTCTAGGTTTTCGACATTTTTGATACTGTCAATTTCTGCGATATAACCCAGTAAAATACCAATATCACCATCGGTTGCATCAACATAATCTAACAAATTTTCATCCAAATCGGCCATTTCCGCTAACGCAGCACTTGCGTTATCGGCGGTATCGGTTGCTGCACCAGCAATTTCAATGACCTTTTGCTGATAACTTAAAAAATCACTTTTTGCACCGAGTACTTGCTCTACCGACACAAAATAATCTTCAGAGAAGGTATTGATATTCAGATTGTTTTTATCACTAAGCGATAAAAAAGTACTAAGCAGTGTTTGATACTCGGCTGTTTGATGTTCAATTTGAAGGGTTAGGCTATTGAGGTTCTCTTGGTCGTCAGCATTAATCGCTGAGACAATGTTTTTACTGATCTCAAGCATTTTATTTTGCAGACTTACACTAGTATTTTGCAGTGGAAATGCTTTGGAGGTGACTTCCTCATTGCTTTGGCTAATTGAAGACAAACTACTGATGGTAGCTAAACCATACAATACGAGTGACAAAGTAATTGAGCTAAAGCCGAGGATGATCTTATTAGCAACCGTTAACTTCATGGTTTGGGTGATCCTGTAGTCTAAATGCTTGTGAAAATCTCTGATGTACAGCGCCTTAAACTAGGGGCTTTTGGGCGTATTGTTCATGCTTTTTTTGCTAAGTTAATTATAGAAAAGTTAGGTAATTTTATGGTGATAAATCCAGCTGTAACTTCGTAAAAAATCTGTAACGAAGTATGAAAACAAGAAGGGGAAGTATGTGATAACTGATACTAATACCAACATTTATTAGTTTATAGTCACGACTTTTCCAGACTTTTCAATTAAATACAATTATTTAGTAAGGTTTGTGTGAAGTTTTTATAGTTTTGTATCTTCATACATTTGCGATTTATATTTATTCACCCTTTACCAATTTTAGCGTTGTTGGTTAAGCTTTGTTCTTTTGCTTAAAATGACAATGCCGATAAATTAAGCCTTTGTTGATGCGTCACTTTTCCCTGCTGATTTTTTAGACCAAATGTTAGGAGCGGATCAGCTTGTTGCCAGTTGATATCGATAAAGCCATAGTTAATTTTATCTGTGTAATTGCCATGTCGATGACGGTTCGGACTGACGGCTTTCCATTCTTCAGACAAACCAGAGCTGGTGATTTCCCATAGTGGATAGCCAATATCGATTTGAGATAACTCTCCCCAATGTGTATCACCACTGATGATCATTACGCCATTAATTTGTTTTTGTTTGATAAAGTTGAGTAGTCGCAGTCTATCAGCAGGGTAGTTTGCCCATGACTCCCAACCGGTAAATTCAGGGAGTAATTGCAAACTTGAGCCAATAATTTTTAATTTGGCTGGTTTGAGTAAGGCTTGTTCTAGCCACTGCCATTGGGTTTCACCTAGCATACTGGATGTATCTTGGTGAGCTTTGTACGGCCCTTGATTGTTAGGGCGACGTTTAAAAATGTTATCAAAAGTAGAAACGCTATTCAGTGGGTCTCGATTCCACCTTAAATCAGGCAAGATGACATGAATTTTATTGTTATCGCCAATAAAGTAATCTTGATAGATGCCTTGATGCTGATGGCGGGTTGACGTTTTTGGCTCTTGCCAAAAGTCCAGAAACAGCTTTTTTGACGCGTGTTTATTCGGGTACTCACGACCTGCATCATTTTCACCATAGTCATGATCATCCCAAATAGCTAAGACTTCAGATTGCGCCCTAAGTGTTTGAAAGTTCGCTTTATCTGCCAACATTTGATATTTAGCGGCTAATTCTTCTGTATCTCGACTATCACCATAAATATTGTCACCCAAGAAGATAAATACATCCGGCTTATCTTTATTAATACTATCTAAAATAGTTAGATCTTTATCTTGTTTGGCACAGGAGCCAAAATAAATACGAGTTTTGGCTTGCACTGAAAATATCAGCAATAAACTGAAAAATAGGACGATTATTTTCATTTGATGATCTCACTAATCGCATTGTTAGCTTTTGGATTAAAAGTAATTGGGTCTTGTTTAAGTAGGGTTAGGGCTGTGCTGGCTATTTGGCTTTGATAAAAGTCTTTTTCGGCCTTTAATAAACCTATATTTTTAATGTCTGGCCCTATGGCGGCCATCCAAATATGCTCGGCACCGACGACGCCATTGGCAAAGTCTTTTTTTAACGCTTTCATATAACGCTGTACAGCTTGATTGCTAGCGTGGTGTTGCCAGTCTTTTAGGGTATTACCTCGACCGTGATCGGTAACAATTAATAAATTGGTATTGTTTTTATATTCGGGCATTTGCTGTAATTGTTGCCATAAATCGGCAATGTATTGATCCGTTCTTAATGCCGCTTCTAGGTATAAATCGTATCGACCGTCGTGTGCAAAATCATCGGTTTCACCAAAAGCAATGGTTAACACCTCTGGCTTGATATTTAATAAATAGTCTTTGGCGAAGCGGTAGGTAAAACTATCTAGGCGGACATTATGCCAAGGACTTGGGATCTCGCTTTGCAATTGATTGAGCAATGTTATTTGTGCTGATTGGGGTTGATGGCTCGCACTGGCAAAGCCGGCATTAATATGAAGCTGACTGCGCGGTTGATTCAAAATATAAGGGAAGACATCCCAACTACCAAAAAATCCAATTTTGTTCTGGTACTTTGGTTGATGATTGAGCCATTCTAAAAAGCTGATTTCAGGGTTGTAACGCTTAGCATTACTATCGAGTTTAGGGTTGGTGACACCCGTGAATATCTCACTGTAACCTGGGTAAGAAAAAGCCCACTGGTTTTGCACCTGCATTGTTGAATCTTGATTTCTATCGCCAATTAACACACCTTGCTCGGCGATGGTTTGCCATAAAAATGGCATTAAAGCCTGTCTTCTTTGGCTTTCATCGCCCTTTAATAACTGAGCTTGTTGCAAATGCGGGCTAATGTTTCGATTATGCGCCATCGCTAGGTCGGCACCATTAAATACTTCTTGCCAACGCAAGCCATCTATAGTGATTAAGACCAGCTTTCTATCTTTTGCGTGTAGATTTATTGAAACGAATAAAAGGCTGGTTAACAGCAGGTAGACGATTTTCATAACTAAGGTGCTATTTTTTAGTTTAAAAAGAGAAATTAAACAAAAAAACCAGCACGCAAAGCGTACTGGTTTTACTTGCTGAGGCTCATTACAAACTTAGAAGCTTGCCGTGAGATTAATGGCTGCCGTTCGAGGTGCGCCAATCCAGCCACCCCAACCGCCAGCTACGCCACCGATATAACTTTCATCATTTAAGTTATTTACAGTCGCTTTAAGTTGAACATCTTTTAAGTCACCAAACTGACCTAAGTTAACACCTGCGTAAAAATCTAATACTGTGTATGCATCAATTCTTTGCGTGTTTTGTGGGTCCATCCAGCGCTCGCCTACATTTTTAGCCGATAGGCCCGCTAAATATTTGTCGTTGTTGTAGTCGATAGATAACACCATCATATCTTCTACCGAGCCAAATACCGTATTACCTTTTGGATAATCTGACGTGCCATCAACATATTCAGATTCATTATCTGTATATGATGCATATAACGACCAGCTATCAGCAAAGTAGTAAGTAACAGCGGCTTCAATACCACTTGATTCAATACCACCCACGTTGATGTAGCTGCCGTTGGTACCAAGAATATAATCAGGGCCATCTGGTGATTCAGGTGAAATAAACGTGATGCGGTTTTCAAAATCGATATCGTAGAAAGTCACACTCGCATTGATACGATCACTTGCGTAACGCAAACCAAAGTCTAAGTTGTCGGCTGTTTCTGGCTCAATATCAGTTAATGCTGAACCATCGGCTTCTAATACGCTGTCTTTGATGGCTGCAAAGTTTTCTGCAAAGCCGGCAAATACTTCTAAACCTTCAACGGGGAGCTGAGCGACAAAACCTGCTGACAATAAAGTGTCTGAATCTGAATTTAAGCTAGTTTTAGTACCCGTGAAAATATCCGTGCTTTCTAAATCAACCATGAACTTTTTCACCCCTAAACGCGCAGTGATAAAGCGCCACTCAATGGTGTCTTCTAAATACACCATAGTGGTCTCGACAGGGAACTCTTTAGAGTATTGAACCCAGTAAGGGTTATGATCAAAGTAGTAGCCCGTTTTTGAATCGATAATTTTGTGCCAATCACGGTGTTCTTTGCGCTCGTAATCTTCATACCAAAGGCCACCGCGTAATGAGTTCATGGCCTCACCTATTTGCGCATTCCAGTTAAAATCTAAATTTAAACCGAAGCGTTCTTTGCTGTAATGCGTGTGTCGGTATGAGCCAACAGGTATTGCGCCGTCGTCATAGCAGAGTGGATCAAACTCTGCTCCTGCACCACCATAAGGGAACGTAATAGAACTTTCACAACCTGCATTAGGCGCAAGGGCTACGCCGTTGGCATTGACAAAGTGAATTTGACCTATCGCGCTACCACCCATTGTAGACGATGTACCAGTGACTTCTGAATGCGGGTTACCTGTACCATCGTCGACAATATCTACGATATAAGGTGGTACCCAGTCACCACGACCTTCATTATCGTGATAATAAATATTGGATGTGAAATCGACCTCACCAATAGAGAGGTCGGCTTTCAAATAAGCAAAATAGTTTTCGCGTAATGTTGACCAACCTTTACGATAAAGTTGATCTACATAAGGAGTACCAGTCCAAGTTTCAGTTAGTCTGTCCCACTCTGGGTTCTGTTCAAACTCAGTTAAGCTAATACGCTGGTAATTATCTTCGTGTGTATCATCATAAGAGAAGTAACCTTCTAAACGCACTTGTTCAATTTGGCTGATCACTTTAGAAGCAACGTGAAACTTATCATTGTCTGCCGATTGATTAACCCAGTCGCTCGTTTCAGTGTTCGATACACTCACCCAAGCATAAGTATCAGTTAAAAACTCACCGGTATCGTAACGCACATATTGTTTGCGTGAATCAAAATCACCTGCTGATAAGCTTACTGTTACTGACGCTTCTTTTGCTGGGTCAATCGTGGTGAAATTTAATGTACCACCTAATGCTTCGTTTGAGCGAGAAGCGATATCAGCCGTACCTTGAGATACTTCAATTGTTTGTAAGTTCTCTGTGTCGATATAACGGTTAGCTTTTGCGCCACCACCATAGTTTGAATTGCCGTTAGCAATACCATCAATTGTGATACCAATTTGTTGTTCGTCTAAGCTCAACTGAAAGCCGCGCATTGAAACCGTTGTTGACCAATCGTCGGCACCAAATGTATCGCCTTCATTAACTAATACGCCTGGTACGTTATCAATAATGGCTAAAACACTGGTCATATTTGATTGTTGCTGCTTCATCTCTTCGCTAGTCATATTGTTAGCGTAAGACACACTTTTGCCTTGAACTACGATCTCTTCCATTGCTTTGTCTTCATCAGCAAAGCTTGGCGCGCTGATAATGGCGGTGATCGCAATCGCTAATGCAGAGCGATTGAAAGGGTGAGGGAATGTCATTTGTTAGCTCCGATTATTTTTATTGTTCCTAACTGGCTGTTAGGTTTCTTGAATTTAAATCGGCGCTTATCTTGATGGGTTAAAAATACAAGTCAGTGACGTCAGGGTTACAAACTAGTAACAGTTTAAAGTCATAAAAGTGACTGATTTTTAACAATTTTATGAAGTGGTTATCATTCAGCAGGGCGGTGTACTAACACCAGGGCTTTTTCTTACCACCTGTATAAGGGTAACCTAAGTTTGCTTTTATCAGTAAATCAGCCAGGTTTTGACCATCAACCATGACATCGGCTGCAATTCGAAAGTACTTGCCGCGTTGAACGTTCACGAGTTTGATTTGTTCAGCATTGCGCAATTGATTAACGGTAAATTGTTTTGCTTTTCTGGCAAGCTGCTTTTCGCGTTTACACTTACCACGAATTTCTGGGGTATCGACCCCGTTAACCCTAATAGGGATATTTTCACCGACCAAAGCTGGGTAGTCTTTTAGGTTAACGCGAAACGTATCACCATCGTAAATACTTAAAACCTGATCAACATTAATGGTTTGGTACGTTTTAGCAAAAAGTGGAGCACTGAAACAAAGGCAAGATAGAGTAAAAGCAGAAATAACGCGGAACAAACAACACAACCTAAGATGTTTAATAAAGCGCTAGTTTAAATGAAGTGTGCAAGGTAGGGAAGTGGCTTTAGGCTTTTTTACTTTAAATCAAGAGTTGGCTAGCTGAAAAAAGCAGCTAGCCAAGGTGGTTCTTCAATTATTTATTTTCAGTTTGCTGTGCCTGTTTAAACCAAGCGAGTGTTTGTTCAAGCTGCGCCTGTCCATAACTTTTAACATACTGTTGGGTGTAATGGTCTGCATTGTTATTAAGCGCTTCAATGCGTGAAGCAATATACTCGGGCGTTAATTTTAAACCGCACTCAACAGTAATGCAGTGGCGCCACTCATCATAATTAGTCGGAATTAGAGACTGTTTCATATTTACGTCCTTTTAATAATGATTATCATTATCGATTGTAGCATTTAAAACTAGATTAGCGACTACAAAGTAGCGCTCTTTTTCACCCAAAGTCGCAGGCTTGTTACAGCAACATAGAATGGCTTAATAATAACAAAATGCGTTAACTTAAAAGGTAAGTTGACTTGGCTCTGAATGGCGTTATTTTTCCCCTAGTGAGCCTTTTAAAAAAGTATTGCGCTGTCATGTCAACCAAACAGCATAATAAACGTTATACCTTATACTAGACTTATAGTCGCCACCTATAGTTAGAGGTTTAAATGAAGTTGTCTAATGCAAGTAAATTTTTTTTATTGTTTAGTTTATTTTTACTATTAACAGGTTGCGGGGGCGGAGGTAACAACTCTAATAATTCGACACCTTCTTCATCTGACTCCGAATCAATTGAAGCCAATCCGGCAGTAAAAGCGCAATCTACTTACTTTACATTTGTAGATGAAGATATTACATACGCAGAGGGTTTAAGCCTTGGCAACTCAAGCAGCACTCCAATTGCAATACCGCTTAAATTAGACGTTTATTACCCTAGTAATGATTTGACTGATAGGCCTGTATTTATGTTTATCCATGGTGGTGGCTTTGTTGGAGGGACAAAGAGTAGCCCCAATATTGTAGATATGGCTGGTTACTTTGCTTCGAGGGGATGGGTTTTTGTTTCGATAGATTACAGAACCACAGAAGACATAATTACGATAGAAGGAATGCCTCAAGAAGAGCTACTGTCGTTTTATAGCGGTATTGCTCCTCAAGAATGGATTGAGTACACCTTGCAAGGAGCAGTAACTATCAAACAGTTTGAACAAAGCATTGCAATGTATATGGCACAAAGAGATTCAAAAGCGGCCCTTCGATGGATTGTTGCTAACTCTCAAACCTATGGCATTAACCCTGATTTTATTACTGTTGGCGGGGCCTCAGCAGGTGCTATCACAACGATTGCATTGGGAATTTCTGATCAAGAAGATTTTAGAGATGAAATTTCTATTGCCGATGATCCAACACTTTCAACGACGAATTTAGACGCACTCTATAACGTAAAAAGTATGATTTATTTTTGGGGTTCCAATATAAAATTAGACATTTTTGAAGCGGTTTATGGGTTATATCAATATGACAGTAATGATCCTGAGTTATTTATGGCACATGGTGATCAATATGATCCAGTTACCCCATATGAGGAAGCTCTAGAGCTGCAGGAAATATATAACTCTCTTGGCATATATAGCAAGCTGGCTACCCTTGAAGGTGAGGGACACGGTGCATGGTCTGCAACCATAAATGGCAAAGGTCTGTCTGAAATGTCATTTGACTTCATTGTTGAAAGACAAAGTTTAACTGTTGACTAGTTTACAAGCTAAGCTTGAAATCTTTTGAGATTATTATCTGCTTTTTATCTCGAGCGTCATTTTCGCTAGGAAAAAGAAATCAATATGCAAAGACTTGTTTAAAATGGTGGCCCCTCCCAGACTTGAGCTGGAGACTTACCGATTGAAGATGGGCGGGTGAATGATACCGAAATATCAGGCTTTCATGCTCGTATCACACCTAAGGGGAAAATCACCTATTACCTGTACTATAGACACTTCGGAAAGCAGGTTAATTTTAAGCTTGGATCGCATGGTTCAATTACTCCTGCTCAAGCTCGCGACATGGCAAAAGCGAAAGCGGGTGAAGTTGCCAAAAAATTAAAGACGAAAGAGAGAACGGAAACTTATTTCGACAGCAAAGAAATTACCCTTTATTGCCTGACTTAAGATATTTTACCTTTGCTGATTACCTTGAGCCTTTAATTGTTCTGGCAATGAATACAGGGATGCGCCGTGGTGAGCTACTCAACTTAAAGTGGGAACACGTCGACTTAACCCAAAAGTATCTAACGGTTGTTGCAGGTAATGCAAAATCAGGTAAAGGACGTCACATACCGTTAAACAATGAAGCCTTCACAACATTGCAAAGCTGGGCTGAGGATTTTGGTGCGATTGGCTATGTCTTTAAAGGCAAAGAAGATGCGCCTTTAACGGATATTAGCAAAGCATGGCAAAACTTACTGAAAAACACTGAGATCAGCGATTTTAGATTTCATGACTTAAGACATCACTTTGCCAGTAAGCTAGTAATGGCAGGCGCAGACTTAAATACAGTAAGAGAATTGATGGGGCATAGCGACCTTAAAATGACACTACGCTACGCCCACTTAGCCCCAGAGCATAAAGCGATGGCGGTTAATTTGATTGGTTAGCTGTCAATGCATTGAAAACAGCTGCATCGGTTTTTAGATGTGATTGTTAAATTAAATTTGATCCTATAGTCAATGTGTAACGTTATTAATGATGAAGGGTCGAATTATTGTTTTACAACCTTTGTAGCTTATCTGCTACCCCCTTCACCAAGAAACAGAAAAGCGCACTTTTACAGTGCGCTTTTTGTTTCAAACCTACCTTTCTACACGAAATATGCTTATTTATATTAGCCTGAAATTATTTTGGCAATGAATACAGGGATTCGCCGTATTTAGCTACTCAATTTAAAATGTGAACATGTCGATTTAACCCAAAAGTACTTAACGGTCGTTGCAGGAAATGCAAAATCAGGTAAAGGACGTCACATACCGCTAAACAATGAAGCCTTAACAACATTGCAAAGCTGGGCCGATGATTTTGGTACGATTGGCTATGTGTTTAAAGGCAAAGAGGATGCGCCTTTAACGGATATTAGTAAAGCATGGCAAAACTTACTGAAAAATACTGAGATCACCGATTTTAGGTTTCATGATTTAAGACACCATTTTGCCAGTAAGTTAGTGATGGCAGGTGCAGACTTAAATACAGTAAGAGAACTGATGGGGCATAGCGATCTGAAAATGACATTACGCTACGCTCACTTAGCCCCAGAGCATAAAGCGATGGCGGTTAGTTTTATTGGGTAAGTTATATACGCTTTAAATATATAAAAACATTGATAATATGTGTTTAAAATTATGATAAATGGATTTTGAATGTCACAGCCAAATCATACCCTTAGATTTTTTTTCTTTATTTCTGTCATTGCTGTCCTGGTTTGCATACTATTTGGAAAGTACTTTGGTGCATTTGTCATGGCTATTTTCCTATTACTGTTCTATTGGATATTATCCCCAGCATGGAAAGATAATAGTTACTATAGTTCTAGGTTGGCAATCTCTTCGTTATTCTTGATATCGGGGGTTGCAACATTCAATAATTTTTCGATTATCTTAATAAATCATTTTCTACAAACTTACACTACTATTCCCAAGCTAGATAAGATAAGCACTCAAAACTTGGTAATAGTGATTTTGGCAATTATTTCCCTTAACTTAATATATAGAAGACAGTCCCAAGAAATAACCAGAAAAACTGAGTTGGACGGGGTTAGTAACGATCAAGTCAATAAAGAGCTACAAAAACTAAAAGAAATTATTAAAAGGGATTTAAATGAAATTAATAATACTTATAACTGGGAAGCTGATTACTACGAGCCATTAAAGGCAAAAGTTACGCTAGAGACAGCTAAAAATAAAACAAGAAAAGTCTATGACCTAATACGAGGTATCAAAAAAAGTAAAAGTAGCAAGGTTACATTGATATTGGGGCCTCCAGGTTCGGGTAAAAGCGTTGCTTTGAGAACAATTACTGAAAATTTACTGGAGCAGTTTGAAAGAGATGAACAATTACCCATATATGTAAACTTAAAAGAATGGACTAGAAGTGAAAGTGAGAAGAAGGGATTACCTACGCCTGAACAGTTTGAGGAATTCCTGATAAGACATGTCTTAGAAGAACGATTTACAGTAACTAAAGCTAGTTTCTTGAAGAACGAAATTGAAGGGAAAACTATATTCTCTAAATTACTTGAGAAGGGGAGGTTCTTTCTGATTTTAGATTCCTTTGATGAAATTCCTGAGCTTCTTGACCTAAGTCCAGGCTCTCAATTATACAAAGAGTTTTCAAATATAATTTTCAAATTTTTAAGCTTAAACAAGGGAATTGTTAGTTCAAGAAGTCATCGAGTTCCTAGTTTTAAAGCTGATATGACTATGCATTTAAGGTCATTTACGGAAAATAACATCAGGAAAATATTTAATAAAGTATACAAAAAAGACGTAGTTAAAGAGCTATTAAATTCAAGACAAGATTTGACTTCAATAGCAAGGAACCCTTTTAACTGTAGTCTTTTGAAGTTTTATGCAAGTAAGCACCCTGATTCTTTACCGAAAAATCGAACCGATCTGTACGAATACTACTTATTTGAAGTTTTGAAAGAAAACCATGAAGTAATGTCACGAGAGGAAGAACATAATGCAATTAATTTAAAGCTATGTGATGTTAATAACGTTGTTAGATTAATTGCCGATGAGATAAATAAAAATGATGAATTAGATGTACCTAGAGGCGATGTTGTGTCTACTTTGGAACAGACTAATGAATATACAGCTGAGCAAATAGAATATGTTTTAGCTCTTTTAGTAAAGGGGAAAATAGCAAGGCAAGGAAAAAGCAAAACAGAAAAATACTCGTTTGTACATAAAAGGTTTAATGAATACTTTTATGCCAACAAATTACTGGTTGAGATTAATAGATGTAAATCCGAAGATATTCTTGAACAGCTACCCTTGTCAGATATTTTAAATGATGGCAGACATAGAGATGCACTTGTTCTATTTTGTGAAATTGCACCTGAAAACATATCAACTGCCATTGCTGAATACTGTTGGGATTCAATTAAAAAATCCGTTATCAGCACTAGCAAAAAACGAGAGTTAGTAACATACAAAAAGATCTTTGATTATCAGTTTATTCACCCACTTAAATTCATCGTTGATGCTTATCAAGGTCAGATTCAATGTATAAGAAATTTTCAAAATGAGCTTGGGTGTTTTGTTTCTGATATTTTAGTAAGAGATTATGACATACATTTCAAAAAAAATGCTTTGGAGGCAACATGCCTCTTAAATGAAGATAAAGTTGGCCAGATAATAGAAAATTCCTTGAGACTGAAAAATGAGTGGTTAGGATCAACAGCGATTAATTCATGCCGGAATTTTAATAAAATTAGTAGCAGTTTAAAAATACAACTAATGAAACACATAGCGTCGATAGACGTTTTTAAATTTATCACTCAAGTAAATGGTTTGGTTCTTATCTTTTCTTTATCAACGCCCTTTAAGTCGATAGAGAAATATTGCTGGCTCCGATGTGTAGATGGAGCTTTACTTGCTTTAGGAAGCCTAATACTTTTGACTATCGATTCTTTTTTGTTTGTGTGCTCTGCACTCATAGGAATTTTATTTGTCTTATTCTTATCTGTAATGGATGCATTGACTTCTTCAAATGATAATGGCAACGAAACTAAAAAAAAACATAAGCCCCATTCTAAAAACACGAGTGCTAAACCGTTAAGAAGAGCACTAAGGAGGTTGTTGTATTATAAGGGAAAATCATTCCAGCAAATTATAAAAGAGGTCAGGTTAGCGAGAATAAACAAGCATGAGGAGCGAGGCTTTTTTAGCAGAGTTTCAATAATATTAGGCGCAACAAGGCTTTTTCATATAGTAGGTTTAGTTTTTGCGTTTGAAAATAGTGCTTTCATATCTGAAAGGATTTATCAGATATACAAAATTCAATACAACGATAATTTTATATTACTATTTCTTTTACTTATTCCTTATTTCAGTATTTATACTTTCGTTAAAACTTTTTCGTCTAAAAGGTTTGTTTTTTTAGCATTATTGGTAAGTTTAATCTTAACTTCGCTATTTTTAGCTAAATCGTTGGGCACTTCTATTCCAAAAGATTGGTTTCCTTTTATCTCCAGTATTTTACTTTTATGGTTAATTTCTGTCTTAATTAAGTGGTTTATTGGTTGTTTTGAACGGTATAAACGGACCTCTATGGATAAAAAGTTTTACGCGGAATCCATCAAAAGTGGGTCCTTTACAAGGGAGAGGATAAGTAAAGACTTCTATGGTTTAAATACGCAATCCTACAGAGATAAATATTTAACTTTTCTAGAGAATAAAAATATTACGCCAGACGGGAATTGGCCTGATGGAAGGCTTCCAAATATTGATAATGATAAAAGTAGTACAAAGTTGGCACAACTAGAAGAAAGATGGTTGGGTATTTCTGATATCTAGGCTCTTAAAATATAACTCTAACTGAGGTTATGGGCTTACAATTTGAATAGCTTTCTATAGCTGATTTTCATCTTCTCCTTATCTGGTAGGGTTTGTAGCGTTGTTTGGTGTTTTGATGTCGATATCAAATTTATGCATAAGTATGCATGGCTTGTTTTAATTTCGGTGCAAACGGTTTAAATGCAAGCGTTTGAGGCTGATTGGTGGCCGTTTTTATGGCTTTCGTGTGGCTGAACCACACCACGATGGCACACCTCACTGGCGCACCTCACTGGCACTTACTGTTTTTGTTGAGCCTGAGTACAAACAAGCCATGCTTGATGTATTTCAGCATTACTGTTTTGAAGAAGATGGTACAGAAAAGGGCGCAGATAAGCACAGATTAAAAGTGGTTGAGATAGACCCAAACAGAGGTGGAGCTACAAGCTATATTGCCAAATACGTCTCTAAAAACATTGATGGCAAAGGGTTAGATAAAGGGGTTTATGGAGAAGATCCTATCATTGCAGCGGAGCGCATTGAAGCATGGGCATCGTGTTTTGGTATTCGTCAGTTTCAACAAATTGGCGGTGCCAGTGTTACCGTATGGCGTGAGCTAAGGCGTTTAAAAGCCTTATGCACAGAAACCTTTGAATCACTCGAAGCGATTCGACAAAGTGCCGATGAGAGCGATTGGCAAAGCTATACAAAGCTTGTGGGCGGTGTATTTGCCAAACGTAAAGAACAACCAATAAGACCGCGCTCTTGGTAAAAAGGGATGTGAAGTTTGATAGCGAGTCAGGTGAGGTTAAACAAAACAGCTTTGGTGATGCTTTTGTAAAACAACTCAAGGGTATTAGCTATCAAGGGACTGAATTAGTCACCCGTTTTCATGAATGGACGATAGAGAGGGCATAAGCCCTCTCTAACTTGGAGTTCTGTAAATAAGTGTACGGGTAGTTATTATCATTTTGATATATAGCTCATTGAATATTTTAGAGGGCTGAAATATCAGGCTTTTTATACGGCCTCATGGCTAGCAATGGCTGTTCAGTACATATAAAGAAGCATCGTAATTAATTGCTAACATAGAGACTGTTATCGAAAGTACAAAACTAGGAACTGAGTAGTACTTACAGTTATTGGTCTTGCCAACTAATTGTTAGACAACTTCTAACATGTTCATTGTATCGTGAATTAATACACTATCTATCAAAGCAGTCTTTGATAAAAATGCGCGTTTAGATTTGCTATCTCCAATACATATTAACTTTGTGTCTTGAGGAAAATATTCACTTTTAATCGCATCAACATTAAAAAGGGGGTTAGATGAAGTTTCGTCCCCCTTGTATTCAGCCACAGAAAAAACGACTTGACCACTGGATTTCGTTTCTTGAGAAAGGAACTTGAATATATTAGTTCGACTATCTGAATCAATATCTTCTTTAAATATAGCATCTAGAAGAAATGGAAAGCTGTGTATTGTTGGTGCTTGCATTACCATTTCGTAGAATGCAAAGTTATAAGCCATAAGTAGTTGATGTAACTCTACCCCTTGGTAAGGGAAAGAATTTATTGAATACAGTTGTTGGTATTTAAGCTCTTTTGGTAGCTTAACACCTAGAATATCAGCCTTACGCTTAAATATAGAAAGGAACTCTTTTTCCTTAAGCTTTCTTACAGTATCAATATCAGCACCATCTCCTAGCTTTTCTATATTAGTATCAATTAGGTCAATACTTTTTTTACATTCCGCCTTCTTGATAGAAATGTTTTTTAGCATCCGTAAGTTAGTGTTGTGATCAAGCCAAGAGTCAAATGTAATATTGTTAGATTTTAAACTTCGCAAAACGCTAAAGTCCTTCTCTATTTTTTTTCTTAAAGATATTAAGATCTTTTCAGTAGAGTTTAACTTTGTAGCGGTACTTTTTATGTTTTCCTTTACCCTAGCTTTTTCTTTTATTGCATCATTAACGTCTTGAGTATACCTGTAAAACTCCTTTAAATCCCCTGGTAATTTTTGATTACATGTGGGACATTGATCTACTTTTGGCCTTTGATTTTTTATATTGGTTATTATTTGAGATAATACTTTTTGCCTACCTTTTAACATACTTGATTTATTACATAATTTAGTATGTTCTGCTTCTTTAGCTGATAATTCTTCGTTTAACCTTTGATAACTTTCCAAGTAATTTTCAGCTTCGCCCTTGAAGCGTTCATCAAGTAATTTTGACACTTTTAGCTCTTCATTTTTGGCCTCGTAAGAGTCAAGTTGATTCAACTCAAAGTTTAATTCTTTTTTTTCTTTTTCAAGGTTATATTTTTTTATTCTTTCATTACCACTCTCAATACCACAGTAGTAATCCAAGTAATCCAATTTGAAATCTTTATAGAATCTATAATCACCAATAGATTCACGTATGTAAACCCACCCCACCGATTGAGATATATAATACGGCAAAATAGCTGCTTCTAATGGCGCACTTACTAATTCAGTTTGTTTTTGTAGGACTAAATCGAAGCCAATTAATTTTGATAAAAGCTCCTTGTATTTAGCATACTCAAAAGAATTGTTACCATTAATTCCATCAAATCTGACAGCTGGTTCATCACCTTTTTGTAGGACTAAGGTGTCATCGGAACGAATAAATATTAGATTAGAACTTCCCTCAGTTCTTTCTATGGTGCAATCAAGTCGAAAAAACACATCATTGTTATTAATATCATTCAAATAATCTTTTGAATCATTTATGCCCATAGCATAGATAATCGACTGAATAAGTGTGCTTTTTCCTGATGTGTTTCGTCCGTGAATAATATTCACTGAGTCACTAAACTCTGTATGAAACCCTTTCTCTTCATTCGGTGAATAAACCAGTAAGCTTTTTATAATTAATTTAGACATATGTCCCTCTTGTCTCTACGTACGCTGCAATTACAGCAAACGCCACCATATAGCTCTCTAATCTGGGCTGATTGTCTTTTTGATAACATTGATATAAATCCACTATACAATCTGCTTCACTGAAGTGCTTTTCATCAATATCTGTTCTAGTTTCAACAAATTTGTAGATCTTACGGTATTCTACTTGCTGAATATCCTTGAAATAGTCAAAACAGTTTTCAAGTAACTCTTGCGCTCTTCTTCGTATTGGAAGTTTTAACTGTAACTGAACTGAAATCTGCTCAGAGTACTTTCTCCAAAAATCGAAAGACTTTTTGCTTTCTGAGAACATGTGGAATGTTTCATTTATTTTATCTTTGGTTACTCTCTTATTTAAATCGGACAAGAGAACTTTATTATCATCATTATATGTTTGCTCAGCATCCTCTAATAATCGCATTAGTGTTGAAATAACAGCCTCATGGTCATTTACCTCCTGACCAAAGTGTTCCCCGGATAAGCCTCTTAGTTGTCTTTGCCAACTTTGATAGCTTTGTGCAAAATCAATATATTGAAAATGAACGTTTTTTAATTGAGTGCTCTCAAGTATTGTCTGACAAATTTTGGGTTCTATATTTTTCTTAATTTTGTCCGTTAAATCAGAGTATTTTTTGCGACGATTTGAAACTTGAACTTTAACCTTGTCTTGTTTAAAACCTGCTTCTTTTTTACTTGTTAACAACACATTCCGATTAGTAAGAAAGTTGAGTGTATGCTCATAATCATCAGATTTTTTGTGAGGGTCGTTGATAAGTTCTTTACCAACCATTGTCATTTTTCCAATTATCTCGCAAAGAGCATCATCTGTTTTCCAGTCATCTCTTGATTTTTTTGCTTGATAAGTATCAATTTTTTTTAAATGCCGATTTTCATCTAAAAATGCGAATAGAAAGTCTTCGTGGTGCTCTAGACAAATAAAGTAATTTTCTATGTTTAATTCTTCATAGTTTTCAAATAATAGAAAAACAACACAACAACGCTGAAATGAATAGCCTGAGCCACCTTCTACACCTGAGTTACTACTTACCATAATGAACTTCCATGACTAATTTTTAATTCGTTATTTATTTTTATTTAGCGCCTGCTGTAAATTTGCTAGAAGCTCTTGCCAAAGTTACATGTTTCTGGTGAGAACTTAATCTTATTACTAGGCGTGTAAACTAAAACTCGATCTCCACCTAAAAAAAGTACACTCTCAGCTTTTATAGCCCAAGTGTCTGTGCACAAATGATTAGAATTGAAATCAGCCCATAAAGCAAAACGTTTGATTAAAGTTTCTTTTTTAAAAGCTAATTTTGCGACACTACCAATAAAAAATGAGGATAATGAAAGTACAAGAAAGCTAGCCCCAAATACTTTTAGTACTTTTTTAAAAGGTATGGGCAAAACCAGAAGCAATGGGAAGATCCCCCCCCAAAGAATGAACACAACTTTCATTGTGTTCCAAATATTGGTTAATATATTTTCTTGATAAATCATGCCAAACGGCGTGAATAAAAAAGCAAGTAAAGTATAAGTAATACCTAAATGAACAGCATCTACGTAAAATATTTCGTTTAGTAAAGATGCAGCCCATTTTTGGGCATAGATTGCGTATGCAAATAAAAACCAAGACAGAATAACTGCGAAATGCCATTTTTTTAAATTAACGATAATTGATTGGCCTGTTTTGGAATATGCAAGCCACAATACGGTTCCCAAAAAAGGTAGTAGCCCTGTATAAAAAATGGTTACTGCTGAGATAATGCCGTTTTTTATAATTAAAGTAAGGGCGATTAAGCTAATCCAAGATAGGATTAAAATCGAATATGGAGATTTTAGTTTTTCTATCAAAGAGCAAATATCCTTATGTGAGCTACTAACGTTGTTCGAACAACAAAGATGATAGAGCTATTTTTATCAAAATAAGGCTCTTTATAAAACCCTTATTTTAAAAGTATAAGTAAGTAAGACAGATTGATGGTTATTTTGTATCAACGAGGAAGAACTTGGAGATTTTTAAGCTACACGATTGCTACAAACTAAATTTTACAACAGGGTTTGTTAGTAGATACTTACGCTAAAAGGCTAGTTTAAAATGGTGGCCCCTCCCAGACTCGAACTGGGGACTTACCGATTATGAGTCGGGCACTCTAACCAACTGAGTTAAGGGGCCATTTTGTGAAAATTTCAGCTGTGGATGCAAGAGCTTGCAGGTAACTGAAAGTGGCAAGGAGTATAAGCTAGCTGTATTTTCTTGTCACCCCCTTTTTATAAGGTTTAACACCGATTGCTGATTAATTAAACAACTCTTTGTTTAGGCAATAAAAAACGCCGAGTTAGTAATTAACTCGGCGTTTTGTATTTCTCGAAAGACGGTTTTGATTATTCGTCTAAGAAGCTCTTAAGTTGCTCAGAGCGAGAAGGGTGACGTAATTTACGCAATGCCTTCGCTTCAATCTGACGGATACGCTCACGCGTTACGTCAAACTGCTTACCTACTTCTTCTAACGTGTGGTCGGTATTCATATCGATACCAAAACGCATACGTAGTACTTTAGATTCACGAGCAGTTAGGCCCGCTAATACTTCGCGTGTCGACGCTTTTAAGCTCTCTGAAGTAGCAGAGTCGATTGGTGAATCGATTGTGCTATCTTCGATAAAGTCACCAAGATGTGAATCTTCATCATCACCAATTGGTGTCTCCATAGAGATTGGCTCTTTAGCAATTTTAAGTACTTTACGGATTTTGTCTTCCGGCATTAACATTTGTTCTGCTAATTCTTCCGGCGTTGGCTCACGACCCATCTCTTGTAACATTTGACGAGAGATACGGTTTAGTTTGTTGATCGTTTCGATCATGTGAACCGGGATACGAATCGTACGTGCTTGGTCAGCGATTGAACGCGTGATCGCCTGACGAATCCACCATGTTGCATAAGTTGAGAACTTATAACCACGACGGTATTCAAACTTATCTACCGCTTTCATCAAGCCGATATTACCTTCTTGGATTAAATCTAAGAATTGTAAACCACGGTTGGTGTATTTCTTGGCAATTGAAATTACAAGACGTAAGTTCGCTTCAACCATTTCTTTCTTGGCACGACGCGCTTTTGCTTCACCGATAGCCATACGACGGTTGATGTCTTTGATATTGTGTAAATCAAGCTGTGTTTCTTCTTCAACACAAGCGATTTTGTAGATAGCGCGCTCGATATCTGGTGCATGTATTTTCAGTTTTGCTGAGTATGGTGCGCCACTGTCTAATGCTGCTTTTAACCAATCCGTTGTTGTTTCATTACCTGCGAATGCACGCATGAATTCAACTTTAGGCATTTTTGCGTATTCAACCGCTTGTTTCATGATGATACGTTCTTGTGTACGAACGCGGTCCATCATAGAACGCATGTTGCTTACTAGGCGGTCAAACTGTTTTGGAACTAAGCGGAACTGTTTAAATAGCTCTGATAATTCTTCAAAACCTTTTAATGTTTCTTGGCTATCACGACCGTTCTTTTCGATACAGTCTGTGATGCGCTGGTAGCATTCACGTAACTCGTTGAATTTTTCACGAGCGAACTCAGGGTCAATACCTGTGTCTTCTTCTTCTTCATCTTCATCTGATTCAGAATCTTCGTCATCTAATTCTTCTTCAGATAACTCAGAACCAACGTGAGTGGCCGTTGGTGATGCATCTTCTAATTCGTTAGGGTCGATAAAACCAGAAACAATATCTGAAATACGGATTTCTTCCGCTTCAAATTTGTCCCATTGACCTAAAAGGTAAGAGATTGATTCAGGGTATTCTGCAACTGAACATTGTACTTCGTTAATGCCTTCTTCAATGCGCTTAGCGATTGCGATTTCGCCTTCACGTGTAAGAAGTTCAACCGTACCCATTTCACGCATATACATACGAACTGGGTCAGTTGTGCGGCCAATTTCGTTTTCTACTGATGCAAGTGCTTGTGCTGCCGCTTCGGCTGCGTCTTCATCGGTTGATGAAGTTTCTTCTGCCATCAAAAGTTGATCGGCATCAGGTGCTGTTTCAAATACCTGAATACCCATATCATTGATCATACTAATGATGTCTTCAATTTGATCTGAGTCGACGATTTCTTGTGGTAGATGGTCGTTAACTTCAGCGTAAGTCAAGTAACCTTGCTCTTTGCCCTTGGCGACAAGTAGCTTAAGTTGAGACTGGCGATTTTGCTCCATACAGACTTCCACTAACCTTTTAATTTGTGAATGCGATAAAATGCAGATAAATAAACGTAGGAGTATACCAGACATTGTCAAGCTCTGGTATAGAATTATTACATTTACGGTGAAAGCGACGAAAAGGTTTACATCTTTAACAAAGTTTCGAGCTCTTGCTTTTCACTTTGTTCGATAAGCCCCATTCTGGCTTTTGTCATCAACACTTCTTTGCGTTGTTTGACAAATAAAAGCAGTAAATTCTCCATAATATCGAGAAAAACTTTCTGGCGGTTTTCTTCGGTAACGTGATGATCCCAAGCAAGGATTTTCGCTAACATACTGTGCTCGGGGCGCTCTCGCCAGTTTTCTAAGATTTGACCCGCATTGTGGTTTGGGTTGTGCCTGCAAAAGATCAGCAAATCGACCAGTAATCGAATACCGGCAATGTCAATTGCACCGAGTAACTGCAGTTGCTCTTCTGAGATATGAGAAAAGGTTGTAGCCAATTGTGGCGATTCTAATAACAGCGCAACAGCCGTTCTTACCGGCGTCGCTTTACTGCTATTTTTAGCATTCAAGCTAGCTTGTTTTTGTTTGGCTTCTTTTATGTTGTTTTGAGTCTGTTTAGCAGGCGCTGACTTACCTAATGTTTGTGCTAATTTTCCAGCAAGTAGTAATTTAAATTCACCTTCAGGTAATTTAGCTAACATAGGGTTTAGCAATTCACTGAGCTTAGCCTTACCCTGCAAGCTAGTGATATCTGCTTGCTCAGCCAGCTGTTTAAATAAGAAGTCTTCAATTGGCTCTGCTTTGTCAATTAAGGCTTCAAACTCCACTTTACCAATTTGTTTGACCAGTGAATCTGGATCTTCACCATCGGGTAAAAACATAAAGCGCATTTTTACTTTATCAGTCAGGTAGGGGAGGGCATTTTCCAGTGCTCGCCAGGCTGCACTTCGACCTGCGTTATCCCCATCGTAACAACAGATAATTTCGTCTGTGTACCTGAACATTTGTTGAATCTGTTCTGGTGTAGTTGCTGTACCCAGTGAAGCGACTGCATAGTTGATATCGGCTTGAGCCAGTGCGACTACATCCATATACCCTTCCACCACTAATAGTTGGTCTAATCGACGGTTAGCCAATCGAGCTTGGTGTAAACCATAAAGCTCTTTACCTTTGTGGAAGATACGCGTTTCAGGAGAGTTTAAGTATTTAGGTGTATCGTCACCAAATACCCGGCCACCAAAACCTATGCATTTACCGCGTCTATCTAAAATAGGGAACATCAGGCGATCGCGAAAACGATCGTACAGGCGCTTGTTGTCGTTTTCGATCAACATGCCTAAGTCACGCAGTTGGGTTGCTGCTTGTTGTGTACGGCCAAGGTGTTTCAGTAACCCGTCCCACTCAGCAGGAGCGTAACCTATTTGAAAACGCTGAACGATTTCAGCAGATAAGCCGCGTTTTTGAATATAGGCCTGTACTTTTTCTGATTCTGCGTGCGCTGTTTTTTGTTGGCTGAAAAAATCTGCCGCCATTTGCATAATTTCATAGTCAGCTTTGATCTGTGAAACTTGCTGTGCACTTTGCTGTTTGCCACCTTCTTCTCTTGGTACCTCGATACCTTGGCTACCAGCTAGCTCTTCAACGGCATCAACAAACTCGAGTCTGTCATATTCCATTAAGAATGAAATCGCATTGCCATGCGCGCCACAGCCAAAGCAGTGATAGAACTGTTTGTCGGGTGCAACGGTAAAAGAAGGGGTTTTTTCGTTATGGAATGGGCAACAGGCTTGATAATTTCGACCTGCTTTTTTGAGTTTCACCCGCGAGTCAATAAGCTCAACAATGTCTGTTCGAGCGATAAGATCATCTATAAAAGCACGTGGGATTCTGCCTGCCATAACCTCTGGACTTTGCTTGGGAAAATTTTTCTGGGGTATAAATATAACAAAACCGCACTAAAAAGCGCGGTTTTGTTTTCGCAAATTTGCGTGGGATTAAGCGGTCAATGCAGCTTTAACTTGCTGGCTTACCACGCCCATATCGGCACGGCCTTGAACTTGCGGTTTTAATACCGCCATCACTTTACCCATATCTTGCATACCTGCTGCACCAGATTGCGCTACGGCATCTTTTACAAGGTTTGCAAGTTCAGCTTCATCCAGCTGTGCTGGTAAGAAGCTCTCGATTACTGCAATTTCGTCAGCTTCAACTTGAGCTAATTCTTCACGACCCGCATCTGTATATTGATTAAAAGAATCTTTACGCTGTTTAACCATTTTGGTTAATACCGAGATGATTTCATCATCATTTAGCGTTTTCTTTTCGTCGATTTCGATTTGCTTGATCGCAGCTAATGCCATGCGAATAGTACCAAGGCGTACTTTTTCTTTCGCACGCATTGCATCTTTCTGCGCGTCTTTTAACTGATCTAATAAGCTCATAGTTAAACTAACTTAAAAGGCTTAGTATAAACGAGTACGACGTGCGTTTTCGCGAGCTACTTTCTTAGCTGCACGCTTAACCGCTGCTGCTTTCTTACGCTTGCGCTCTGAAGTTGGCTTTTCATAGTGCTCACGACGACGCACTTCTGAAAGGATACCTGCTTTTTCGCAAGAACGCTTGAAACGACGTAATGCTACGTCAAACGGTTCGTTGTCTCTTACCTTGATAATTGGCATTTAAATCTCACCTCGGGTTTGTATTTAATACTAATCTGCTTACTATTTAGCCAAGCAGAGTAAAAATGGTGCGGTATTCTAATCCCAACCTACCTCGGTTGTAAAGCTTGATGATCTTAAAACTGGTTAAAAAAGCCGAACAGAGATAAAATGCGCGGAAAATTAAGCCTTAGGCGTTCACCATTAGTATTTATAAAGGCAAAAACTATGCGAATTTTAGGTATCGAGACTTCATGTGATGAGACAGGTATTGCTATATATGATGAAGACAAAGGCATTTTGTCGCATCAACTTTACAGCCAGGTCAAAGTCCATGCTGATTACGGTGGCGTCGTACCTGAATTAGCCTCGCGCGATCACGTCCGCAAAACGTTGCCTTTAATTGATAAAGCACTAAAAGAAGCCGGTTGTACAGCTGACGATATTGATGCCATTGCTTATACCGCAGGCCCCGGACTTGTGGGTGCTTTATTAGTGGGCTCTACTGTGGCGCGCGGTTTAGCGTTTGCTTGGAATAAACCTGTTGTACCTGTTCATCACATGGAAGGGCATTTATTGGCGCCTATGTTAGAAGATGAAGTGCCTGAATTTCCTTTTATTGCTTTATTGGTATCCGGTGGTCATTCATTGCTGGTAGAAGTGCAAAACATTGGCGAGTACACAGTATTAGGTGAAAGTATTGATGATGCGGTTGGTGAGGCATTTGATAAGACGGCCAAACTAATGGGCTTGGATTATCCAGGTGGTCCACGCTTAGCTAAATTAGCCGAATCAGGTCGTACCGGTATTTATAAGTTCCCGCGTCCAATGACAGACAGACCAGGTTTAGACTTTAGTTTTTCAGGCTTAAAAACCTTTGCGGCTAATACATTACGCGCGGAAATTGATGAAGCCAACGATGAAAACAATGAGCAGGTTAAAGCCGATATCGCTTACGCTTTCCAAGAGGCGGCTGTTGATACCTTAGTGATCAAGTGTAAACGCGCCCTGAAACAAACGGGTTTAAAGCGTTTAGTTATTGCCGGTGGTGTAAGTGCCAATACGGAACTCAGAGCTAAGTTGAAAGAATTAATGACAAGCTTAAGAGGCCAAGTGTATTACCCAAGGTTAGAATATTGTACTGATAACGGGGCTATGATCGCTTATGCCGGCTTACAGCGATTTAAAGCCGGTCATATTGATGATGCTGCGCAAGTTCATCCGCGTTGGCCATTGGAAGAATTAGCATCTGTCGTTAAATAACTAGAGCAGCCAAAAGCGGGTAGGGACATATGATGAAAAAGCTACGACAACTTTTCATTGCTATTAGTTTAATGAGCCTGACTTTCCCGCTTTTTGCTTATCAAACATACCTTCATGAATTTGTCGGTCAAACAACCAAAATTAGACATCCGGTAGCGGTTGTTGTGCCAGACGCTTATCTTCAAGCGCAGCAACAAAAACAAGCTAAAGCTTTTAAGGTCGTTTATTTATTACATGGTTATGGTGGTGACTACCGCAATTGGTTTAAAGCGACCGATGTAGAGAAATACGCTGACTTATATCAGTTTATTTTGGTTGCGCCTGATGGTAATCGCAACTCTTGGTATATCAACTCTAAACTCAATCCTGCCTCGCAATATCAAAGCTATATTGCAAAAGATCTCGTCACTTTTATTGATGATACTTATTCGACTCAAAGAAATGATCGAGGTCGAGCAATTACCGGACTGTCGATGGGCGGTTTTGGTGCTTTACACATTGCGATTAATAATCAAATGGTATTTGGTGCGGCAGGGTCGACATCGGGGGGCGTCGATTTTACGCCCTTTCCTAATAATTGGGATATTAACAAACACCTAGGTCGTTATTCGTCTAACCAAGCGTCTTGGCACGCGATGAGTATTAAAAACAATTTAGATAAACTGCAAGGTCGAAGTCTAAGAGTGATAATAGATGTAGGTGTGAGTGACTTCTTCTTGCAAGTTAATCGTCAACTTCATCAAGCAATGTTACAAGCTAATTTGAACCATACTTATATAGAAATGCCGGGCAAACACAATTTTGCGTATTGGCAAAAATCGATTGGTTATCAAATGAAGTTTTTTGCTGAAGAATTAAAAGACTAACTTTATTCTGAAGGTTGCTCGGCTTTTTGACTGGCCTTTAATCTCTTATCTTTATCTGCCATGGTTGGCTCTGTGCCATTGAGTAACCTTTTAATATTCGGCATATGACGCACAATGATCAGCAAAGAAAGCAGTAAGACTGGCGTGGTATATAAAGGTTTATAAAAATAAACATATAAAGGTGCACATGCGGCCGTCACTATTGATGCAAGTGAAGAGTAGCGCGATTTCCAAATAACCAATAACCAGGTTAAGGCTAATACGGCTGCAAACTTAAGACCAAGCGGCAGCATTGCCCCAAAGGCAGTAGCGACGCCTTTACCCCCTTTAAACCCATAAAACACCGGCCAGATATGCCCCAAGCATGCGGTAATGGCGATAATGGCCAGTTCGATAGGTGCTAAGCCCAAGAAGTAACTACCATAGACGGGAATAAGCGCTTTAAAGCTGTCTAAAACAAAAGTGAACGCGGCAGCGCGAAACCCGGCAATACGGTACATATTGGTTGCACCAGGGTTACAAGAGCCTGTTGTCAGCGGGTTGGGTGTTTTGAAAATGACACAAGCAAGACGTGCTCCGGATACAGAGCCAACTAAATAAGCGGCGATGAGCATGAGCCAGAACATTAAAGTCATGTTCGTGTTGCTTGTCCTTGATTTTAAATAGGGTAAACTTGTCGCCGATTTTGTCGCTTATTGATCTAGACAAAATCTCGACCTGCTCTTGAGCATAACAGACTAATAAAGGCAAACAAAGACCTAGTATGGCGATTGTATTTATAAATGAGCTGACAGTGAATGCGTGCATTGGCGTATTTGACTGGGAAAAACGTATTCGACAACGCTTAGTTTTTGATATCGAAATGAGTTGGCCTAATCAAGCCGTTGCTGCAACAGATGATATTAATAAAGCGCTCGATTACAGTGAAGTGGCTGAATTGGTCACTGTCTTTGCTGAATCAAGACAATTTGAATTGATTGAAACCTTAGCTGAACAAGCAGCAGAGCTGATCATGACACAATGTGGTGTGAAGTGGTTAAGGTTAGAAATTGCAAAGCCGGGTGCAATTAAAAATGCGGCCAAAGTGGGTATTCGAATCGAACGTGGCAGCTTAAATGGCTAGAATTTACATTAGCGTCGGAACCAGTGTTAATAAAACGCATCACCTCAAGCAGTGTTATTTGGCACTGAATGCTGTGTTTTCTAATCTGGTTTTTTCGCGTGTATTTGAAAGTGAGTCGGTCGGTTATCAAGGTGATATTTTCTATAACTTAGTGGTGGGTGCTGATACTGACTTGGCAATTGCCGATGTAGTGAAAACGCTCAAGGCAATTGAAGATGACAATGGTCGCATTCGCGACGGTAACAAGTTTTGTGGCCGCACACTCGATTTAGATTTACTGACTTTTGATGATGTCATTTGCGAAAGCCCTGTGGAGTTACCAAGAGACGAAATCACTAAAAATGCCTTTGTTTTGTGGCCGCTTTCAGAAGTTGCAGGTGATGAAATACACCCCGTTGAACAACAAAGCTACCGAGCCTTATGGCAAGCTTACGATAAGCAAAAGCAAGTACTTGCCCCGATTGCTTTTACTTGGCCAGCAGCAGCGGCCCCTTTGATGGAATAAAAATAATAAATTAGGACGTTTTTATGAGTTTTATAGAAATTTTAGTCTTGGCGATTATTCAGGGCATAACTGAATTTTTACCTATTTCGAGCTCTGCTCATTTAATACTCCCTTCACAAATTTTAGGCTGGGAAGATCAAGGCACTGCATTTGATGTGGCGGTTCACTTTGGTTCTTTATTAGCGGTTGTTATTTATTTTCGCCAACAAATATCTGAGATCTTCTTTGCTTGGTGTCAGTCACTTAAAACTAAGGTACAAACTCCAAATAGCCGTTTAGGTTGGTCTATTATTGTTGGTACTATCCCGGGGCTCGCCTTTGGCTTGGCGATGTCAGGTTTTATTGAAACCTATGCCCGCTCGCCTTGGATTATTGCCACGACGACAATCGTTTTTGGTTTGTTACTTTGGTATGCCGATGCTAAAGCAAAGCAAGTGGCAACGCTCGATACTCTCAACTTTAAAACAGCAATGATTATTGGCTTGGCTCAAGCCGTCGCGGTGATACCGGGTACATCTCGTTCAGGGATAACCATGACCGCTGGCTTATTATTAGGTTTAACAAGAGATGCGGCAGCACGTTTTTCATTCTTGTTGTCTATTCCTATTATCTTAGCGGCGACTTTGTATTATACGATGAAGCTCGTTACCGATGGTGATGCAAACCCTGTGCAGTGGGAAGTATTATGGCTTGGTATCGTGTTATCGTTTATCAGTGCTTATGCCTGTATTCACTTTTTCTTAAAGCTTATTAACAGTATCGGTATGCTACCGTTTGTTATCTACCGCCTTGCTCTAGGTGTTGGCTTAGTTGCCTTTATGCTTTGGGCATAATAAAAATTGCTTTGAAAAAGCCGCGATTGACAATCAATTGCGGCTTTTTGCTTTAAACATTTTCTATGATGCTTTTTATCGCATTAACCCTTTGTTCATCGACTGCTTCTTTAATAGCTGGGCCTTTAACACCTGATGCGACAATTGCTTTGATATCAACTTGGTTTGCCGCTTGGTAACAGGCTCTAAGAAAATCGGTTTGTGGGTAATCCCTATCTTCAAAACCGGTACGACCTCTAAAATCAGCTTCACAGCACAATAAAAACTGCTCAAACCTTTGGCTTTTACGCCAAACATCTAAGCGATTAAACATGCGTAAAATCGTATCCGCTCTTAATTCAAAAGCTTTGTGGCTGTGCAAATGGAACTCACTAACAAGACTGGCCAGTGCTTTACAGTCGTTGGGCACTCTGATTCTTTTGGTCATTTTATCTATCACCCAGACCCCAGTTTTTTCATGACCGTGATGGGCTGGCCATTTTTCTTCTGGTGTTCTGCCTTTACCTAAATCATGGCAAAGTGCGGCAAAACGGGTGGCGAGCTCATCACTTAACAAGCTGGCTTGTTTCAGTACCAGCATAGTATGAATACCCGTATCGATTTCAGGATGCCATTGTTCTGGGTTTGGTATCCCCCAAAGTTTATCGACTTCAGGCATGATGACTTTTAACGCGCCACATTCGTGTAGTACTTCAAAGTAAACTTGGGGTTCTTGCTCCATTAGTGCTCGGGCGGTTTCTTGCCAAACTCGCTCTGTAGTTAAATGATCTAGCTCACCTGATTGACTTAATTTTCGCATTAAGTCCATGGTTTCTGTGGCTATGGTAAAACCTAAATTGGCAAAGCGAGCGGCAAATCGAGCAACGCGCAGCACGCGGAGTGGGTCTTCGATAAAGGCATCTGATACATGGCGTAAAACGCGATTAGTAATATCTTGTTGGCCTTGGTAGGGGTCGTGTAAATTGCCATCTTCGTCTTTTGCAATCGCATTGATTGTTAAGTCGCGGCGCATCAGGTCCTGCTCTAACGTAACATCCGGCTCGGCATAACAACTAAAACCGGTATAACCCGCACCTTGTTTTTTTTCCGTGCGGGCTAGCGCGTATTCCTCTTTACTTTTGGGGTGGAGGAAAACAGGGAAATCTTTGCCAACTTGTTGGTAATCGAGTTCGAGCATTTGCTCTGGCGTGCTGCCAACCACTAACCAATCTCTATCTTTGATTGTTAAATTTAATAACTGGTCGCGAACTGCGCCACCAACAAGATAGATCTTCATTCGGTTGCCTCTTGGATTTTCTCAACAATACGTTTTACACTAGCGACCAACAATTAAAAGCGTATAGCTGTATTAATTATGGCTTTGGATGCGCAATTTTACACAAATTCACTATGTATAACGGTTTTTTTGGCTTAAAAGAGACGCCTTTTTCAATTGCACCTAACCCAGACTATCTATTTATGAGCGAACGCCATAAAGAGGCGTTGGCGCATTTAATGTTTGGTTTAAGAGAAACGGGTGGCTTTGTTTTACTGACGGGCGAAGTAGGAACGGGTAAAACGACAACGTCGCGTTGCTTAATCGAGCAAGTGCCTGAAGATACCAAGGTGGCTTTTATTTTAAATCCAACCTTAAGTGAACATGAATTACTGGCTACTATTTGTGATGAGTTTAATATTGCCAATGACAAATCCAACACACTGAAAGAATTAACCGACAAGATTCGGGATTTCTTATTAATCAATCATCAAGCCGAACAAAACGCTTTATTAATTATTGATGAAGCGCAGCATTTAAAGCCAGAAGTATTAGAGCAATTAAGGTTACTCACTAACTTGGAAACCAATACCAAGAAGCTACTGCAAGTTATTTTAATTGGTCAGCCTGAATTACAAGAGTTATTAAAAAGAAAGAGCTTACGTCAATTAGCACAGCGTATTACTGCCAGATACCACTTATTACCACTGACTCAACTTGAAGTGGCCGCATATGTTCATCACAGGTTAAATGTAGCTGGGCGCTCGTTACCGCTTTTTACCAAAAGCGCAATTAAACAGTTGCACCAACTTAGTGGTGGTGTACCAAGAATTATCAATTTGTTGTGTGACCGTGCTTTGATGGGGGCATACAGTCAGCAAAAGCAAAGTATTGATCACAAAATTATTAAACAGGCTGCAAAAGAAGCGCTAGCAGTAGATGTCGATGAAGGCTTTGATTTCAATAAATTTAAAACACCAGCAAAATACCTAACCGCTGTGGCATTGGTTTTAGCATTGGGCATAGGTGTCGGTGCGCAACTGTTTTCTGATAATGCTGATTCAGTACCTGCTATCACTGATAAATCAATGACTGATTCGGTTGTCGATAAAGAGGCAACGGCTGCAGATAAACCCGTTCATTTAGTTCAACCTGAGCTAATGACTGCAAGTGTTAACTTAGAAAAAGGGTTTAAAGATTTACTCAGTTTATGGCAAGTTGATACGGACGCGCTTGCTGCTGACCCTTGTTTGCAAATGGCTGACTGGCGTTTAAGTTGTTATTGGCTCAATACTGATTTATCTGAACTGGTTAGGTTAAATTATCCCGCTCTACTTTATTTACAAGGTGAACAAGGGCCTTTTTACGCCGTATTAGCCGCTAAAGGTGGGCACCAGTATAATTTGATCCTCAACGGGCAATCGGTGCAGGTTGATGATCTATGGTTAGCTGATTATTGGCAGGGCGGAGCCGTGATTTTGTGGCAGCCTAGCCTGGGGTTTGCAGGTGAAATTGATAATGATAGCTCGGCAGAGCAGTTTCAGTGGTTAGAAGACAATTTAGCTGTTGCCCTCAATTATATGCCAAGGCCTGTCGCGCAGTTTGATCGCCAATTACAGATGAACCTTAATCGCTTTCAGTTATTATCAGGTTTGGCGGTGTCGCCATATGCTGATATGTTGACCTTAATTGCCTTACATCAAAAGGTACTTAGTAGTGGTCCTAAAATAGTAGAATAGTATGTCTTATTTACTCGATGCATTAAAAAAATCCGAACAGAACAAGGAGCAATCCCTGCCAGAGCCATTACAGCAAAGTAATATGGTTTATTACCCTGAAGAGGAAAAATCAGGGTTTGATTGGTTTAAGGTTTTTGCGTTGGTGACTATTTTAGTTTTATCTGTTGCTCTTGCTTTTATAATCGGCAAGCAACAAGGTCAAAATCAGGAGTCTAAATTAGCTACTCACTCCCAACCGGTAGTGGTGAGCGATGTAAAACAGGCAGCAAAAACGGTTTTACCATCGCAGGTTATCTCTCAATCAGAACCTGTTACTAATATTGCTGCTAAAGGTGGCAATACTGATACTCAAATCGTTACTCGCCATACTGGCTTTTCTGACCCCGAAAAAGCGAACTCTGCCTTACTGAATAAAAAGAAAACGGCTGCATCACCTGATGTGACCCAAGCTGACATTGAGGGTAAGGTTTTAACCCGACAAAATACTACCGAGAGTTTGGCTAGCGAAGAAGCGGTACCTAGTGAGTTACAACTTAGGTTTGAGCGCGCTTTAGCCGATACCATGGCCATGAGCGATGAAGAGATCGCTGAGTCACAGCGCAATAGCCATATTAAAAGTTTATCTAACATGCCTAAAGATGTACAAGAAGCTGTGCCTAGCTTGTCATTCCAAACACATATTTATTCATCTAAGCCTGAAGATCGTTGGTTGAAAGTGAATAATAGAATTGTAGAGGAAGGTCAAATCATCGCAGGTGATGTGGTGCTTGAAGAGATTCAGCCGCAAATGGTTATTATGTCTTACCAAGAACAGTGGTTCTCTTTACCTGCTTTGACGGATTGGTAATCACAAATTGCAGATATAAAAAAAGCCGCTAATAAGCGGCTTTTTTATTTAAGTTGACCCGTCCTGAATAAGGTTGACACTTTTCCAACTTCAATTTGGAGAAGATAATGAAACCAATAACTAAGCGTACACAAAAAGATGATTCACTTGCCTTTAAATTATCCGTCGTTGATAAAGTAGAAAAAGGCGAATGTACTTACAAATAAGCGCAAAGCCACTATGGAATACAAGGTGCTTCAACCGTTTTAACTTGGCTTCGCCGGTATGGTCAACTAGATTGGAGTAAAGGTACACCCAATCATATGAATGAGCTTCCCCTTATGTCTAAACCCAATGACTTAACACCTGAGCAAAAAATCAAAGCCCTCGAAAAAGAGTTAGAAGATACCAAGATAAAAGCACAATTCTTTGAAACGATAGTCGATGTACTTGATAAAGATTTCGGGGTACGTATCACAAAAAAGCAACGCAACGCGTTATTGAAGAAAAAAACATAACCAAGCTATCTGTCAGTAGAGCTTGTCGTTATCTC
>NZ_JABULX010000027.1 GCF_013328345.1 Marinifaba aquimaris
TCAGAAGTGAAACCTAATAGCGGCGATGGTAGTGTGGGAGGTCCCATGTGAGAGTAGCACACTGCCAGACTCCTATTGAAGAAAAGCCCGTTACGAAAGTAACGGGCTTTTTGCTTTTCTGCATTCTGATTTTTTCGGTAAATTAGGTTTTGTATTTTCTTTTTTCCAAGCCAATAAACTGAATGCTCGACTTATTTCTTTCATTTATCGGAGATAAAATTTTCCATAAGTGAGATTTGTAATCATATTTCAACAACTTCGGTAAAAATAACTAAAAACTAGATGATTTTTTACTGTTATGTCTGGTGGGTCTAGTGATATACTTCGCCGGATTTTTAATTCACTTATTATTTTAATAGAGCAAAACAATGGCAGATTTAGCTAAATACAGAAATATCGGTATTTTCGCCCACGTTGATGCGGGTAAAACTACGACGACTGAACGTATCCTTAAACTTACTGGTCAAATCCACAAAACTGGTGAGGTACACGAAGGTGAAGCAACTACTGACTTCATGGAACAGGAAGCTGAGCGTGGTATCACAATCCAGTCTGCTGCAGTAAGTTGTTTCTGGAACGATCACCGTTTAAACGTTATTGATACTCCGGGCCACGTTGACTTCACAGTTGAAGTATACCGTTCATTAAAAGTATTAGACGGCGGTGTTGGTGTATTCTGTGGTTCTGGTGGTGTTGAGCCTCAGTCAGAAACTAACTGGCGTTATGCTAACGAATCAGAAGTTGCTCGTTTAATCTTCGTAAACAAGTTAGACCGTATGGGTGCTGACTTCTACCGTGTTGTAGGCCAAGTAGAAAAAGTACTTGGTGCTAACCCATTAGTTATGACATTACCTATCGGTATCGAAGATGACTTCTGTGGTGTTGTTGACGTATTAAACCAAAAAGCTCTTGTTTGGGATGATTCAGGTCTTCCTGAAAACTACGAAGTACAAGATATCCCTGCTGACTTAGTAGAGAAAGCTGCTGAATACCGTGAGCAATTAATCGAAACAGCTTTAGAAGCTGATGACGATTTATTAATGGCTTACATGGAAGGTGAAGAACCTACTTTAGAGCAAATTAAAGCTTGTATCCGTAAAGGTACTCGTGAGTTATTATTCTTCCCAACTTTCTGTGGTTCTGCATTCAAGAACAAAGGTATCCAATTAGTATTAGATGCTGTTGTTGATTACTTACCAGCTCCAACAGAAGTTGATCCTCAACCTCTTACAGATGAAGAAGGTGAGCCTACTGGTGAAGTTGCTACAGTTTCTGCAGAAGAGCCATTACGTGCTTTAGCATTCAAAATTATGGATGACCGTTTCGGTGCACTTACATTCATCCGTATCTACTCAGGTCGTATGAAGAAAGGTGATACTATTCTTAACTCTGCTACAGGTAAAACTGAGCGTATCGGCCGTATGGTTGAAATGCAAGCAGATGACCGCAACGAATTAACTGAAGCGCAAGCTGGTGATATCATTGCTGTTGTTGGTATGAAGAATGTTCAAACAGGTCACACTTTATGTGATCCTAAAGACCCTTGTATCCTTGAAGCGATGGTATTCCCAGAGCCAGTAATCTCAATCTCTGTTAAGCCTAAAGATAAAGGTTCAACTGAGAAAATGGGTATCGCTATCGGTAAGATGGTTGCAGAAGATCCTTCATTCCGCGTTGAAACAGACGAAGATTCAGGTGAGACAATCTTATCTGGTATGGGTGAATTACACTTAGATATCAAAGTTGATATCCTTAAGCGTACATACGGCGTTGAGTTAGAAGTAGGTCAACCACAGGTTGCTTACCGTGAAACGATTACGCAAGAAATCGAAGATTCATTCACTCATAAGAAGCAATCTGGTGGTTCTGGTCAGTTCGGTAAGATCGACTACCGCATCAAGCCAGGTGAGCCGAACTCTGGTTTCGTTTTCAACTCAACAGTTGTTGGTGGTAACGTACCTAAAGAATTCTGGCCTGCAGTTGAAAAAGGCTTCGCTGGTATGATGGAAAGCGGTGTATTAGCTGGCTTCCCTACATTAGACGTTGAAGTTGAATTATTCGACGGTTCATTCCACGCAGTTGACTCATCAGCTGTTGCTTTCGAAATCGCTGCTAAAGGTGCTTTCCGTCAATCAATGCCTAAAGCTGGTGCTCAATTATTAGAGCCTATCATGAAGGTTGACGTTTTCACTCCAGAAGACAACGTTGGTGACGTAATCGGTGACTTAAACCGTCGTCGTGGTATGATCAAAGACCAAGAAGCTGGCGCTACTGGCGTTCGCATTAAGGGTGACGTACCATTATCAGAAATGTTCGGTTATATCGGTCACTTACGTACTATTACTTCAGGTCGTGGTCAGTTCTCAATGGAATTCAGCCACTACTCAGCATGTCCACAAAACGTTGCTGACGAAGTAATCGCTGCTGCTAAAGAAGCAAACAAAGACTAATATTTAATTATTGTTTTTGATAAAAGCCTCGCTATTTGCGGGGCTTTTTTGTTTCTGAAGATAAAGACTCAAATTTTTATATGGTAAAAAAAAGCCTCGATTATTCGAGGCTTTTTTACTAGATGTGGAGTTAAGTTTGTTACTTTTCTCTTTCGTAACAACCAAGTGTCACAACATAATTGGTCATACGTTCATTAATGATGTGACCAAGCGCTTTTTGATATTGCGGATCATTGGCATTGGCCATAACATCAATGTAGAACATTTCTTCTTTTGGCTTACCGTTGATAGGGCGAGATTCAAGCTTACATAAATCTAAACCGTACTCACTAAAAGCGAGTAGAGGCTTAACTAGTGCGCCTGGCTCTTGGTTAACTGACATGATTAATGATGTTTTAGCTAGTGATTGCTGAGGTACTTGTAAACGCTCTTTGGAAATTACGACAAAGCGTGTTGTGTTTGCTTCTTTTTGATTAGCAACCTGATTGATAATAGAGGTTAAACCATAAAACTGTGCACCTTGCTCACTACCAATAACAGCAACAGTTGGATCCTGTAATTCAGCAACTTTTGCCATGGCAGCCGATGTACTCGACATCGCTTCTACGTGAACATCTTCAGGTAAACTTGCTAAGAAATCAGAACACTGCGCTACAGGTTGAAAGTGGGCATAAATGGTCTTGATTTTCGCTAGCTCAGAGTCTACTGCGGTTAATAAGCTGTGTTTAACATCTATTGTTTGTTCACCCACAATGTGGATCTCTTCAGCGTACTTTTGTAGTAGGTCATAAACTTCATTGATACTACCAGAAGAGGTGTTTTCTAATGGTAAGATGGCGTTGTCTGCTTCTTCAGCTTTAACGGCTTTAAAGATATCATCAAAGCCATGACAACCCACTTCTTCAATGGCTTCAACACTGCCAAGTTTAGACTTGTAATAAGTACAGGCTGCGATGTGGCTGTAAGAACCCTGTCCACCTAAGAAAGCAACTTTAACTTTGTCTTGGTGATGTTCTGGCAGCGAATGTTCAGCAATATACTTAATTTGAAGATCGACTGAGTCTTCAACAATTGTCCGGTAAATGTGATTGATGTAGTTTTCATCAAGTGCCAATGGCTCGCCTTTTTTAACAAGGTTTTGCATTAGCAATTGTTCACGTGCTACATCACGTATGGCACGTCTATCTTGTATTTTACTTTTGGCAACTTCGATACTGATCTCACGGCGTCTAGCGAGAAGCTTTAGCAGCGACTCATCTAAGTCTGTGATTTCATCGCGAAGTGCAATTAAATCAATTTTATAGTCACCTGACATTAAGGGTGTCCCTGGCTTTATTAGTCTTGATAAAAGACTTTATTCTTATGATGCTGTGAATAAAGTGAATTTTTATTCAGTTTTTTAGCATTGAGAAAGGTTTTTACTTGAAGAGAATAATTAGAAAAATTGGCCTGAGTGTCAAGCTAACATACCGTTTTTGGGCATAATATTTTTTTATACCGTATAAGCCAGTTAGTCATTGGTGGCTAGTAAGGCTAGCCACCGAACAAAGCCTATTTATTTACTCTTTTTAACCAAAGCTTTGCTTTATCTTCGTCTACGATTTTGAGTTTAATTTCTTGTTTTGCTTTTAACGAGCTTGTATTCAATGTGGTAGTGAATAATTCATCACGTCTGAAGCCGTGTATTGTTACTTTTTCTAAATGCGCAACACTTGCTAATACAGCTTGCCAGTTCGCTGTCGTTATTTGCTGTTGGTTGATTGCAATAAGATTATCATTTGCACTCAAACCAGCATGCATCGCTGCACTGTTGGTAGCAACGTTGATAATGTTGATACCTAAATTGGCTGGCTTAACATTGATTCCCAATTCTAATTGGCGCGGCTTTAAATCTACTTTTGTTAGTTCTACACCAAATTCAGCTAGAAAGTTCGCAATGGGGATGTCTTCAGTGCCTTCGAGCCATGCTTTAAATTGCTCTGTCACGTCTAGTTTTAACAATGCTTGAACTTTATCAATGAAACTTGAATAGTGAGTACCCTGATAATCTCCCTTGGCCCAATCTTGCCAAAAGTCTCGCATAATCGTTTGCAAATTATCTTCTTGGTTCGTTTCTTTTCTTAAAAGTAAATCGAAGCAAAGCGCTGCAACGGCGCCTTTTACGTAGTAGCTGACAATTGCATTAGTAGCATTTTCATCTTGTTTATAGAATTTAGTCCAAGCATCAAAACTCGAGTCAACCGTACTTTGAACAAATCGCCCTTGGCAATTTTCTAAGCGTTGTAATGTTTTAGTTATAACATTCAAATACTGATTGGCATCAACTAGCTCTGTTTGGTTCAAAGACCAATCATCGATATAAGAGGTGATACCTTCATAAAACCAGAGTTGTCGCGTATAGGTTTCAGTACCTATGTTGGGATTGATGAATTCTGCTGGGCGAATACGTTTAACATTCCAAGTGTGGAAATACTCGTGGCTCGATAAACTTAAAAAGGTCTGATATTCATCACTAATTTTATCGCTTGGATCCTGTGCTGTTGGCAATGTAGAGCGCCCACATAGCAGAGCGGTTGAATTTAAATGCTCCAGACCGCCAAAACCATCTCCAACCACGTTAACCATGAATAGGTATTGGTCGATAGGGTAGGGTTTTTCAAAGTAGTCTAGGTGATGTTGGCAAATAGGCGTGAGGTCTTTAGCAATTCTATCTGTATCAGCGTTATGAACACCTGATATGACAACATAATGTGGTATGTCGTAGACATCGAAACGGACAGTACTGAAATCAGACATTTCAAAAGGATAATCGATAAGTTCAAGGTAGTTCGGCGCGCTGAAAGTGCCAAAATCGAACATATCCCCTGAGTCTTCTCTTGTTAGGCCTGTAGCGAGTTGCCAATGGGGTAAAGCATCTGGCTTTAGTATTTCTACAGTGTGTTTGCTGTTTTCAAACTCAGGCACTTTTATAAACGCACTAGTTCCATTAATAAACCCTCTAAATTGGTCTAAATAAGCGGTTCGGACTGACGTATCAAAAGCATACACCTGATAGGTTAATTCAAAGCCTGACTTGTTGTTATTAATGCGCCAAGTTTGTTTGTCCAGCTTCTCTAGCGCTAATTCACGGCCATCAAGTTGATAAGCGTTAATAGAAACGATGTTTTTAGCAAAATCGCGGATCATATAACTACCTGGTATCCAACTTGGTAGTGAGACATTACAATGAGATTGTTCCGAAGTACTGACAGTCATTTTGATATCAAAAATATGACCGTTAAATTGATTGGCTGCGATTTGGTAGTGAACGGGCGCCTGAATAGACATATGTTAGCCTTATTTTGCTGCTGTAACTTACCGGATACAGTATGGGCTATTATTCAATAACTCAATAGGCTAGCGGTAAACTAGTTTTTTAAGTTATCTTAATTTTGTTTATTAATGAGTGCATTATGAATCAGCAACTTACAAATTGGTTAAACGAATATAGTCAGAGTCATCAAAACCCTACAAATAAACGGATACATCATGTGGCTGTACCTATTATTTTTTGGTCTGTTATGGCGTTACTTGATCTGATTACAATTGGTATCAGTTTAGGCTCGTTTACTTTGTCGGTGTTATGGCCTGTAATGCTGTTAGTGCTTTGTTGGTACTGTTTTTATTCATTAATTATTGGCATGTGCATGGGGCTTTTATGTGCAGTTGGTTTATTGCTTATTTACTTAGCTCAGATGTATCAAATAAATATGATGGTTTATGCGTTGGTTGCGTTTATCATCGCTTGGATAGCCCAGTTCTACGGTCACAAAATTGAAGGGAAGAAGCCTGCTTTTATTCGTGACTTATTATTTCTACTGATTGGCCCTATCTGGGTAATATTACCCTTATTAAAAAAGTTAAATGTCAAATATTAACGGTGAAACTACATAATAAATAGCTTAAATACCGTGAATGAAGTTAAAAATTACAATAAGATGAAAGACTTACTCAATTTTTTGTTTTGGAGTACAAATAAGTGACTTGGGCAGATAAATGGCACAAGCTAGTTGAAGATAGAGACCGCTTTTTCTGGTTTTTACAAACCACAGGTTGGGCAGGTTATGCATTAGTCCATTACTTAGGTTCTCTATTATACGAAATGCGCGACATTTTCTGGGTCGTGATTATTTTAAGTGCCTGGTCAGGTTGGATCCTGACAATCCCTCTTCGCTATGTTTACCGCATGGTATGGAACAGTTCGCCATGGAAAATTGCATTGACGATTATGTTATCGTCATATGTCATAGGCCTACTGTGGGCGGTAATTAAAAACTTCAATTATTGGGAAATATACAAATACGGTTACCGACCTGATTCTTGGATACATTATTTTTCAAACGGTACTTGGTCTTTCTATAATATTTTGTGTTGGGCAGGCCTTTACTTTGGTATTAAATACTACCAGTTGTTACAGCAAGAAAAGCAAAAAGCACTGCAAGCTAAAACGATGGCGCATCAAGCGCAATTAAAAATGTTACGTTATCAGCTTAATCCACACTTTTTGTTCAATACACTTAACGCTATTTCAACCTTGGTATTGATTGAAGAAAATAATACTGCCAATAAAATGGTGACGCGTTTAAGTGACTTCTTGCGATATTCACTTGAAAGTGACCCGATAAAAAGGGTGCCGTTAGAACAAGAAGTAAAAGCGTTGAAACTTTACTTAGATATTGAAAAAGTCCGGTTTGAAGACAGGCTTAAAGTAAACTGGGATATAGACGAAATAAGTATGCAAGCTTTAGTACCGAGTTTGATATTGCAGCCTATAATTGAGAATGCAATAAAATACGGTATTTCTAAGAAGATTGACGGTGGTCAAATTGATGTAAAAGCCCGAGTATTTAGCGGCGATTTACTGATAGAAATTGCAGATAATGGCCCAGGTGCAGATATACAAAATGGTCAGCTTGCTCGCGAAGGTGGAGTAGGTTTACCGAATATCAGAGAACGTTTACAGTCTTTGTATGGCAATAACCATGCATTTTATATTGAAGCGAACGAGCCGAGTGGTTTGAAGGTACAATTTAGACTTCCGCACGAAGCGGTAAGCGAAGCTAACTAGAATAAATATAAAGGCATTTTTTAAAGGAAGTAGTAATGAATAGAATTAAAACCATATTAGTAGACGATGAACCGCTTGCCCGAAAAGGTTTGAGCCTTCGTTTAGGTGCGTTTGACCAAATCGATTTAGTTGCTGAATGTGGTAATGGTTTAGATGCACTTGATGCAATCAAAGAGCATGAACCCGACTTAGTGTTTTTAGACATTCAGATGCCTGAATTAAATGGCTTTGATATTTTAAAGCGTTTGGAAGACTTAGATATTCCGTTACCGCTTGTCATTTTTGTTACTGCATTTGATCACTACGCGCTTAAAGCGTTTGAAGTACATGCTTTAGATTACTTACTCAAGCCTTTAGATGAAGAGCGCTTAGCTGAAGCCATGGTTAAAGTAGAAGGCTACATCGACCAACAAGAAGATGCTAAGCATAAAGCTAATTTAGTGCGCTTAATGTCTGAAGTAACTGGCACTAATAGTGATGAAATCCTAAAGCAACTTGCTACAGGTGAGCCGTTAAAAGCACGTCGTTATTCAGACGTGCTTGCCATCAAAGATGGCGGTGAAATTACGCGTGTACCTTGTCGTGATATTTCTTGGATTGATGCTGCTGGTGATTATATGTGTGTGCATACTAAAGAGCAGACTCATATTATGCGTAAAACTATGAAAGAGCTGGAAGCTGAACTCGATCCAAATATCTTCATTCGTGTTCACCGTTCAGCTATGGTTAATATTCACCAAGTAATTAAGTTGTATACTCATGAAAATGGTGACTATTACATTGTTCTTTCTAACGAAAAAGAATTGAAGGTGAGTCGTAGTTACCGCGATCGCATTAAACAAGCCATCAAATAATTGGCTACTAAATATTAAAAAGCGCACGTGTTGCGCTTTTTTTGTACCTGCTGTCTAGCAAATTAGCCTGTTCAACTTAAAAATCTGTCTAAATTAACTAATTGGCATAAGCTTAAATCTTTAGTTAATACGGGAGGTCATGATGAAAACGTTACTGCGCTATAGTGTGTCTGCGGTGTGCTTGATTTTAGCCATTATATTTTCGGCTAGAGCAGGTGTAGCAGGTGGTGCTATTTTCTTTATTTTAGCTGTGCTGTTTGAGGGCTATTTCTGGTATTTAGTGACCAGAAAAGACAAAAAAAAGAGCTAAATATCAATATTTAGCTCTTGATGATTTTTTAGTTATTTATTCGTAAGTACAGTGGTAAGCGGTATCAACCGATACTCGTAATTGGAATTTATTATTTGCTGGTACTTCGAATTTTTCGCCCGCTTTAAATTCAACCCATTTACTTGCGCCTGGTAACATCACAGTCAGAGCACCACTTACAACTGTCATGACTTCATCTTGACTGGTACCAAATTCATATTCACCTGCTGCCATAACGCCTACTGTCGCTGGAAGCTTTTCCCCTTGAAAGCCGATTGATTTTACTTTTCCTTCAAAGTACTCGTTTACTTCAAACATAACTTGTCCTTCACTTTTTTATTTTATCTGTTGTTCATTAAATCTTATATTTATGCTTAAAACAAGAATAAATATCTATTTTTGGTGGTTTCTATTCTTTTTTATTGATTCGTTCGTCCGCCAACTTATTTTTTGCTTCTATCCATTGCGCCATGTATTGGGTACTTTTATGTATTTGTAGGCTCAATAAATTACCAATAAAGTTATTTGCTCTATGCTCAGATAAGTTCAACGTTATTTGATTCAATTTATCGACAAAGTTAGGACCGATCGTTTGTTTATCAAAAACTTGTTCAACAACGCGATATCCTGATAACTGCTTTTGTTGCCATAGTTCGGCATTTTGGTATAGCTCAAATGCGTTTTTAGCAAACGCTTCGGGTGTGTGACTGATAAAACCGGGCCAATCTAACAATGAGTCAAACCCCAGCATACCTTCCTGACCAATTTCAGTTGTTACATTAGGCGTGCCACACATAAAGGCATCGGCTAACTTACCTTTAATACCGGCACCAAATCTAAGTGGTGCCAGGCATACACGTGCTTGTTGCATCACATCAAAAGCACAATCGGCCCAGCCTCGAATGTAAAAGCCTTCATTGGGGTTATGCAATTGTTGTGCTTTTGGTGGCGTATAAGCGCCGTAGATATTAAGAGCAGGTGGCTCAATACCTTGGCTTTTAAAATATTTTCTTATCGCAGGCCAATAAGTTTGTTTGAGTTGAAGGACCGCGTCCCAATTTGGCGCATGACGAAAATTACCTATGCTGATAAAGCCCGTTCTGTTTTCGAAGTTAGCTTGTTGCGCTTTAACCTCATTTGGCACGCTGTCGAGCATAAAGGGCATATACTGCAAATATTGGCTGTTAATGTTAAAGGTCTCTTCGAGCAGCTTGATTTCAACAGGAGAAATGATGAGTGTTAAATCTGCGCGGTAAATGGCTGATAGCTCTCGTTGTACTAGCTCGTTATCACTTTGCTTTAATTTATGCGCGCTATAAGTTTCACCTGCTTTGATGCACTGATGGCGTGTATTTCTGACTGAGTGTAAATCTTCACTGTTTAAAATACGAATTGCATCTGGGCACTGTGCTTTAACTCGCCAGCTAAATTGCTCTTCCATCATAAAGCGGTCAAATATCACTACATCAGGCATTAAACTTTTAACAAATTTATCGAAAGACGCGCAGTTTAATGCAATAGGTTGGCAGTCTATTTTTAGTGAAGCTAGATCGTATTGATGAGGACTTTCTTGAGCTGGACTCGCAAAAGTGACGTGGTAGCCTTGTTCGATAAAAAGTTTGATCAGCGATACGATGTTTGTACCTGCAGCAGATGACTTTGGTTCAGGCCAAACATAACCGATAAAGAGTACTTTCTTATTTGCTGTATCTTGATTCACTTCTTTCCCCGACCGCAATTTTGCTGCGCATTTTAGAAGATTTAGCGCAATTACGCCAAGCATTCGATATTTCTGTCAATTTCGGTATAATGCGCGGCCAATTTTGATGTTAATCAAGTTTTATCAATGAAGTGGATTTGCGATCCACCTGATCGGAGAAAAAACACATGCAATATATTGTCGCTGCAATGTATAAGTTCACGCGCTTAGAAGATTTTGAAAAGTTACGTGAGCCTCTACACCAAGTTATGGTTGATAACCAAGTAAAAGGTACGTTATTACTGGCAAACGAAGGTATTAACGGTACAGTTTCAGGCCCTAGAGAAGGTATTGATGCTGTATTAGCTTGGTTAAAGTCTGACCCGCGTTTAGCGGATATCGAACACAAAGAATCACTTCATGATGAGCAACCTTTCTATCGCACTAAAGTTAAGCTAAAGAAAGAAATTGTGACTATGGGCGTTGAAGGCATTGATCCTAACAATGTGGTTGGAACCTATGTTGAGCCTAAAGACTGGAATGCACTTATTTCTGATCCCGATGTCGTGTTAATCGATACGCGTAACGACTACGAAGTACAAATTGGTACATTCGAAAACGCAGTTGATCCCAATACTAAAACCTTCCGTGAATTCCCTGACTATGTTGCTAAAAACATGGATCCGAAAAAACAAAAGAAGGTGGCCATGTTCTGTACCGGTGGTATTCGCTGTGAAAAGTCGACGGCTTATATGAAAGAGCAGGGCTTTGAAGAGGTATACCACTTAAAAGGCGGTATCTTAAAGTACTTAGAAGAAGTACCAAAAGAAGAAACCATGTGGAAAGGTGACTGTTTCGTTTTTGATCAACGTGTGACAGTAAACCACGATTTAGAAAAAGGTATATACGATCAATGTTACGCTTGTCGTATGCCTATTACAGAAGAAGAAAAACAGCTTGCGCAATATGAGAAAGGTGTAAGTTGTCATCATTGCTTCGATGAAACCAGTGCGGAAGATAAAGCCCGTTTTGCGATGCGTGAAAAGCAGTTAGAGCTTGCTAAAACACGTGGCAAACAACACATTGGCGATGCTAAAGATATTAGCGAATAAATTAATAAATTAATGAATTGATGTTAAAAAAGGCCTGTTGATTCAGGCCTTTTTCATATTTATGGAACGCTTTATTTATCCTGCTAAGACTTTGACCACATACTGATTGAGTACGCTATTAGGTTGCTCGATTAATAAATCAATAGCGGTGTCTTGTTCAGTATTTCTACCTTGCTCATTTGTATATGCTTGAGCAGCCTTAGATAAGATATCGCCTAATACCACTTGGTCAAACTGGCAATCGGGCGTGTTTTTACAATATTGAGTAAAGCAATATAACACCTCTATCATGGCTGACTTGTAGTAAATAGGATGCAGGTTTTGACTTAGTTCATCGAGTTTGTGCGCAAAGCTTTCCTCTCGCGGCGTCATTGAGCTTCTTATAAATTCACTTTCAAGGGCATTATGACTGTGGGGGTGATCGGCAAATACTAAACGATTGGTATGCGCTAAACTTTGCCAAATAGCCGTTAAGAAGTCATCATCAAACCGGGTGATTAACCCTCTTGCCGTTCGCCATGCTTTCCAATCAATTGCCATTGCATCAGCTTGGTTGCTCGGGTTTTGCGCATCTGTGTTAAAGCTAAATTCAACATTTAAATCAAATGATTGTTGTTGGTGATCAAGTGCCTTTTTAACGCTTTGATAAAGCTCAAAAGGAGAGAGTTTACCGAGTTTATTCATTACCTCGTTATCAAAGCTATCGCTGCCAGCACACAAGGCCAATAACTGATGAAGCTTAATTGAACGCAAGCCAGAGAAGTTTTGTGTATTGGTGCGCATGGTATTGCCCAAATTTACCAATAATTCTTGAATCAGCGTTCGCTCAACGTACTCAGGGCAGGTTTGGTTGATCAAAGCCGTCAACTCTTTAGGTTTTAACTGAGCGTGATCACCCGCCAATGTAACCGGTTCATTTTGTCCCAATACTAAAGACAAATGACGAGCACACAGCAATGACAAGTCATCGGCTAAGTCTTTATGAGCCCAGTTTCTAATGGCAAAAATGTGTCTTGCTGTTAACCAGCAGGTTTTATGTAATGCATATTGGTAAATGTCTGCCAATAAGTCATCAAAACTGATTGTATCACCAGATGTTTGCAGGCTAGTGTCGAGTTGATACCTTTTAAGCCAGTCAGATACTTGAGCCACACAAGCCTCATCGTGATCAATACAGGCTTTTACTTGTTCAGTAAGCTCTGCTGGTAAACGACTTAAATCTATCGTTAAGCTATCATGAGTCGCAGTGGCTTTCTGACCGCAAACGGCAGTGACTTGATAATCAGGCAAGATTAATTCAACTTGCCTTGATGCACGGTAGGCAAGAGAAGCTGATGCGTAGCCAACATTGGCTAATTCAGTTCTCAATTGCAATGATTTAATCGTGTCGAGTAAAACTTGAGTATCGCTGGCTTCACACATGTGTTGCGTCACCATGTAATTAAACACGGCTACTTCGCGATTGATCCAATGTTTCTCAATATGACCGACCTCACGAAGTAAGTTTTGACTGGCTAAGTGTGCGTCAAACATTCGATAGTTATAATCATCGTATTGCAAACTTGATAAGCACAGGTATTGCTGTTGATTGATATTGTAGGTTTGTGCAGTGGCTAACCCTTGGAATCGACGTTTTGGTCGTCCAGTTAACCCTAAGGCTTGATTGGCACCTAATTGTCGATATGTTTGCACTAATTCAGGTGCGGAAATCACTTTAAGCGGGGCAATATCTTTTAAAGATTCAGCTATGACGCCATTATCAGCCAATAAGCGTTTGACGGAATCATTTTCAGCCAAGACCACTAATGCCACTTGATTCTGTTTATTTGAACTCGCTCTAATTTGCAAGCGCAGTGGATCAAGATCGTTTCTATCGACTAGGCCTTCATCTAGCATTAAGCCAGTGAAATAAAGGCTTTGTGCCCATACCAATGGTAAGTTGTCATTAGCTTGTCGAGGCTGCGATTTAGGGTTTTCACGCTCGGCATCGATATGCTCTTGAGTAACGAAATAAAGTTCGGGTAGTAAGCCTTTTCCGTCTTTTTCTATCATCAAAGATTCAAGCTTATCGCGATATTGCTTCGCAGCACTTGTGTCTTGCTCAAACAGAGATTGAATGTACAAATAAGTGTAAAACAACGGCCATTCTGATTCGATATTGGCAAAATTAGCCAGCTCTGCGTGTTCGTAATGAATGCGATGATGATCTTCTACAACGGTTTGGTGTCCATCCCATAAAAAGCGCTTACAACCGTATTCGCCACCGAGGTCAGAAAGGATTTTATCGCGTGTTTTTTTCACTAACTTTTGATCGCCAACGGCAAAAGCAGGGAAGCCAATCACGCTTAATAGCGCTGAATCGACTTCCTTAGAAACAGATTCCCTTGGCAGTAAGCGCGCTAAGGTATTACGCGCTCGCGAGATACCGTCAGGTACCGTGTGTACGATTGCTCTTGGGGTTGCATCTTTACCAAATAAATTAAACCCATCAAGTGCTTCTAATGCCGCTTTGGCCATGCCCACGGAACTGGCATTAATTTCTGTTTTACCATTATTGATTTTATTGCCGCGCTCCCAAATACCGTAATCAGGGATTCGATAAGCAAAAGCAATGTAGTAAATCAGGTTTTGGATAAAATCGACTTCATCAATGGTATTGATAATACGAAGACCAGATGCACTCATTTGTGCAACCATCAGTAAGAATATGGAGGTTGCGTCTATTTGCAAATGTCCCCACTCATCATCACCGACAATCGGCAATGCTGTTTTGGTATCGTACTTAGCATGCAGGCAGTCCATTGGCGAGAGGCTGTGTTTAAATGCTTCGACTTTATCTGATTGGCGCATCATAGCGTTTAATAAGCCGCGCATTAACTTGATGGTTGCTTGCTCAAGCTCATCTTGTTTCGTGCGATCGCCATGGCGCTTATAAGCCATACTTAAACTCCAAACAGAGAGTATGGAATAAACGTTGTCTCTTACCCATGCATCGGTGTAATCACCATGAGAGTTGATGGCGGTACTGGCAGGTAGTAAACCCGTTACTGGGTTTTGTCGAGATAAAATAATGTCTTGTATATCTGTATACAGCGATTGAAGCAGTTTGCTGTTATTCATATGTGATTTTAAAACCATTTAACTAGGAGAATTCAAATTCAGTAGAGTTTAGTAATACATTCTATTATCTGCATGAAAAACAAAGGTTTAAATACAGATTCATTACAATTTTTAATTATTAGATAGATTGCACTTGTATTGGTATTTTTCAACCTTATTAATACAGCATTAGCTAAAATGGAGAAAGACATTATGTCTGAATACGTAGTCATCACAGGTGCTAATCGCGGAATTGGTCTCGCTTTTACTCGTTACTACCTAGCACAAGGCAAAGATGTTATTGCTGTTTGTCGACGAGCAAGTGAAGAATTACTGGCAACGACAGCCGAAGTGATTGAAGATATTGATGTCACTAATGAAGTGGGTGTTGTTGCCCTTGCCGCTGCATTAGATGATAGAAAAATCTCGTTGTTAATTAACAATGCGGGTATTTTTCACAACGAAACGCTAGCGGATATGGACTTTACTCAAATCCAAAAGCAAATTGAAGTCAATGCCATTGCACCGTTAAAAATTACCCATGCCTTACTGGATAATTTAACGACGGGTAGTAAAGTTGCGCTGATTACTAGTCGTATGGGTTCAATTTCTGATAATGGTTCAGGCCATTATTATGGCTATCGCATGTCTAAAGCGGCGTTAAACGCGGCTGGCAAATCGCTCGCGGTAGATTTATCTGGGCAATCGATTAGCGTAGCTATTTTACACCCTGGTTTTGTGCAAACCGATATGGTTGGCGGTGCTGGCGATGTTACGCCAGAGCAAGCTGTTGAAGGCTTAACGGCCCGAATTAGTGAATTAAATTCAGATAATTCAGGCACATTTTGGCACGCCAATGGCGATGTTCTACCTTGGTAGTTAAATAGCTAACAGTCTAACTAGGCGTGGTATTTAAATAAAAAAGGCACATAAAAATGTGCCTTTTTCGAAAGTATGACAGCGGCCATTAAAAGTAATAGTGGTACAAAATACCTACGTGGCTTCCATCAATATCACTATTAGTGATAAAACCTTCTTTGTCGGCAACTTCATAATCAATATCGACAAACCTTAGTGCAAGCTCACCAATGTCGCCAAAACTGTATGTCCCTTCTATAACGGTTCCAGTTGCATCATCAAACTCGGTGGTATCAAAATCGGTGCCTAAAAAGTAATCTAAATCAAATTCCAGTTCGACTGATGAATGTTTTGTCGCGCCGACATAAAGTGAAAACTCTTCTGTTAATTGCCAACCAATTAAGCCTTCAACTACGTTGCGAGAAAACGTTGTATCGCCATTATCAGCAAACGCACCATCAAAGTGATGACCAACGTTGATTTTGGCTTTTAAGTTGGTGGCAAAGAGTTTTTCGCCTTTTAATGACAGACCAAAATAAAGCAGCTCACCGGCTGTGATATCTTCATCATAGTCATCATCGAATTCAACTTCAGCTAATTCATCTCCACCAAAAGTAAATCCAGCAAATAAGCCACCGCTAAATACGTTTGCCTCTGGCGTCATTAATGTGATTTGCTCAGAAGCAGTTTGTTCTGATGGCGTTGGCTCGAGATCTTGAGCGATTACAGGTAAAGACGTTGCAGAAATTAGGGCACAAGCGGATAAAGAAGCAGCGCGAAGCAATTTATTCATTTTTGTTTCCTTAAAATAGAAAAAGCGCAGAATACTCTGCGCTTTTTTATATCCTGTTTAGATGAAGAAATTATTTTTCTTCAGGCAATGTCACATTCAGTTCAAGTACTGATAAATCATCGCCGCGGTTATCAAGTTGTATGTTAACCGCATCTTGATCCACTTCTACATATTTGCGAATAACTGCCAAAATATCGCGTTGAAGATCTGGCAAGTAATCTGGACCACTGTGTCTTAATGTGCTGCGCTCATGAGCAACAATGATTTGTAAACGCTCTTTGGCAACCGATGCTGCTTTTTTCTTATCACTTCTAAAAAAGTCTAAAATTGCCATTTTATCCTCCGAAGATACGCTTGAAGATGCCTTTTTTAGGCTCTGTTAAGAAGCGGAAATCTACTTCGTTACCTTCAAGTCGTGAGATTGCATCTAGATAAGCTTGACCCGCATCACTTTGCTCATCAAGTACAACAGGCTCACCTAAGTTAGAGGCTTTTAAAACGGCTTGAGATTCTGGAATAACGCCTAATAAAGGAATGGCTAAAATCTCTTTCACATCTTCAACACTTAACATGTCACCACGTTCAACACGACTAGGGTTGTAACGCGTTAATAATAAGTTTTCTTTGACAGGGTCTAAACCTTTTTCTGCACGACGAGATTTAGACGCTAAGATACCTAAGATACGATCAGAGTCACGTACCGATGATACTTCAGGGTTTGTCACCACAATGGCTTCATCTGCGAAATAAAGTGCCATTAAAGCACCTTGTTCAATACCCGCAGGAGAATCACAGATGATGTAATCAAACTGTTCGCTTAATTCATCTAATACTTTTTCTACACCATCTAACGTGAGCGCATCTTTATCGCGTGTTTGAGAGGCCGGTAAAATAAATAAACCATCAACACGTTTATCTTTAATCAGTGCTTGGTTGAGGTTTGCTTCGCCGTTGATGACATTTACGAAGTCGTAAACAACGCGGCGTTCAACACCCATGATTAAATCAAGATTACGTAAGCCGATATCAAAATCGACGATCACTGTCTTTTTACCTTGCAGGGCTAATCCGGTACCGATAGCGGCACTTGACGTGGTTTTACCTACACCACCTTTACCTGACGTTACAACGATTATACGAGCCATTGTATTATTCCTATATGAAAGCTTACTCTTGAAGAGAAGAAATTGTTAACTGTTCACCGTCTAGGTGAATGCAACCTGATTGTTGCCAGCGATGTTCTTGTATCTGCTCACTTGTCCAGTAATTACCACTGATGCTGACAAGCTCAGCTTGGATATTTTGCGCATAGATGCGGGCGTTTTGATCGCCTTGTGCACCAGCTGCCGCTTTACCTCTTAGCGTACCGTAAATGTGAATATTACCATCTGCGATCACTTCACCACCGTTACTGACTGCGCCATGAACAATTAAATCGGTACCTTTTGCGTAAATTTGTTGCCCAGAGCGTACATTGGTTTTAACAACCATGGCTGGCACGTATTGGGCAACAGGGACTTCGACTGGGACTTCAACGCGCTCAACTTTGACTTCTTGCGTTGGAGCGGCCGTTTGTTTCGCCGCTATCATTACTGCTAAACCGGCTTCTTTGGCGGCTACTTTTTGTTCATCGGTTGCAGCGGTCACACCTACAGGAACCAAGTTTAGTGCGACTAAAGCTTCTTTTAGTGCAACAAAATCAATGGTTTGTTCAGCAAGTTTTTCGAGATTAACAACGATAGGAGCCATGGCAAAGAAACTGGGAGCCTGACTAATTTTGGCATCCAGCGCTGCGGTGATAGCAGCTATGTCATTTGTGGCTATGTGTAAGACAGATAGTGTGAAACCACTGCCTTTTAGTTCGATGGCTGTTTCGGACATAGTATTGGGTGAAAGCGCCTGTTATTTTCTAATGTTTATTATTTTGTAAATTTGAGCGTAAATACTCTAATAATTGTCCAACCAATGGTATAGTTTGCCGCTAGTAAGCGCAAGCATAAAGCTTGGCATAAAAGTTAACTAAATGTTGCCTAAAGAAACTTTTCTTAAATTCAGGTGACTAACAGATAAATAGAAGGTGCTCATTCAGTGTTATCAGCGGTATATAAAAGCTACAAGAAAAAAGATACATATCTTTTTGTTGAAAAAAGAGATGACTTTAGCAAAGTGCCTGAAGCGCTAATGGAAACATTTGGAACCCCAGAGTTGGTGACCATTATCAATTTAGCTGATAGAAAAAAACTCGGTTTAGCTGACCTTGAAAAAGTGAAAGCAGAACTCGAGGAAAAAGGCTTTTACCTGCAGTTACCACCACCTCCTGAAGACATGTTGAAAAAGCATCGTGAATCATTAAAACAACAAGGATTACTTAAGGATGATTAAAACTTGGTTAAAAACCGGTTTAATTGCTGTTGCGTTATCACATTCATTTTCTGCTTTTAGTGCGGCTAAAACAGACGAACAAGCAGAGCGAGCAAAGTTTGACGCCTACGTTGAAGCGCTCAAGCTCGAAGCGAAAGAAAAAGGCTTTAAAGACGAAATTATCAACTCGGCTTTTGCCAATGTTGAATTTCGCAAAAAAGTGGTAAAAGCCGATCGCACGCAACCTGAATTTGTCGAGACATTAGAAACTTACTTACCAAAGCGCGTGCCTGAGTGGAAAGTTAAAAAAGCACGAGAGCTTTATAAAAAGCACAAAGATTTATTGGAAAAAATAGGACAAGAGTACGGTGTTCAACCGCGCTTTATCGTCTCTTTATGGGGTCTTGAAACTAATTTTGGTAAATACCAAGGTCGTTACCCAATTATTTCTTCACTGGTCACCTTATCTTATGACGGCCGTCGTGAAGCTTTTTTCAAAAAAGAACTTTGGGCAGCGTTAGATATTTTACAAAACGAAGGCGTTTCGATTGATAATTTTAAAGGCTCTTGGGCTGGTGCGATGGGCCAAGCGCAATTTATGCCGACCTCTTTTAAAGCTTATGCGGTTGATTATGACGGTGATGGTGTAAAAGATATTTGGTCTAATCAGGCTGATGTTTTTGCCAGTGCTGCAAATTATTTAAAAACGGTGGGCTGGAATGACGATTTAACTTGGGGTCGCCAAGTTAAATTACCTGACGGTTTTGACTTTAAAAATGTAGTGCCAAAAGAGACCCGAAATCGCAGTCACTGGTTAGAAAAGTGGGACGAAACTGAGCGTTCATTGGCCGATTGGCAAGCGTTAGGTCTGCGTCGTATGGATGGTCGCAACTTACCTAAAGTTGATTTGACGGCTGCCATCATGATCCCAGATGGCCCGGATGGCCGAGCCTATTTAGCCTATGATAACTACAAAGTATTAATGCACTGGAATCGTTCATACTACTTTGTAACGACAGTGGGTTATCTAGCTGACAGAATTGCTTATCCTGTAATCAAATAAATTAAGTTATAATAACGAGCGAATAGCGGCTTTTGCCGCTATTTTTGTTTTAGCAGTCCAAAAATGAGTTGAATTAAGGCATGAGAAAAGCCAGCCAGCTAGCGCCTGAGTTTTGGTTAAACAAAAGCTTGGCACAAATGAATGATGCAGAATGGGAAGCCATATGTGATGGCTGCGCCAAATGTTGTCTGCACAAATTTATCGCTGACGATGAAGTTGATGAAATTGAAACGACCACTGAGTTTAACGAAGGTGAAGAAATCGTTTTTACTAATATCGCGTGTCAGTATTTAAACACTAAAGATTGTGCCTGTACTTGTTATGAAAAGCGCGTCAAGCTTGTGCCTGAATGTGTCAAATTAACTCGCGATAACTTGGCTGATGTTTTTTATATGCCACCATCTTGTAGTTATCGTCGTTTACAAGAGGGAAGAGGCTTACCTAGCTGGCATCCTTTGTTGAATAAAGGCAAAAAAACACAAATGCATCTAGCCGGTATGTCGGTTAGAAATAAGGTGGTAAGTGATGACGGTGTTGACTTTGAAGATTTCGAAGATTACATCGTTACTTGGCCATTAAACGATCTCGATTAAACAGGTGCCAAGTGGATCAATTTATTATTCTCTATCTCAAACTCTTTTTTATGATGACGCCGTTTTTTGTCATGTCTGCTTTTATTGCGATGACCAAACACGCATCAAAAGCAGAAAAGAAACGCATCATATTTAAAATTTGTGTCGCGGTATTTGTCACCGGCATGCTGTTTTTCTTATTTGGTATTTATATTTTCGATTTATTTGGCATTACATTAGATGCCTTCAAAATTGGTGCGGGTACCGTGTTGTTCTTAAGCGCCATCGATATGATCAGACAAGACGATACACCAACAGCCATTAAAAACACTGATAACGATATTGCCATTGTACCTTTAGCCATCCCCATCACTATTGGCCCTGGTTTGATTGGTGTATTAATGGTTTACGGAGCTGAGCCTAGCTCAGTCATGCACAACGTAATTGTGTGTATGGCATTATTAGCGTCAGTTGTCAGCGTTGGTTTGATTTTACTTATCTCCAATAAAGTCCAACATTTACTGGGTAAACAAGGGCTCAAAATACTGCCTAAGATCACCGGGTTATTTGTATCGGCAATTGGCGCACAAATTATCTTCAGCGGCATACAAGGCTTTTTCAAGTTATAAAAAAAGAGGCGTTTAGCCTCTTTTTTTCGTTAAATTTTTAAATTCACTTGGCCGATAGGCACTGAAAACGCTTCACACCAGATCCAAAAGGTTTGATAATTTTCTAGTTCACTTGATAGTGGAAATTGATATTCTTTTTCACCACGCAGGTGGGTCAACTTAGCAAATTCTGTTTTCGGCCAATATTTAGCATGGCCAAAACCTAGCCTAGGGTCAGGTGCGCCATCAAACCAAAAGTTATCTGCAAACTTTAACGTATAGCCATTATCGCCTTTAGTGATTGTGACATCGCCTTTGGCAACGTGGCCACTCATCCCTTTAAATTCTCCCTTGGCAATTACACGATCGCCCGCCAAACCATTAAATGACAGTAAAGCGATTGAAATCGCACACAAAATATTTTTAAACATCATCTTCTTCTTGTTGATTAATCTTGTATGCTTAGACCTTGAACAAGAGAAATATCTTTCATTAACTTGAGGTTTTGGCTTTGAAAATTACCGATCTAATGAGTGAACGCTTGGTATATGTGACGCTGGATGATTTTTTATCTGAGGTAAAACACATCTTTGATCGCGTTAAGTTTCATCATTTATTAGTACTCGACGGCGATGAATTAGTTGGTGTCATTTCAGACCGAGATTTATTTAAAGCGCTAAGCCCCAATTTAGGTACCGCTGCTGAAACGAATAGAGATTTAGCCAGCTTAAATAAGCGAGTACATCAAATTATGCACCGAGATTTGGTCGTAGTTGGCGCACAGGTCTCGATTAATCAACTGATTAGCATCTTTAACGATGAGGGCGTATCTTGTGTGCCAGTTGTTAATGAGCTCAATCAGCCGATAGGTATTATCAGTTGGCGAGATATATTAAAAGCAATGGAAATGCGCCATAAAGCTAAGCAACACGGCGCAGTTTAAAATTAACAATCGCCGATTATTTTTTCGGTTGAATAAATGGGCTTGTTGGAAAGCTGGCTACCTTATCGGTTAATGCAGAGATTTTAGCGGTGCCTTTTTCTTTAACCGCATCAATTCTCAACAAATGATGCATTGGGATATAAGTACGCTCGACATTATCAAACTCAGCTTTAAGCTTTTCCTCACTGGTATCCACTACAAAGCTACTTTGACTATCCCAAACAAAATCGGCTATTTCGATAAAGCCATATAACTCACTTTGTACTACTTCGCGAACATAAACTTCGTACTGCTCACCTTTACAGACAAATTGAACTTTATATAAGGGTGAGTTGTTTTTGCTCATTGTGGTTAACCTTGAATGCTGTTGAGGGTTTTAAAACGCGGTTATTCTATGAATTTGGTTTTAAATTGCAATGGCAAAGCGGCGGTAAAACACGTATAGTGCGCGCAAAATTTAGCTCTTCTTTTAAATAGGATAAATCCTGTGATCTCAACTGCAAATGTCACCATGCAATTTGGCGCTGAGCCATTATTTGAAAACATTTCTGTCAAATTTGGCGATGGCAATCGCTATGGTTTAATCGGCGCAAACGGCTGCGGTAAGTCGACGTTTATGAAAATTTTAGACGGCAGCTTAGCACCTACTAGCGGTACGGTTTCTGTTACGCCAAATGAACGTATCGGTAAATTGCACCAAGACCAATTCGCATTTGATGAGTTTTCAGTTATTGATGCGGTGATCATGGGTTACAAAGAACTATGGGAAGTAAAACAAGAGCGCGACCGCATCTACGCTTTACCTGATATGAGTGAAGACGACGGTATGAAGGTTGCTGAGCTTGAAACCCAGTTTATGGAAATGGATGGTTATAGCGCAGAAGCTAAAGCGGGTGAGTTACTATTAGGTGCCGGCATTGATGAAAGCCTTCACTACGGTTTAATGAGTGAAGTCGCGCCAGGTATGAAACTAAGGGTGTTATTAATTCAAGCCTTATTCTCTGAGCCGCATATCCTATTACTCGATGAACCAACAAACAACTTGGACATCGCCACGATTAGTTGGTTAGAAGATATTTTAAACCAACAAAAATCAACTATGGTTATCATTTCGCACGACCGCCACTTCTTAAATTCTGTGTGTACTCACATGGCTGATATCGATTACGGTGAGCTTCGCGTTTATCCGGGTAACTATGATGAGTATATGACAGCGGCAACCCAAGCTCGCGAACGTTTATTATCAGATAACGCTAAGAAAAAAGAACAAATTGCTGAATTACAGTCGTTTGTTAGCCGATTCTCAGCGAACGCATCAAAAGCGCGCCAAGCGACTTCACGTGCTAAGCAAATTGAAAAAATTCAATTAGAAGAAGTAAAACCTTCAAGCCGTGTATCGCCATTTATCCGCTTTACCCAAGAGAAAAAATTACACCGTAACGCACTAGAAATTAACGACTTAGGTCATGGTTTTGATGGTGAAACGCTATTCTCAGGTGCAAGCTTATTACTCGAAGCAGCTACGCGTTTAGCCGTTATTGGTGCTAACGGTGTGGGTAAAACAACACTGATGCGTTTATTAGTCGATGAATTATCACCTGCAAGTGGTGAAATTAAATGGGCTGAAAACGCGAGCTTAGGTTATGTTGCGCAAGATCATTCCGATGAATTTGAACAAGATATTACCTTATTTGAGTGGATGACTCAGTGGCGTAAAGAAGGTCATGATGACCAAGCCGTTCGTGGCACACTAGGTCGTATGTTGTTTTCTCAAGACGATATTAAAAAGTCAGTAAAAGTGTGTTCTGGTGGTGAGAAGTTACGTCTTATCTTCGGTAAATTAATCATGCAAGAGCACAACGTGCTAATTATGGATGAACCGACTAACCACTTGGATATGGAATCAATCGAGTCATTGAACTTAGCGTTAGAGCACTTTGAAGGCACGCTTATTTTCGTATCTCACGATAGGGAATTTGTATCATCATTGGCCAATCGTATTATCGAAATTAAAGATAACCAGCTTAATGATTTCCACGGTACTTATGATGAGTATCTAGCTAGCCAAGCTAAATAGTGTATTGGTAGTCTTTTAAAAGCCCGTTTAGTGAGCGCTAAACGGGCTTTTTTATTGCTCGGTATTTAATCGTACTGACCCTTTTGCCCTTTATTCAGTGTCAACGATTTCAGGAAATAAAATCGGTAAAGTATCGGTAAAAGCGGGTATGGGAGAGTCGTTATGGGTAACAGTATGACTTAATCTATGCACGGTTAAACCTTGGAAGTTAAGTGCCGTTAGCTCTTGGTAAAAAGTTTCTACGGCTAACTCATTACCGGCTATTGATGCACTGGTTAGAATTAATTCAATATCAAGTGTATCACTTGTGGCATAACGCTCATTTAACATCGTTGTTGTTAATGGGCGATCGACCCAAAAGCTGGCATCAACTGAAATGATGGTTTTAAAAATAGGGTTTTCAATATCGTCCATCAGCATTACATGGCCACTCATAAAGCCGCCATATGAAGCGCCATACAACACACGGTTGTCGGTATCTATGTTGTAATTATCTTCTGCAAACGGCAATAATTCCTCAACCAATACTCTGTGATAATCATTCAAGCCAGGAAATAAAAAATCAGTTTCCCGACGATTATTAGGCCCTTGCTCTATGCCGATTAAAATCGCGGCAACGCCAGCATCTTCGATTAAGTTCACAAAGGTATTAAAATTCCATTGAGCATCCGTCACATAAAAAGTGAGTAGTTGGCTTTCATTTTGCTCATATCCCACCGGGGTATAGATATGTAATGGGTAATCGATGCCGGTAATATTTGAAGCAAGCACTTGTTCCGAGTCAATCGTACCTGTTAACTGGTCTGTAGTTTGATCCGTTTCTGTCTCTGTTTCTTGTTGAGTTTGCTGGTCATTCGTTTGTACTGCTCTAGGTGTAGATGAGCTCGAACCGCCGCCACAAGCGGTTAGGGCAAAAAGCGTCAGTAGGGTGATTATTGTTGTTTTCATAGCATCCATTCTCGATTGTTTTTTATCACTATAAAACAACTAAATCAGGATGTAAGCTCTTTTTTGTACAAAAAATGCGCTTGGTTAAGGCCAGCCAGCTAATTATTAACTTGCTGATTTTATTAGGTATATATCAGGGTTTGTAAATCAGACAAAGGGGTTTGTTCACCAAAAGCAAGGGTTTGCATGCTCTCTGTCGTTAACGCGGCATAAAACGGTAAAACGGCACTGCCTTTTAAAGCAATGCCTTCAACATTCGGCGTTTTAATTAACCTGACGACCTGTCTTTCACCATATTGTGAGATAGAGGGAATAAAAGGTCTGAGGTTAGAAATAAACTTATCCATTAATTCAGGTGAGATATCACCACCTAGAATGATACTTTGGCAATTTAATAGTGTTTCTAAAGCGTGAATAGCAATGCGCATCGGCTCAGCAGAGCGCTCTAACCAAGGAGCTATTTTATCGGGATGCTGCTGGCAATATTCAGCTAAGGCTAAATTCGATAAGTTGGGCTGGTCGATAAAGCTTTTTAGTGATGACAGAGATGCAAAGTCATTGAGCCTACCCAATTCGGCGGTTTCATCATCCGTTTCTGGTGTGACAAAAAGCTCGCCAATAGCACCGGTTAAGCCATTTTGGCCAAGTAATATTTTTCTATCGTAAACAACCGCAGCCTCGACGACATCGCCAATATGTACATAAACAAAACTGTGGAGTGATTTTGCTTCACCAAAAAGCATATGAAATGCAGCGCAGGCAGAGGCAGTCGACTCAACCGCTGTCGGTAAATTGAGTTTTTCTACTAAGGTTTGCTGCAGTGCTTGGGCGGTTTGGTAACTTGCTAAGTTCATGGTTTCTGATGTGCTATCAGAGTGAGCAAGCGTTAAACCTACACCTAAGATAGCCGCTTTGGATAACTCAGCTTGTTTGAGTAATGCATCTAAGGTTTCAGCAATTTTATCAATCAGTGAATCGGCTTGATAAGCGGTATTTTCTGAGGCGATGGCTTGGCCAGATAAATCAAACAAGCCCACTTCTAATGTTTGGCTAAATACTCTGACCGCTAGCGTATAAGCTGCCTTTGGGTTGAGCACCAACATTTTTGACGGTTTACCTACACTGCCTTCTTTTTTAATACCGGTTTCAAAAACTAAATCCGTGGCCAGCAGTTCTTCAACCATATTGGTGATGGTTTGTTTGGTTAGGTGAGTATTGCGCGAGATCTCAACTCGTGAAATTGGTCCTTGAGTGACAATTTCTGATAAAACTAAACGTAAGTTTAAGGCTTTATTTTGTTTTGAGTTGGAGCCTTTCAATTCGTCACCTGTAATTAATGTGCTGTCAAAGGTTAGTGTATTTTTTCGCTAGTTTACCGATTAATCTATGAAAAACCGAATAAAAATTAATAAGTAAAAATGTTTGACTTATTGTTTTGCGTCCCTAATATGGTAACTGTTAATCAAATAATAACCAATTAAGGATTGATGGCATGAAGTCTTGGTTACCGTTTAAAAGCCACGCTTTAACGATGCGTTACCTATTTAAAGGGTTGCTCGGTTATATCTTGTTGTTTAACTACGCAGCCAATGCAGTGGATATTCAACAAATACACCAAGCCGCTCAATCAACAGATGTCACTGTTAGTCAAGCTCAGGCTGCCGATATAAAAGCAAAGCAATTAACGGCTGCGTTGGTTTGGCATGGCTCAAGTTCTTGGGTGAGTGCTGTGACTCGTGGCGCAGAAGATGCGTTTGCCGATTTGGGTATTAAAGTGGTCGCCATTACCGATGCGCAATTTGACCCCGCCAAACAAGTTGCCGACCTTGAAAATGTAACGGCACTCAAACCAGATATTATTTTATCGCTATCAGTTGATGGTACCAGTACTCAAGCGAGCTACCGCAAGGCTATCTCAGGTGGTGCTGAACTCGTACTACTGAGTAACCCGATCCCCGGTTTTGAACAAGGCAAAGATTATGTCGGTATTGTCACCGATGATATGTTGGGTATGGGTAAAGCAGCGGCCACACTAGTTGCCGATGCGGTAAATGGTCAAGGACAAATCGGTATGATTTATCACGATGCAAGTTACTTTATTACCAATAATCGCGACCAAGCTTTTAGACAGGCACTGAGTGCTTATCCAAAACTGAATGTCATCAGCGAGAAAGGTTTTTTAAAAGAGCACGAAACATCGAATATTGCGGCTGCTATGGTGCTGCAAAACCCTAAATTAGATGCCATTTATGTTTCTTGGGATACGGCTGCAGAAGGGGTTATCGAAGCGCTGCGCTCTCTCGGTCGACGAGACATTAAGGTTATCACTCATGATTTGGGTATTAATAACCTGCTCGATATGGCGATGAACGGCAATATGTACGCCACCGTTTCAGATCGCCCCTACGATATTGGTGAAACCATGGCCAAACTGGGAGCACTCTCTACACTTGGGCATCAAGCCGCCCCATTTACTATCGTGCCCTTTGATACGGTCAAACGAAATAACATCAATGCCATTTGGCAACAAGCGTTTAAAAAACCTGTGCCTAAATTACTCAATCAAGCTTTAACTCAATAAAGGAGTGTCTCAATGATAACGCTCACAACAAATATAAATAGTGTTAAGAAATTTGCTGTTAAGCGAGAAGCGTTTATTTACTATATCTTTCTCGCTGTTTTAGTGTTTTTTGCCATTTTATTGCACGACACGGCGTTTCTAAGTTTGGATAATTTTATGAATATTGTTCGCCAAACTGCGCCCATTACAATAATGGCTGTGGGCTTAACGTTCGCGCTGGCAGTTGGCCATATCGACTTATCCATTGGTTCTGTGGTGGCGTTATCTGCTTTGGTTGGCGCGATGTTATTGCAAACTACGGGGATTCCCATTGCGGTCGCTGGCGCGTTATTAACGGGCGTTGCGGTTGGTTTAATCAATGGGGTGTTGATTGAGCGCTTACAAGTTTCATCTTTGTTGATCACGTTAGGCACTATGGGCGTGGTCACAGGTATTGCAAGACAAATCAGCGGCTTAGAATCTGTACCTATTATCAACTCTGACTTTACTGCCTTTTTTGGCGCAGGTGATATTTTTGGTATTCCTAGCTTGTTTATCTGGACCATTGGTATTGCTGCCATTGCTTATATCGCCATGAAAAAGCTCGCATTTGGTCGCCATTTACTCGCGGTGGGTGGTAGCCCTAAGGCAGCTTTGGCAATGGGTATCAAAGTCACCCGCATCCGTTTGTACGCTTTGGTCATTTCATCCGCTGCAGCAGCATTAGCAGGTCTTTTATATGCCGGTCGTTTACACGGTGCTCGCTACACGTTGGGTGAGGCTGATTTATTAACGGTTATTGCTGCGGTTGCTATCGGTGGTACCAGTTTATTTGGTGGCCGAGCTTGTATTATCGGCGCTATTTTGGGTTCTTGGCTAATGGGGATGATCAACAATGGTTTGATTTTATCTGGTTTTTCGACCAACGAGCAGATGATAGCAAGAGGCGTTATTTTAATTATCGCAGTGGCAATTGGCGTCAAGGAGCTGAAAAATGGTTAGAACGGCATTAGATCAAACCGCAATTGAATTGACGAATATTCAAAAAAGCTTTGGCGGGGTCAAAGCACTGAAAAATGTATCGTTTAAAATCAACAAGGGCGAAGTAGTCGGCTTACTTGGAGATAATGGTGCGGGTAAATCAACTTTAGTACGTTGTATTTCTGGTATACACCAACCCGATAGCGGTGAGATTAAAGTAAATAATCAAGCGGTAAACATTGCATCGCCTCTGGATGCTCGAGAAGTGGGTATCGAGACGGTATTCCAAGATTTAGCCATGGTGCCTGAGTTTGATATTAGCGCTAATTTATTTTTGAATCGCGAGATTAAACATAAAAACCCCATTTTAAGAGCGTTAGGATGGTTAGATACCAAAGCGATGGATAAACGCGCGAAAAAAGCCTTGAATCGACTCAATAGCCGTATTCCCTCATATAAAGAAGCCATCCACAATTTATCAGGCGGGCAAAGACAAGCTGTGGCCATTGCCAGAGCCGTTAATTGGGGGGCAGATATTGTCATTATGGATGAGCCTACAGCTGCTTTAGGTGTTGAACAAAGCGCTCAGGTCAATGAGCTTATCAATGTGATCAGCTCACAAGGTGTGGCGGTGCTTCTTATCAGTCATAACATGCAGCACGTGGTCGAAACCTGTGATAGGGCAGTGGTGCTTTATCAAGGTCAGTCGGTTGCCGATGTCAGCATTAGCGATGTGAGTAAAGAAGACTTAGTAGGTTTAATTACCGGCGCAACTACTCAAGCCGCTTAAACCAGCACATTTTCCTTATTTGAATTTTTGGCTCATTTAATGGGCCGGGATTCGTGCGGCCAAAATTTAGTGATTTCAATATTAGGACAGCCTTATGTCTACCGATAAAAATGTACAACAACTGATTGCAAGCATGACCATAGCCGAGAAAGTCGGGCAACTCTTTATCTTAGCGTTTGCAGGACCCGATAAAGAATACGCACTGTCTTTGGTCAAAGATAAACACATAGGTGGTTTTTATATTACCGATGATAATGCTGGGGATTTGCAACAAGCTAAGTTACTTGCCCAAAGCTTACAGGCTCAAGCGGCGCTTAGAGTATGTGATGCCCCTTTAATATTAGGTGTGGATCAAGAAGGGGCCTGGGGTATCTTAGCCAAGCAAACTGATTTAGGGCCGGGAAATTTAGCGCTAGGCAAAGTTGACGATTTAACATTAACAGCCAATGTTTATCAGGTCTTTGCTCAGCAAATGCAGGCACTCGGTTATAACACCTTGCTATCGCCATGTGCTGATATTAATGCCAATCCGAAAAACCCTATCATTGGCCAACGGGCTTTTGGTGAGCAAACTGAACGCGTGGCCTCACACGTAGCCGCTGCCATTAAAGGCATTAAACGGACTCAAAATTTAGCCTGTGCCAAGCACTTTCCAGGACACGGTGATACGCACACTGATAGCCATCGCGATTTACCTGTGGTTGATAAAGACCTGTTGGTTTTACTGACGCAAGATTTAGCGCCGTTTCAGGCTGCAGTCGACTCAGGTGTCGATCTTATCATGACATCACATATCAAATACCCACAGCTAGATAAAGATAATCCGGCAACGCTATCGCGAACAATACTGACCGATTTACTGATCAAAGAAATGAAATTTGATGGCTTAATCATCACAGATAGCATGAATATGTGGGCCATGCGTAAGTATTATCAACCTGAGCAAGCGGCCATTAGAGCCCTAGAAGCAGGGGCGCATTTGATCATGCTGAGCGAAGAACACTACGAAAATGAAAGTACTGACTACAAAGCGATTCAAACTCAGACCATCGACGGTGTCATTCAAGCGGTTGAGTCTTCTCAGCTTGATGAAGCGATTATTGATAAGGCACTAGCCAAGGTGTTATTGCATCGCTATAAAAAGTTGGCCGATACCGAATTTAAGACGCTCAGTGCGATTTCAGATAAGCAAGCAAGCGAGTTTAGCCGACAAGCGTGTTTGCGCGCCGTTAGTCGGTTAAGAGATAACAACAGCTTGTTACCGTTAACGGATAAACCGTTTTACATTAGCTTTATGGCCAACCCTAAAGGTTATGAAAATATCGTCAATAGCCGTGGCATTGGCCCCAATGACGCCAGAAGTGCCAAGGACGGCATCCTTAACCAGCTCAACTTGCTTGGCAAAAACTATCAACACATTGAATACCATGAATTCGAAGCTTGGCTCGCTAAGCAGCAGACTTTAGATACACCTTTGGTTTTGGTGACTGAAGATTACCCATTGGCCGGGGAGAGTTTTGATACTCCAGAACAGGTCAATCGGGTACAAAATGCTTTAACAAAATTGGCCGACAATATTTTGGTATTGGCCATGCGTTCTGATTATGAATTGGCATTTTACCCACAATTATCCACTTACGTTTGCGCTTATTCGAGCCGTTATTTAGCTGCTCAGCAAGCGGTTTATAGCTTGTTTGAAAAATAATCAAAAAAACCGTTGACAATTAGTCAAAATGATTGATAAATATTTAGTATAACATTTTGACTAATTGGTTTTAACTGCCAATTAGCTCAACAAATTTAAAAATAATAATAAAAGCGGCTTGTGTTCCTGCTAGCCATCAAAGCACTAAAAAAAGGAAAGACAACAATGAAAACCAAAATTTCAAACTACCTTTCACTCTGCATATTGGCTGCACTCGGTGGTGGCTCACAAGTTGCTATCGCAGAGCAACAAGCAAGCGAGCAAACAATGGAGACAATCCAGGTTCGCGGTATTCGTGGCAGTTTAAAAGAAGCGCTGAACTCAAAACGCTTTTCAAACTCGGTCATTGATTCAGTATCAGCTGAAGACATTGGTAAGTTCCCAGATAAAAACATCGGTGATGCGATGCAGCGTATTCCAGGTGTAACTGTCGTTAGAACCTATGGTGAAGTGAGTGGGGTAACTGTTCGTGGTACCGCACCAGAGCACAGTATGGTGCTGTTAAATGGTCAAAACGTGGCAAGTGTGGGCTGGTTTGATTTAGGTGGCATTAACCGTAGTTTTAACTTTGAAATGCTAGCGGCAGAACAAATCTCAGGCATGGATTTATATAAGTCTGTTGAAGCTAACGTCAATGAAGGCGCAATGGGTGGTACGGTTAACTTAAAAACACGTAAGCCATTAAACATGGATGCCAACACAGTTTACGCTTCCGTTGAAGCGGGTTATAGCGATGGCGCTGAAGAATGGTCTCCAGCTTATTCTGGTTTATACAGTTGGAAAAACAACGATGAAACCTTTGGTGTGTTGTTTGCACACTCGGTAGAAGAATCGCGTGTTTATCGCGAAACCTTAACGGCTTTTGGTACACCAGATGCTAATCTTTTCAACGATACCAATGGGGTTGACCGCTCAAGTTATGGTGCTATGTCTTCTATCGTTTTTGATGAAGAGCGCGAACGTACGAGTACCCAATTAACGTTGCAATTTGCACCAACAGATGAGTTATCGTTTGCCCTTGATTACAACTTCTTTGAATTGGATAACGACCACATTAACTCGGCGTTATTTGCCGTGGTCGGTTTTGGTGCATTAGATGGCAACAGCGTGACAGAAAATAGCGCAGGTGTCGTTACACGTGGTACATCGGTAGCATCGGGTCCAGGTTATGCTCCATTATTTAATAACACGGTACTGCGTACGCCAAAAATGGAAACCAGTGCGTTAAATTTATCAGCACAATACAAAGCTGAAGATTGGACACTCAGTGCAGTAATTGGTCAATCTGATGCCGAAGGGCGTACCAAGCAATCCAGTACTTGGTGGGGTGATACTGCTGAAACGGGCAACGCGGGTTTCACTTATGATGTTGCAGGTGCACTAGAGTTATTCCCAACAACACCTTCTTATCTGGATAGTCATGATAACTTCTTGTTATTCCATGAATTTACTTATCTAACAAACGTACGTGACAATGAAATTGATTACTACCAAGCTGATTTTAGCTATGAGCTTGATAAAGGCATTTTCACTAGCATAGATGCCGGTGTTAAATACCAAGAGCAATTGTTCTCAGCGTATGTTGATAATCGCGATGTAGATATTACTGATGCTGTAAATCAAGGCATGAGCTTAGCTGATTACAACGGTGGTTTTGTTTCGGGGTTACACAGTGAAGAAGGCCGTGCGGGCAGCACATCTCGTTTCCCAATTGGTACACGTGGATTGTGGCAATATGGCGCTCAAAATCAAGCAACCGAATCGATTATTACCAGTGATTTTTCAATTGAAGAAGAGATCAGCGCTGCTTATGTAAAAGCCAATTTTGAAGGTGATGGTTTTCGCGGTAATGTCGGCCTTCGCTTAGTCGATACCGATGTTATCTCAAAAGGTCGTATTGATGGTGAGCCTGCAAAAGGTAACAACGATTACACCAACTTTTTACCGAGTGTGAATTTAGTGGCAGATGTCAGCGAAGATTTATTATTCCGCTTTGCAGCTGGCTCAACGGTATCGCGCCCAGATTATCAAGACATGCAAATGGCTGAGACGATTTCTGTCAGCTTTGGCACGGCCACAATTGGTAGCCCTGATTTAGAGCCTTACAAATCAGATCAGTATGATATTGGTTTAGAGTGGTATTTCAACGAAGCGTCTGTTTTAGGTGCAACTTTCTTTGTTAAAAACATCAGCGACTATATTGAAACCACAACAGTTACAGAAGATTACGAGGGCTGTTCAGAAACCTGTTTAGTAACGCGTTCGCGTAACGTAGGCACAGCAGATGTGAGTGGTATTGAAATTCAGTATCAGCAAGACTTTGGCAACGGCTTTGGTATTCAAGCAAACTACACTTATACCGATAGTGAAGTGACCAATTCAGCGGGTAAAACGGTGCCAATTGATGAAGTATCACAAAACTCGTACAACATTTCGGGTTACTACGAAAACGATATCTTCAGTGCGCGTCTAGCCTATAACGCGCGTGACGATTGGCGTAGACAATACAATAACTCTGGCTCTAGTGCCGTTAATGATAGCTACGACCAACTAGACGCATCAGTTGTTTGGCATGTACATGATAATGTTGATATTTCATTAGAAGCGGTCAATATCTTAAACGAAACGTTAAAGTTAAAGCAGCCTGATTTTGGCAATGTGGTTCACAGTGTTGATCAATTTGGTGCCCGTTATTACTTAAGCGCCAGCGTTAACTTCTAATCCTAACAACCTGTGTTTAGCACCCCCTGCTAGCTAAGCAAAGGTCAAAAGATACCGCACGCCATGCGGTATCTTTTTTTATCTACGCAAAACGGACTAATTTGTCGCGAGTTGCTCAGCAAGTGATGCTGTTGCTTCAATGGCTTGTTGTTTTGATGCTTGATGTCTTTTATCGCCAAACTCTTGATATTCAGAAGCTATTTCATAAAACTGGCTGGCACCAAGGTAGGGTGCAAGTTGCTCAATATGGCCAGATAAATGATTTTTAAACGCTTTGGCTTGACCTTTTTTAAAGGCAAATTCGCCCCAAGATACCAATAAAACAACCGACTTTCCGCTGAGTATTGGCGCCAGTGGCTCATCGCCTCTGGCTAAATCAAATGAAAAGGTTTTATCGACCCTTATCACTAAATCAAACCAAGCTTTTAAAATGGCAGGCATGCCATAGTTATACATAGGGCTGGCAATAACAATAATATCGGCGCGTACAATTTCAGCGATTAACTGATCTGATTCGGCGAGTTGTTTTTGTTGCTCTATCGATAGGGGCGCTTTACTAAAAGCTGCACCAATAAAATCGGCATTAATAAATGACGGCGGTTGTTTATTTAAATCTCTATAGATAACTTCTGTGTGTTCATGGTGAGCTTTAAAGTTCGCGGTAAATTGTTCACCCAGCATTTTAGTAATAGATTGATGTTGGGTTTGGTTAGGCTGGTAATCTCTTACACTCGAACTGATATAAAGTATCGTTTTCATCTTTATCTCCTGATGGGTAATGCGTATTGTATTTAGTCACTATTGTTGCTGTGATGAATAACACTGACAATTGAGATAAGATGGCTTATAGATTAGTTAAAGTTATCTATAGGTGTTTATGCGTGGGCAAATTTCCTCACTTAATTATTTAAGAACCTTTGCAGTGTGCGCTGAATTTTTAAGTTTTAAGCTCGCCGCTAAACAGCTCAATATCAGCCCAACAGCGGTCTCGCACCAAATTAAAGCGCTGGAATCACAACTACGCGTGGCATTGTTTGAACGTCATACTCGGGCTATTTCACTGACCTTAGAAGGTGAGAAGCTAGCGCAAGTCTGTCGTACTAGTTTTAATGCTATCAGCCATGTTCTTGATGACATTCAACAGCAAAAAAACGAATTAACCGTGTCTTGTTGTCACTCTTTTGCCGCATTGTGGTTAACCCCAAAAACAGCTGATATTAGTCAGTGTTTAGCCGATAGCCAGCTTAAAATTGCAGCCAGTGACAGTTTGGTTGATTTAAACCGCGACAAGCATATTGACTTGGCTATTCGCTACGGCGAGCCTGCTAATAACAGTGATGAAGTCTTTTTATATCAAGAGCAAATGTCGGTATATACCAGTGAACATTATCAAGTTGAAAAGGGTAAAAAGCCGGTGTTGTTTGTGACTCAGTGGCAGCAAAATGGTTTATTAAAAAACTTAAATTGGCAGGCTCATATCGATGAAACGCAATTTGAAATTAGAACGTTTGAACAAGAGTATTTTGTTTTACAAGCCGTGATGACAGGTCAAGGGTTAGGTTTACTGAGCGACGTGTTAGCTACTACTTCGCTCAATCAAGATTGGATATCGCCAAGCGATAAGGTAAAGGCGTTTGCCGGTTACCATTATTACTTAAGAGTTAATCCACAAAGAAAACACGTCGCTAAAGTGCAGCATTTAGTGGCGTGGTTTAAACAGTGTTTTAATCAAATGTAGGGAAAGCGCTAATCAAGTACTGATCACAGCGCGAGGTATTCCACCATAAAGTCGATAAATAACCTGACATTGGGATTGGGGAATCGCGTATTGGGGTAAACCGCGTAAATCTCGCCGCTGTCAGTATCGTTCAGTGAGGCTTGCCAATGGGTTAAACAGGGTACTAATTGACCTTTTTCGATTGCATCGGCAACAAACCAATTGGCTAACTGAACAATACCCACCCCAGCGAGTGCACCACTGAGCAGCGGTGTGCCGCCTTTCGACTGAAAATTACCCGCTACCAATACTTTTGTTTTGTGTTGGTCTTTTAAAAAGTGCCAATAAGTGCGTTGCCTATCGTTACTCAGCAATAAACAATTGTGCTCGGCTAATTGGCTCGGTTCGTTAAGCGGCGGGTGTTTGGCAAGGTAATCTGGCGATGCGCAGATGATGGTGTGGTTACTCATCAAACGCCGCGCTTTTAAGCTCGAATCATTGGGTGTACCGATGCGAATGGCTAAATCGATATTACTCTCGTACAAATCGGTCAGTTGATTGTTCAAATCTAGCTTGATGTTAATGTCAGGGTAGCGTTTTAGAAATTCAGGTATCAGCGGGCAAATATGCATACGGCCAAAGCTTTCAAATACCGATATACTCAGCTGGCCACTGGGTTGCTGAACACTTGGGTTCATCGAGGCGACAAGTGCATCGGCATCATTAACTAACTGCATTGCCCCTTTTAAGAATATTTCACCTTGCTGAGTTAATTGCAATTGACGGGTACTGCGTTTAAACAGGGTTGCTTTTAGTGTCTGCTCTAAGTTGTCTATGGTACGTGCAATAGAAGAGGGCGCCATATCCATGACTTTGGCCGCTTTTGAAAAGCTCCCCAACTCGCTAACTTTTAAAAATACTCTGGCAGAGGATAACATTGCTTAACCTTTTTGAACTGAACTTGAGCTGAACGCTAAATCGCGTAATTTTGTTTATTTAATTCTCACCCTAACACATTTATTTTTGCAAATAATGCAAAAGTGATGAGTTTATTGTCTATCTTCTGTGCGCTTATCTGTTGAATTAAGATGAAATCTCTTCAACAACTGAGTGAGAAAAATGAATAGGATCCCTTTTAATCAAATCCCTGAGCCCTTATTAGCTTGCATGATGCAAACTGAAAATTACGTCAATGAAACCAGCCCATTGGATTTTTCATTACTTGAATTAGTGCGTTATTACGTCTCGGCTATTAACCAATGTGCATATTGTATGGATATGCATTTTAAAGAATCCATTGGGGCAGGAGAGACGCCGCAAAGGTTGCATTCTGTGATGGTTTACCAGCAAACCGATTACTTTAACCAACAAGAAAAAGCTTTATTATCATGGGCTAATTGGCTGACCAAGCTCGAAACATCCGGTAGCGAAGTAGATGTTTATTATCAAGCATTGGCTGAACATTTTAGCCAAACTGAAATTACACAACTCACGTTGGCTATTACGCAAATCAATACATGGACCCGATTAGCCAAGGCCTTTGGTTTTGTACCTGGCAGTTATCAACTGGGGCAGTTTAGTTAAACGAGAGGGCGAGCTAGATACGGCTCGCCTGTTATACATCTCGGGTAAAATCGCCAATTTGCATGATGCGCTTTGCTTGAGCTATCAGTGACAGCAATAACTCAAGTATGTTATGTTGTAACATATCTTTTGTTTTGCGTTGTAATGAGGTTTTCTGCATGCAATTAGCTCCTTTTCAGCCTGTCGATGAGGCATTTCTCAATAAACCTGGTTTAGTTCGAACTACATCTACTTCAACTGATGCAGCAGTGCTTGCGGATATTTACCAAGAGGATAACAACCTCGCCATTTGGCAGCGCGACATTGATGAGACCTTCAGCAATGAAATCAAAACCTTCATAGAGCAAGCGCCGAGTTTCAAATTATCGGAAACCCTCACCGCAGCCAATGCACAAATTACCATGAGAAGTAAGCTCAAAGGCTATGTTGGTGCTGAGCGTTTAAGTGCTGATATTGCTGATTTAGTCGATATGTTTACCTGTTTATTTGAGCTTGAGAAAGTTGGGCTCAGGTTAACGGTATTAGATAAAGCCATGTGTCCACGCTTTCATGTTGATCGTGTGCCGTGTCGTTTGATCACCACTTATTTTGGTGCCAACTCACAGTGGCTTGCACATGAGCATGTGGATCGCACTAAATTAGGTGCAGGTAATCGAGGCCGTTGTGATGAAGCATCGGGTTTATATCAATCGGCCGAACATATTCAAAGTATGTCGACAGGTGATGTCTCATTGTTAAAAGGTGAATTGTGGGCAGGAAATGAAAGTGCAGGCTTAGTGCATCGTTCTCCTGCACTTAAAGACGGCGAAAAGCGATTACTGCTGACGTTAGATTTTGTTGGTTAGAAAGGGTTTGTTGAGTTAACAAGATGATGTCATTTATTCATTTATTAGCGCTTTCATTGCAATTAGGCCATCAAGATCACAGCTATGATGATGGTCAGCATTTAGCGGCACATATTCACGGACAAGCTGAGCTTAATATTGCTGTTGAGCAAAATCAGGTGGCCGTGGAGTTTATCTCGCCTGCCGGCAATTTATTGAGTTTTGAGCATATGGCTAAAACCCAAGCGGAAAAACAACAAATCCAAAAAACTGAAAATCAGCTGAATCAAACTGCTCAGTTGTTTAGCTTTACCGGTGCCGATTGTCATATTGCGGATAAATTAATTGTTATGGGGCAGGGCATTGACGCTGAAACGAGTCTTGACCCTATGCCAGATGCTGCGCCCATTGCTTATGATGAAAATGATCATCACAAGCACCAACATGAGCACCATCAACACGATCACCCTCAACACGATCATCAGGCGCACGGGCATATTCACGCAAAAAGTGAAAATGATAAGCACATAACACATGCCCATAAACATGACGCTGAGCATACAGAACATGTCGAGCACAATACACACAGTGAAATTACCGCCAGCTATCAATTTCATTGCAGTGATACCGCCAAGTTATCTCAGTTAAAGCTGGGTTTTTTAGATTTATTTCCCGGTATTGAAACATTAAACGTTATTTGGCTCAGTGCAGATAAACAAGGCCTGTCTGCACTTAATGCCCATAACTCAGTGATTCGTTTTTAAAAGCAATGAACCTGCTTTTCCACTTTTAGGCCGAATTAAAGGTACTGATCATGAAACACACTCTTATTAAAAATGCGCGAATGGTGAATGAAGGAAGTATTCGTCATGCAGATATTCAAATTACGAATGAATACATCAGTTTAATTGCCGATGATATTAGCGCACGACCAACTGACGAAGTGGTTGATGCAAAAGGTGCTTGGGTATTACCGGGTATGATTGACGACCAAGTACACTTCAGAGAACCGGGTCTGACGCACAAGGGGAATATTGCGAGTGAATCTAGAGCAGCGGTTGCAGGCGGTATTACCAGCTATATGGAAATGCCAAATGTAAATCCTGCGACGACATCGATTGAAGCGTTAGAGAAAAAATTTGCCATTGGCCAAGAAAAATCGTTTGCCAACTATTCATTTTACTTAGGCGCAACTGAACATAATTTAGAAGAAATTAAAAAAATCGACCCAAGCCAAGTTTGTGGTTTAAAGGTCTTTATGGGCGCATCGACGGGTAATTTATTGGTTGAAGAACCACAAGCGCTTGAAGCCATTTTTAAACATTGCCCAAGCCTTATTGTGACACATTGTGAAAGTGGTCCTGTGATGGAGCAAAATGCTCAGCGCTATAAAGATAAAGGCGTGACACCTACCATTTTCGACCATCCTATTTTACGCGATGACAAGGCTTGTTATGCCTCTTCATCGTACGCGGTCGATTTGGCTAAACGCAACGGTACACAATTACACGTACTGCACATCACGACGGCAAAAGAGTTAAGTCTCTTTGAAAAAGGCCCAATTGAAGGTAAACAAATTACTGCCGAGGCTTGTGTGCATCACTTGTGGTTTAGCCAAGAAGATTATCAAGAAAAAGGTAACTTAATTAAATGTAATCCTGCCATTAAATCAGCAGATGACAGAGCCGCATTAATTGAAGCCCTTAAAACCGGGCAAATAGATATTATTGCTACCGACCATGCGCCGCATACCTTTGCTGAAAAACAGGTTGATTACAACCAAGCGCCAGCAGGTTTACCTTTGGTTGAACACGCCTTAATTAGCTTAATTGACCATGTTCACGCAGGGCGAATGACTATCGAACAAGTGGTTCAAAAAGTCTGTCACAACCCTGCTATTCGTTATCAAATCGATAAGCGCGGTTACATCAAAGAAGGTTACTTTGCTGATTTAGTGTTAGTTGATCCAGAAGGATTAACGGCAGCTAATCACTCATCGGTGCGCTATTTATGTCAGTGGACCCCATTTGATGGTCACACTTTCAAAAGTAAGGTACTGAGCACTTGGGTTAACGGTAGTTTAGTTTATGACGGTCAAGATACGCACTTTACCCAATCGGCTAAGCGTTTAGCATTTTTGAGGTAAGTGAATTGATGATAGAAAAAATGGCTAACTTGCCTGATATCACTTCATCGACTGCAAGTGATAGCCCACTGAAATTACAATGGGTCGGGATGGAAAAAATTGCCGTACCTTTGACGCTAGCTGGTCAGCACCTAGCGTCAAACCGCATTAGTGCGATGGCTGATGTGTTTGTTAGTTTAGAAGATGAAAAAGCCAAAGGCATACATATGTCTCGCTTGTATTTTTTACTGAATGAACACTTAGCGGGGAGTGAATTATCGGTTGATACATTGACTCAATTAATGCAAGCACTCATCACATCGCAGGCGGGCTTAAGTCAGGCGGCGAAATTAAATTTGCGCTTTGACTTAATGCTCAATAAACCAGCCTTGTTGTCTGATAACTTTGGGTATCAGGCGTACCCTGTTGAAGTGTGTTTGGAATATCAAAACGATACATTAGCCGTTGAGCTTAATTTAGATATTCCGTATTCCAGTACCTGTCCGTGCTCGGCTTCTTTATCGCGTCAGCTTTATAAAGAAGCCGTAGATGAGCAATTTAGCACCGATACCATCGATAAAGCTCAGTTACTCGATTGGATTGCATCTAAGGCAGGTTCTGTCGCTACACCGCATAGCCAACGCTCTCATGCTTATATCAAGCTGCAATTAGGTACTGAGTTACCTGATATTGCATCTCTAATTTTTGCTTTTGAAGAGGTGATAGCCACGCCTGTGCAAACAGCGGTTAAACGCGAAGATGAACAGGCTTTTGCTCGACTAAATGCTCAAAACTTGATGTTTTGTGAAGATGCGGCAAGAAAGCTCAAAACCTATTTAGCTAAGATGCAAGCCGTGCAAGCTTATTGGTTTAAGGTTGAGCACCAAGAGAGCTTACACGCCCACAATGCTGTAGTCATTGAATCTAGCTTTTAACGGTTTAATTGGCGGCTGGCTGATCATAATACTCGATATCAGCCAAATCGAGTGTGTAAGCTGAAGTCGCCATTTCTGACTCAAACATCTTGGTTTTTAACATACCTGATATCCAAAACGCATCATACAGAGATTGAAATTCGATAGCTGGCTCTGCCGTGACAAAAATAATTTGATTGGGTGGCGGTGGCGGCATATGCAAACAAGCGCCAAAATAAGGCACTAAAAAGAAGCGGCTGATGGTTCTGTCTTCGTTAAATTCGAGCGGAACAATAAACCCCGGAATTTTAATCGCTTGGTTGTTCATCTTCTCTATGATGCGGGTTGAGTTCAGCGCTCGCTGATAAACATCATCCTCAGGAGACGAGACCCCGTTTTCAACTTGCGCACCAATTTGATCTTCGATTGAGCCATCTTCAATATCATCGATATAACTAGGTGGGTTTAAAATGGCATTTAAGTCATCTTCTGGAATGAGTTCTGTCCACTCGACCTCTCGAAACGTTTTAATCGTTGTTGGTACTTTTTTCTCGACGGTTGCAGGTTTTTTTTGTTCAGGCTTGGTGACAATATCAGCCAGTACAGATGAGCTAAAAAGCAGTAAAAATACGCTGAATACGGGTGATAATAAATCTTTAAGTAACATATCGAAAAAGTTAATTGATTAAACTAAAACTCATAGATTTGATATGTTATAACCTTATTTTCCCTAGGTGTGAAATAACTTTACTATTTTTGTTTTATCTTTATGTCTAACGCTATCTCAGTGAACCAATTGACGTTCACTTACCCCAATCAGTCACAAGCCACTTTACAGATTGAAAATTGGCACGTTGAGAAAAACCAAAAAGTGTTTTTACACGGACCATCTGGCACGGGCAAGTCAACCTTGCTCAATGTGCTATCTGGCATTTTAACGCCAAGTTCAGGCGAGCTGACCATTCTTGGTAATGCGATTGGTAAATTAAGTGCGGGCAAGCGCGATAAATTTCGGGCTAATCACCTAGGCTATGTGTTTCAGCAATTTAACCTTATTCCTTATTTGAGTGTGCTAGATAACTTAAATTTAGCGCGCCGTTTTGCCAGCAACAAAAAGCCGAAAATGAGCAATCAAGCGCTATTAGCTGACTTAAATATCTCAACTGATTTACATAAAAAGCCGGTTCAGCAGCTCAGTATTGGTCAGCAGCAACGCGTGGCGATTGCTCGGGCTTTGGTTAACCAACCTGAGCTAATTATTGTCGATGAGCCAACCTCAGCGCTTGATCAACAAAACAGTGACCGATTTATGCAAGTTTTGTTAGAGCAGGTTAATAACACCCAAAGTACGCTAGTTTTTGTCAGCCATGATTGGCGCTTAGCCGAGCGGTTTGATCAGGCAGTGGCGCTGGCAGACATAAACAGTGCGGGGAGGGCGTAAGTATGTTTTTGACCCTAGCAGCAAAAAGCCTGATTAATCGAAAAGCGTCAGTGCTATTAACCATTTTTGCCATGACGGTAAGCATATTTGTGTTAATTGGCGTTGAACATGTTAGGGAGCAAGCCAAAGCGAGTTTTGCCAGCACGGTATCGGGTACCGATTTAATCGTCGGGGCTAAAACCAGCCAACTTAATTTATTGTTGTATTCAGTCTTTCGCATTGGCTCACCAACGAACAATATCAGTTGGCAGGCTTATCAAAAACTAGCGGCTCATAAACAAGTGGAGTGGGCTATTCCTATTTCACTGGGCGATTCGCACAAAGGTTATCGCGTACTAGGTACCAATCAAGACTACTTTTTGCATTACCGCTATGCACAAAAAACAGCATTGAGTTTTGCTCAAGGCAAACAATTTCATGATTTACTCGATGTAGTGCTTGGCAGTGAAGTGGCCAAAGCCCTTAATTATCAGCTGGGCGATAAAATTGTCTTGTCACATGGTATTGGTAATACCAGTTTTCATCAGCACGACAAACACCCATTTGTGGTGACAGGCATTTTAGCGCCAACCGGTACGCCCGTTGATCAAACCTTACATGTAAGCCTACAGGGAATAGAGGCCATTCATCACCATGGCCATAGTGCACAAGCATTAACCCCTAAAAGCATTACTGCGATGATGTTAGGGTTAAAATCTAAATTGGCGACATTTCATATTCAGCGCTCAATTAACAATTACAAACAAGAGCCATTAATGGCTGTGTTACCGGGTGTGGCGCTAGCTGAGTTATGGCAAATGATGACAGTGCTAGAAAATACTCTGAGCCTCATTGCCGTGTTTGTTTTAGTGGCCGCTTTGTTAGGTTTAAGCGCCATGTTGATTGCATCGTTACGCGAACGCCAACAAGAGCTGATATTACTTAGAAATATCGGTGCCTCATCTTGGTTTGTGTTTGCGTTAATTGAACTTGAAGCTATTTTGATGTGTTTAGTCAGCATAAGCCTTGCCATTATCGCCTTGTACACAGGTATTAACGGCTTTAGCGATGCGCTTATCAGTGAATTCGGCTTACAAATTTCAACTGATTTTCTCAATCAAAATACACTGATTTATCTGGCGATAATTGTATTACTCACTAGTCTTTCGGCCTTACTACCGGCCATTGGTGCGTATAAAAACAGCAAACAATTGCGATAGGTTCTAATTGTTGAGTGAACTTAAAAAGCCTGCTGAGCTACAAAGCGAGCGCAGGCTTTTGTTTAGGTTATAACCCATTAACCCACATCTAAAAAAAGAGTTATATATTAAGGTTAATCGAAGTTGATGGCCTCTATCGTACTAATAGAAAAAATAAACCATAAAAGATACAATACGCCGGCAATTAATGGCGTTAAACACGAGTTTTAAATTGAAATTTAACAATAAAGAAGTACTGATTTTTGATTTAGATGGCACGTTAATAGACAGCGTTCCAGATTTAGCCCTCAGCATTAACCAAATGTTAGAAACTTTAGGTAGAGCGACTTTTCCAATCGATGAAATTCGCAGCTGGATTGGTAACGGTGCGGCGGTGTTAACCAAAAGAGCGTTATCGGCCAGTATTGATATATGCCCCAATCTTGATAATGCCTTGTTCGAAAAAGCGCTTGCCATATTTTTAGATTACTATGAGCAAAATGTCTGTGTGGATACCACCTTGTACCCCAATGTCACCACAACATTAAAAAGCTTGCACAGCAAAGGTTATCGATTAGCGATTGTCACTAATAAACCCGAGCAGTTTGTTAGGCCTATCCTTGAAAAATTTGGCTTAGATGATCTATTTGAGCTGATTTTAGGCGGCGACAGTTTACCTAAGCGCAAACCTGATCCAATGCCGTTAATTCACGTATATAACACGTTGAAAGTTAACCAAAATGAATGCGTGATGATTGGCGACTCGAAAAACGACATCTCAGCAGCGACTGCCGCTAACATCGAAAGCATAGGTTTAACTTATGGCTACAATCATGGCGAAGATATCAAGAGCCAAGGTGCAACGGTCGTATTAGATGATTTTGCCGATATTATCGAAACACTACCTTGCTCAACGGCAGTTGCCAATTAATTGTAAAATTTCCAATCTCGTTTATCTAAAATCGTAAATATGTTGTCTCAAAGTTCTGAATGTTCAAAACCTCGTATTGGTATTATTGGTGGTGGTGTAGGTGGCGCAACCATCGCATTAAAACTGAGTGAGCAAGGTGCGAACGTTGTCTTATTTGAAAAAGAAACCAGCTTAGTTAATGGTCCGCCCATGTGCCATCTGCACGCTGGCGGTAACCTGTACCGAGAAATATCAGACCAGCAATGTATCGACCTTTTAAAGCAATCTATCAGTACGGCAAGACTTTATCGCGATGCGATAGATTACAGACCGACAGTTATTGCCGTGCCAATTGATGACAATGGTCGAACAGAAGATGTCATTGCTCGGCTAAACATACTGCAACAAGAATATCGTCAGCTAATTGCCGATGACCCATGCAACCAAGTATTGGGCCCTGCAGCAGAATATTTTACCCAGTATGACCGACAAGCACTTGAAGCATTAAAAACGCAGCCAACGCCTAAAGTGCCAAAAACGCCTGATCAATGGATGATCGCCTTTGCAAAAAATACTGACTTAAACCAGTTAAAGTACCCCGTTTGCTTAGTTCAAGAATACGGCATTAGCGTGTTTCGATTAGCTGCCATTGCCAGCTTGACGTTAGAAAAAAGTGATAATTGCCAAGTACTGACCCAAACGCAGGTGATTTCTGTTAACCAAAACAAACAGAACCATAAATGGACCATTGAAGCCTCGGTTGCAGATAAAAACCAAACGTTTGAGGTGGACTACCTAATTAATGCTTGCGGGTTTAGAACCGGAACCATAGATGACATGGTCGGTCTTCAACCAAAGCGTATGGTCGAATTTAAAGCCGCTTACATTAGCCATTGGGCTCGTCATGAGAATAACTGGCCAGAAATTATTTTTCACGGTACACGCGGCACTAAAAACGGGATGACACAGCTGACGCCATACCCAAATGGCTACTTTCAAATTCACGCTATGACACCCGATGTGACCTTGTTTGAAGATGGCCTAGTATCTTCTGCATTAACCAGTGCACAGCCGCAATTACCCAATAAGTTTATGGCCAAGGTCAATCACCAATGGGAGCCTGCAATTATCAATAGCAGAACCACCAAAGCGATTGATAAGGTTGCGACATTTATTCCCTCTTTTAGTGATGCAACGGTTGGCGGCCCGCCTATGTATGGTGCTCAGCAAATTCCTGGTGTTGATGCTTCGCTCCGTGTTGCAGATGTGGCTTTTGAAGATAAAACCTATGCAAGGTGTGAAATTGTAAAAGCATCGTCGGCATTACCGGCAGCCAATACCATCATCGAACACCTAATTGAGCAGGGTATTTTGGTTGATACTGACACGCCAGATACTGGCAATGTAATGACGGTTGATTTAGCTGAAGAAGAAGTAAGCGCACGCGCAGAGAGTTTAGCGTTAGCCAGGAATTTCCCAAAAGAGATGGCTGCGCTAACCAATAGTCTTTAATTAAAAAAATAGCGAAGCGGTCTTTAATTTAAGCATAAATGAATTAAAGACCACTTTAAATTAGAGAAACTTAACTAAGCTGATTAGAAGTTGTAGTGGGCTTGAATAGAATAAAACTCCATATCGGCATCAAGATCAGCAGTCGATTGTCTTAAAGCAAACGTCCAACTATCATCAAATTGATACTTAATACCAACACCGTAAAATAAACTGGAATCTTGGCCGTCTTCTAGCGACTCTTCATCGTCACCATTTGTGTTGGAATAGCTTAAGTTTTTCGCTTCATCAACTTCAACATCAACAGTCATACCGCCAAACTCTACAAAAATACTGATGTCATCGGTGACAGGGTAACTGCCAATGGCACTTAGGCTTATACCATGACCTTCAATGCCTAAATCTTGATGATCGCCTATGTTAAACAACGACATTTCAGTACTTAAGTAAGGTGAAAACGTATAGCCACCCAACACAGAAAAGCCAATCTCGTCAGATGAAACACCGCTTTCATCCGCACTTACGCTCGATAAACCAAAACCGGCATAAAAGCCTGTTTTACCTTCAGTAGCATCTTCTTTAGCTTGTACTTGCGCGGTTAATAATAAAGAAGAAGCGAATGCGAGCGCGGTTATTTTTATATTCATAATCAAAGAAGGACCTTTATTTTTATCTAGCCCTCAACCTTATCGAACTGTGACACAATGTGCCACTTAACATCAGGTTCACCAATGCGATATTACAAGAGTAGGGAGGGAAATAAGCACTAAAAGTGTTGCTTAAATAGTGGCAATACCCACAGGTAAACTGGCCAAGGTAGTTTATTCAAATCTCCGTTTAGAGTGGCCTGTTAAACACGCCTGCCGGTTGATAAAAAGTGAGCCCAATCACTGCGGTTGCGCTTTTTACTTTCTTTTACTGCACGCTCAAAGTCATAGGGAACGTTAATATGCTGTACAACCCATCCCAAAGCCGATTTTTCAACAATTGAATACGCCGCGTAGTGATTAAAATTTTCCATAGAGTGAACCACGGGCTCTTCATCTGTATAGGCTTGAAGACCAACACTACCCGGGTTTACAACAAGTTGGCCGCTACTCAAGTGTACTGCTCTTGGAGTGTGTGTATGGCCACAACAAATGAGTTTAGATTGCTGACCAGCGAGTAAATTGATTATTTCGTTATCTGATCGCAGTTGCGCATAACCTTTACTGACATCCTCTAGCAGATAAACTAAATCGTCTTCAGGTGTGCCATGACACAAATAAACCTCTTCATTAACCTGCATATCAAAAGGTAAAGATTTCATCCATGCCAAAGGTTGAGTGCCTAAATCGTCTAAAATAAATTGCAGGGTAGGGTTGGATGCAATCTCTTCATCCGTTGACTGATAAATTTGACGATCTTGATTGCCTGAAATAGTGACAAAATCATGTTCCATTAGCATTTCAAAAGTGGCTCTAGGTGCAATAGGGCCATAGAGAATATCGCCAAGGTTAGCCTTTAAGTCGACATTGCGATTAGCTAAATCTTTAATGACGGCATCAAGCGCAAACACATTACTGTGGATATCTGATAATAAAGCAATTCTCATAAAATACTCTTAAGGTGATGTTTGACAAGTGGGATAAAAGACCTGTCTTTTAGTTAGTGATAAAAAAGCGAATAACCAGTGCTTTGCTTGTTGGAGTAAGCTGTAAAGGCCTGCATTGATAATAGGCTAACCCAAAATTGATTGTAAAAACTGTTGGCCTTGTGCACCTAAAAGCCAAACCAATGCCCCAATATTTGCAGTAACGGTTAGCCAATACATGTTTTTGAATGCTCTTTTGCTGGATTTGTGTTTCAGCTTATTTTGTGCATAAAAAGCACCTGGCCAACCACCAAGCAAACTGAGTAAGTGCAGGTGGCTTTCGGGTGTGCGCCAACGGCCATTTTTAGCAGATGATTTATCAAGCGCATAAACAATAAAAGCGATAAAGCTTGCCGCAACATACAAATACATTACTTCAATCGGTATTAATTTTAGGTAGGTTACAGTGGCTAAAACAATACAGAAAATAGCAGCAATAAAATAACCAAACTTACGTGGTTTTTGATACGCCGCTTTGTTGAGTTTGCGATCGATAACTAAACTTACATTGATAGCTTTGAATTTTCCTCGGGCGTCTTTGGTTTGCTCATATATGATTAAGTCTCCTTCAGTAGGTCTTTTAGAACGTTTTTTAAAAGACTTAATATGGACAAAAGCGCTATTGCCACCGCCGTTTGGCTCTACAAAACCAAACCCTTTTTTATCATCCCAATTGGTTAATTTTCCCTGATATTTCAATGCTGACTTCCTGTTAAATAAAATTCGACCTTATCCATTACGTGCTTTCTTTTGCAGGCTGTTAGGTAGCGTGTGACAGTAACCTTTGGCACAAGGCCTCTATATTTAGCTTTTTAGCATGAAATTGAGCAACCTCATTTACGGATAGTTTGTAAACATTAGGTATATCCATTTTATATGGGCCAGTTGAAACAAGATACACGATAAACATGTCATTTGATTCTTGAGCTTGATATAAAATAGTGCCCCACATTGGGCGAGCAACTTCTTGGACTCTTATATTTTTGCCCTGATATATAACTACATCCATGCTTGAGCTATCTAATGCTTGGCTAAAATTAGTGGGGCACGAACCAAGCCAACCTTTATGCGTCCGCTCTGTATTTACTTGTTAGCTGTATTTAGCACCTAGGTAGCTCTTCTCGGTTAGGTATATCCATTTTTAATATATTACAGCCAGTGTTACCTTGAATTTCTTTGTACTTCCCAAACTCTGCCGTATACCAACAACCGCATATAGATGTTGGTTTGGCGAACATATTAGTATCATCAGCAATAGTTGGATTTTCTTGCACTATTTTGTCTCCAGAAAAAACAAATGCAAATAAAAACATACTTAATGCAATGAGAAATATTGCAAGAATTGGCACGGCAATGTACTTAAACACCAGAGTTTTATTCATACTGTTAACGCTTTGGCCAAACGGCTATGCAACGTTTGCTATAATGCGCGAAGCGCGAGCAAGCGTTGCGTGTCTGGTTTGCGCAACTTGCTATATTTTTTTTAATTCAAGCTTATCTAAAATATTATTAGCTTCCAGTTCACTAAAGTTGCCTGATATTTGGTACAAAAATTCATCATTCTCTAAAACTATATACAGAGAATCAAATACCGATGTTCCGATAATTCCATATACATCAAAGTGTTTATGTTTAAATTTAATTAATTTATTTTCGCTATCAATATTATATGCTGAACGGATCAATTGAAATTTATCATTTGGCGAATTTTTTTCATATAGAGCACTAAAAAATGATTTAACTGACATATTGTATTTAGTGTGAAGTCCATTTGTCGCTAGTTTGGATGGGATATATGCAACTGAATACTCAAGCCCATTACTATATTTAAAGTGAGTAGTTGGAATACTTCCCCCTAATGTTTCAATATTAGTAACACTTGTTCGATCTATACAATGATGAATATCAGCTATTGATGCACTGATTTGTTTATTTGTACATACGCTTTTTCTAGGTATTTCACTAGATGCGGCACAAAGAGTAGGGTATAGCATTAAAGAAAACAGAATATGTTTATGTTTCATCTATATACCCAGCCCTGCTAGTTGAAGTCTGCGCTGATATTGTGCCTCTCTCACTCTAGCACAAGTGTATGATTGTTTATCAGAAAATTGCTCAAGAACTCTTTTAGACATATTAGTAGCAACCCAACTTATAGTTGCTTTACCACCTGTTGGCCTAGGAACCCAACTAAACGCATCGGAGCAAGTATTTATTTCTTTCAATAGCTCCCCAAATACCTCTGCGACCTGCTTATTTACATCTCCATTAAATTGAGTATTAATGCCTGCAAATTTATATAATCCATTTATTGCTTGTTTTACTTTTTGTTTATCATCCATAGTTTTCTCCTTAAATTGCTGGATAAAAATATAACGCCGTGCTTTGCGGCTGGTTTGAAGCGCAGCGGAAAAACAGTCCGATAATAGCGCCTTGTTAGCAATTGTGACTACCATCGTTCTCCTAGCTGTCCATCTCTGAGGTAGTATTTTTTCCCATCAAGAATACTTTTAAGTACTGCTTGAATGTGGATAGGTTGGGTCGTCACATCTATTTTTTCTGCTTGTTCTCTAAGATTTTCTAAATCCATAACATCACCAAAAGTTTGTTCATCAATCTGAACATAAGGGCCATTGGTAGAATCACTGCCAGAGTTACCAATTATTTCGGCCACTCTAATTACGCCATTCTCACTATTCATGACTGCATCCATAAATTCAGATGTTTTATCTTTTGAGCTTCTCTTTAACTCATAGAAAACGTGTGACTCAAGATGATTGTTAATATGCGTTCCATTAGAAAGAGATTTAATAGCCATCTTTTGATAGCCAACCTCAAGCTCAGCCAGCTGTTCTTCAGAGACCCATGGTTCATCATAGCTTTCTCCGTGGAGCTGACCTCGAATCTTGTACAAAACGTCTGCAGCCAAAGGTGCGCTTTCTTCTCTTACAACAAGATTATTAATCAGTGTATATTTATCGTCACTCTCAGAGATCACCTTATTTGTAAGCCAATTCATTTGGCGATAAAGATCCTTAGACATAAAGCCATAATTACTTTCTAGAGACGATATTAGCTTTTCAGAGTTGAGAAGTGCGTTATAAATGCTAATCAATATATCAAAGCTATTGCCTCCGCATTCTTTTGCATAATTCGTCATCATTTCAAAGAATCGATCATCGGCGTCTTCAGAAATCACTTTTTCAAGAAATTCTGCTCTGTCAATTTCTCCAGAGATAAAGTCAAGAATCTCCTGATCTGAAAGGTATCCTATTGGTGTTTTGTAGTGAAATGCAACGTGAAGCCTTTGAGGGGCAGACACTCGACCGGCGGAATCTGTATCGGAAACTCCATAATGAGAATACCCTCCCGAATCCAGAAGCGGAAAGGTATCACCGATAAGCCCCTCTAGTAATTTACGATCTCTTTCGCTAAATACTTTGAGGATACAAGCTCGTTCATCCTTAAACGACTCAACTACCTCTTCTGGCTTATCCATCATAAGACCGTCATTGGAAAATCTTTTTCCGATGTAAGCTTCAGGCGAGTTCTTGATATGCTCGTATAAAGAATTGGCTTTAGTAGCAATTATCGATAACGAGAAAAGGTCTGAAAAACAAACCTGGCCTTCTACCTGCTCCAGCACAAACCTCAAGTGATTAAAAAATCTTTTTAGCTCTCTAGGGTTTTTGATTAAATGTTTGAAATAATTATGATAGATCCAGCTTAACCTATCTTGGTCACTTTCAAATCTATCAGTTAGGTTTTTATCGCTTAAGTTTTTCAACTCAACATTTGCAAGCTCATTCATACCTCGTTCTGAAATTACAGGTAGAGGCACCCTAAGCTGTATTACCTTGTTGATGTATTCAGAGGCATTTACTATGTTGTTCTTATCTAAAACAGAGATAAGATAGTTTGAATCAAACGCCAATAGAAACGATGTGCCAGAAAAGTCTGCTACAGCCTTAACAAGACGCAGGACTTGGAATGTTTCAGATGGTGTCAACCTATCAATATCATCAATAACGACAACTATTGGTGTTTTTATTTTTTCTATCGCAGATACAACCTTCTTCTTTTTTCCCAATAAATCAAGTTTTTTCAGCTCTGCAATCTTCTTTGTTGAATTTCCAAACTTAGAAAATACTTTTTCAACAATTGATGCCCAAGGCTCCGCACCAGGAACTAGCTTAGCGACGCTAAAGAGGCTTGAATATGCAATTAACTCCTTGGAGGCTTTTAGAGCTACCTCAGAATTATCTTTAATATTTAGCTGTGATGAAAATTGAAGCAAGAAATCCTGAATTAACGACTCTGGCTTGCCAGCCAACCAAGGGTTATATTCAATAATAATTGGTGCAGATTCTTTTTCATTTAAAGCGCCTTTGACAAGGTTTATTACTGACGTTTTTCCATAACCCCATTCCCCTTCCAAAGAAACTGTTAAACAATCATCATCATGATTCAATAGAAGTACATTTGCTAAATGGTTGGCAAAGTCGAGTCTATTTAGTAAATCAGGGTCATTGGGACCACCCTGTATCGGTTGGTCGTTATGGTACTTTCCCATTCATAGATCCATTATTTGTGAAGATTGCTAACGCCTGGCTCTGGGGCTGCATGGAGCGCAGCGTAATGCAGCCCCTAGCAGCCACTTGTTAGATTTTGTTACTCGCAATCTTGCACTGCAGATACGTAAGCCCAATACTTACTTTGGCCAACGCTGTCTATTTGATTGATCTTAAGCTGACAGCCCACTGGCACCGTAGTTACAGCTTGAGCCACGGTGTAATATGGAAATCTAGGTTTATCGGCTCTAATATTCTTTTCAGATGCTAGTTTTATCGTTGTATCGAGTAGCTCGTTCACTTTCTTGTTGCCAACACTCGTAATTTTGAACTTAGGGACGAGCAAGCTGGTTTCAGTAGGATAGTGTCCGATATATAGCCACCCTAGACCTTCACTTTCTACTTCTTCTTGTCTCGGTAATACGTAACCCAAAACTGAAGGTTTAATAGTTACGTCTTCATCTGAATGCAGGAGTATTTGTATTTTTTGCATACTTTGCACGGCATTGATAACGGCATCAGTATCAAGAGTGTCGGTAAACCCAGGAAGAATGATTTCTGACAATTTTCCGTTTATACCGATTCTTTTGAATGTAATTGAACCAGTTAAATTACTCGTTTCAGCAGACGCTGCCAAACCAGATATATCGGCCAAATCTATACCAGCTTTTGCGTTATATATTTTTGCAACTATTTTGGCGCCCACACCTATTTGATACCTTGCAGCATCTAAACCATCATCATCTGGACTTCCCATCCAAGTATGCTTAGACCATAACATGGTGACCTCATAGGACTGCCCCTCAACACTCAGGCTACTTGTTAAAATCTGCCCCTTCGTTGAACCGCTTAGGCTTCTGACATAAGTTTCAGAATCACTATTTGAAAGAAGATCTAAATGACATCTAGTTGAACTTTTAAATTTCTTACCGTTAACAGTCACTTCATTTGCTTCACTTGCTGACTCACAAGTTGCAAAATTATCAAGTAATCCCTTTGCTCCTGAAGCACCTTGCCATGCAGTATGAGCTGGCATCGGTGTTTCATTAGCATAATAAATACTTGTTTCTTCAGTAGCGACGGGGCGGTTTGGTTCATTTATATTGAGGGGGTTTGTGGTGCACCCTGCTAAACCAAGCAGGCATAAGATATATAACTTTTTCATCCAGTTTCTCCCTTTATCTGATTAAAAATCTAACGCCCTAATAACGGGCTTAAAAAGTTTGGCTAAAAAAGCGAGGTACGTATATGGACTCCCCGAGTAAAGCAAGCCTGTTTAATTAAATTCAAAGTGTGTATAGCAAGTTCACGTATATTCGGCTTTTTAGTGGGGCGCTACCCCAAGCCTTAATGGTTTTATCCACCGTTCAAGACTCCTTAACGAACGAAAGGTATCAAATCTACCGACGTCCCTCACAGGTTTTGTCTTGCGTGCTCTTAGCAACACTTTTTCATTAGTTTCACATACTTGCGTTTACAAGGCTACCACCTTGCCTTTATTTCCCCTTATCAAATCTCATTAAGCGAATTGAGGCTGATAAGGCGTGCCTGTCTTCAAAATAGCGCAAGCCATTCTTACAAGCTTATTGGCTAAGGCAACGGTGGTTTTGTTCAAATGATTGTGACTGGCTTGATTGCGTATCCAACAACTGAGTTTATCTTGTTTGTCTTGAACGGCACAGACCACGGCGCGCGCACCATGCACAACCAGTGAGCGTAAATAGCGGTCACCACGCTTGGTAATACCTAGCACGATGTTATTCCCACCCGTCCCATTATGCCGAGGAACTAAGCCAATGCTGGCACTGGCATCGCGTCCGCATTTATAAGCAGATGCGTCGCCAAGCCTTGCATATAAACCGCTGGCAATAATCCAAGAGACACCCGGTAAAGAGACGAGCAACTTACACGCTTGAACTTGCTTCGCCATCTCGGTCAGTGCATCCGTGGTTTGCTTAACCAAGTCTTCTACATGGTAAAGCTCTTGCAATAATTGGCTCAGAACAAAGCGCGCTTGGTGGGTTAAATGACAGTCAGCATCTTCTAAATAATCAGGTAGATGCTTTTTAAATTGCGCTACGGTTTTCGGTATTTTAACGCCATACTCCAAGCCCAATCCCCGCGCACGATTAACTAACTGCGTGCGTTGCTTGATATACCCTTGGCGCAAACGTAACAAGCAAGCCAAGTCTTGTTGTTCGAGGGTTTTCACTTTAACAAAATAGGTGTTGGGGCGTTTAATGGCCTCAAAAATAGCTAAGGCATCGTTAGCATCATTCTTATTACCCGTACGATACTTAGCGACAATATGGGCAGGTACTAATTTAACTTCATGCCCTTGCTTGCTGAATAATCGTCCGAAGTGATGAGCGGTGCCACAAGCCTCCATGCAAACACAGGCTTCAGGATGTTGAGCAACAAAGTTCAACATACGTTGCTCATTCATTTTGGTATTGGATTTAAGAATGCCGAACTTATTAAAGAAGGCGATTTGGAAAACAGTTTTGGCTAAATCGATAGTAATGGTGCTAGACTTTTGCATGGTATGGGCTCCGTTAGTTTGGTCACTTCACCTTAGTCGAAAACGACAAAAGGTGGGGAGTCCATACCATTGAACAAAGCCAATTATTGTTTGTCCGCGTTTACAGCTTTGTTATAACTCAACCTCTACAGTTGTTCAATTACCCAATCATTAACAGGCTTAGACCAAGAACCTAACTTTTTAATAACTACTGCGCCCGAAGGTGAAGCAACTGGGTTTACTTTAAACGCTGTAGCTTTTTGATGATAAACGATAGGTTGTTCACCAACCATAGTCATTTGAGCACCACCATAAGAATCGCTATTAATTGCGACTTTTGTTCCTAATTCTATAGCTGAGTGAATGAGAATATATTGGGCTGTTGGTGATTTTTGTTTATCGATACTGAAGTACATCCAAAAATGAGAGTCGTCGTAAACTAAATCTTGATGTTTATATCGCATATATTCTAAGTTAGTTTGTTTGATTATATTAAAATCTGAATCTAGGACACTAACCATTGGTATAAATGCAAACTTATGCTCAAGGTAAAAGCTTTTAACTGAAAAATATTCAGTATTCTCTTGCCCTTCTAGTTTTATTAAATGATAAGGAGACGTAATTGAGTTTACTTGAACAAGCTCTTCGTTTTCCTCCATGTTAACAATCAGCGAGTCTTTTAGGGCTGACTGTTTGAGAGCATTTAATTCTACGCAGCATGCTTTTCTTTTATAAGCATCATTTCTAAGTTCATATGAACGTTCACTTCCTATATTTTTGGGAATTTTGGTTGTCATTTGGCAACCACTAGAAATTATAGTAAAAAGAAATATTAAGAATATCTTAACGTTCATAAACAAACCTTTATTGAGTTATAACGCCAAGCTAAGAGGCGGAAAAAGTTTTGGCTACACTGGCGAAGAATGAGCCGAGCCAAACTTTTGGAGTCCTTGCTTGAGCGCCTTGTTGTATGGCTTGTTACTGAAAGTGAGCGGTTTACCGCCTAGCACTAATAGAACAAACCACGATTATTAATTTGAAAGAAAAGCTGAAAACAACACAAGAGAAAAGGGCACGAATGCCGAGTAGTTATTGACCCTGATGTTATTTAAGCTTTCCTTGCTTATTTTTTTACTGAGATTAATTAAACCACAGTTTTTGATTGTTAAAAACAACCACGTTTAAAACGAATACGCGTTAACCATTTAGCTTGTGATTGGCAGATAAAAAAGAGAAACAACAACCGAAAACACAAGACTCAAAAAGTGGTTAACACCTAGCATTTTACCAATACCATACAACGTCCGCCTAAGCGGCAGATAAAGGTTGGTTAAACTTTTGCGAGGCACGAGCACAAACCAACCTTTATGCGTCCGATTCCTTGAGGCGTTTGTTAGTTGCCTTTACGCATAAAGTAAATGAAAAGGCAAAAGATACAAACGCACATTTGTATTACTGTACTTTGATTATCATACCCTTGGAACAAGGAATATAAACCTAAAGTTATTGTTTGGTTTCTTAAACTTTCACCGATTATCACGATACAAGGCGAGCAAAAAGCTCCATAAACAACAGCTTTTAAGAAAGGTGTTTCTTTTAGTTTGAATTGCTCAGAAAGTACACTGATAGCTAATAAAGCCAATGGGAAAATGAAAATTAAAAAGAATATATAGCCAAACATTTGTACTTAAATTTATAGGCAACTAACGCCCGCCTAAGCGGTAAATAAAGGTTGGTTATAATTAGCGAGGTACGAGCGCAAACCAACCTTTATGCGTCCGATTACCTTGAGGCGTTTGTATGGATAATTCCCCACACATTTTAAAACTATTTCGGTAAAGTGAGACCCAAGCCTTAGCTGCAACTAAGGCCTTTCTATTAGGTAGTTCGATTGATGCGTGGCTCCTCAGTTGAGAGACCGATAACAAGAGCGAACACCTAATAGGACTCCAAGCAAAACACTCGAATAGTCTACT
>NZ_JABULX010000028.1 GCF_013328345.1 Marinifaba aquimaris
ATTTATTGATTTTTTCATCCTGAAACAATCAAAAAATCCGTTCGTCTTCTTTACAACGGCTTCTTAATGGGTGACCCCAGAGTTACTGGTCAAAGGTGATCGGGCTTAGTTGTATTAAAAGGAGCGGCTAGCTGTTTAAAAGCCAGCACAATCCAATAAAACCAACAAGACTCATTCACCAATCTCAACCGAATGCAAAATGAAAGACCTGACCCCAGAGTTACAAATCTCATGCAAAATGAAAGACCTGACCCCAGAGTTCATTTAGTTATATATTCATCGATTATCAAAAATGGGCTACTCGATTATCTCAAATCTTAAAATACAGATTTGGTCAACTTTCTCACTACCCATTTCAAAGGGAGGATAGACAGATTTAGGAAAGTTGATAAAATCCATTTTCACCCGCTTTCCATCCAGCTCAACTTGTTTAGTGACAAATTTTTTCCAACAGCCATGCTGGGGGATTTGCTTATGCGGTAGTATCCTAAAAAAGCTCTGTTCATCAATTGTAAATCGATCTAAACCATCGTTATTGTATTTATCCGTTCGAATAACCCCCTGAACAGATTGATGTAGACTCTCGTTAAGCTTGAGCTTCAGAACATTTAATTCTTGATTTCTCTCAACCGCATTTAGGTAACTTAAAAAGATCCCTATAACCCAAACAGCAATAAACACATTAAGAACTTTAACTTTATGCCCTTCTAAATTAATCTTTAACTTAGGTAAAAAGAAGTAATAAAATAGCCCCAAGGCTGGTGATAACACCAACCTAAAGGTTTCCCACATTTCACTTTCTGCTAAAACGTCATAAATCATGGTTACCTCGTAAACCAATACAACCAACGGCCTAAAACTCCAGCATCATAGGTATTAATTTCATTACCTATTTGATGACCAATACCTTTAGATGCTTCGAATGGGAATAGTTTTTTGTCGCTACGACCAAATAAATCAACCCCAAGCCTTGGGCCTGAACCTTCGGCAAGAGTTGGAGATGAAAATGGCTTATCTGCCCACGCTGTAGACTCTTGCCAGCCAATGTCATATTTAAAGGCTGTAAGGTCATAATCAGTATGAGTAGAGTACCCAGTAAAGATATCTTCAAGCGTTGCAGAATTGGTAACACTGCTCCAACTTTGCAATGCGGCATCGACTCCAATCTCATATATTCCTTCTTTAAAATGCTGTTCACTTGCTTGAACAAAACCATCTTTAGATAAGGCCAAGCCTAAAACTCCATTACTTTGCACACCAAAGTTGATATTTCCACTACCGCCTAAGATACCTCTAAAGATACCAACACCACCAAGAGAGAGGGTATTAGACTTTATAGGCGCATCTTTAAGGTGAGCTAAAGTTAGAACATCAAAAGTTTTGCTCAATGGTTTATCTAAGTTCATTAGATAATCAAATGATCCTGATAATACATCTTTAGTGTACGACCAAGCTCCTTTTGAAGGGCTATCAGGTGCAAAGAAATAACCATCTCGCCAAGGACCATATGATCTAGCCTCATTCCATTGTAATGAATCTGCTAATACTTGCTCCATATCTGGCGATGATTGCCATGCGGTGTTGTTAGCAATATTAGCCTCTAAATCATAATTACTATTTGGCAACAAGCTCAACTCATCAAAGCCCGGATTTGGATTAAACGTATTACGATAGAACCACTCGCTATCACCACCTACTGAAGCAAGGCTCGCTTGTTTATTGGCTAAATCGTTATAGTACTCTTGGCTTAAATTACGAGAATTCTGCATCAAGGCACTATTAACATTCGCTCTTGCAATTTCATCACTGTTGAAACGTGCTTGGGTATCATTTGTGATTTGGCGTTGTTGTGTATCAACAAAATTAGCCATCTCTTTTTGCATATCGACATTGATGTCATCAGCGGCTTGGTTGGTGATTGCACGTGAAGCATTTTGTCCCAAAAGTAATGCTTGGCTATCAAATTGGCGCTCTACTGCATTACGTTGCATACCCCGATAAGCACCATCTAATGTTGCATTACCAGACTCAGCTCGAAGCTTTTGTCTATCATTATACGACTTAGCTTCACCCGCCACAATGGCATTACCCACTGCATTGCCAAACGCATCCAATGCGACATTATCAAAGTTCCAGCTGGTATCTTCACCAAAAGCTTTTTTCACGCCATAGCTAATACCCGCACTGGCTAACCCTGCGACTGTACCATCAATAACGCCTTCAATACCTACACCGTTACTATCAAGCCCCGGTAGGCCAGTATTCCCCGTCGCCGCACTTGCAATACTCGATGCAGCTACATTTGCCCAATTAAAGCTTGCCTTGTTACCCACCAATTTATTAGCCGCAACACTACTTATTGCGCCTGTTGCGCCCATAATCGCTTTACCCGTATTTGAAAGCGTCTTTAAGCCAGTCGCTGCATTTTTTGTTGCATTTGCGCCATCTTTAAACAACATTGCAGCATCTGAGCCCTGCAACACAGAGCCCATACCCGCCGTAGCAGCAGAGGTTAAACCTGATGACAACGCATCTTTTAAGCTAAAGGAGTCAATTGCACCAACGGCTTTACCTGCAAGTTGTCCTGCGACCGAACCAACAAAACCACCAACACCTGCAGCCAATAAACCAGCACTTGCAGTAGAAAGCCCAATAGCACCTCCGAGACTACCAACCGCGGCAGCAGCGCCTCCACCAAGTACACCTAAACCACCACCAAAGGCAGCTGCACCTGAATAACCTGCTGCAAGACCAGCCGTATAAACTGTAGCAACTACAGTGACTGCCACCATAATGATGGTAGCCACTGCATTACAACCTTCTTGCGGTGGCGGTACAAAGGCGTTTTCTGGAATATAGTTTTCCATCACTTCGCCTAAGTTAATTGGGTTAAAGCTGTCGCTATCATTCGCGGCCGTCGTTTGGCTAGGAATATGCAACACTTTACCTTGTTCGAGTGGCTCATCTGGGCTTTCTAAGCCATTAAGCGCAGCAATAATGTACCACTGGTCTTTATCACCTAAGAACATTTGCGCTAGGTTTTGTAAGGTTTCACCGCCTTGCGTAGTATACGTTTGGGTTGAATTAACCGTGTCTTTATCTATTGGATTAAATAAAGTATCCCTAACGTTAATTTCACCACTGTTTTTAAATTCGCCTGAGTAAGTATTACCACCAGCATAAGCATAGTGGGCTTGTGCTTGAACGCGCTCCTCAAAATTAGGTTTGCCATGAATACCCGATGTTAATCGGAACCTTTCTTTATCAGTAAGGTTAATATGCTCCATTTGTTCAATAATATCATTTACTCTACCCTGAGTTTCGGCTCTGTGCGATACAGAAGATTGAGAACCTGTTCGCTTACCGCGGATATTGCCCATTAAGTCATATTGATAATAAGCAGCATTATAACCATCAGCTTTTTGGTCTTTATCTACTTTCTGGCTAAGCTGGGCAATTTGATTTCCCTCTAAGTCATAGTAGTAATAACTATAGGCATCACGATAGTGCTTTTGGCTAGAGTCAGATTTAACTGTACTCTGTTGATAGTTATCGAATCCTTGATACATGTAGGTAAGTGCCTGTACTACTCGGCTCCCATCTTCTTGATAAGAACGATTAGTTTGCCTTGATAGCAAGCCATTTTGCTGGTCGTAATAATAATTACTGTCTACAACTCTATAATCATCAACTTGCAAATCCTCTGGTAAAATATTGCTAGTAAAGTAATTGTCTAAACTTGATGGTAATAAATTCTCTGATTTCCTTTGCCAGTTTTTAACCACCTCTAATTGACCAGAGTTTGTATATTTAAAGGTTTGTACACCTTTTAATGAGTCAACTAATTGGCCTTTGGCTTTACTCTTAAATGTATGTTCTTGAGCAACATCAAAAAATTCTAACTGGGTTGTTACTTTACCAAGAGCATCATATTTATATTGCATTAGAGATGACCAATTTAATCCTTCTGTGTCGAATTCAGCCACACCATCATTAATACTAAAACGACTTTCGATTAAATTGTTAAAGTTGTTGAGCTCACTTGTATATGCCTTTGATAACTTGGCAATAGTGCCATCTTTGTTGTAGTCATAAGACAATATGCTACCTTGATACGACCCACCGAAGCCATTATTCGTGACATCAACTTCAAGGGATTGCCTACCTAAATCATCGTAGACATAAGCTGTTTCTCTATCGAAACGCGTTCCATCAAAGTTGTTTTGTTCAACCGTCTCTAATACCACTCTACCCGCTGCATCGTATTTATATGCATAATTTTCAGTGCTAGCTTCATTGTCTATATTTATCAATACACTAGCATTCACTATAGGCTTATCATTTGAAGTATCTAATAATGTATCTGTACTTGCAGATAGAGGTGTTGGAGAAGTAAATGCCATCATCATTGGTGCAGCTAAAGCACGGATTTCAGCTACAGGTTCTTCAATTACCGTGTCGCCGATTGCTGTAGCCTCAATACGGAAATTACCTAAAATACCCTCTACTAATTGCAGCTCCAAACGACCTGACTGGGCATTAAAACGTTTAACCTCAGGAAGCTCTGCTTCTATAAGCGGTAAATCATTACCGTCTGCATCGACAGGGATAATGCGATATTCATAGCTTGATACGTCCATACCGCGGAACAGCTTGCTCAACTGGATAACTTGACGCTCTCCACTGACGGCCTCTATGGTCGATTGTGGTACCGCAACGGGTCCGTTGATATCTAATGTAAATTCAATAATGGCTTTATTGCCTAAACCATCGTCGGCAATCACTTTAAATTGCATCGGGATCACAGGGATATCGTCAATACCAGGTGTCCCCGATAACACGCCATCATTATTGGTTAACCAGTTATTAGCACTGTGATTCGATAACGCTTGGAATTGACCTTTTTCATTTTTAATTAATGTTTCAAAATTAATAAAGTGTCCCCAAGCTGGCAATAATGCATGGGTATCAAGATAAAAATCATCACCGTAATTTAGCGTTTGGCTTGGTACTTCAATACGGGTTTGTTTATCGGCCTGAATACCACTTACCCGTAATGTGGTTTCAATACTGGCCTGACGACCGTATTGGTCAGTCACTTGTACAAAGATATCCCAGGTACCGTTAGTATCTTCTGGAGGGTGTGCTTTGATTGAATGACTGTCTGGATCAAAACTAGCCCAATCCGGTAACCCGATGACTTGATAGTCTAAGCTATCACCTTCTTGATCGAAGAAGTGAACCGATTGTTGCCATCGCTCACCATCAACTAAATTAAGTACAGGTGCGATACTTGGCGCCTGTGGCCCTTGGTTTCTCAATACATTGAGGGTAAAGCTATCGGTACTTTGAGCACCTTGGCTATCTGTAGCGGTTACTTGAATCGTGTATTGGCCCTCATTGCCAAAACTAACTTGACCTTGCACTAGCATCGTCTGAGGATCAAAGGTTAAACCTTTTGGTAAGCCCGTCACTTGGTAGTCTAGAATATCACCTTCATAGTCAGTAAATGGCGCAAGCATAAATAAGCTATCGACATCAGTACTAATATATTGGTTAGCTAAACCAATCGAACGCGGCGGCTGATTAATATTAACCACTACATCGGTTCTGGCACTTTGGTTCCAGTTATCACTAGCAACAATGGCCAATTGGTATTGCCCCGGTTGCAATATCTTCCCTTGTAATACGCCAGTATCGCTATCAAATGACACGCCTTTAGGTAATGGCATCATAATGTCGTTACCGAGCACATCTTGCGTCACCATATAAGCTTGATACGTTAATGGGTTGCCCGATGTAAAGTAAGCAGCGCCATTAACCATAAAGTCTTGTTCGGTTTGTTGATTGATAGGCTCAATCGCTTTAGCAACAGGTGAAGCACTACCATCAAATACTGTAACCGTAAAGGTTTTGAATTCGATATGACCTTTAAGGTCTTTTACTTCGAGTGTAATGGTGTGATCGCCAATCGCACTTGCCGGTGGGTTATTAGCTTTTAATTTCAGCTCACCATTAGGGTTATTTTCATAACTAAATAGTTGCAACCAATTCGGTTTGACCGTTCGATTACCGTCTTCATCGACGGTATCAACTAGTTCGTACAATAACTCATCGTTTTCAGTGTCGATGTGTGGCATAAAGAGTTCTGTCTCAGTTTGCCCTGCGGTAAACCAGTGCTGACCCACTTCTCCTTCTGGGGCTTCATTTGGCCCTACAAAAACAGTAAATGCTTGCGCAACTTGCTCAAATGCGCCTTCGGCATTTTGATTTTTGCTATAAATCACCGCTTCTAAGTTATACATACCAGGCTGTAACACGTAGCCTTTGTTATGAGTCCAGAAGTGTTTAATTTCCCAGTGCTCCCATTCCCAAGTAATATCAAAAGACATACCCTCTGGTAGGCCATCAATACGGATATCGACTTGATCGTTTGTGAACTGGCTACCCTGATTTTGGTTGACTTCAGCCAGTGCCGATTCAACCCAAGGCGCAATCTCATCAGTGCTTGGCAATAACTTAGGTAGCGTTTCAAACTCTTTACCATAGTAATCAGCTTGCACGTTTTCTTGCCAATAACCATAGCGTTTGTCTTCTTGAACATAGACTTGTTGTTCTTGAATGACTAACTCAAAAGCTTCAACTGGGGTTTGCCAACTTTCTGTTGACGCGTCACGGTACAAGACCCATTTAATTTCGTTATAGCCACCGTCACGATATGTTGGCGTACCATTGATGTCCCAACCTTTAGTATCCCAAGGGTTGGTTTCTGTTGGCTCTTGAGATAAGTAGTTATCCCAATCTATTTGCCCCCAATCAGCCGTTGGGTCACCATTACCATAAAAAGTGATGCCCTCTGGTAAACCTTCCACTTTAAGTTTCAAGCCTGCTAAATCAGGTACATCAATCCCCTGAGTTTTGGCATCAACTAGTGCTTGGGCAACCCAAGTATCTACTTGCGCTTTATCAACTTTATTTTGGCTGTATACCTTAGTTTCAAAGGCAAAATCACCTTTTGTTTTCCATGTAGCCAAATCTTCAATTGGCATCGCACCACGGATAATGGTTAATTCAAATTCTACTTCGCTGTGATTACCATGGCTATCGGTTGCACCGTATGTCAATGTGTAGCGACTAGACGGTAAGTCTTGCTCAATAACCTTACCACCTATCGTGCGGGTATCGGCATCAAAATACAGGCCCTGTGGTAAACCTGTTAAGGTATGCACTGGTATTTCGCCTTCAGGATCGATAAACGCAGGTAAGGTTAAGCTCATCACTGCTTGCTCATGATGCATAATAGGGTCGACAGCAGGTGCCAAGACCGTATTATTAGCGTTGATTGTCAGTACCAATTCTGAATTAACTTGCTGACCTAATTGGTTTGAAGCAATTAAGGTGACTTGGTAATTACCCGCACTGCCTTTGGCTGGCATGCCTTGGATGATCCCCTGCGCTGGATCGAAATATAAACCTTGAGGCAGGTTGGTTAGCTCAAATTGGATCACATCACCCGTAGCCGGATCGGCCTGCCTTGCCAAGCCCGGAATACGCACATGCATAAATTCATACTCTTTCGCTTGCATTGGCAAAAGCTCTGGCAATTTATTGGCTAGATTATCCGCTGCGAGTTGATCAAAATCACTGAAGTCATTTTTAACTGTCTCGTTACTGATAACCAGTTGCAGAGATTCACTAAAACGCACTTCACCCACTAGTTCAGTTATCACCTCTAGGCGGTAATTACCCACTTGCTCTGTTGATGCACGTCCTTCAATTTGCCCTGTAGCTGGGTTATAGCTGAAGTTTTCAGGTAAACCATTAACCGTTACTGAGGTGACTTCCTGTGGATCAACACCGTTAGGTAGGCTATCGATTGTATAATTAAAAGTTTGTTCAACTTGTGTCGCTATACGCGTCACACCCACTAAGTTATCAACATTCAGTACAATACGGTGAATGGTTTGATTACCTTGGGCATCGGTTGCGGTTAACCAAACTGGATATTGCCCTTGCCCTTGTGCTGGTACATTGCCATACAGCGTTTGACTGACACTGTCATACCATGCCCAATCAGGTAAACCCGATACTGCTACCGCTAATTGATCGCCCTCGTAATCAATGAACGCAACTTGCTGGTTTAGGCTGTCTCCGGCTTTTAAATCGATAATATCAACATTAGGGACAACAGGTGCTTGGTTACGCAATACATTTAAGCTAAAGACTTGAGTAGTTTGTCCGCCCTGTGAATCAATTGCCGTTAAGCTGACGTTATAAAAGCCTTGTGAATTCTCAGCTAAATAACCGCGAATGTTAAGCGTGTCTGGATAAAAAGTTAACCCCTTAGGTAAACCCGATATCTCGTAAGTGAGCGCTTGAGTATCTTCAAAGTCGGTTGCGTTTAATAGTGAAATATTAACTCGACTATTGGTATACAACTGCTGGTCAGATTGTGCAGGTAGCTGTGGCGGCTGATTAACCTTGAGCATAAACTCTTGGCTTACTGGGATAAACGCATCTTGTGCTGTCACTTGGATGCGATAATTCCCTGGCTGAGTCAGCATACCCGATAGCTCACCCGTGGCAGGGTTTATTGTTAAGCCTTGCGGTAAAGGTAATACGCGTGTATCACCACTATAATCATCGATTAATACATTGGCTGTGTAAGTTAAGGCATCATTTTCTGCATCATTGAAGTACTGCTGTAAATCAATAGCAACTGCTTGCTGTGTTTCTATGTACTGATCGCCAATAGGTCGACTAGATGGAGCAGAATTGTATGGCATAGTCACAACATCAAAAGCAATTTCAACTTGTTTTCCGCTTGTACCATCAGTTGCTTCGATGACCACCTTCTCGGCACCAAACTGGTGCTGACCACTACCACCTGTGACCAGTGGTGGGGTTCCAGAGAAGGTTTTATTCCATGAAGAGAAGTTTAACCAACTTGGTTTTTCAATCACTTTGTAATTAATATAAGCATATAAGTTATCTTGGTTCTTAGCCGGTAATAGCTCAAAGCTTGTATATTGGCCTTCCACTAAATATTGATTATCCATAGGCTTAGCTTTAAGTACTTGGCCCGCATCAACATCTATATTTAACTGATACCAAGTTTCAACGCCCTGCGCATCTTTAGCCATCACTTGCATGCGCTGAGTAGTATTACTGACAGTGATAGGCTCACCGTAAATTTCACCAGTATCAGCATTTAAACTCAGACCGTCAGGCATACTGAGCACTTCAAAAGTAGCGCCTTGCTGTGCAGCTTGATTGAGCTCAGGTGACAGTAAATAGAAGAATGTGCGGCTATAAGCCTGGTATTCACCTAAATCGACAATTGTAGCCTGTGGTGCATCTTCTATTGTTAACGTAAATTCAACCTGATTAGTGTTCCCTACCGAATCGGTGGCTTGATAGCTCAGGGTAAAGTCTCCGTGAACAGGATATCTAGGTGTCCCCCAAATCGTGCGAGTTTGCTTATCAAAGTAAATACCATTCGGTAGTTCAGTTGTTTGTCCTAACTCATTTACGGCTACTAATTCATAATTGATAAAGTCATTTTCGGCATCGGTAAAGGCAGGTAAAACCTGACTAAAATACTGCCCCTGAGGCGTATTGATGACCGATAATTCTTCTGGTGCGTTTGGCGCACTGTTGCCCTGAACCGCTAATCTGAACGAGGTAGCACTTTGGTTACCCATTAAATCTTTGGCTACAAGATGAATAAGATAATCGCCTTCACTACTTTGCGTGGGTGTGCCGACTAACGCATGGTTGTGCTTGTTATAGCTTACACCCTCTGGTAAGCCGAATACTTGATAACTGAGTACATCGTTTGCATCATCATTAAAATAAGGTAACGGCTGGGCAAAGTACTGCTCAACTTTTATCGCTATATCGTCCATTTGAGGTGCAATTGGAACTGCATTCGCACCCACAGTAATGTTAAATTGTGCAGATGTAGTATTACCCCACAAGTCAGTTACAACCACCTCGACAGGGTAATCACCTCGTGTACCCGTCGCTAATGTACCGACAAAAGCGGATATAGTTGGATCATAACTAAAGCCTTGTGGTAAACCATCAAATGTGTAATTTAAGGTCAGTGGATCAATACCATTTAACGGTTTTAGAGGTATTTCAACGGCTGTATTCTCTAATATATTAATGTCAGCCTGAGTATATTCAGGTAACGGCAAATCATCACTCACACTAACCATCATATTTAACGCTATAATACGAGGCTGATTATTTTCATCAAATGTCTCGACATTCAATTCATATTGGCCTTCTGTACCAGGTAAAGCTTGCCCAACAATGTTATTCGTCATAGGGTCAAAAGAAAGCCCTTCAGGTAAACCTACTAACGAATTTGTATTGGATGGCGCTAGATAACTTGATAAGTTAAATGAGACAGGTGAAGTATTTGTCGTCACAATATCGTAATTGCTGTCGTTAAATATTGTGAGTTTTTGAGTAGTGCTTGTAGTGCTTGTTGACTCTGTATCGCTCGAGGTAATGTATAAACGATATTTATCACTTACCTTATTAAGATTTGGAAATGCTGAAGCCGATTGTCCTGAAACTTCAAAAGTATAAAGACCTGTAGGTACTTTTTCAGGGTCAAACTGCAGTTCATAAGAATACTCATCAGCAAGCCCCTCATATCTATTGTTTATATAAGCTTTTAGGCTGAACAGATTTGAAAGTACATTACCACTATATTCACCTTTATAAATCAAGTTAATTATTGTTGGCTGATTGTCTTGTTGCTGTAAATAGATTAAGCCATCTCCAGAAACACGCCCCCCTGTAAGAACTAGCCCACCTTCGGCTGGCATTTGAGATTGACCTTTGACAAACTTGACATATGGAGAATCAACTTGTAGGGGTAAAACTTTAAGCTCTAGGTCTGTACTCTTAATAATTTTTCCATCATTATCAGAATCATCGCTAGTTGCACTGATAGGCAATTTAAAGCCTCCTGAGGAAAGTTCTGCCGTTCCTACAACGCTCAATCTGGCAACAGAGTAATCGCCATCTGTATAGGTCTTATGAACCAGTTTTAAACCTTTTGGCAGTTTATCTTCTTCATAAGACAAGGTTGGGAAATGACCAATATCTTTAAATTCAACAAATAAGTCATTTTCATTTAATTGCTTCCCTTCAGTAACCTCTAAAGACTTCTTAGTATTGTCCCCTTCCTGAAAGAGGTTATAAACATCAATTGTAAATTCAATATTTACTGATTTTTTAGACTCAAATGTGACTTTGGCATTAAATGTATGTTTTTTAACAAATTCAGGCTTATTTAAGTTAAAAATTAAAACTTGTTTCTTTTCATCATACTTAACAAAACTTTCATCTGGTGCAATTTCCCATTTAAAAGACGCTATCTCTTCATTTGCCAAGCCACTGTCTTCAAGTATCTTATTTATTTTTTCTTCGTGAGGACCGCCAACTGTGGTGTAGTTCAATGCTTTGTTAAATTGAATCGGATCATATGAGGTATCGCTTCCTGCGATGCTTTGTGTAAAGGTCTTTTTAATCTCATTTTCACCATCTGTTACATCAAACACCATCTCAAAGGAGTTTGACGCGTCATCTGGAATAACACCTTCGTATTCTAAGGTAATTGTTTTAGTTGAATTATCAGTAGTCGATGTATTTATCTGATTAAGCCAAACTGGTATATTTTCTGAGGAATAAATCAATCCATCACCAACTTGCTTTTTGTCTTTAATCTCTACTTTGACTTTAACTATATCACCAGTTTTATAGGCTTGATTTTGAGCTAAAGGTTTATCATTGACGTAGAAATCAGCAGAAATTTCAGGCATGGGGTTGGGGTTATCTGTAACATTGTAGGTTACCTTGATCCAATCTGTTGTTCTTGACTTGTCACCTTTTAGTTCATCGTAACCACGAATCTCAAAGCTATATACACCAACATTTGTGAATGTCTGCTCAGGTATAGTTAAGGTCCTAATATTTTCACCTATCGAACCTGGACTTAAGTTAGGTAACGTAATTTCAGGATCCGCGCGTACTTCAAAATGAATCTTCTCTCCTTCGAGCAGCGTATCCTCTAATTTAAAATAAACGGCCGGTGATACTTCGTTGTTTTCCAAGTTAAAAGAGGAGCTTGAATTTTCTATTAATGTTAATTCAGGAATTGTATTGGTGTTTGGACCTGTCCCAGGGCTTGTATTATCATCTGGCTCCGCCTCAACAATAACTATAGATGCAGTAGTAACTGTATTATTGGTATATCGATCAATAACCTTGAAATAGTATGTTCCTTTAGATGAGCTAAAAGGCTGTTTCGGATTGACTTGTATTACGTTGCTATTACGTCTTACCTCATAATCACCAGATCGTAAATTCGTCTCGTATTTATAGCTATAGTTGGCACTAACTGTATCCTTATAAATATCCGATACATTGGCGTTACTATCACTCAATATTATTTCGAGGGTTTTACCTGAATTATCAGCATCTATCTCCCATTCTGGGGTACTTGTACTGAATGCACGAAGAGGGTAATCTAAATTAAGGGTTACCCATTCTGTTCTGGCTAAGCTAGTTGACTTTCCTTCACTCCCCCAGTGCGCAACAGGTTTGAAACGAATTTCCTCAATGCTGCCTGTTCTTCGATTGAAGTGTATGTTCCCTTTTCCATCAATTGTAATAATATCTGGTTCGGCTGATTTCCACTGACCTATAGATTTATCGTAATAGGATAAACTATCCAGATTGTAGCTATCAGCCCCGGAGCGATAGAGGTGCGTGCTAATATTAATACTTTGTTGATATCTTATTGTACCCAGATTAGTTGGCAACGTTTCCCATTCGTAGGGCTTTTCAAAAGTCATACTCACTAAAGCTTCTGGGCTTTCTAAATTACCACTTTTTGCCACTACTCTAATGTTAATAACATTATTATTGAGGTCTGCTTGTGAAATTGGGGGTTCTGAGACAGCTTTAATAGTTAACTTTGTAATACCACCAGCCAAATCAGTGTACTCATAACCAAGCCAAGATGGCTGTTCAATTACTGTCCCTTTTTTATCAGTAAACTTGAATTCAAAATTACTGATCGGAAAGTTAGTTACACTGTCGACTAAATTATTGGGCGTGTCGTTGTTACGATCTTTGAATAAGACTTCAATATCATTGAACTTTTTAGTCGCTTCAAGTTTAGGTTGCTGAACATCAGATAATAATTGTGGCTTGTAGTCTATATCCAATAGGAAATATTTAGAAATGGGGGTTCTATCCAAGCCCTCTCTTACTAAAGTGGAATTTTCATGCTCTATACGATTAGCTCTGACAGCAAGCTTAAGTTGCTCTACTGGACCATCATAATTATTGTTTACAGTTAAATCGCCTGTATCCGGATTTAAGAGTACTGGTGTTTCATATGTATCACTACCGATTCGAATATAGTCCCCAATATTTGAATCGTAATAGAACACGTTATATTGACTATTCTCATCGAGTAAATCGTACCCATCTGCTTGATAGATAAATTTACTCAATTCAAATTTATTACCTTGTTCAAGTGACTGAACATCTAATAAGTTTAGTTGTTCACTCCATTTGAATTCAGGATCCACTTGTATAGCTAATTCACCTGTGCCTTTAGCACTATTTTTATCTCTAGCAATTACATTGATATAGTAAGGCTTTTCTTTTCTTATGAATTCTACAGGTATATTTGCAGTGTTTTTGATAACAACCTGTCCACTTAACCTGTCTTCAGTGATATGTAGCCAAGGTGCTAAAAGCCTCAATTCGCTAATAGTTAACTCTTGTGGATCACCATCGAATTGATAGTTAAAGGTCAAGGAATCGTTTATATCGATATCACTAAAATCAAAAGTGTGAGTAAAGAAATTATAGGCGTCAGGACCATCTGAAATTGGATCATTTTCACCGTCAACAGCCTCGACAAGTATGATCTCGGGAAGATTATCATTAGGTGAGTAGTTGAGCTCAATATCAAGTGTTTCGTCAAAAGAAATGCCATTTTGGGTAACACTTACGATAATGCTTCCTTCAGTGGCATTACCTCGGTAGACCTCTGAAAGATCTAACCACCAAGTTTGAATTGGAATATTGTTTTCATCTAGCTCTATGTCACCATTTTTGTCTAATACAGGTGCTTGATAAATGTTCATCCACCTACCAGAGCTTTTTAGGGTAACAGTAAAGTCATCATTCAGAATATCTATATTGAATATCTTGTCTAACCTCACTGGGTTGCCTGAATCTAACTTAATCGTATCCATCACAACAAGATAACTAATATCAGCCGTTTTGACCGCACCATTAATATCTCTTGATATGATTTGAATATTTTCAAGTTCACTTTTTGTCGAAGTTACTGGTACTCCAGTTAGAACGAGTTGATTAAGGTTAGGTTCAAAATAGAAGTCAACTCCACTTGGTAAACCCAAAATATCGTAATCTACTATGCTACTACTTGGATCATAAAATGCTGGGATAGCGAAACTGTTTAACTGCTTTCTCGCATCCATTTTTAGTGGTTGCTGATAAAGTGGTACAATCGGCTCTAGGTAAATATTAATATCGACGACATCAACAACAACCTGACCATCAACTTCGGCTTCAACTTCAATAAAAGTGGGGTTGATGAGCTTTTGTGTCGGATCTATTTTGGAAGGATCTACCTCTAACTTTCCATCGAAAAATCTGACCGGTAATGAACTTAAATCCGATAGTATTTTGAAAGTCGGTGGATTAACTTGATTAGGGAAATAGTCGTTATTAAATAGGTCTAACCCCAAACCCTCTGTCTGAATCAAATTTAAACCACCCTCAGGGTAGTTAAAATACAGATCATGCAAATTATAATGTAGCTTTAGTGGTTCACTTTGCGAATAACCGTCACTGGCGGTTAGATTGAATTGTAAACTCGGTGTTGTAGTACCTTTAGGGATAACTGCACCGGGAAGAGTTTTGATATATCCTAAGTTATTGTTGTCTATACCATATTCTATAAAATCAGTCAGGTTATCACCTTGTTCAATTAACAATGAGAACGTTAAATCATCACCGTCAACATCAATAAAGTAATCATTAGGATCGAAACGTATTAGGAATGGTTGGCCAACATACAAATCAGCAAAAATATCATTTGTTTCGATGGTTGTCTGAGCTTGATTATTATTATAAACACTCAACTTGACTGGTATTTCAGAAGTCAAGCCTCTTGTATCATCTTCTAAATCATCGCGATTTATATCGGTCGCTCTAATAGTAAGATTTTGATAAAATTGAACTTTATCTTCAATATCAATTGGTGCGTTGATTTCTATGTATAGATTTGTTTTTGTTGAATCTTGATAATAGTTGATGAAACCTGAATCTGGATTTACCAAAGCTCCGTTATTGTATAAAGCAATGTCAATTAAGTCGCCATTTGGATCAATAAATAGCTCACTCAATGGAAAACTCAACAATGTTGTTTTAAGTGGTTTTAATATGAAATTAACTTGTTGTTTTACCGCTTCTGGTGCTTGGTTCTCATCTACTTTAATATTTCCGGTGTATAGGTTTTTAACATCAACACTTGTACGGTTACCCATTAAATCATATGTATAATCAAACATTACTTTCGTAGAGTCAGTAATATTATCTCTTACAGTAACCTTAGTTATGCGGCCTAACGCGTCATAATTTGTTTTTGTTGTTTCATCAATAATATTGTGTAATGAATCAAAGCTGACATTTCGCTCTTCAATCACACGTCCCATTTCATCATATCGGTAATTTATGTAAGGCGTTACAGATTCCCCAGCATACGAAATAGTTTCATTACCGGATATGGATTTAATTTGACCATTGTCGTAATAGCTGTAATTTTTATAGCTTGTATCTTCAACCTGTACCTCTGATAATCGACCTGTGAATTCGCCATTATCTTCGTATAAATAATTCCAAACACGATCTGACAAATCGGTTTTCTTAATTAAGCTGTTATTGTAACTGTCATACAGCCAAGTTTTTATGCCAAGACCTTTATCAAGGTCCTTATTGCCTAACTCACCGAAATATTCAGCCGATTTTCGGCCCATTTCATCCCATGCATAACTTTTTATCATGCCGTCTGGCGTTTCTGAACGTGTTAAGTTTCCATCTTGGTCATACCAAAATCTGTAAATATTGCCTTTTGCATCAATTCGACGAACTTGCTGCCCAAGCTCATTGTATATTGATCTATGTATTTGCCTTAATACTGTGTTTCCATTTTGATCGTCTGTAAAATCGTTTGCAGATAAGACATTGCCCTTTGCGTCAAGCTCTCTGTATGTGATGTATCTATTAACTTCATCATTGCCTTGTTGTTCAGCTATTTGTCTTCCGTAAACATCATAGCCATAATGTATAGTCACACCTGTGGCATCAGTCGACGACGATAATTGACCAGCGCCGTTATAAACATTGTATCGATAGTTACCATTTGCATCTTTTGATGCAATCAGTCTCCCCATTTCATCATAATAATTTTGGAATGTTGGTTTGTGATAAGACCAACCATCACTATGAGGTGTTGTAAGTTTTACAGATGGATGTATTTCTTTTACAACTTGGTTGCTGTGGTTATATTCGTATTTTGTAGTTGTGGAGTCACTTGATATAGTTGAAGCTTTTACATGCTGCGTTACATTATTCCAACGATCGTATTGTATATACTCAATTAATTGAACGCTTTCAATATCATAAGAGTAATCAGCTAGATTTGTTTCTTGAACAAATGATGGGCTCACTTTTGTCTCTGCTTGGCCTATTTTATTATAAGCAAAACTTGATAAACCTTGAGCAACATCATTAACATATATGAGATTACCTACCAAATCATATCCAAAGCTCTTTTTGATACCACTGGCATCTATTGATTCAATAAGCCTCCCCGCATTATCGAACTTATATTTTTCTTGGTATAATTCATAGTCACTATCACTGAAGCGCTCATTTCCTTTGTAACTTAATTCTCCAAATGAATTGTAAACAGCATAACTTGCTTGATCCCATAGAACAGATTGGCCTGTCTCACCGCTAAAAGCATCATAACCATCTCTGTAAATGTGGGAGGCAATTTGATTACCATTTTTATCATATTCATAAGATCGATTAGTATACGCCTTCGGTAACTTTGAGTTTAAAGCAGTAATAAATGACTCAGGTACGTCCATAGGCCTTTGGTCGTCAGAGTTACCAAACAGGCTAATTTGGGGGCCATTCTGTCCAACCGTTAATTCGATATCATAGGTGTATGAAATAGCATTAGCATCATGATTAGGAAAAACGCTTTCTAAGACATTTTCGCTTATTTTCCCAATTATTTTTCCAAGTAGTACATCAAAAACAAAGCCATCAACTAACCGATCATAACTTAAAGCTTCAGTTACAACACCAACAGACTGGCCTCTGTTGATATATTCAACGTTCATGTTAATTGTTAAATATTGAGATAAGTTACTTAGGTCGGTGTATGGTGTTATTTCTGAGAGAATACGCCCACGATGATCAAGCTCGTATTCTGTTTTGACTCCGTTAGAGTCTTTTGATTCAATAATGTTTCCGCGTAAATCGTATTTAAACTGTTGAACAATATCATCATTACTTTCAGCAAATACGAAACCACTTGGGGTGTTGGTTGCAGTACCATTATTAAGCTGCCTTATTTCTACTTGATTACCACGTGAATCATATTTAAATTGAGTCACTTTGTGTTGAATAAGTTGGCCTTGTGCATTGCTCTGTTTAATACCATCATTAATCAACTCAGAAGCATTTGTGATTGTAGATCTTTGTGCTTCTATAGTTGTGATTAATCGCGATAAAGCATCGTATTCTTGAGTTAGTTCTGTACCGTCTGCACTTGTAATCTTGGTAATATTACCTAGTGCATCATATTCTGTAGTGGTTGTTAACTCATCGTAATCAGTACTGATACCATTACTATCTCGACTTGAAATAAAATAGCTATATTGAGTGGATGTCTCTTGACGTCCTAAAGCGTCATAAGTGTAACTCCAGACACGGTCTTGTGTTTGGTCTGACGCTCTTAAAACAGACGGTGGAAAATCACTGGTTATCTTAGTTACATCAAGTTGTTTTGCATACTCGATGTAACTTTCAACTTGTCCAAGATCATTATAAACCCACTTGGACACATACCCCTCTGGATTAACTTCCAGGGTTTTTCTTCCCATTACATCATAGTAGTGATAAGTCACCTGGTTATCAGCTTGGCCCTGTGAATCCGTTAACCCTGTGTGAACATGAGTTTCAACTACTTGCCCAAAACTATCGTAAACGTAATCTGTTGTTGGTGATCCAGTCGAACTACTGTTAGGGTTTGTGTAAAATTCAATTTCAGGTTGAATCATACTCAATAGACGGCCTAAATCGTCGTATTTATACTCGATTTTACGGTCATTTACTGATTCATTAAATTTAGATCTAAAGTCGTTAATACTTGTTGACGCGTCTTTAGAGAGTAAGCCTGTAGCTTTGTTAGCATAACGGGTCATTGATGTGCGTTGACCGAGTGCATCGTACTGGTAACCCGTAACATAACGTTCGGCATCAACTTCGTAGGCAACACGCCCTAGCGCGTCATAGATTTTATAAGACTCTTCTACTACGCCATTGTCTGATATTATTTTTTGATAAAAAGCCTGGCCCAGTGCATCGTATTTAACATCACTAATTAACGCTTTAGTGTCATTATCATTGGGAGCTTCTGTTCTATTTTGGCGCCCTGCATCATCGTATCCAAAGAAGTTTGAAACAAAACCGTTATACCAAGTAGCGCTGTCTAGGTTTGTTTTGAGGCCGACTCTCTGCTCATCTATATTACCTGAGCTATCATATTTATAGGCAGTAACATTGTGCGCCTCAAAAGTAGCGAGTGTTCCATCATTTGTTCGGTAGTTACTATGCTTAACTTTTGGTCCAATTTCTTCAGCTAAACGACCTGCTTCATCATAACTATAATGCCAAGTTTGCTGGTTTTTATCTGTGTAACTCGACTTTAAGCCATTGTCGTAATACGTCCAAGATTCAGTATTGCCTAATCCATCCTCTTGGCTGACTAGTTGTCCTGCGTCGTTGTATTGATAAACAACTTTTTGCTCAGCATTGCTACTGGTTGCAGCATCAACTAAAGCTGAATATGATAATCCTGCGCTAAGTGTCAATTCACCATGGTTGATTTCGGTTTGTATTTGTCCGTTAGCGAAATATTGGATCTCATTGACTGATTCATCGGCATTTCGCGTAAAGCGTAATCGCCCCGCCTCGTCATAGAATAATTGGCTAGTCTGATTGCGAGAATCGTTTGTTGCGTAGGCGCCAACTAATGCATCTTCGAGTGTTCCAATAGTATGGGGAACAAATGTATTTTCATCCGTTGAGTAATCAACTTCTAAGGTAGCGTAGGTTGTGGTGCTTGTAACTCGGTTGCTAGAGTCATATTCTGTTGCTTTAACGATAGCTTTGCCATCATCTGTTTTTTGCAAGCTGTATATCGCATTGCCTTTTGCATCATACAGTGTGGATGTCGCTTGATATGGACCACTACCTAAACTATCAATAGCGGATAAATCCCCAACTTTAAGTTGTTCCAACAAATTACTTGGGATGGCTACCGTGTTTATATACTCAATTTTTTCTTGGACTTTATTTTCCGCGTTATAGCTTAATAGCTTAATTGCACCATCCGATGCGATTTGTGCGGTTAAACGACCATCTTTATCATAAGCATTGTAGCTCGTTCTTGAAGATTGATTTAATGTCCAAGCCTCAATATCTGCACTTGTGAAAGCGATCGAGTCAGGCATAAAAGAGGCGAACTGACGCACAGCTATCTGCTGGCGCGCATTATCATAAATAAATTGAGTTAGGCTATTATCTGAGTCTAATTTATAGATTAATTGTCTGTTTTCATCATAAATAGAGCGCGTTTGATATTGAGCAACAAAGTTTTCATTAGCTGTGTTTGTATCAATAGAAATGGAGCCGGTGGTCTCACTTATGACATTACCATTATCATCATACTGATATTGAATAGCTGAAACACTTTTATCTTGAGAGATTTCACCTTGAGATTGTAGGATCATGCGACCTAAGTTGTCGTAACGATATTCAGTTACAAGTGCGCTTTCTGTACCATAACCAGCAGTTTTCTTGGCAATATTACCGACATCGTCATAACTAAAATGGGTTACTTGCTCATCTTGAGTTCCCTTTGCAGTAATTTGGTATTCAAGACGACCAGCATTGTAGATAAAATCTGTTGTTTGACCGCTTTCATCTTGCTCAAATACGACAAGCCCTGCACCATTTTCACGAATTATGGTTTTTAATTCTTGGATATTTCCTGAGCTATCTGTTACCGACTGAGTAACAATTGTTTCTTTGCCTAGCTCTTTGCCATTTTCAATGTAGGTTTGCTCTTTATATTCAATGGAACGGTTTTCACCATCAATGTATTCTTCCAAACGACCATTGGCGTCATATTTATTTTCTTCAACTACGTCGCCATTAGTTTTTGTTTTTAATAAGGCCCCATTTAAATCGTATTCGTATTGAGTGGTGTTATTACCCACTTGCATTGATTGAATTTCACCAAAGGCATTAAAGATGGTCGTGTATTCAATACCCTCTGCCGTTGTTCTTGTATGCTTTCTTTGTGAGTCGTTATATGTAAATTGAGTTTTATGGCCTAATTGGTTGTTAGTTTCGGTAACTCGGTTAAATGCATCATAAGTGGTAACGGTACTTTGCTTCTGACTTTGAGTGTTGTTGATATTAAAACCGGTTAAACTCGTCACAACTTTTCGCCCCTCAGGGTCATTAGTGTACAAGTATTCAGTGATATTACCTTCGGCATCAATTTCTTTAGTTAAACGTTTGAAGGCATCATATTCTGTCGCAACAAAAATAGAAGAGCTTAAACCGTCAAGGAACTTACCTGTGATAGAGCCACGTTTGTCGTACTCGTATACCGTTTTTTCTTGTGGAGTATTGAAACCAAATTGACCAACATTGACACTTTTTATTTCTCCAAAAGCGTTGTAATCATAACTTGTTTCAACATCTGCGGCGGTAACACTTCTCTCGATTAAACCTCGAGCGGTGTAAAAATTAGTAGTAGTCAGCGGATGAGAGACGTTGTTGTTTAACCAGCCTATGATATCGCTGAAGTCACCACCAGTTAACACTTGGTTGCTTAGCGCATTGGTCGGTAATTTTTTTTGATATTGATTAACTCTAGATTGCTCACCAAAGTTGTTATATTCATAGCTGACCACATTACCAAAATGGTTTATGACCGCTTTTAATTGACCAAGCTTGTTGTAATAAAAGTAGCTTGTTCGATCTTCAGCATCAGTAACAGATGTTCTTCGGCCTAAGTTATCATATGTATAACGATTTCCATTAGTTTCAAAAGCGGCTTGAATGGCATCTTCTGAGCTAAGTTGGCCGACTTCTTCACCATCTAATTCTCCAATCAACAGCCCCCTTTCATCATATTGCCATCGTTGTGTTCGATTAGTTTCTGGTGTGTTTACATCTTGTTGCTGGGTGAGGATAAGGTTACCGGCTCTATCATATCGATAGTTTATAACTAGCCCATCAGGTGTTGTTTTTTCTAATAAACGATTTAATTCATCATATTGATAAAGGGTAACGCGATTTTGCTCGGTATTAGTGGTCGGTACAGCAATTTCACCACCGTTATAATTAACAATTAAGTCATTGTATTGAGTAGATTTTTTTAAATTTCCATTCTCGTCATATTGATAACTGGTAACTTGGTTATCAGAATTAATTTCGGCTTTAACTTGACCTCGCCCATCATAGGTCCAGTATTGATTGTAAATCGCTTTACTGGTTACTAAACCTTGTGCCTCTTCATTCGCTATGATTGTATGAACCTCAGCTTTTAAAGCTGATAATGAAGCTTGTTCAGGATTAGTTGTGACAGCCCTGTTATATACCGTTTCTCTGATTTTGTTGCCAGCACCATCGTATTCATACTCAGTAATATAACCAGCACTATCGACCTGTGCGGCTATTAAACCGTCCTGAGTATAAATATTTCTTTCAAAGCGATATGACCCAGGAGATGGGACTAACGTAGCTGTATCTCCTGTAATGGATAATACATTCGCATTTTCATAGGCTTTAGTTAAAACCAGACGATTATGTTCATCATAGATGTACTCTGTTACATAGCCTTCAGCATCTAAACTAAATTGCTGACGGTTCGCATCATCATAAAATGTTTGAGCAACCCTATTTTGATTATCTGTTTTATCTAAGGCAGACGCGAAGCTGGCAGTTGTTATTAAATTACTGACAGAGGCATTAGTCAGAGAAGAAAGTTGGATAGCTGACGCATCAATCTCATTCGAACCAGTTATAACATCATTAACATCAAACTGATTTTCTAGAACTTGACCAGTAAGAGGGTTCAATTGATAAGCAAGACGACTCTTATTATCGTATAAGTCAACAGTGCCTAATCTAAGATCGTTGAGCTTTGCAAAACGAGTAGTTTTAAGTAGATTGCCTGCTTGATCATATTCAAAACCAGTAACTTTTTGTTCGCTATCAACAGTATAAGCAAGTTGGTTTTTATCATCATAAAAATAAAAAGTTGGCTGATAATGCTCATCCAATGTGGCAATGACTTGCCCTTCATCATTATAAGCAGAATATTGCGTACCAAAGTCACTATTGAGGACTTCATTTTTACCTCGAGCTATGCTCGTTGTTCGTCCAACTAAATCGACTAATTCTGTTGTAATTGATGCTTGCCTACTTGCAGACATGCCAGCATCTTTGATGGTAATAATACGTTGCTGACTATCTTGATATTGAATTGAAGTACTGTTGCCCTCGGCATCAATAGTTTGTGTTAATCGACCAAGCGTGTCGTACACAAATTGAGTTACGTGATCAAGCTCGTCAGTTGTTTTTTCACCCTTGGGACTAACTTGTTGCAGTAAACGCCCTCTTTGATCATAAACATAACTTGTTTTGTATGTTTCACCTTGACCATTTAATTCTTGATATTGAGTTGAACTATCTAACTGTCCTCTCAAATCATAAGTAAATTTTGTTAGTTGATGATCGCCTAGAGCCCAAGTCTCTAATTGTAATAAAGATATACCTTCAGTCACATCATATTTAGCTATGTACTGTTTCTGCTCCGCTAACTGGCCAAAGTTGTTAAATACATTTTCTAAAACTCTTCCATCCGTGCTGACTTGGAATCTTTGCTGATAGCCATTATTGTCGTAAATAAAGTGTGTTGTCTCAGTATCAGAATCTGGTTGGATAGTTTCCAGCGCGGTGGCCAGACTTGAAAGTAAGCTATGCGTTTGGGTTAATTGATTTAAGCTGTTATAGCTTTTTATGACAGTATTGCCTACATCATCCCTTTCGTGAGTTCGATTACCCATCTCATCATAAGCATATTCAATTTTTCGGTTTTCTCCGTCTTGCATTGACAAGACATTACCTTGATTGTCATAGCTATAACGAACAACTAGTTTCTCAGCAGTAGTTGATTCTTTGATGTGATGTGTAAGTAACTCTTTGTTGGCATTAAAGCGATAAATATTTATTGAGTTACCGATAGTAACCCGTGTTTCTAAAGCGCTAGGATAAGTATAACTAATGGCCTGATTTTCTGAATCGGTAATAGAAGCTAGTTTACCGTCAGGATGATATTCAAAGGATTGTGTTAACTTATCATTTAAGAAAAGTTTACTTACTTTGTTTGTATCATCATGGTACTCATAGCGTGTAACATATATTTTTCCATCCCGACTCTCTTTAACACCAAGTATGTTATCTACAATAATAGTAGGAGTGAGATCAACCACAATCGTTTCTAAACGTTTGTGGTTATCGTATGTGTATATAACCGACTCAGTCAGGACTCCATCTTCTTTAATACTGTATCCTTGAAGTAAGTCGCCGTCATAATCAAAATCGATAATTTGTTGTGCACTTACTTGATCGACAAGCGCTTGATCTATAAACCCGTTAACATCATAAGTTAAATGTACACCTTTACCATCTTCATCAAGAATATTGATGAGCTTACCAGCGACGTTATATTGCTCTGTTGTTAACGAGCTACCCTCTTGGAATTGATACAAGTCGTTTTTGAAAGTGATCGAGTCATGAGCTCCCTTACCATCTGAGCTGATGTAACTTTGCTTGCTTGAGTCCCAGACAAAAACCTGAGCTGCACCGTCAGCAGTTGTTCTGGTAATTGAGCTCCCTTCACTATTTACATTTCCAGTTAGTGATAGGTTTTTATTGAACCCTAAACGCCAATTATCGTTATTATCACCATCAAAACTTCCTTGGCTGTTGTAAGTTCTTAGCAAAGATGCATCAATTCCTAAACCTTTCAAAATATCATCTTGTCGTTGAATGATTAGGTTACCGGAAGCAACGTTAGTATAAACACCTTCACCACTTCGGCCCAACATACCAAAACCGCCTAAGTTGCCATGTTGATTTGCATTGAAAAGTCCAAGTTGCTCGCCAGAAATTACAGTCGCCATATTATTATTCTCACTATTAACTTATTAACTACAGTTAATTTTTATTCCATTAATCCGCTAAACGGGGATGTATAATTTTATTTCAATACATATACATTCATTGCAAAATGTAAATCGTTCACTTTTTTTTAGATTTTTTTCAAATTTATTTTTTTGAAAACAAGTTGAATCGAAATGGGATAGTAGAAGAGAGTATTTTTACGATTGGGAAAGTTTAAAGTTGTTTTGATAATTCAATAAGACGAGGCTTTTATGTAAAACCTCGTTTTGTGACAAATGAGCTTTAACAAGCTTGGCCACAGGCCCAACCGCAACTCCAGGCATATTGGAAGTTATAGCCGCCTAACCAACCTGTTACTTCGGTGACTTCACCAATAAAGTAAAGCCCTTTAGCTTTTTTAGCTTCAAAGGTTTTACTCGATAATTCATCCGAGTCCACGCCACCTAATGTGACTTCAGCAGTACGATAACCTTCTGTCCCATTGGGTTTAATTGTCCAATGGTGTAAATATTCACTTAGTGCATTTATTTCTGGTTGGTTAAATTGTTTGATTGGTTTATCGATAATATCGCCACTTGCAATCAGTGATTCAACTAAACGTTTAGGTAAAATAGTCGCGAGTAAGTTTTTGGATGACTTATCAGCTTGGCTCGTTTGCCAATCTGCAATTGATTCGGCTAAATTAAATTCAGGTAATAAGTTAATAGTGACGGCTTGGCCAGCTCGCCAAAAAGATGATATTTGTAATATGGCAGGGCCTGATAAACCACGGTGGGTAAAAAGTATATTTTCTTTAAACTCAGTACCATCTTCACTCTTAACCAGACTCGGCACGCTTATACCGGATAAGGCTTCGAAGCGCTTTTTATCATGGTCGTGTAGCGTAAAGGGTACCAAGGCTGCCATGGTGGGTAAAACATTTAAACCAAATTGTTCAGCAATTTTATAGCCGATAGGTGTAGCACCTAATTTAGGCATAGTTAAACCACCAGAAGCAACCACTACAGATTCACACTGAAAAGTGTCTTGATTGGTTTCTACTAAATATCCATCGTCATTTTTTTCAATATTTAACACTTCTGAGCGCAATTGAATATTAACGCCTGCCCATTCGCATTCGGTCAGTAAAATATCAACGATGTCTTGCGCGCTATTGTCACAAAACAATTGCCCTAGTGTTTTGTGGTGGTAAGCCAAACCGTGCCTATCAACTAATTCAATAAAATCATGCTGTGTATAACGACTTAAACAAGATTTAACAAAGTGCGGGTTCTGGCAGAGGTAGTTTTCAGGTGAAGCATTTTCATTGGTAAAGTTACAACGACCACCACCACTGATTAATATTTTTCGACCAGGCTTTTTACCCATATCGATAACGGTAACACTTCGCCCTCTGTAACCAGCTTGGGCGGCACACATTAGGCCTGCAGCTCCTGCGCCAATAACCAATACATCTTGTTTTTGCACGTTTTTCGTCTCATTAAACACAATTGAGCCATTATAAGCTGATATGATTTTGAACCATAATAATTATAAGGATGTATTTTCATGCGTTGGTCTAAAAAACAAGCTATATCACTCACTTTTGCAACGTCGCTACTTGCTTCATTTACTTCAATTGCTAATTCTCATTTACTTGATGAGCCAACAGGTTTAACTCAGCTACCTTATGAACATGTCATTGAAGTTAAAGGCAGAACATTAATTACCGAGAAAGGGTTAGCTTTTAGTTGGCCAGGGGTTAGCTTAGCAACCACAATCGATGGGTCTAAGATTGCTGTTACCTTGGATGGGCCAAAAAATTATTTCGATGTCAAAATTGGAAGTACTCAATTTGTGTTAGAAACCAAACCGGGTAAACACACCTATTTATTGGCTGATAATTTATCGAATCACCCACACAAGGTCATTTTAACTAAACGTAATGAAGATCACTTCCAGCCCAGTTATTTAGTTTCTTGGCATTCCGATAAACAAAACAGCAGTAATGCATCATCAAATACCCAATCCAGTACTTCAGCTGATTATTTTTATCAAATTAAACAAAGTGATAAAGCACGTATTCAGTTTTTTACTGATAGCCATGGCGCAGGCTATGGTAATGAATCACCTACACGAGAATGCTCCCAAGACGAAATTCGTCAATATACCAATCATTTAAAAGCCTACCCTAGCCTCGTCGCCAAACACTTTGATGCTGATAATTACAGTCAATCTTATTCAGGCGCAGGCATTGTCCGTAACTGGGGCGGTCATGGGCAAAAACACAGTTTTTTATCTTTTAGTGACTCAGTATTACTGGGTACTGAAGTGGTTGATAACCCAACCATCAAGGAAAAATGGCAGTGGTCTTATGCAAATGATAAAGCAAGCCTAATCGTCATTGAGCTTGGGCACAACGATTTTACTACAGCATTAAGACAACACGTTGAGCATGAAAAGTGGTCCAACCTAACGGCACTAAAGCAGGACTATATTCAAACGGCAAAAAGTTGGATACAAAATTTAGCAAGTGTTTACGGAAAAGAAACCCCTTTTGTAATGATGTCTACTCGTTTATACCCTGAAGATCACTTAACGCCACTTAACCAACAAATTGTTAGTGAGCTACATGAACAAGGTATTGCCATTTCTTATCTAAATTATGCCAGTGCCGTCACTGGGCAAAGCTGCCAATGGCATCCAAGTGCGAAAGAGCACCAAGCAATTTCAGCATTACTAATTGAGCATATTGAAAATAGAAAAATAAATTTATAAAAATAAAATCATTAAAAACAATAACCTAATATTTTATTTTTAGTTTTTTATATTTTTTCTCTTGAAAAATTAAAGTGCGTTCTTATCTATTAGTTATCGTTGCTAGAGACGCTAGGACGATAAAACGCCTGTCTAAGATTAGAAGGCACTTTATAAACTTTTTAGTTTTTATTCGCTACTAAAGACCTGTCGAAATCGAAGGTTGAGCAATAAAAGCTCATATTGCTAAAAATAGGATATGTATTATGCGTAATTTAGATCTATCTCCACTATACCGTTCATTCATTGGCTTTGATCACTTAGCTAGCATGATTGACAATGCAAGCCGTCAAGAAAAATCAAACGGCTACCCTCCATACAACATTGAACTTATCAGCGAGAATTTATATCGCGTTTCAATGGCTGTGGCAGGCTTTACAGAAGAACAACTCGATATCCAAGTTGAAGCAAACAACTTAGTTGTTAAAGGCGTTAAACCTGAAGTTGAAGATAACCGCCAATTTTTACATAAAGGCATCTCTGAGCGTAACTTTGAACGTAAGTTCCAATTGGGTGACCACGTAAAAGTCAACTCAGCAGCGCTAGAGAACGGTTTATTACATATTGAGTTAGAGCGCGAAGTACCTGAAGCACTTAAACCTCGCTCTATCAAAATCAGTTCAGGGCAAAAACAAATAGAAGGTTAAACTTCGCGCCCCCTTATTATTGATTGCACTTAAAACCGAGCCCTTTGGCTCGGTTTTTTGTTTTGTGTTAAAGTGCGCAAAAAATTTCACTGAGTTTGAACATGGCTGACGCCTATATTCCACAACATTTTGTTGACTTTATTCGCCCTCATGTACCCGAGCACCTTTGCCTTGAAGACTTTTTAGCATATTGTCAAAAGCCTTTAAGAAAAAGCATCAGAGTCAATACCTTAAAAATATCAATAGCCGATTTTAAAGCACTTGCAGCCAAACGAGATTGGACACTATCGCCTATACCATGGTGTGAATCTGGTTTTTGGTTAACGCGTTATAATGAACAAGAAGCTGAAATATCGCTGGGTAATACCTTCGAACACCTCACTGGTTTGTTTTATATCCAAGAAGCGAGTTCAATGTTACCGCCACAAGCCTTACTCAAGGATAACTCCAATATTGAAACGGCACTAGATGTCGCATCCGCACCCGGGTCTAAAACAACACAGCTAGCGGCGTTGATGAAGAACCAAGGCCTGTTAGTTGCTAATGAGTTTTCGAGTTCACGAACAAAGGTATTGGCAGCCAACATTCAACGTTGTGGGGTCACCAATACTGCCATTACTCATATGGATGGGCGAATGTTCAAACATCTAACTGAGACATTTGACAGTATTTTGCTTGATGCCCCCTGCTCGGGTGAAGGCACAATCAGAAAAGATCCTGATTCAATGAAGAACTGGACTGAAGTATCGGTTCACGCTATTGCTGAGACTCAAATTGATCTGTTGATATCAGCCTTTCATGCGCTAAAGGTTGGTGGCGAGCTCATTTATTCTACGTGTACGTTAAATCCATTTGAAAACCAAGCTATCTGCACGAAACTAAAAGCAACCTTTGAAGATGCAGTAGAGTTTATACCGCTTGGGGATTTATTTGATGGTGCTGAAAACTGCTTAACTGAACAAGGCTTTTTACACGTATGGCCACAAATCTATGACTCAGAAGGCTTTTTTGTCGCTAAAATCAAAAAACGCTCATCCGTCGAGCAAACAGAAGCCAATCCATTTAAAAAGCTAGGTAAGTTCCCTTACCAAGCACTTCCGAATAAAGACGCCAAAGCGTTTTTATCGTTTATTAATAGCCAATTTGGCTTCGATTATTTCAATAGCGATGAGCTTTATACGCGTAATCAAGAAATTTGGTATTTTCCTTCTGGAATCGAGCCAATTGCGGCAAAAATAAAATTAAACCGTTCTGGTGTTAAATTAGCTGAAATACACAAAAAAGGGTTTAAGCTTGATCATCAATTTGCTCTTGCTTTTGGCCGCCATTTCAAAAAACAAATACAAATTTTAACTGAATCGGATGCTCAGCAATATTTGATGGGGCAAGATTTAAGACCAGAAACAGTTGAAATAGACAAAGGAGAAGCCGTTGTCTGTTACCAAAATCAAGTATTGGGATTTGTTAAAAATCTAGGGAATAGGCTTAAAAATCAACTATCTAGAGATTTAGTAAAAGATGGGTTATATAAATTTTAATTTATATAACCTTTTATACTAAAGAGTTTAGCAATTAACCTGTAACTATATTTATTTCTCAAAAGCTAATACACAACAATGACTTATCAAAACTGACCAAGGTTCGTTAACCAGCTTGGCTTTAGTTGTAATAGTTTGCAATAAATTAACGGGTAACCGCTTGTTAAATCACCTTTATTTTCACAATGACTCGACTAATATTTAATCACTTAATCAAGTTTACTTAAGTTTTGTTAGCGCAAAAGGCTCACCCCATGAGCCACACCCCTAGCCCGAACAACGGAAAAGCTGTTCGGGTTTTTTTTATCCTTTTTTAGGGCTTATTGATGGCCAGTCGAGCGTCTTTTGATGATAAAAGCCTGACTCTTGATAAGCACGATTAATAGTATCGGCTTCAAGTAATTCAGCTATACCTTGTCTTAATGCTTTGAATACAGCTTCGCCCTTTGGATGCTGTTTAGACACAATCCAATGTCTTGAACCATATAATGCCACCTTGACATTTGGGATCGGGATCAGCGTGTGATCGCCAACCGTTAACGACATATCAGGTGTTGATTGAAAAGGTGCTAACGTAAAATCAGCTTTTCCCGTAGCTACATATTCAACCATTTTCGGCCAAGTCTGCACATCTATGACTTGATGCATCTTCATACGTTTTAACGTTCGCCAATCAATTACCCAACTTCGACTCGATACAGCGGTGAGTTGAGTTAAACTAGCGTAGTCATTACTGCCCAATGCGATAGTATTTGCTTTTCGAGTATAAGCGCCAACGTTAAATTCACCGGGTTTAACTAGGTTTTGTGAGATATACAATTGTTCTGGATATCGGCTCGCGTCGGCACCCCAAAGCGGTGATCCTCTGATAACAGCAACCGCAGCGGTGACAAGTTGTAGTGAGTGGTCATAACCTTGTACTACTTTAAAATCGAGCTTTTGCTTCAAACCGCCTATGGATAAAGCTTGTTGCATGAGAATGATTTCAGCGACATCTCGTCTTGAATAGTCGCCAGAAAAGTCTTTGATGGTAAGTGGATCTCGACCAGATAGAAAAGATTGATAATCGTGTTGAACATCAACATCTATCGTGGCAAGTAAAACTTCTTCAGCTTTAGCAGTAAAACTGAATGCTAAAGTAAAGAATAGAATGAATAAGCCTTTTATTGTTTTCATTATTATTGGCACATACTACTACAGTGTTAACTTAAATATTACATTTTGTTAACTGACCTGCAATCCCTTCGGCCTTTGCTCCTGTAACTTTTTTCAATTTTAACGGCTGATTGCTAATATTTTGAGCAGCAAACCAAGCAAATGCCATCGCTTCAATATAGTCTGCGTCAAAATCTAACATGTCGCTAATGATCAGATTAGCCGTTAATGCTTCCTTTAATTGATTAACCAAGCTTCGATTATGAGCGCCTCCACCACAAACAATCACATCTGATACATTATGTTGCTGAATTTGCTCACTGATGGTTAATACGGTAAATGCTAACAGAGTTGCCTGTACATCTTCTATCTCAATATGATTAAATTTTGAGATATTTTTGGCAATGAACTGGGCATTAAATAGTTCCCGCCCTGTACTTTTCGGGTAACCAAGCGATAAATAAGGCGTTTGTAATAATCCAGCTAATAATTCTTGATTCACCTTACCAGAGTCAGCCCAGCGGCCATTATCATCATACTTTTGATTGCGTTGTTGTTGTATCCAGCAATCCATCAGTACATTGCCTGGCCCAGTATCATAGCCAAAGTCTTTACCTTCTTTTTTTAATAAACTGATATTTGCAATACCACCTATATTCAAAATAGCCACATCACCTGTAGCTATCGCTAAGTATTCTCGGAATAACTCTCTATGAAAAACCGGTACTAGGGGAGCGCCCTGGCCACCTAGCGCCATATCCATCGCTCTAAAATTACTGACTACATCAATATTTGTTTGAGCCGCTAACACACTGGCACTACCTAGTTGCATACTGAAAGGATACTGTCCATTTGGATGATGAAAAACAGTTTGTCCATGACACCCAATTGCCTTAATTTGATTTGGTGATAGGTTTTGTTGTTTCAAAAATTGATTGACTGCGTCGGAATAACTCAGACCTAACTTGTGATCGATTTCCCCTAGTTTTTCCAAGTTACTCGATAATTTTTGGCACAGCTTAATCAAATCACTTCGAAGGTCTTCATCAAAATCAAAGCTAGCATTAGCAATACTCTCAAATGTCGAAGGTGTATCTCTTTTCATCGAGATAAGGGCTATATCAATACCGTCTAGGCTGGTGCCAGACATAATCCCTACATATAAATCTTGTTCCATTTATATAAAAAAACCTGTAATTAAATAAAGTACGGTAGTAGTTGCACCCACACTCAGTGCATAAGGCAATTGCGTTTTGACGTGCTCAAATAAATCGCAGCCAGATGCAACAGATGCCATCAGGGTTGAATCAGACAATGGTGAACAATGATCGCCAAAAATCCCGCCACCAAGAACCGCAGCTAAAATGAGCTGTGGGGGCAAGCCCATTTCCATCGCGATAGGCATGCCCAGCGGCACTAATAACGCAAATGTGCCCCAGGACGTCCCTGTTGTAAAGGACATGAGTGCGCCTATTACAAAAATTAAAGCTGGAATAATAAATACGGGTAAGTACGTTGACATAACTGACGCTAAATAAGCCCCAGTGCCGAGTTGTTTTAAGCTCATGCCAAGTGCTATAGACAAAACTAAGATAATCACTAAAGGCATCAATTCGGCAAAACCTTGGTACGTTGTTTTAAGCACTTGTTGTTGTTTAAAACCATTTAATAACATCAATAAAATCACAACGCATAACGCCAGTGCAGTTGCATAAAATATTGCATGAGAGCCGGAGCCTTTAATTATCTGCCCTTGGCCAGTCCATAACATTACAGTTACCATACCTATAACCAAGGTAATAAGAGGCGCAATAAACATCAGCATTTTTTTGTTATCACTCACCTTAGGTAGGCTTTGTGATGACTCCTTCAAATTATTGTTTTCTAACCTAACCGGTTTAGTTTTAGTCATCGGCCCAAAGTCTTTATCGGTGATGATTGAAAACAAAACCATAACTAAAGTAAGAATTGGATAAAAATTTAACGCAATAGCGCCAAGTAATATTTCTAAACTTGTGGGTTCGAATGGGTAATTTGATAATAAAGCGAGGACATAAGCGCCCCAACCGTTCAAGCACAATAAAATACAAACAGGTGCGCAAGTGCTATCGACAATATAAGCCAGTTTTTCTCGACTGATGCCAAAGCGATCGAATAACCCTCTAGACAGTACCCCGGTAGTTAACATGCTTAAATTTGATTCGACAAAAACAACAATGCCCACAAAATAGCTGAGTAAACCAGCTTGACGTTTATTCTTAACAAACCCTTTATCAACAATTGCTTTCACAGTAGCAATAACGCCACCACTGAAGCGCATAAGCGCCATTAACGCGCCAATCATCAAACTAAATAATACAATGCGGGTATTCCCTGCACTTTCAAATACTGTAACCACGCGATCTAAGCTATTAGTTATCGATAGCCATACGCGACTTGGATCGTCCTGACAAATCAGCAACATTTCAGATGTAACAATTGCCAGTATTAATGCAATGCTCACTTCTTTTCGCCACATCACAACAATAATGGCGACGATAGGAGGTAATAGGGTTAGAAATTCATTCATCGATTCAATCAATTAATATATTTCGCTTTAGCTTTTTTTTCATACTTGCCAAAACATCCGATGGTACTTGGTGCGTGTTTTCACCTTGATGACGATTTTCCATCACCATGCAATGAACACGATAATTATATTGTTTAGCTAAATCGTAATAGGGTTTGAGTTCACGTTCTGTACAACTAGTGTTAGCAATGATGATTAACGGTTCATCAGATTGCATAAAATGTTGGCAGTTGCGCTGACAGTGGTGGTGAGCTTGTTTGAGTTTGGCAGGATTAAATTGGTATTGGCCATCAACATAAAAATAATGATCGGCACTACAAATTTTACCGCCGAGTAATTCGGCAAACGTAGTTTTACCTGAACCAGGTAATCCACGTAATATAATTAAGTTTTTCATTTACAAAGATAAAGCCAGCTATAAAGCTGGCTTTTTAATCTTACTCTTCCTGAGCAGGTGGCGCATTCTCGACACGGTTTTTTAATTTTTGACCAGGTCTGAATGTTACAACACGACGGGCAGATATAGGTATATCTTCACCCGTTTTAGGGTTACGCCCCGGTCGTTCATTCTTGGTCCTTAAATCAAAATTTCCAAAGCCAGATAATTTGACTTGTTCACCATCTTCCAAAGTTTGTCTTATTTCCTCAAAAAAAGCTTCGACAATATCCTTAGCGTCTTTTTTGTTTAAACCTAGCTTTAAAAATAAGTGTTCAGCAATTTCAGCCTTGGTTAGAGCCATAGTTACTCTCTTAATTTTGCTTCAAATACTTGTTCAACCTCAGCAATCACTTTGTCTGTGATGGCTGTGATGTCACTGTCTTCCAACGTGCGTTCAACGTTTTGTAATGTTACAGCAATTGCAACACTCTTAAATCCGTCTTCAACACCTTGCCCTTGGTATACATCGAACAAGTTTAGGTCAACCAAATCATTTGTGCCAACTTTTTGAATTAAATCAAGAATTTCGCCTACTTTTACCTCATTCTTTACAATAAAAGCAAAATCTCGGCGGTTAGCAGGGAATTTAGAAACAGGCTGAGCTTCTGGTACTTTTAATGCTAATAAGGCATCGAGTTCAATTTCAAATAAGAAAACTTTATTACCTTTAATACCACAGGCTTTATAAGCTTGAGGATGCATTGCCCCTACATGACCAATGAGCTGACCATTTCGGTATATACCTGCTGTTTGGCCTGGATGTAAGGCACTATGCTCTGCTGCTTTAAATTCAAAGCTTGCAACATCAGCAGTAAGTGAAATTAAAGCTTCCACATCTGCTTTTGCATCGTAAAAATCTGCTGCAGCACTATCTAGCGTCCAGTGTTCGCCATTACGACTACCGCAAATCACACCACCAATGACAGGTGTTTGACGCACACCGTTTTCAGCATCACTGTCTGGAACAAATTTTAAGCCTGTTTCAAATAAACTCATGCGCGTCTGTTGGCGATTTAAGTTGTATGCCAACGTTGAAACTAGACCAGGCCAAGTACCTAAACGCATCGCTGACATATCAGCTGAAATTGGATTTGGTAGTGATAAGAACTCTTGCTCTGGATATAAAGCGGTTTGTACTTTAGGGTCAACAAAGCTATAGGTAATCGCTTCTTGGTAACCACGAGCCACTAATAAACGACGACATTGTTTTACATCAAGCGCCCTTTCTTTTTTACCAGACATAGTTAAACGGGCTTTTGGAGCAACATCAGGAATTGAGTTGTAACCATAAACGCGTGCAACTTCTTCAATCAGGTCTTCTTCGATAGCAATATCAAAACGATAGCTCGGTACACTTACTTGCCATTGTCCATCTGCTACTTCTGGGTTTAAGCCCAAGCGCGTTAAGATCTCAGTAACGGTTTGTGTTTCTAAACTAACACCTAGCACGCGCTCTAAACGCGCAGAGCGTAAAGTAACTGATTTTGCTGTTGGTAGTGCATCTTCATTTATTGCTTCAACCACCGGGCCTGCTTGACCACCAACAATCTCAAGTAATAAAGCCGTAGCACGTTCTATTGCTTCACGCTGTAACGTGTAATCAACACCGCGTTCAAAACGATGAGATGAATCAGTGTGTAAACCATATTGACGAGCTTTACCTTTAATCGCATCAGGTGCGAAAAAAGCACTTTCAAGCAATATATCTTGTGTTTCAGTTGTCACACCAGAATCTTGACCACCGAAAATACCTGCCATTGCAAGTGCTTTACTTTGATCAGCAATCACTAATGTGTTGTCTTTCAACTTAGCTTCAGTACCATCTAAAAGCGTTAATGCTTCGTCAGTGTTAGCTTTACGTACAACAATACCACCTTCAATTTTAGACAAATCAAAGGCATGCATTGGCTGACCTTGTTCTAATAAGATGTAGTTTGTTACATCGACAACTGGGTCAATAGAACGGATGCCTGAACGACGAAGTTTTTCTACCATCCACAATGGCGTAACCGCCTGAACGTTAACACCTTTAATAACACGTGATAAATAACGAGGGCATGACTGTGCATCTTGCAGTGTTAATTCAACTTGATCATCAATGCTCGGCGCTACTGCAGTCACTTCTGGCGTAGTTACATCGATGCGATTTAAAACACCTACTTCGCGTGCTAAACCACGGATACCTAGGCAATCAGAGCGGTTAGGAGTTAAATCAACTTCGATCGCAACATCATTTAATTTTAGATAGTCACGAATGTCTGTGCCAATTGGTGCATCTGCTGGTAATTCGATGATACCTGGCGCTTCATCGAGTAAGCCCATTTCAGCTTCAGAGCACAACATACCATGTGAAGGTACACCGCGTAATTTGGCTTTCTTAATTTTAAAATCACCCGGAAGGACCGCACCTACCGTTGCTACCGCCACTTTTAAGCCTAGACGACAGTTTTTCGCACCACATACAATATCTAACAGTTCATCACCGCCGACATTAATTTTGGTCACTTGCAGTTTGTCTGCATCTGGGTGTGGGCCACATTCAACAACTTCACCAACAACAATGCCAGTAAAATCACCCGCAACCGCTTCTACACCATCAACTTCTAAACCCGCCATGGTGATTTGTTCGGCTAATTGATCACTGGTAATTTCAGGGTTTACCCACTCGCGTAGCCAAGCTTCACTAAATTTCATTATTGTAAATCCCCTACTTACTTGAATTGCTTGATGAAACGTAAATCATTTTCGAAGAATGAACGTAAATCTGTTACGCCGTATCGCAACATTGTTAAACGCTCAACACCCATACCAAAAGCAAAGCCAGTGTACTCTTCAGGATCAATACCCACAGAACGAAGTACATTCGGGTGAACCATACCGCAGCCTAATACTTCTAACCACTTTCCGCTTTTACCTTTAACATCAACTTCTGCTGAAGGTTCGGTAAATGGGAAGAATGAAGGTCTAAAACGCACTTCTAAATCATCTTCAAAGAAGTTGTTTAAGAAGTCGTGCAAAATACCTTTTAACTCAGAGAAGCTAACGTTTTTATCAACCATTAAACCTTCAACCTGATGGAACATCGGCGTATGTGTTTGATCGTAATCGTTACGGTATACACGACCTGGAGAGATAATGCGTAATGGTGGTTGCTCAGCTTCCATCGTACGAATTTGTACACCAGAAGTTTGAGTACGTAAAACAAGCTTAGGGTTGAAGTAGAACGTATCGTGATCGGCGCGTGCTGGGTGATTATCTGGAATATTTAACGCGTCAAAGTTATGCCAATCATCTTCGATTTCAGGACCGGTGCGCGTTTGAAAACCAAGTTCAGAGAAAAAGCCTTCAATGCGTTCAATCGTTCGAGTCACTGGGTGTAAACCACCAATTTCAGTGCCGCGACCTGGCAGTGTCACATCAATCGTTTCTTGTGCTAATTTTGCATTAAGTTCAGCTTGTTGCATCGCTTCACGCTTCGCATTTAGTGCTTGTTGAACTTCTTGTTTAGCTTGGTTGATAAGTTGACCCGCTTTAGGTTTTTCTTCCGGTGGCAATTTACCTAATTCACGCATTTGTAGCGTTAATTCACCTTTTTTGCCCAAATACTGGACACGGATTTCATCCAAAGCGGCAAGATCAGAGACAGCTTCAATGGCGTCTTTTGCGCTGGATACAATACCTTCTAAATTCATAGATTGATGATCCTAAGTTTATAATTCGTTGCTACAACAAAATCAGGTTATTTCGTTGTATTTTTAAAAGAGAAAATGTCCGGCAATTCTACCTGAAAAATTATGCAGATGCTTGTTTGACTAGGTATAGAAAGTAAAAAAAACGTAGCTAAACAAAGGTTTTAACAGTTAATTTGGATAAGTGGCTTATGAAAGTGAATTTTGGACATAAAAAAACCGCTTTCATCAAAGATGGAAGCGGTTTTAATGTCTTTAACTAAAAAGAATTAAAGAGCTTGTTTCGCTTTTTCTACTAAAGCAGTGAAAGTTGCTTTATCGAATACAGCGATGTCAGCTAAGATCTTACGATCGATCTCAACAGATGCTTTCTTAAGACCGTTGATGAAACGGCTGTAAGATAAACCATTTTGACGTGAAGCAGCGTTGATACGAGCAATCCATAATTGACGGAATTGACGTTTACGTTGACGACGGTCACGGTAAGCGTATTGACCAGCTTTAGTTACTGCTTGGAAAGCAACACGATAAACACGACTACGTGCACCGTAGTAACCTTTAGCTTGCTTTAATACTTTTTTGTGTGCGGCACGTGCCGTTACACCACGTTTTACTCTAGGCATTCTCAGTCTCCTCTATTACGCGTATGGCATCATGCGAACGATTAATTTAACATCATTCTCGTGTACTTGTGTTTTAGCACGTAGATGACGCTTACGCTTAGAGCTCTTCTTCGTCAAGATATGACGTAAGTGAGACTGTTTACACTTGAAACCGCCTTTAGCAGTTTTTTTGAAGCGCTTCGCAGCACCTCTGTGAGTTTTCATTTTAGACATTTGCAACTCCGCATTGTCAGTTAAAATTTAGCAGCAAGGTGAATTAAAAAAGCCATCTCTACAAGTAGAGATAGCTTTCTAATTACTTTAGTTACCTGTACTACTTCTTCGCTGGGGCTAATACCATGATCATCTGGCGACCCTCTACCCTGTTAGGGAAAGATTCGCACGTTGCAATATCTTCAAGATCCGCTCTTACACGTTTCATTAAGTCAATCGCGATGTCTTGGTGAGCCATTTCACGGCCGCGGAAACGGATCGTTACTTTGGTTTTATCGCCACCTTCTAAAAAGCGCCTCAGGTTGCGCAGTTTTACCTGATAGTCGCCTATATCAGTTCCAGGACGGAATTTAATTTCCTTAACCTGAATCTGCTTTTGCTTCTTCTTCTGCTCTTTAGCAGCTTTACTCTTCTCGAACAGGAACTTACCATAATCCATAATGCGGCAGACCGGAGGCTGCGCGTTAGGGCTAATTTCAACTAAGTCGAGCTTGCTCTCTTCAGCCTTATCCAAAGCTTGGTTTAAACTAACAACACCAGCTTGTTCACCGTCTTGATCGATTAAACGTACTTCTTTAGCTGTAATTTCTTCGTTGATGCGAGCTTTATCTTTGTTGCCCGCGTTATTTCTAGCGCCTTTTATGGTTCATTCCTCCAAAAGAGTTAAATTGTACGATTTTCGACTTCTTCGCTAATTAGCTTGATGAAGTCTTCTACTGGCATTGAGCCTAAATCGTCACCTTTACGTGTTCTAACTGCTACTTGGCCAGACTCAACTTCTTTGTCGCCTGTCACAAGCATGTAAGGAACACGTTTTAATGTATGCTCGCGGATTTTAAAGCCTATTTTCTCGTTTCTCAAGTCTGCTTGGGCTCTAATTCCAACTTTTTTCAATTTTTCTACCACATCTAGGGCAAAATCAGACTGTTTATCCGTAATATTCAGTACAACGGCCTGCTTTGGTGAAATCCAAGTTGGTAAAATACCGGCGTATTCTTCGATTAAAATACCGATGAAACGCTCTAGTGAACCTAAAATCGCGCGGTGAATCATCACTGGTGTTTTACGTTCACCGTCTTCAGCTACATAAGTAGCGCCTAAACGACCTGGCATTGAGAAATCTAACTGAATCGTACCACACTGCCATGCACGGCCAAGACAGTCATGAAGGGTAAACTCAATTTTCGGGCCATAGAAAGCACCTTCACCCGGTTGTAACTCAAAGGCTAAATCATTAGCATCAAGCGCTTCTTCTAAAGCCTTTTCCGCTTTATCCCAAATTTCATCCGAACCTACGCGTTGCTCTGGTCGTGTTGATAATTTGACATCGATATCTTCAAAACCAAATGTTTTGTATGTGTCAAAAACCATTTCAATACATGCAGATACTTCCTGAAGAATCTGCTCTTCAGTACAGAATACGTGTGCATCATCTTGAGTAAATGAACGCACGCGCATTAAACCGTGCAATGAGCCCGATGGCTCGTTACGGTGAACTAATCCAAACTCAGCCATGCGATAAGGTAAATCGCGGTAAGATTTCAAGCCTTGATTAAAGATCTGAACATGGCCTGGGCAGTTCATTGGCTTCACAGCATAAGTGCGTTTTTCTGATTCAGTTGAGAAAATCATGTCACCGTATTTGTCCCAGTGACCTGACTTCTCCCACATAGAAACATCGAGAATTAATGGCGCTTTCACTTCTTCATAGCTGTATTTAGCTAATTGCTTACGCATGAAGTTTTCAAGCTCAGTGTAAATTGTCCAACCGTCGTTGTGCCAGAACACCATGCCTGGCGCTTCTTCTTGCCAGTGGAATAAGTCTAGTGCTTTACCAATTTTACGGTGATCACGCTTTTCAGCTTCTTCTAAACGTTTTAAATACGCTTTTAGTTGCTTTTTGTCTGCCCATGCTGTGCCGTAAATACGCTGAAGCATTTTGTTATCTGCATTACCACGCCAGTACGCACCTGCTACCTTCATTAGTTTGAAGTGTTGACAGAATTTCATATTAGGAACGTGTGGTCCACGACACATGTCGATGTATTCTTCATGATGGTATAAACCTGGACGATCATCTTTTGCAATGTTCTCGTCTAGAATTTCCATCTTGTAAGATTCACCACGTGACTCAAAAACATCACGTGCTTCTTGCCAAGAAACTTCTTTCTTAACAACTTCATAATTCTTTTTCGCTAGCTCAAGCATACGCTTTTCTAACTTCTCAAGATCGTCTTGAGATAACGAGTGTTCCATATCGATATCGTAATAAAAGCCATTATCGATGGTTGGACCAATCGCCATTTTTGCATCAGGCCATAATTGTTTTACGGCATGACCGATTAGGTGGGCACAAGAGTGGCGGATGATTTCTAATCCGTCTTCGTCTTTAGCTGTGATTAACTCGAGTTTCGAATCTTCAGTAATTAAATCACAAGCGTCTACGCGCTCACCGTTTACACGGCCAGCAATAGTTGCTTTGGCTAAACCAGGGCCAATATCTGCAGCTACGTCGTATGGAGAAACAGGGTTGTCAAAACTACGTTGACTACCATCAGGTAAAGTAATAACAGGCATGATGCTTCCTATTTTTCAGTGGTGACACATACCAAGCGCCACGTGAATAAAGTTATAAGTATGATGACTTCTTATGGATTAGAAGCCTAAATAATTTTAAGATGTTTTTTAATTGTTAAAAAACGCGCACACTATATCAAAGATGCCTCTATTTTCAACGCGCTTATGTGTATTTTTTATTATGCTTTGTGCACTGCCTGCATGGGCACAAGATTGGCAGTTGAAATATCATCATCAAGGTTTGAAGTTGTTCAAAGGAGAGAAAAACTTCCTAGGTATCCGTCAATACAAAGTTGTCCTCAATGTCTCAGCAACAGCAGACGATTTTATTAACTTATTATTGACAACAGATAAAGCCCACCTTTGGATAGCGGGTTGTGAACGCGTCGAGCTTATTGACCAAATAGATGAATTTAATCATAAGGTTAATATTTACTTTTCATCTCCTTGGCCAATAAAAGATAGGCAATTAGCAACCTACTCTGTGATTCAAAAACATAGTGACAAGCATTACACAATCACCATCAGGCGCCTTGATGAGCCAGGTATATACGAAAATGACTACGTTGCTATTCCCTATTTCAACGCTCACTACACGCTTGAACAAAACGATGAAGCCCTAACGATTACTTACCAAGTTTCAGGCTCTGCTGGAGGAGACATTCCAAATTGGTTGGCCAATAAAATTCTTAAACAAAACTTACTGAAAACTTTTAAAAATCTAAAAAAACAGTTGTCGAACTAATCAAACACGTTGCAACCAACACTGATTAATCCATACTTAAACTAGTCAAATAAGCTTAGGTAGCACTATGTGGCACAGTATTGAAGAAGATATTGCAGCAAGCTTAGGCAGTAGCTTCAAAATAATTAGCAAATCTCCTGTTAGTGGCGGCGATTCACACCAAGCATTTTCACTTGAAACGACTTCACACAAATTATTCATCAAAATCAATGATAAACAGTACCAAGAACATTTTGCCTGTGAAGCCGATGCACTCAAACAAATTGCTCATACACAAACGATAAAAACACCCAAGGTCATCTGCTTTGGCCATACGTCATCATTTGCCTATTTAGTTTTGACTCATCATGAATTCGACAATGGTAATCATACATCTTGGCAACAAGCAGGCGAGCAACTTGCAGGTCTTCATCTAATTGATAACCAAGAGATGTTTGGTTGGGACCGCGATAACTTTATTGGTAAAACAACCCAAGCGAATAAATGGCACAAAAGCTGGGCACGCTTTTTTGCTGAGCAGCGTATAGGAGCCCAACTTGAATTACTGAAAGAATCTGGCCAGCAATTTACTCATATCAAAGACTTCATATCGATCATCGAAAGGCTTTTAAAACAACGTAAACCTTTAGCCAGTTTACTGCATGGCGATTTGTGGCGAGGGAATCTCGGATTTGCCCATAACAAACCTTTCATCTTCGACCCAGCTTGCTATTTTGGTGATTACGAAGCCGATCTAGCCATGACTGAATTATTTGGTAAGTTCCCGCCTGAGTTTTATCAAGGCTATTATGCTGTCACATCTAAAGAAGATGGTTATGAATTAAGAAAGCGAATTTATAACCTTTATCATATTCTCAACCATGCCAATTTATTTGCTGGTGAATATGTTCATACCGCTCAAGCTGAGATTGACTACTTATTAGCAATCTAACTACGCAAATAGCTATATAAAGGCCATAATTTAAGAGTGCAAATTCTGCTGATAACGTTATTAGCAGTTTGTATGAGATGCCACTCTATCCTATGTTTTAACCCAAGGAGAAACGTATGGAGATTAAAGATAAAACTACGCGTTGTCCACATTGTGGTCACCATATTCACTTGTTAATTGATGCAAGTAATGGTGACCAAGATTACTACGAAGACTGCCCAGTTTGTTGTAACGCTATTCACATTAATTTCAGGCTGGATGCAACAGCAGAGCACGTCGATTTAGATGTAACCGACGATAGATAGTGATTTAAATAAGGTTTTTGCTCGCTAACACTCTTTCAACCGTATCTATGACGGCTTGAGTTTGGCTATCGATTTCTAAATTGACCTTATCCCCTGTCTTGAGCTTATCAAAATTAGTAATACTGAGCGTTTCAGGAATTAAGTGGATCCAAAATCGCGATGCATCGACCTCACCTATCGTTAAACTGCAACCATTTAGGCCGATATAACCTTTGTGCAAAACGTACTTACTCCACTGTTCGGGTACGCTAAACTGCAGTGAATAGGCCTTCTCCTGCTCAATTACGTTTTCTAATTGGGCTTGTGCGTGGATATGACCAGATAGTAAATGACCGCCAATTTCAGCATTCATTTTTGCAGCTCGTTCAATATTGATCCAAGCCCCAACGTCAACATCGGCAAGGTTGGTTAATTTAAGTGTCTCTGGGATCACATCAAATGAAACCAAAGCTTGTTGTTGATGGTCATAGGTACACTTTACAACTGTGAGGCAAGCACCGTTTAGAGCAATGCTTGCTCCTAATTCGATATCATGGCTATAGTCTGCTGGTAATACGATTGATAGGCGCTTACCATAATCAGTATCTACACATTCTGTCAGTTGTGTTTCGAGTTTTACTATCCCAGTGAACATGTTTATCTCTTATTTTTTGGAACTAAGGTTGTTAGATGATGTTAATTCAACAATCTAAAAAAATTGCCAAGCTAGCTTGGCCAATTGTTATTTCACAACTTGCGCTTGCAGGTATGATCACGACAGACACTATAATGTCATCTCAATATAGTGCAACCGACATGGCTGCCATTGGCACATCTTTAGGTATTTGGCATCCTATTTCACTTTTTGCTTTGGGTGTGATCATTGCATTATCACCTGTGCTTTCAAGAAATTTCGGGGCCAAAGACCGTACCCAATTTAGCCATAATATCAGTAACGGTATTACGTTAGCATTATCAATGTCGATTATCGCAGCATTACTTATGTTGGTGACACCTTTAGTTTTAAACCAACTTGGCATTGACGAGCAAATGAAAACAATTGCTCAAGACTACCTATTTTACTTAGCACTTGGGTTACCTGGCTTTTGTTTATTTGCGCTTTTTCGGGTCATCAACGAGTCAATTGGCAACACCCGCACAGTAATGTGGGTGCAAATATCTGCTTTTTTACTCAATATCCCACTGAACTTACTATTTATATTTGGTCTTGGTGATTTTGAGGGACTAGGCGGAGCAGGCTGCGGGATCTCAACGACATTATTACATTACATGATGTTTATCATGCTGATTGTGATGAGCTACCGACACAGAATATGCCGCCCTTACTTAAATAAAATAACGATTCTAAGAACGCGTTTATCAACCTTAAAGAACTTGCTACAAATCGGTTTACCTATAGGCGCAACCATGTTTTTTGAAGTGGCACTATTTGGTGGTGTAGCACTGGCTATAGCGAGATTTGGTCCTGAGTATGCCGCTGCACATCAAATAGCAATAAGCTTCTCCGCTATTATGTACATGCTACCGTTGAGTTTGAGTATGGCGACAACCGTTGTCATTGGCCAGCATATTGGGCATCAAAATAAGCAATTAGCCGTTATTGCTGCCAAAGCCGGCATAATAATAGGTCTATCTGTAGCGACTATTACAGCGCTGTTAACCATCATTGGTCGTGAATATATAAGCTTAATTTACACCGATGATGTCATTGTTAGCACAATGGCAATGACCATACTCATTTGGGCTGCTTTTTTTCAATTTTCAGATGCTGTGCAATGCGTTGCACTCGGTGCGCTAAGAGGGTTCAAAGATACATCTAAGCCGATGATTTTAACTTTCATTGCTTATTGGTTCATTGGCTTTCCTTCAGGCTACCTATTTGCTGAAACGACCGTTTTTACGTCAGCGTCTATGGGTTTAGAAGGTTACTGGGCAGGTCTGTTAATTAGCTTAACCTCAGCAGCCATACTCTTGGGATACCGACTGATATTGGTACGCCGTAAGTTTAATCAAATAACCGTTGATTAGATTTACTGTATTTTGCTTTAGCACAAGTGTTTAACTACGCTTTCCTTGGGACGTTGAGAAGGTGTATCGATAAAAAAATAGCCGTGTTAACCAGTGGTGGTGATGCGCCTGGCATGAATGCCTGTTTGCGTTCAATTGTGTTAGCTGCCAATCATTACTCGATTTCAGTGTTGGGCTTTGAACATGGCTATAACGGCCTTATCAATAATGAATTTATTGAACTTTCGTATGCGGCTATTAATCAAGGGATCCATCTTGGTGGAACGCTACTTAAAAGTGCACGATGTGAAAAATTTCATCTACCTTCCTATGTTGAACTTGCTGCAAATCATTTAAATGCTTTAGATATTGATGCGCTGATCGTCATTGGTGGTGATGGCTCATTCAGAGGCTTACAAGTACTGAGCCAAATATGGAATAAGCCCGTTATTGGTGTACCTGGCACAATCGACAACGATTTGTTTGGCACAGATTATACAATTGGTTTTCATACCGCAGTAGAAACGGTAGTAGGCGCCATTGATAAAATTCGCGATACTGCTGATGCCTTGGAAAGGATATTTTTAGTAGACGTAATGGGACAGCACTCTGGTTTCATTGCTCTGCAAGCATCAATTGCCTGCGGGGCTGAATTTGCGATGTACCCTGAGTCTAAACTCAGTGAGCATCAAGAAATAGAAGAAATAATTGCACACATAGAAGCGGCAAGGAAACTGCACGAGAAAAATAGCTTTATCATGGTGCTTACGGAAAACCATCCTATTGGCAATGCTCAGCAGGTCGCTGACATGCTTACCAAACAGATTGGCATAGAATGCAGACCTTGCATTTTAGGCCATATACAAAGAGGTGGAACGCCATGTGCTCAAGACAGAGTTTTGGCAACCAAACTCGGCGCTTGCGCTGTCGATAGTTTAGTTAGCGGCAAAAATAAAATGATGGTAGGTGAAGTAAAAAATGAGATTGTGTTAACGTCATTAACCGACACATACGAAAAGAAAAAACAGCTCGATATTGCACTTTTTGCCATTCAACACCAATTATTTGATTTAGTGAATGAGCTCAATTCAGATTAACTTTGCTCAAGCCAATCGTCGTAATTTGCATTAGGGTGATTAGCACCTTCCCTCATAACATTTGCCTGTAGCGTGTAAGCATCCGTCCAAGCTTGCCGTGTTTGCTTATCAAAAGCAGTGCCTAAACCTTGTTCTAACGTCCACAACAACGCTTGAGCAACACTCGAGTGATGTTTGTCGGTAACTTTATATACAGCGTGACGTCGACCCAATTGCCAGACGGTTTGCTGAAGTTGATCGATACGTTTCAACCCTCGAACGACAGTTGTCAAAACGGTCATTAACTTTTTGCCTTGTTCGTCAATATCACTGGAGAATAACTGCCGAGTAGAAGGGTCTATTTCAAATAATCGATTATAAAACAGCTAGGCACCATCTTTAGCAATTGAGACCACTTTTTCCCAGCTTGATTGAACAAATACAATTTGCTCTGGAGTCATCTATCTTCCTGATTTCTCATAAAAAGTAATAACTCACAGAATAGCTCAGCATTAGGAGTTTAGTTCAAAAATCTTGTGATTAACTAGTGCCATGCCACCCAGCAGGTCGAACAAAATTGATGAGTTGGACATGAAAATTTTTGTCGTGCAACACCTGCTTCCATATAGACACCACTGCAAGGCTGAAAGCCTTGAGACAACATATCACTGACATGGAGTAGATCACTTGAAACCATGAGTTTTTCCATTTTCTTGCGCTTTGCAATATCAGTAAGGTGCTGAATGACTATCTTTGCCGCTTGGGTTTTTCGTTTTGAAGGTATGACGGCCACTCTACTCAAATAGCCGTCTGGGCATAGTCGCCCTGTTGCGATCGGCTGCTCATCATCATAAACAACCACATGCTCAGATAGGGGGTCTGCAGCATCAAATTCTACAGTCTTAGGTATTCGACATTCATAAACAAAAACGCACTCTCTTACGCGTCGAATATCTTGGCATCTTGACTGCCATGAATTGTGCTCGATGTGAAACATACTAACTCCCCCCCACGTATTGCACATTACGGGCAAAAGTTAGCTAAGACTATAAATGTACCCGTGATTCACAAGTTTAGTTAATAGTTCCTTATCAGCTAATGTTTTTGTATACTTTTTAATCATATCAACATCAAGGTTTTGTTGATTTGAAATATAAGTCGCAAAATCAATTTGTTGAGCTGAGATTGACCATTCCTCACCGTTTACAAACCATCGTCCACCAATAACTAAACATCTTAGGCCACCTAATTTCCGTAAAACCTCATCTTCATCCAGCATGGCGTCGATATCTTCAATCTGATAATGAGGTTCAGGCTGGTGAATGTCTAAGTCGTGTTTGGCTTGGCTTAAGTAGCAACCTAACCAAGATTGAAACTCTGATTCATTATCTAGACTAGCTAACATTAATGATTTTATAGCGGCTTGCTCGGTATCACTAACTGCTGCGACGTTTTCTCTAGGTACGAGGTCAGGATCGGTGTAACGTGCTTTAAAACACTCTTCAGCTAAAGCATGATCGGCAAATGACGAAATGAAATCTTGCTGATTAGGCGCTCTAAAACCCACCGAATAATTAAGTGCATTTTCAATTGCATAACCCTCGTGAGGACAACCTGGTGGAATATAAAGTACATCCCCCGGCTCTAAAACCTGATCAATCACGGCTTCAAAACCTTCAATTTGCAGTAAATCTGGGTGTGGTATTTTATTTGTGGTTGGTTGCTTTTCACCCACGCGCCAATGGCGTTTTCCTTGCCCTTGAATGATAAAAACATCATATTGGTCAAGATGTGCTCCGACACCACCACCCGGTGTGGAAAAACTAACCATTAAGTCATCTATACGCCAATTTGGGATAAACCTAAATGCATCGACTAGATCCGCACCTTCTTCCCACCAGTGATCAACCGCTTGCACTAAAAGGGTCCAATCAGATTCACCAAATTCGCTGTAATCCTCAAATGGCCCATGTTCGACATGCCATTTCTCTTCGTTTTTGGCTATCACTCTAGATTCAACCTCTTGCTCGGCAGCTAAGCCAGCAAGTTCATCGGGTTGAATAGGATCGCTAAAGTCTTTGAATAAACCTTTAAGTAGCGCTGGTTTTTTCTGCCAATAAGTTTTCATAAACTCTTCAGGTGAAATACCGTGCCATTGATAATCAGACATATTTTTCCCCTTAGCGACTAAGTGCGATAAAGCACTTTGATAATATGATAACCAAACTTGGTTTTTACCGGACCAATAGGCTTGAGTAATTCACCACTAAAGACAGCATTATCAAACGCAGCGACCATACTGCCTTTTTTGAATTCGCCAAGGTTGCCACCTTTTTTCTTACTTGGGCAGTTAGAATACTGGCGAGCAAGCTTTTCAAAACTCTCACCTTTGTCCGCGCGTTGTTTGATTTCGTTTGCTAACTTTTCGTTTCTTGTCAGGATATGAAGGGCTGCGGCCGTTTTATATTGGCCTCTTTTTACTTTGATCATTATTTACTACCGAGGCGATATGATAAATCGCTGTCAAATTTGATATCTCGCTATTTTATCTTTGTCTATCCTTTTTAACTAGTTTTAACTGCCATCAAAATCCAGGCATAAAAAAAGGCGCTATTAAAGCGCCTTTTCAAAACCTGATAGGAACTATCGATTTAAACGATTTTCGATTAAATCATCAACTACAGAAGGGTCGGCTAATGTAGATGTATCGCCTAAGCTTTGGTACTCGTTAGCAGCAATCTTACGTAAGATACGGCGCATGATTTTACCAGAACGCGTCTTAGGTAAGCCTTTCGCCCAGTGGATCATATCCGGTGTAGCGATAGGGCTTAATTCTTTACGAACCCAGTTACGCACTTCTTTTGTTAAATCATCTGAAGCGTCAATACCTTCTACTGGTGATACATAAACGTAGATACCTTGACCTTTGATGTCATGCGGGTACCCCACTACAGCAGCTTCCGCTACTGATTCATGAGCAACTAAAGCACTTTCAATTTCAGCTGTACCTAAACGGTGACCTGATACGTTTAATACGTCATCTACACGGCCTGTGATCCAGAAGTAATCATCTTCATCACGACGCGCACCATCACCTGTGAAGTACATGTTGTCATAAGTTGAGAAGTAAGTTTGCTCGAAACGGTCATGATCGCCATAAATAGTACGAGCTTGACCTGGCCAGCTATCAAGGATAACTAAGTTACCATCAGTTGCACCATCTTTGATTGTACCTTCACTATCCACTAGAGCAGGTTTAACACCGAAGAACGGACGAGTTGCTGAACCTGGTTTTAAGTCTGTAGCACCTGGTAATGGTGTGATTAAGATACCACCTGTTTCAGTTTGCCACCATGTGTCAACGATAGGACAGTTGCTGTTACCAATATTTTCGTGGTACCAGTTCCAAGCTTCAGGGTTAATTGGCTCACCTACTGAACCCATAACACGTAAAGTATCACGCTTATTCGTCGCATAAGGTTCTTCACCTTTAGCCATTAATGCACGAATTGCTGTAGGTGCAGTGTAAAGAATAGTTACAGCGTGTTTATCAACAACATCACCAATACGCGCACTGCTTGGGTAAGTTGGAACACCTTCAAAGATAACTTGTGTTGCACCGTTAGCAAGTGGGCCGTAAACAACATAAGAGTGGCCTGTGATCCAACCTACATCAGCCGCACACCAGTAGATGTCGTCATCGTGTAAGTCGAAAATGTATTCATGCGTCATTGAAGCATAAACCATGTAACCACCTGTAGTGTGCACTACACCTTTAGGTTGGCCTGTCGAACCTGATGTGTATAAGATGAATAGTGGATCTTCTGCATTCATCGGCTCAGGTTCACATGTAGCAGGTAAATCAGCCGTTAACTCATCTACCCAAACGTCAACGTCAGCATTGAACTCAACATCACCGCCCGTATTTTTAAATACTAAACAAGAAGTAATAGTTTTAACGTCTTCGCGCTCTAATGCTTCATCAACGTTTGCTTTTAATGGCACGGTACGGCCACCACGGCGACCTTCGTCAGCTGTGATAATTACTTTTGCATCTGAGTTAACAATACGATCTGCGATTGCGTTTGGTGAGAAACCACCAAAAATAACTGAGTGTACTGCACCAATACGAGCACAAGCTTGCATCGCATAGATTGCATCTAAAGTCATTGGCATGTAGATAGCAACGCGGTCGCCTTTCTCTACGCCAAGCTTTTTAAGGCCGTTAGCTAATTTTGCAACATTGTCGTGTAATTCTTGGTAAGTCACACTGTATGAAACGTCTGGAGAATCGCCTTCAAAAATTAAAGCGGCTTTATCTGCTTTATCTTTTAAGTGACGGTCAATACAGTTGTAAGATGCGTTTAATACGCCGTCTTCGAACCATTTGATGCTTACGTTACCGCGAGCATAAGACGTGTTTTTTACTTGAGTATATGGCTTGATCCAATCGATACGTTTACCTTGTTCAGCCCAGAAAGCTTCTGGGTTATCGACTGACTCTTGGTACATTTTAAGATAAGTGTCGTTATCGATAAGTGCACGCTCTTTCGCGTGGCTAGGTACTGGATATACAGCGTCTGACATTTGCATGCTCCGGCTTTTACTAATTGTTGTTATTTAATTATTCCCTTCCCTTGATGTTTTGCTGAACAACAAGGATTTTTATTCGTTGCTATCTTGCTTGGTATTATTGTTATTGTTGCTATGAACCAAAATGCATCAACATTGCTTCGGACTAGTGCAAGAACAAATAGCAAATCAAGACTAACAGCATTTTTTTCACTTTTTAAGACGTAATTAACCAAGAATTTATACTTTTTTAGCTTATTCGATTATTAATTAGACGATCTTGTTAATAAATGGATTGAGCTGTACGAACCAACTACAGCCTGTCATAAAATTGAAATAATAAAAATAAGACCAAAGTCTACAATTTTGTGCTGGTATATTAGTGATAGTGCTGTCCCTTAATCGGTAAACACAATTAAATAACAGTCGAAAAATGGCTTGAACTTAACCAGCAAAATAATAATATAAGGGGCTATAACGGACTCATTAAAGGTTAAATAAATGGAATTACAATCGCATTACCAAACCATTGGCCAAAGCTTATACCAAAGTATCCAACAGCCGTGGCTTTCTGCTCAAGTTAGTTTTCAACCAGAATCTACTGACGATAAAGTGCAAGCATCATTTGTTTGTAAAAATCAAAAGGTAAATGAATTAGACGTATCTAAGGCTGTTTGTGAAGCCATTGAAAATATTTATTACCAAGCTAAACAAAAGTCGAATGAATCTTGGCAAAGAGTGGTTTTCTTCATTACTCGCGACGGTGATTTTAAAATTGATTTTCAACAAGACGCTCAAGAGCACGATCTATTAGCTTCCAGCTAATATGTTTTTAGGTTAGTTGGTTCAATCTTTAAAAGTTGCATTCCCACATCTAGGTGCTGACATATATAAACCCTGTCTTTTGGCTTAACAGGGTTTTGTATATAAGATTCAGCCAGCACCAGAGCCATTAATAAATCAACTTCTCCTGAATAACCCACTATCGCGTTAAAACACGGCGCTTCAATTAAATCAGGTTCAAACACTGAATCATCAGTTTGCTTGTATAAATGGGCTGTTGTGCCAAACCACTTACGTATACTTTGCTCTGATAGCTGCCCAGCTTGAATCACCATATCTTCCAAACCAACTGACATCAGGTTTAACTGCTGGCTAATTTCATTTTCATCAAAAGATGCAGTCATATTAGCTGAAGATGACAAAAGCATAGCAACACCGCCCTCTCCGACTGTCACACCCAAGGGCCCGTTTTGCGTTTGAATTGGGTTAATCTGCCTGATAGATTCAATACTAGCTAAATCAATACAAGAGTCCGCGCCCAGCAGTAGCGTGTTATCGTCAAGTGTCGCTAAATCATCCAATTTTATCGAGTCGATAAACTTAATCTCACTGAGATTGGGCCATAGTTGATTAACACGGTTTTCAATATGGGAGAGTGCATCTGAGTCGTCTGCCAAGCAATTAGAAACAATTACAAGGTGCTCAAAGTTTGTTTCTCGCTCAACAACTTGCTCAATTAAATTCTCTAATAAAAGCAAACAACGCGTTGTTTTATCATAAGGAATGAGCGGTTCGAGTTGCACCTGTAAATGGTGATCGCCAAAACCAGACAAATCTAACTTCGACGGTTTGGCATATAACATACTATTTTCAATTGCGGTATAAAACGCACTTGCATGCATCCCCGCAGCGTTAACAAATGCAATGGGGTGATATTGAAATGTTTTCATTAACTTTGTTTGCCCTTAGCTTCAGTGACAATAATTTCACAAAGCTCATCAGGCTTTTTCTTTTCAATTTGAACTCGCCATAACAAATGAAAAGCTTGGTTAGGCGTATCGACAACAAGCGTGTCACATTTCATTTGCCTTTGAGCAAGCTGCTCACCTTGCTTAACAGATAATTGTGGAACTTGGTATGGTAAGCAAATATCAGTTTTATCACCATAATCCTTATTTGTGATAAACCCCGTCAAAGACAACACCCATTGTTCATCAAAATCGGCAGTTATTTGTTGATCATCAGGTGCATATTGATAAAAGCGCTTATCAAGGGCATCTTTAAATGGATACTCGCTATTTATCATTGCAGCTTGATCAATTTCAGCTTGCCTATCTAACCTAGGTTGCCAAATTTCAGGTATGGGGCCAAAACCGGCCACTTTGATAGATTGACCAGGACGCTTAATAAATTGATCGGCATATTCAATATTGACAACCGCCAGACCTTTAGCCTGTTTACTTTTTAAGTTAAAGCCAATACCTGCGGGGTTATCCATACACATTTTATCTGCATTATTTAAATCCACACCGCCGTATGTTTTTTCATAGCGTATATCCATGGCTACCAAAGGTTGAGGATCGCCAACAACTTTACCCAACAACGAATTTTGCCAAACACGATCGCCAACCACACGTAAACGCTTTTTGATGTCATTCGTTTGTTTTAAGCCGGCTGTTAATCCGAGCTCAACTTCCAGTACTCTAGCTTCTTTTCCTTTGGGTAACTCTGCTCTAAATTGGCCATAACATTCAAAAGCCGCTTTAAACGGCACCATTTCATTAGCAGCAGTCAGCGATGAAACACCTGGTTCACCTGCATATTCATCAGCGAAGATAATTTCCTCGCAAGGACACAGAGACGATACCTCGCCGTGCTCATCGTATTCAAAGCTCTGTTTGACAACCACGGTGATCGCAGGTGCTTTTTCTATAGACCAAGAGTCACAGCATTGAGCTTGCCATGGCGATAAATTATGCAACATTAATCTGTTCCTCTCTTTTTAACTTTGAACCAAGAGCTGAAAAGACTTTCCCACTGCAGGTGACTGAAATTAAGATCGAAAAGCGCACATGCATGAGAAAAAGATACCTTAGACAGCAAAGCTAATTGAGCCGCTTTGCCCGCTTTTCCGTGAAGTACCAAATGGGCATTGTCGGCAGTGTAATCTTGCCCCATTAATATTTTGTCTCCAGGCTTCTTCATAATTTGTTGGCGGTGAAGTTCTGCTTGATTAATGTTGGGCATTTTGTGCGTGTCACTTTTACTATCGCTATCTACTAGAGAAATAGCACTTTCAAATACCAAAGGATAATCAGTAAGCATTAACCAAATAGCGTAAGCCTGCTGATAACACTGAGCCAAAGACATCAGCTTAATGATCAAGGGTAATATTTGCTTATGTTGGAAGTGAGGTAAAACCATGATGATATAATCGGGATGGTTTTGACAAAAAATGGAACAGGGCTCTAACCATGTATCTGAGTCTGTTAACCCCGCTAAACTCAGTAGCTGAGCTTTGTGATCAATAGACGTTGCTTGAGCAAAGCGTTTTATTAAAGCCGCTCTTGCATCTTGGTTATTTTGTAAAAGCCCTCTTAACAAAGCGTATGTTGCAAGATGATCACTGTCACTTAAATAAAAAGGCGCTAAAGACAATTCAGTATGTGCTAGCAATAGACTACTCAGGTAACCATCTACTTCAAATTGCCCATGATGTGCACTATTTAAATGCCCATCTAGATGGCCAGCTTGCCAGTTTTGCAACATAATTTGGTAAATAGCGAGTGCGTTATCTTCTTGATAATGATACGCCTTCACTTGTTCAGTTAAATCAACGTGCTCTTGTTCTGATAATTTAATCAAACTGGCAAACAACGGCCAATAATCCGCAAATTCTGGCGCAGTGTGTATCTGCTTAATAAAACTCAAACGTTCATTAGGATGGGCTTTTAGTAAAATACAAAAACAAACAATACCTAGCGGTATATCTTCAACCAAGTTATCAAGTTTTGAGACAATCTCTGCTTGTTCAAGATCAGTTAAGTCGGTTACAGAAACACAAATTAATGGTGACAGCGCATACACGTGATTTAGTAAACGAATTTCCAAATTTTTTAAGGAAATAGCATCAAAACACAATCGACTTTGTAATAAGCGCCTTTGCTTTAACAAACTATTAATTTGCTGAACGTGAATGTTTACTTTAGCAACTAAATCGAACATGGCTATGCGTTAAGATTGATGTGATTGTTTTGGAAAAATCGAGCTATCACCCTATTTTCAAACTGTGATGCTTCAATGCCTTGTGTAAATTTAGCTAAATACTCTTTCATCAGGCCTGTAGCTTGTTGAAACTGAGCACTAAAACACAAATGCATGATCAGTGTTTGAAAAACGTTATGATCCAGTCGGTTTGCTTTTTTTAATGATTTTGCCGCGTTAAAGCCAAGTTCGTAATCTTGAATCGAAAAAGCAAGGGCAAGGTAACATTTATTGAAGGCCTGCTTACAAAGCTGAGGTTGGTGTTTATCAAGAATATCGAAGCCGCATTCAATTAATTTTTCATCAACACACACCTGTATAACTTGCTCAAAAGACATGGTCCCATTTTCATAACCTTGAGAGAGCGCAATCACACGCTCGCGCATTATTTGCTTTCGCTTTAACAATGCATCGAGCTTTTCATGTTTGATTGAAAAGAGTTTTGGGTTGCTAGTAATGTGTGCTTGATAAAAGTCATCCACTTTAGATATATGACCACAACGCAAACGTGTACTTAAATACAAAATAGCGGTTTCTAAATAATGCGGGTGACTGATAGGCATCATCTCAACGGCCTGATAAAGCAATTCGCTCGCTCGGGTTGGCCTAGATATATTCAGACAAATTTTAGCGATGCGAACTTTGATCTCATACGAATCAAATGTTTGGTCTAATTGTTCACATGTTGCAAGTGCGTTAAGAAAATCATGTGCACTAATTTGTTTATCAATGGTCTCTAAATGTGCATCAATTAGTACATTAAACTTCTCTACTTTAAGGTCTTGTTTTTTAACAACCGCTGACCAAAATTCAAACTCTTGCTCTTCTGATAGGGATGACTGCATAACAGGTTTTGCCAAGTGATCAGAATAAGCAGAATAAATATGGCTACTTCTTTTGGATGATGATCGACTAATTTGCTTAGGTTTGCTCTGCCCAATATAGAAGTATGCGAAAAAAGAGAATAAGGCAATACCGCCAATAAATAATACAAAATGCTCCATTTAAAACGCTCCTCGAATCCATGAGTAAATAAGCATTATCGAAATGCCCAGTGTACCAAAAGCCAATTTAAATTGTTATAAAAAACATCCCTAACAAGTTCTAGCCATTAAAAGCCTAGATAGGCGAGCCACACGTTATTTGCCTAAATATACGATTAAACTTGTATTTATTATCTAATACAGGCAATGGCATTGCTGGGTCTATCGGCCAGACTTCCCACGGTTTGGTAATTTCGGCTTGTGGTTTATCAAAGGCAAAATTAAACGCTTC
>NZ_JABULX010000029.1 GCF_013328345.1 Marinifaba aquimaris
ACAAGCTCTACTGACAGATAGCTTGGTTATGTTTTTTTCTTCAATAACGCGTTGCGTTGCTTTTTTGTGATACGTACTCCGAAATCTTTATCAAGTACATCGACTATCGTTTCAAAGAATTGTGCTTTTATCTTGGTATCTTCTAGCTCTTTTTCGAGGGCTTTGATTTTTTGCTCGGGTGTTAAATCATTGGGTTTAGACATAAGGGGAAGCTCATTCATATGATTGGGAGTACCTTTACTCCAATCTAGTTGACCATATCGGCGAAGCCAAGTTAAAACGGTTGAAGCACCTTGAATACCGTAGTGGTCTTGCGCTTGTTTGTAAGTACATTCGCCTTTTTCTACTTTATCAACGACGGATAATTTAAAGGCAAGTGAATAATCTTTTTGTGTACGCTTAGTTATTGGTTTCATTATCTTCTCCAAATTGAAGTTGGAAAAGTGTCAACCTTATTCAGGACGGGTCATGTTGCAAAAAAAAGGAGCTAAACGTGAGCTCCTTTTTAGGTTGTGGATTGGCTAATTATTGGGTGATTTTTCTTAATTTACCTGAGTCGCGATCCATAATATACATTTCAGAACCATCAGCATTGGTTGTTACACCATAAGGGCCGTGAACTTGTGCCTGTTCAATTGCACCGTCAATAGAATCTGCTGTGCCATCACCAATGAAGGTATTAACTTGGCCATTTAAATCCATGCGATCTACGCGGTGAACATCTCTTAATGGAGCATAAATATAGCCATTAGAGTAAGTGATTTGATTGACTTTACTGCCAAATGAACCGAGTTCAATTAGCGTTTCACCGTCCCATTTAAAGACATCACCACCTGTCCAGTTACCAATGTATAAGTTACCCATTTCATCAAATGCGACACCTGCAGGGTTACTAAAACGGCTGTCGGTAATTAAGGTTGATACTTCACCCTCTGGCGTTATTTGGTGAACTCTGTGATTGCTAAATGAGGTCACGACGATTTGATTGTCACTATCTATTGCTAACATGCCCGGGCAACCTTGTATAACGGCCAATAATGAATCGTTACCCGATACATCAACTTGTCTGACTTGGTTGGCCATACAATCTGTGTAGTAGATAATACCTGTGCTGCTTTGTGCAAGGCCTACTGGCAAGGCTAAGTTATTTAACCACACACCACTTAGATCTCGCTCCAGCGATAAGCCATCAGTCGCCATAAAGAGAATATCAGTTTCATTTAGACCACCTGAAATTAGCAGCTCACCTTCGCTAGTCAGTAGTAAGTTATCTCCGTATACACTACCGGCATCAAAGACTGTCTCAACTGTTGTAAAGTCCTGGGTAAGTACTTGATATGGATTAACAGTGACAGTATCTAAATCTAAGTCGATGTTGTCTTGGTCATAACCAATGGTGATGGTTTGCTCAGCACCTAGTGCTACATTAACCTTAGCCGTTTGAAATTCGGTGCTTTGTGATAATGAAAATTCAGCTAATTTTTCATCATTGCTAAATAAGCTGATTGAGCCCGCTTGTGAGGCACGATAGCTAATTTCAAGCGATTTCGCTTCAAACGGACTTGTTAAATCGACACCATCGCCATCCGATGCAAAGCCTGCAACATAAGCTTGAGCTGATGCTGCTTGGTCAGCTGTTTCGTTGATATTACCTTGTAAAGTTAAGTGCTCTGCCTGATAAAGCCACGATCCTGATGTCAGTTGTAAAGGTGCGTTATCAACTTGAGTATCCGTTTCTGTCACCGTATCGGTTGTTGTTTCAGTTTCTGTCTCTGTTTGCGTTTCAGTTTCTGTAGCCGTGGCTGTATCTGTTGGTGTAACTCGAGTATTGGCACTTGAACTTGAGCCACCACCTGAACCGCCACCACAGGCAGATAATAAAAAGCTTGAAGCAATTAAATAAAGTAAGGTGTTTATTTTCATTGTTGGTTAATCCTTAACTAATAACTGTCAATCAAGGTAAACCAACGAAATGGGTAGTGCGTTAACCTGCAAGCAAGTTAACGCATTAAGTTCTGTTTAAATGTGATGACTTGTGGTCATTTTGGGTTTGATTGATATTGGCTCGGGGTTAAACCAATAATATGTTTAAAGGCATTATTAAATGACGTGCGGTTGTTAAAGCCAGACTCAAAACAAATTGACTTAATACTGAGCTCAGTATTTTCTTTCAATAACTTTTTAGCATGAGCCACTCGGTACTGATTGATGTATTGATAATAATTCATCCCATCTATCGTATTTATCGCTTCAGATAGCACATAAACATTGATATCAAGTTTGGCTGCCAATGATTGCATGGTTAAATCAGCATCTAGATAAAGCTGCTCTTGCTCCATTAGCGTTTTTAATTGTTCGGATACCGCTTGAGCAACCGCAGGGCTGGTTCGTTTCGTTTCTTGGTTTTTATCATCTGTTAATGTTGGGGTATCGCTAACACTAGGGGCTAAATGCGCTTTTTGTCTGTTCAGCCTGACACTGATAGACGGACCAAATATGATACCGACTGCCAACCCTAAATTGATCAGCCCACGGATCAAAATTAAAAAGGATAGGGCATAGGCCTCTTGCACTAAAAAGCCAAGGATGATGACGACATCCAAAACAATAAAAAAGCAGAACAGGCTAATACAGCACAAGGGCAATAAAATGCGTCTTGCGGGCCAATCGGCATATTCACTCATCAGTACATGCTGTTTATTCCACAGCAAATAGAAACTAGCGGCTAAGTAAAACAGAGGGTGTAACTTAGCGATTAGTTTAAAGGCAAAAAAACTGTATAAATCGAGCTTAGGGTCAATGGTTAAAGCAATTAAAACCGCAGCTGCAGGAATTGCGTGTAAGGCATAATTGGCCAATAGTGCTTTGGCGCTTTTACTTGGAGTAAAGTTCTCTTTGGCCCATAAGTAAATACAAGGGCCGTATAAAAACATGCAAATAAACAGCAGCTTTACAATAAATGGAAAATAGCTTGGGTAATGGGCACTTGCATGCAAATAGCTAAATACAAATAGCGGAATATGAGCCGCTAAAAAGCCAATTAAAAAAGCGTTGTTGAGTCGGTTCTTTTTGGCGAGTAATACTAAAATGGCGCAGCAATTGAGTATCAACACCGTCAGAATGTAATCGGGTGAGAGGATCAGGTTCATTTTTTACTTCTTATTGTTATTGTTTTTATGAACCTGAAATATCGAGTACATCACTAACATGTCGCTAGATATGCTACTGGGCTTCAGGTTCGTCGTTCAGTGTATCCTGATTTTCTTGCTCATCCAATAAAGCTCTTTCTGCTTTACTGATATATTTAGGTTTGTTCGATTTATGCATTTTGGCGTTCGCTTTTTTCTGCTTCGCTTTTAGCTTGGTGTAAATCTTTTTCTTTCTATTCATCGTTTAGTGCTCGCGTCTTTTAATCTTCTTTAAGACAAACCGGTTTGGCTGTAATTGACTAATGGTTGGTATTTGCAGTGGCAGTGGCTCTTGGCATACTGTCGCAGCTAAAATTTCAGCTAATAAAGGCGCAGAACTCAAGCCACGAGAGCCCAAGCCTGAAATGATATAAAGATTTTTTTCTACTTCTGCTTGTTCTGTAATCGCTTGGCCTTTCCACAAATCTGCAAACTGTTCAGAGATTTGTTGCTGCACAAAGCTGTTACCTGCAATGGGCAAGTGATCTAATGTCTTGCTGCGAATAGAAGCTCGGCTCGATTGAATTTGTTCGATGTCAAATGCGATCCCGGTTTGTTGCAAGTATTGAATTTGTTGTTCAATATTTTGCTGATCTTCTTGTTCGCTCGGTTCACAGTTCGTTATATCTTTTAAAAAGCTCGCACCTGCACAATGCAAGTCTTGCCAGTTAGGGGTTAGATAACCCTTATGGCAAATCACCGTTTTAAGTTGGTTGAGCTTTTCATCAGTGAGTAAGTGACTGACTTGGCCTCTGACCGGTTGTAATTGCATATCTTGTTTTGGCATTAAATCAGCGGTTTCAAAGCCTGTGCACAAAACGACTAAATCAGTGTGATAGCTTGTTACATCGTCGTTGTTTTTAAAACACAAGTGCCATGAGTTGTCAGCTTGTTGCGTATAGTCGATAAGTTCACTCATTTCGAATAATTCGAGTTGGCCATTGGCAATGAGCTGTTGAACTTGTGCTTGAATATAGCTGCCCGGATTTAACCAGCCCCCTGTTGGGAAAAACCAAGCTGGCGTATCAACATCGACACCTGCTAGTTCATTGGCAGTATCACTATCAACTGCCTGCATTAAACTCTGTGGCCAAATACTTTGCGTTTGGTTTTGTGCTAAACGCCTTTGTCTGTCTTCATTAAAAGCGAGTTGCAATACACCACAATCATCAAAAGCGAAATCAAACATTTGCTTTTGTTGGTGGTAAAAGCGCATGGCAAATTCAAATGCTTTGGCGTAAAACTCACTTAAGTGATTGTGGTTAAGCTGTAATAGGGGATACAGGGCTCCTTGTCTGTTGCCCGACGCACTTTGAGCTAATTGTTCTTTACAGTGCAGTTTTATTTTAAATCCGCGTTTAGCCAATGCAAAAGCTGTGGTCGCCGCTGCAATACCGCCGCCAACTATGGTCGCCGTTTTATTGTTTTTATCTGCTTGAGCAATAAAAGGATGTAAAAACTCTGTTTGTTGCTGCTTATTGGGTTTTTTAGCCTGATAAGGTGTATCTACAGAGCCACTTTTATCCAAATCTTCATTGTTAAGATATTGGCCCCAAATCATTTCACGCTTGTGACCAAACCCTTTGCGTTTGTACATGGTAAAGCCGGCTTCAATAAGCCCTCGACGAACAAAGCCTGCAGCGGTAAAGGTTGCACAGGTACAATCTTGCTTGGCTAAACGCGCCATCTGATCAAATAAAGCCTGTTGCCACATATCTGGGTTCTTGCTGGGGGCAAAACCATCTAAAAACCAAGCATCGACAATGCCCGTTTCTCTGTTTGAAATCAGTTGGGCTTGTTCAAGAACATCACCTAGGTATAAATCTAGTGTGATTTTGTCTGTTAAACACAAACGGTGTGGGCCTTCAACTAAACTCGGATACTGTGCAATTAATGGTTCACTGTATTTTTTTAACGTTGGCCATTTATCAAGTGCTTGAATTAACGCCTCTTTACTCAGTGGATACTTTTCAAAAGTGATAAAGTGCAGGTGATTTAACTGCGTGTTTTCGTTGTCTTGTAAAAATTGCTCAAATGCTTGGCATACGGCCAAAAAGTTTAAACCTGTACCAAAACCTGTCTCTGCAATTACAAATCTGTCGTCACTAAATGTCGGCCAACGGGTTTGAAGTTGGTTACCTTGTAAAAAAACATATTCTGTTTCGGCAAGCCCATTATCTAAAGAAAAGTAAATATCATCGAACTTTTTCGAGATTGGAGTGCCTGATTCATTAAAATTTAGTTCTGCAGTGACGATTTTTGACAAAATTTTGCTCTATATCATTGGTCAATTGGTTCATTTTAACCGATAATAGCGGCAATTAATTTACCTGAGCTGATAAAACTTTAATGTTAGGGCAGGTAAAAAATAGAATTAAAAGCAAGGCATGTTTTTATCGTCTTGCAATGTTAGACACTTTCGGTGAGGAAATTCATGAAAAGAGCTGTGATCACAGGCATAGGTATTGTTTCTAGTATTGGTAACAATAAAGAAGAAGTAACAGAGTCACTAAAAGCGGGCCGTTCTGGTATCACTCGCTCAGAGCAATTTGCAGAAGTTGGCTTAAGAAGCCAAGTTTGGGGCGATTTAGACATCGATATCAAAGAGCATATCGATCGTAAACAAATCCGTTTTATGGGTGAAGCAGCTGGTTACTCTTACATTGCTATGCAGCAAGCTATTGATGATTCTGGTCTTGCTGATGATCAAGTTTCTAACGAGCGTACTGGTTTAGTTGTAGGTTCTGGTGGTGCATCATCTTTAAACCAAATCGAATCTGAGCGCATTCTTCGTGAAAAAGGCGTAAAGCGTATTGGTCCATACATGGTTCCACGTACTATGTCTTCAACAACGTCTGCATGTTTAGCGACACCTTTCAAAATCAAAGGTGTTAACTACACAATCAGTTCTGCGTGTGCGACATCAGCTCACTGTATTGGTCACGCTTGGGAACAAATCCAATTAGGTAAACAAGACGTTGTATTTGCTGGTGGTGGTGAAGAGTTACACTACACATTAGCAATGATGTTTGATGCAATGGGTGCATTATCAACTAAATACAATGACACGCCTGATAAAGCGTCTCGTACTTACGATGCTGATCGCGATGGCTTTGTTATCTCTGGCGGTGGCGGTATCGTTGTTGTTGAAGAGTTAGAGCACGCATTAGCACGTGGCGCAAAAATCTACGGTGAGATTGTAGGTTACGGTGCAACATCTGATGGCTATGACATGGTAGCGCCAAGTGGTGAAGGTGCTGTGCGTTGTATGAAACAAGCAATGGCATCAGTTGAAGGTGACTTGGATTACGTGAACACTCACGGTACATCAACACCGGTTGGTGACTTAAAAGAGCTTGAAGCTATTCAAGAAGTCTTATCTGAAAGCAACCCAGCAATCAGTGCAACTAAAGCGATGACAGGTCACGCGTTAGGTGCAGCTGGTGTTCACGAAGCAATCTACAGCTTATTAATGATGGAAAACGATTTCATTGCACCATCGATTAACGTAGAAAACCTTGATGAAAAAGCACAAGGTTTAGATATCGTAACTGAAAAACGTGATGCTAAACTAAACACTGTTATGTCTAACAGCTTTGGTTTTGGTGGCACAAACGCAACGTTAGTTTTCAAGCGCTTTGAAAAATAACCTAGTCGTTTAACTAGACTGTTAGCAGTCATAGAAATCGGGCTCTAAGCCCGATTTTTTGTTTTTCTCTCTTGTACGCATAATTCACAAAAAGGTTGTTATTTTGTCGCAACAACTGTCAATCATGATTGAAGATTCTCTGCTTTACGCTGAAGAGTTTTTCAATAATCTCGGACACATTACCCGTTTTTCAGGTAGTAAAATTACCGCTGAGCAATTACGTGGTGTCGATGTATTGTTAACGCGATCGACCACTAAGGTATCTCAATCATTACTGAGCCAAGCTGATAAGTTAAAGTTTGTTGGTACTGCAACTGCCGGTTTTAACCACCTCGACACTGATTATTTAACCGCAAAGGGTATTGAGTGGACAGCAGCGCCAGGTTGTAATGCAGATGCGGTTGCAGATTATGTATTAAGTGGCATGTTGACCCTGTCTCAGCAAGATAATTTTCAGCTTAAAGACAAACAAGTGGCGGTAGTTGGCGTTGGCCAAATTGGCTCGAGAGTGGTAAGGCGTTTAACCGCCTTAGGGTGTGAGGTTTTATCTTATGATCCGGTAAGAGCAAAGTGCGATGATGATTTTAAAACTTGTACTTTTGACGAGGTTTTAAAAGCCGATATCATCACTTGCCATGTGCCACTTACACTCAATGGCGATCATCCAACACATCATTTATTCGACTTAAAAACGTTCCAGCAGTTAAAGCCAAATGCCATTTTAATTAATGCTTGTCGTGGTGAGATCTTCGATAACATGGCATTGAAGGCGTTTTTGCAAATGTCTAACAAGCTTACTGTGGTATTAGATGTTTGGGAAAATGAGCCAAATATCGATATGGACTTACTGCAATTGGTTGACTTTGCTAGCCCGCATATCGCAGGTCACAGCCTTGAAGGTAAAGCCCGCGGTACTGAAATGCTGTATTACAGCTTGTGCTCATTTTTAGGGCTAGAGCCTGAATTTAGCTTGCATGACTTTTTACCCGAAATGCCAGTTGAGCAAATTGAATTATCGGCGACCACAGAGCTGGATGAAAATTTAGTAAGAAACCTGACTCGTTTTGTTTATGACATACGCAATGATGATGTCTGGTTTAGAAAAGGCATGAAAGCCAACCCCAAAGCCTTTGCCAAAATGCGCAAAAGCTACCCGGTAAGACGTGAGTTAACGTCACTTGTTGTAAGCACCGAAGCGTTACAACATCAAACCAAATTAATCGATCTGAGTTTTAGAACCAGTAACTAATAGGAAAAGAAAATGACAAAGACAGTTGATGTCTGTGTGCTTGGTGCAACAGGCCTAGTTGGTAAGCAAATTATCCAAACACTCGAAGAACGAGATTTTCCTGTTGGTACACTTTACCCGCTAGCAAGTGCTCGCTCTTTAGGTAAGACCGTTGAGTTTAAAGGCGAAGAGCTTGATGTATTAAGTGTTGAAGATTTTGACTTTAGTCAGTGCCAAATTGGTCTTTTCTCTGCAGGTGGTAACGTATCTAAAGAATACGCGCCAATTGCAGCTAAGGCAGGTTGTATTGTTATCGATAATACCTCTGAATTTAGATACAAAGATGATATTCCTTTAGTGGTACCTGAAGTCAATGGTGAAAAAATTGCAGATTATAAAGCGCGTAACATCATTGCAAACCCTAATTGTTCAACTATCCAAATGTTAGTGGCGTTAAAACCTATCCAAGAAAAATTAGGCATTGAGCGCATTAATGTGGCGACTTATCAGTCTGTTTCTGGTGCAGGTAAACAAGCTATCGATGAGTTAGCTAAGCAATGCACTAGCTTGTTAACCGGTACACCTGTTGAACCGCATGTGTTTGACCGTCAAATTGCTTTTAATGTGATCCCACAAATTGATGTATTCCAAGACAATGGCTACACCAAAGAAGAAATGAAGATGGTTTGGGAAACGCAAAAAATCTTTGCTGATGAGTCTATTCGCGTTAACCCAACGGCTGTACGTGTACCGGTTTTTTACGGTCATGCTGAAGCGATTCATATTGAAGTGAAAGAAGATTTTGATATTGAACAGGTCAAAACTTGGTTAGATGAAGCGCAAGGCGTTACAATATTGGCTAATGATGCAGAATTCCCGACTCAAATTGGTGATGCTGCTGGTAAAGATGACGTATTTGTTGGCCGCGTTCGCCGTGATATCAGCTACGCAAAAGGTCTAAACCTTTGGGTTGTAGCAGATAATGTCAGAAAAGGCGCAGCGACAAACTCAATTCAAATTGCAGAAGTTTTAGTTGAACAATACCTGTAAAGGTTAACTCAATAACTTTAGTGGGTACTTTTTAAAGCCTTTAAAAGTACCCATTTATTATCTTACTTCCTTCCTAACATCGCTTTTTTCAAACGTCAGCCGTTAAGCCTTTTTTATTTTAATTGCCGTTTGTTTATTTTTCTTTTGCCAAGTAAATACCCACCAAGCTAACCAAAAAAAGCTAGTGAGGCCAATTGCAGTAAAAATGGCGGGTTTGGGGTTAGATACATTACTAATTGAACCTGCATAACTGGCTAAAATGCTATAGGGCACTGCGCTTATTAACCAGCAGCTAATAAAGCGTTTGAACTTCATCTGGCAAAGCCCGGCAAGACAGGCCGACGTTTCCGGTAAAATCGGTAATGCCCGTGAAAGTAACAAGCTCACAGTACCGTATTCTATAAAATCTGATTTTGCATTGGCTCTCTCTTTTGCGTTGGGAATTAATTTGGCCAATACCTTATCACCATAGCGAATGGACAATAGGTAACCGGCGATGCCCGCTAGCGTGATCCCGCTTATTGCTGCCGCTGCGCCTACTGTCGGCCCAAGAAAGTAACCTGCTAAAATGCAGATTGTTAAAGTCGGTACCGCAATAAATAAATCAGCAAATAATAACGCGATAATGATACTAGCAACGAGCCATGGGCTAGCTGATTGAGCTTGATTTAATGCGTACTCGATATCCTCGATAGTCATTACCCCTGAGCTTTTAATCATGATGAAGGTGCTTGCAAATAGCAGTGATAAGATTAAACCAATTTTTAAAATAGCTTTCATATAAACCTCTAATAAATAAGCTGATTATGGGTAAACCAATTCAAGTGTCAGTGGCGCTTGAGTAGGAGAGAGGGTAATTGCACTTTGACTAAAGCTCGGTGGCCCGGTTAGGCCCAGGGTTTGTTTATTGGAAAAAGCCAAACCTTCGGCAGGGTATATGCTAGTCCAGTTCTTGCTGACTTTATTATTGTCATCTTCATCGTGCCAAATTTTTATGGCGATCGGCTTATCTGTCGGTAAGTTTGCCATAAAGGTTTGCGCACCTTGTTCGGCCTTTTGTTTGATATGCAAAGTCGCTTTATCGTGTTTGATTGGAAAGTGTTTGTCTTCAAATACCAGCATATGAATATGGCCACCGCGCTGATAATCGATATTGTCGATATTGACGGTGAATGTATTTGTGTTATCTGCTATTGCAGGTGTGATAACGATAAATAATAGGGTTAAGACATATCCTAAGGTTTGAGCTATGCGTTGCATTTAGTTATCCTCTTATGCGTTTTTCATCATGTTAAAAGCAAAGTTGGGTGTTAATCTGAGTAATCGTTTTAGCCATTTAACCTTGCCAATGGCATTATCTAAAACGTCATCTTCAATGCCTTTGATGATGGCATTTGCTGCTTGCTCGCAGGTTAATTTATTACTGCCTCGACCAAATGTCATAGCGGTATCCACCAGGGGTAAATACGCTTGCATGACTTTTACAGGGTGGTGTTCTAACTGGTAGCGCAAAGACAGGGTAAAGTGGTTCATCGCCGCCTTTGTTGCACAATATACGGCAGATTGTTTTTTAGGCGCTAACGCTAGGCCTGAATTGATATTAACGACCGCTCCTGGTTGTTGATGAGATGCTGCAGATATTAATTGAGTTAATAGACAAGCGGTCAATTGACAAACACTGGTCAGGTTCGTTTGTATTTCTTCGCTGATCTTTTTGAGCTTAATACTCGTTTGATTGGCTGAATTGTCACTTAACTGCTCGGTAAAATGCGCTGTATTTTGAATAGCTGCATTGTTGATGATGATGTCAATCGGCCCAAACGACTTTAAAGCTTGTTGTTTGTTGGCAATGGCATCATGTCTTGATAAATCGAGTACCATGCATTTTATACTGGGGTATTGCTTGTGCAGTTGTTCAAGCTTGTATTCACTTCGGCCAATGGCAATAACTTGATTATTGGCTTGAAGTTGCTCGGTTAAAGCGAGCCCGATGCCGCTAGTGGCACCTGTGATTAAAATGGTTTTTTGTGACAAGTTCATGGTTGTCTGATACCTAGTTCGATGGAAAAGATTAATCAGACTGTTATGCTAGCCACCTATCTAATACGGAGCGTTAACCCAAGTTAAAATTATGAACTTTTTTCAATTTTTTCAGCAAAACGCTAAAGCTAAAGTTTTAGCTAAAGGGGATGTGCTTTTTCATCAAGGCGAAGCGTGTCAGCAGTTATTTTATGTGCAGTCAGGCTTATTAAAAGGCTTTTATCTTGATGAACAAGGTAACGAATCGATTAAATCTTTTATTGGCGATAACGACATTATTACCAGTGTCCAAGCGGTTGCTGGCTCAGGGATCAGCAGCTTCTCATTACAAGCACTAGAAGAAACACATGTGCTGGCGATTGACTTTGCTCTGATTGAAGCACAACGGATGAAAGACTTAACCTTTGCTAATGAACTCGTTGGTATTTTACTTAAATTTGCGATGAAAAAAGAAAGGCGTGAGTTTGAACTTTTGACCTTATCGGCTGAACAACGTTTTATACAATTAGCCAAAGAACACGCTATCTGGTTAGATAAAATAACTCAAAATGACTTAGCGCGTTACCTTGGGATCACGCCTGTAGGTTTAAGCCGTATTAAAAAAAGGGTGCTTGGTGATCATGAGTGAGCAAAAAACGACAAACCTGTGTGAAAGTTTTAATTATATTGCCAAGCCTGATGCTAAAGTTTTGATCTTAGGCTCCATGCCTGGGGTTAAGTCATTAACTGAGCAGCAATATTACGCGCACCCGCGAAATGCATTTTGGCCGATAATGGCCGAATTATTTGTTTTTTCTAAAGATTTACCTTACCACGAAAGGCTTTCATTATTGACGCGTCAAAAAGTCGCTTTATGGGACGTGCTGGCCAGTTGCGAGCGAAAAAACTCACTCGATTCGGATATTGTAGAAAGCTCGATTGAGGCCAATGATTTCAACTTGTTTTTAGCGCATCACCCTGAAATTAAAGCTATCTTCTTTAACGGTGGCAAAGCCTGGCAAAGTTTTAAACGTTATGTACAACCGCAAAACCTCACCTTGTTAGCACCTATTCACCTTGAGCAACTGCCATCAACTAGTCCTGCCCATGCGAGCATAAAAATGGCTGATAAAATGAAAGTTTGGCACCAAGCCATTAAGCCTTTTTTACTGACTTAATACCAAACTTCATTGCATTACTGGGTAATGTAGACACTTAACCAATAGCCGACAGAATAGGCTACAAACAGTTGAATAAAGAGTCTTAAATAGCTGACAAAGTTAAGGCCTGGCACTTTACTCATGGCAATAATACCTGCAGCAGAGCCAATAACCAGTAACGAACCACCGACCCCCATTGCATAGGTAATGGCTAACCAGTCACTAGGGTTCATTTCAATATTCGCCTTTAACACTGCAGCGGTCAGAGGTACGTTATCTATCAACGATGAACTGATACCAAGCAGATAGTTGGCGACTGAAGTCGGTAAATGTTGGTACAGCAAGGTAATTTCATCTAATACATTGAGTTTTTTCAACGCCCCGACAATTAGCAAAATACCTAAAAAGAACAATAAGGTGTCAAATTCTATTTCTCGGATATAGTGTAATAAATTGCGGTTGGTTTTGGGCCAAGGGAAAAAGTGCTCGCACAAGAACATGACACTTAAACCGAATAAAAACGTCAGCACCGGCGGGATGTGAAATAACACATTAAAGGTCAGCGTAGTGATAATCGTTGATAAGAAAATAATACCAATGGCTTTATCTGCTGAGGCAATTTCGGATTTTTCAGCAACTAAATGCACCGTTTGGTTCATGTTGACTGATAACAATATTGCAAGGCAAACCACCCCCGCGAGGGCAGGTAAAACCAATTGGAATAAACTGATAATCGATACTTTGCCATCAAGGAATATCATTAAGGTGGTGACGTCGCCTGTAATCAAGGACACGCCACCACTGTTGACTGCAAAGATAATCAACGCAGCGTATTTTAATCGTTTATTGGCCGCTATTTTTAATTGGGTAATCAGTGCAACTGAAACAAGTGTTGCCGTGACGTTATCAGCCAATGAAGAGAACAAAAAGGAAGTAAAGCCCAGCACAACCAGTAACTTTCTCTCAGATAGGGTTTCTGGTAACCAGCTTTGCACCAAAGTTGAGATTAAACCACGACTGTTTAGGTAAGCGACAAATGTCATTGCGGCCATCAAAAAGAGCCACAAGGATGCAATTTCTAGTAGGTTTTCATTGAGGTTTTCAGTGATTAAATGCGTTTCTTCAATAGATGAAGAGCTAATGTAGAGTATTAACCAGGCTAAGCATCCCAAAAAGAGAGTGCTTTTAGCTTTATTAATATGGGTAACTTCTTCGAATATGATCAGCACTAGCGCAATGAGTGCGATACCAATAATGATGTATAACATGGAATGTAATTTTTTGTTTTTAATATAAAAAGCAAAGCAAAAGATTGAAAAGTTGCAATTTTTTATAGCAATTATCTTTTACTCTATGATGTCGTTTTTTATCCGTTATCGGACAAAAGGCGGGGCTCTTATCGCTTTTACACTGCGACTAAAAACAAAAAAGTCATTGTTGGTATGAGTAGCACGATTGGCTAAAGGAAGTCGATTGGAAAAAAATAGCCAAGTATTGAAAACGGAATCATCAGTCGTTTCGTATTCTGAGGCATTAGGGTTAGGTTCAACTTCAAATTGACTGAGTATTTCAGATACAGCTTGAACACTGGGGTGCTGGGCTGAATTATTTGACGCAATGACAAGTAATATGCAGGCAATTAGGTAACTTGTAATGTGTTTTAAGCAGGGCACCTAGATGTTGAACTTAATACATAGAAAATGATTGTAGATGAGTTTACAACAATCTTAGTGGTAAGGTTAAGTTAAAAAAATTGCCGAAAAGCTGTAACGTGCGTCATTAAACGGGTAGAATTTCCCGCTTTAGATCCCCATATTTGGGGATATGTCTGAAATTAGTAACAATAGGAATACGAGCCTCATGGCTGATAACGATAATCGCCCATCTAACTTTATTTATAACATCATCGATAAAGATTTAGCCGACGGTAAATATCAAACGACACATACGCGTTTTCCACCTGAGCCAAATGGCTTTTTACATATAGGTCACGCTAAGTCGATTTGTTTAAACTTCGGTATTGCTCAAGATTATCAAGGCCAATGTAATTTACGTTTTGACGATACCAACCCTGAAAAAGAAGACATCGACTACGTGCATTCTATTCAAGAAGACGTTAAGTGGTTAGGTTTTGAGTGGGATGGCGAAATTTGTTACTCATCTAATTATTTTGACCAACTTTACGCTTATGCAGTTGAGTTAATTGAAAACGGTAAAGCTTATGTCTGTTTCTTATCACCAGATGAAGCGCGTGAATACCGTGGCACATTAAAAGAGCCGGGTAAAAATAGCCCTTATCGCGATACATCGGTTGAAGAGAACCTAGCATTATTTGAAAAAATGAGAGCGGGTGAGTTCAAAGAAGGCGAGTGCGTACTGAGAGCCAAAATTGATATGGCATCAAGCTTTATGTGTATGCGCGATCCGATTATCTACCGCATTCGTTTTACTCACCATCACCAAACGGGTGATAAGTGGTGCATTTATCCAATGTATGATTTCACGCACTGTATTTCTGATGCGATTGAAAATATCTCTCACTCTTTATGTACTTTAGAGTTCCAAGACAACCGTCGTGTGTATGATTGGATTTTAGATAACATCAGTATTGAAGCGCGCCCGCATCAGTATGAGTTCTCGCGTTTAAACCTTGAATACACGGTAATGAGTAAACGCAAACTTAATACCTTAGTCGTTGATAATCACGTAGCAGGCTGGGATGACCCAAGAATGCCGACTATTGCTGGTTTAAGACGCCGTGGTTTTACCCCTGCATCGGTTGTTGAGTTTTGTAAGCGCATTGGTGTGACTAAAGTGGATAACATGGTTGAAATGGGCATGTTAGAAGCGTGTATTCGCGATGACTTAAATGCCAATTCTGCGCGCCGTATGGCCGTACTTGATCCGGTTAAAATTGTTATCGAAAACTACCCAGAAGGCCAAGTTGAAGAATTACAAGTGGCAAACCATCCGCAAAACGAAGAGTTTGGTAAGCGCACTGTACCTTTCTCAAAAGAGCTTTACATTGAACGTGAAGATTTCAGAGAGTCAGCCAATAACAAGTTCAAGCGTTTAGTACTGGATAAAGAAGTACGATTACGTGGTGCTTATGTCATTAAAGCAGAGCGCGTTGAAAAAGATGAAAATGGTGAAATCACCACTATTTTCTGTAGCTATGACGATGAAACGTTAGGTAAAAACCCAAGTGATGGCCGTAAGGTTAAAGGTGTTATTCACTGGGTATCAGCCGAGAAGGGTATCAAAGCAGAAGTGCGTTTATACGATCGTTTATTTAAAGTGCCAAACCCAGCTGCTGAAGAAGACTTTGCTGCAAGTTTAAATCCTGAAAGCTTGGTTACGTTAACTGACGCTGTCGTTGAGCCTGCTTTAATTGAGCTTGAAGCCGGTAATGCCGTTCAGTTCGAACGTATGGGTTATTTCTGTCCAGATGTTGATTCAACAGCTGACAAACCCGTGTTTAACCGCACAGTGACATTAAGAGATACTTGGGCGGGTTAATCCCACCATATAGTCTCCAAAAAAAGCGCCTTAAGGCGCTTTTTTTATACTTGGTAACCTAGTCAATAGCTATGTTATATTATAACCACGTTGGTTTTTAAGGATTGTTATGCGCACTGAGAAAATTCAAGTGATGGGTGATAAAGCGGCTATTGGGTTATCGGTCTTTTGTACGCTTCACTGTTTGTTCTTACCCCTTGTTTTAATTTTATTCCCTACCTTTTCTTCTATCTGGTTTGAAGGCGAAGCGTTTCATCGCATGTTACTCATTAGTATTGTACCTATTAGTTTGGCTGCTTTTACTTTAGGTTGTAAAAAGCACAAAAACATCAGTGTTGCGGTTTATGGCTTAACGGGGTTGTTAATACTTGTTATTGCCGGCTTTTTTATGCATGACTTATTAGGTGAACTTGGCGAGAAGGTCTTTACTGTCATTGGTGCTGCAGTGGTTGCTTTTGGTCACTACAAAAATCATCAGTTGTGTAAACAAAAACACTGTTCAAGCTGCTAACGCTTAAAGCTTTTAGTGAAAGCCCGTTTTCTTGAGTAAAACGGGCTTTTTTATTATTTATTCAGACATTTTTACGTCATTGATTGAGTAAATTACTCAGATCAGCGAAAATACCCGCCAAATTATTTAACCTAACAAAAATGTTTCGATTCATTGGCTTTTAATCAAAGCTAGGCATTTTTGTGATATCCGATACAAGAAGCGAATGGCAGATCAGAATTTCCTCAACGAAGTAGGCAAACGCAGAACGTTTGCAATCATCTCTCACCCGGATGCGGGTAAGACCACCATCACAGAAAAAGTATTATTATTCGGACAAGCGATTCAGCAAGCAGGTACGGTAAAAGGCCGTGGTTCTAACCAGCATGCAAAGTCTGATTGGATGGATATGGAAAAGGAACGCGGCATCTCGGTTACTACATCGGTTATGCAGTTTCCTTTTAATGATTGCCTAGTTAACTTGCTCGATACGCCTGGTCACGAGGACTTCTCTGAAGATACCTACCGTACGTTAACTGCCGTTGATTCGTGTTTAATGGTAATCGATGCCGCGAAGGGTGTTGAGGATAGAACGCGAAAATTAATGGAAGTAACACGTTTACGCGATACGCCAATTGTCACTTTTATGAACAAATTAGACCGTGATATTCGCGATCCTATGGAAGTGATGGATGAAGTTGAAAATGAGCTCAACATTTTGTGTGCGCCAATCACATGGCCAATAGGCTGCGGCAAAGAGTTCAAAGGCGTTTATCATATCTTGCGTGATGAGACGATTTTGTACTCAACAGGTCAAGGCCACACCATTCAAGAAGTCCGTACTGTTAAAGGTTTAGATAACCCAGAACTTGATAAAGAAATTGGTGATGAGCTAGCAGAAGTACTTCGCGAGGAGCTTGAATTAGTTATCGGGGCTTCAAATGAATTTGATCGCGAGCTGTTTTTATCAGGCGAATTAACACCTGTTTATTTCGGTACGGCGCTTGGTAATTTTGGTGTCGACCACATGCTCGAAGGCTTAACTGAATGGGCTCCTGCGCCAATGCCACGTGAAACTGCAGAGCGTAAAGTCGAAGCTGAGGAAGAGAAATTCTCAGGTTTTGTCTTCAAAATTCAGGCGAATATGGACCCTAAACACCGTGACCGCATCGCGTTTATGCGTATAGTGTCGGGTACTTATAGCCAAGGCATGAAGATGAACCACGTGCGTATTGGTAAACAAGTGAGTATTTCAGATGCGGTGACATTTATGGCCGGCGATCGTGCTCGTGCTGAAAATGCCTATGCAGGTGATATTATCGGTTTACATAACCACGGTACGATTCAGATTGGAGACACCTTTACTCAAGGTGAAAAGCTCAAGTTCTCTGGTATCCCTAATTTCGCACCAGAATTATTCCGTCGTATTCGCTTAAAAGATCCACTCAAGCAAAAACAGCTTTTAAAAGGGCTGGTTCAGCTATCTGAAGAAGGTGCTGTGCAGGTGTTTCGCCCGTTAACAAACAATGACTTAATTGTTGGTGCGGTCGGTGTACTTCAGTTCGATGTTGTTGTTGCAAGATTAAAATCTGAGTACAACGTTGAAGCCATTTACGAAAGTATTAATGTTGCTACTGCACGCTGGACGCACTGTGACGATCAGAAAAAGTTAGACGAGTTTCGTCGTAAAGCGGATAGTAATTTAGCGCTAGATGGCGGTGATAACTTAACGTATATCGCACCTACTATGGTTAACCTTTCTTTAGCAGAAGAGCGTTATCCGGATATTAAGTTTAGTAAAACACGCGAACATTAATTGTCGGGCATAGTTAAGCTTTATACGGCGTTATTTTATTTTTTCACCCCAATCACATAGGCAAGCTATGCTCATGGGGCTGAAAAAATACAAATGCCTTGTCTAAAACCTAACTATTTACGACAAGGCTTTTAAAAACAAACAGTTAAAATTTAAAAGATGGACTAGGCTAAGTTCATCTTTTAATGAATAAAAGAACACGAAAAGACAGATGAAAATTAAACAGATTTTAACGCAAAGAGTGATTGCTGCGATGACGGCAGCAGGTATTCCTGAAGGCACTAACCCAGCAGTTGCATTAAGCAACCGCCCACAGTTTGGTGAATATCAGGCTAACGGTGTATTAGGCGCAGCAAAAGCACTTAAAACCAATCCTAGAGAGTTAGCGAATAAAGTCGTTGCTGAGCTTGACCTGACTGATATTGCAGAAAAAGTTGAAATCGCCGGACCAGGTTTTATTAACATCTTTTTATCTAAAGATTGGTTAAACCAGCAAATGATGGCTGCAAAGGCAGATGAGCGTTTAACGATTGCAACGGCTGATCAAGCACAAACATGTGTAGTGGATTATTCATCACCTAACCTAGCAAAAGAAATGCACGTTGGTCATCTGCGTTCAACTATCATCGGTGATGCAATTGCTCGAACGCTTGAATTCCAAGGCCATAAAGTGGTTCGCCAAAACCACATGGGTGATTGGGGTACACAATTTGGTATGTTAATCGCGCATCTTGAAGATAACATGCAAGGTGGCAATATTGACGGCACGGCACTAGCTGATTTAGAAGTTTTCTATCGCGAAGCTAAAAAACGCTTTGATGAAGAGGACAACTTTGCTGACCGCGCTCGTGATTACGTGGTGAAATTACAAGGTGGAGACGAGCGTTGTACTGAGCTTTGGCAGAAATTTATCGAAGTATCAGTTTCTCACTCAGAAGATATCTACAACAAATTAAACGTGACATTAACGCGTGATGATATTAAGCCAGAAAGTGCTTATAACGACCGTTTAGCACCTGTTATTGAGAATCTACAAAAGCAAGGTTTAGCGGTTGAAGATCAGGGCGCACAAGTTGTCTTTTTAGAAGAGATGGCGAATAAAGATGGCGAGCCAATGCCTGTTATCGTGCAAAAATCTGGCGGTGGTTTTTTATATGCCACTACTGATTTAGCGGCACTTGAGTATCGCAGTCAAACATTAGACGCTGATCGCAGTTTGTATTTTATTGATGCGCGTCAGTCACTTCACATGCAACAAGTGTTTACGATCGCTAAAAAATCAGGGTTAGCTTCTGAGAAAGTATCTTTAGAACACCATCCGTTTGGCACCATGATGGGCGAAGATGGAAAACCGTTTAAAACACGTGCTGGCGGTACTGTTAAACTAGTTGATTTGCTTGATGAATCAGTGACACGTGCTGCTGAATTACTAAGTCAACGTGAAACGGACCTAACGGCTGAACAACAAGCGGAAGTGGCGCGCAAAGTGGGTATTGGTGCTGTTAAATTTGCTGATTTATCTAAGCACAGAACATCAGATTACATTTTCAGTTGGAAAACAATGTTGAGCTTTGAAGGCGCAACAGCACCTTATCTTCAATACGCTTACACACGTGTTCAATCTATTTTCAATAAAGCGGGGATAGATGCTTCAAGTCTGAGTGATGAGATTGTTATTAGCCAAGAGCAAGAACGCACATTAGCCATTAAATTAGCGCAATTTGAAGATACTTTAGAGCTTGTTGCAAAAGAAGCTCTACCACATCAGCTATGTGCTTATCTATATGAAGTAGCAAGTGGTTTTATGAGCTTCTACGAAGCATGTCCTATTTTAAAAGACGATGTAACGAGTGAAGAGAAAAACACGCGTTTAATCTTAGCGAAAAATACGGCCGCTACATTGAAGCTTGGTTTAGACTTACTGGGTATTGAAGTGATGGACAAAATGTAATTTGTCTAACTCGTCTAAACTATCAAGATAAAAAAACGGGCTTTAGCCCGTTTTTTTATGTCAGTGTATTTATTGTCTTGCCAACCTATGCCAAGGCATAAATACAGGCTCATTACTGCGAATGGGGTTGATGTCTAAACCGCCGCGGCGAGTGTAGCGAGCATAAACGGTTAACTTTTCTGGTTTCAGTAATTGGTGTAAGTCTGTGTAAATACGCTCTACACAATGTTCGTGAAATTCATTGTGATCTCTAAAACTAATTAAGTATTTGAGTAGACTCGCTTCGTTTATTTTCTTGCCTTTATATTCAATATAAACACTGCCCCAATCGGGCTGATTGGTAATTAAACAATTCGACTTAAGTAAGTGTGAATGCAATTTTTGCTCAACAATGTTGTCGCTTTCAATGTGCAATAAGCTTGCGTCGTAACCATATTGCGACACTTCAATATCCAAATCATCGATACAGTGACTCTTATTAAAACTCGTGATGCCTTTTTCGGTGTATGCATCGAGTTCAAAAAGCTGAACTTCAACCTGGCTTTGAGTTTTTTCTGATAAGTCTTTAGTCAGCGTATTTTCAACGTCAAAAATGCTATCAAATTGAGTTTGGTTGAAGCTGTTTAGATAAAGTTTAAACGACTTAGATTCAACCAATGCTTCTGTTGAAAAATCAAATTTAAATTCGGCAATGGCTACTTGAGGCTTACCTTTGCTATTAAGCCAAGACATTTCATAGCCTGTCCATAGATCATACCCCACAAAAGGTAATGGTGATGCGAGGTCTAAGCCCAATGTTTGTCTGGTCAAAGAGCGGGGGACGAGTTGTAATAAGTCTGGCTGATAGCTTGAGCTATATTCAGTCTCTTTGCCTAATGTTAATTCAGTTAATTGAGCTTCAATATTCTTGTCGGTTTTTTCTGACATGGCTTTTATGCGTATAATACAAAATAGATAGCCCTATTTTAATGGAAAAACAAACAGATGTCCGATTCAGTTAGCACTCAATTAGTTACTTTTAGTGAGCAATTTATTCAAATGTACCAATCTGAGCTTGGCGAGTACCCAAGTGTGGAGCACGACGATGAATGGCAGAGTGAATGTGAACTGGGAACGGTGGAATCAGCTAAGAGTTTTTGGAAGCCATTGCAACGTCAACAAGCGTTAGATTTTACTAACATTGATAATGCGCTCGAGATAACGACACATCCCGATCTAGCTCTGTATTACGGCACTTTAATCAGTGCTGGGCTTGATGCAAGTTTTGAAGGGGAAGCTCTGCAATTATTACAAGTCTGGAATGATGAAGATTTAAATATGCTACAACAAAATATGATCTCTCATATTTTAATGAAACAAAAATTAAAGCAACGCATCACTCTGTTTTTAGCCGTAACTGACGACGATAGCCTATTAATTTCATTACTTAATGAAACAGGTGAAGTTGTTCTTGAACCCGTTGGTAAAGAACCCATTAGAGTTCTTGCGCCTTCGTTAGCCGATTTTATTGCTCAGTTAAAACCTGCTCTTGTCCAAGATGCTTAAATCTGCGTGCGACAATTTGCCACATTTACATCAACTGACAATAGCGTAAGCTTATTCGTGTTGAGCTTAGAAAGCGTTAGGTTAAGGATGAGCTAGTGCTTTCGTTGGAATGCATTTGTAGGTTGAAAGCCTGCAAATGCTTCTCACTCCAATTTCTATTTCAAACTTTCCTCTCTGTATTCGCACTCTGCGATATGTTTGTTTAATTGTAACGAAATTTATCGTATAATCTTGGCATTACATCGGTGAGGGAAAGGATTGACTTCATTAATATGCCGTATCAAATTGAATTGAAGCCGTTGCAGTATTCTTCAGATTCAAGTGAGCTCGACTGGCTTGCAAAGGATTGGTGCGCATTAGCAGAGCTTGCTCCACAGTCTTCCTACTTCCTATCCTGGTCTTGGATAAAAACCTGGCTATCTCAACAATCAAAGCAAACGCTTTGGTTAATACAAGCAAAAGATAAATCTGGACAAACATTAGGTTTGGGCATTTTTGTCAAAAAGTCGGTATTAAAATTTGGTTTTATCTCAACAACGCAATTGTGGTTACACAAAGTGGGCGATGAAAAGTCCGATCAAATGTGGATCGAACACAATGACTTTTTATTAGCTGAGCATGTTGCTGATGACCTTAGAACCGCTATTTTACAATATTTATATACGCAGAACGTTTGCCAGTGGCACGAATTAAGATGGGATATGCACCCTGATGGTATTGGTGCAAATTGGCCAGAATTAGACATGCACTGTCATCAAGTGCTAACAAGTAAGGGATATCATAATCAGTTACAGCGTTATGATGACATTAGCCAGGGCTTTAGTAAAAACACGCGTAGGCAAGTAAATAGAGCAAAAAGTTTATTGGAAGCGCAAGGACAGCTTAATCTTGAACTTGCCTCTGATGCGAAACAAAAACAGGCTTGGTTAGCTCAAATAGCAGAGTTACATAAGCAACAATGGCAGGATACTGCTTGGGGAAGTGGGTTTGACAATCATTGTTTTGTTGAATTTCACAATCGACTAATAGAGCAAAATGATACCGACATTATTGCATTAACACTGAACGGTGACGTGTTGGCTTTCGGCTATAATTTTCGCCAGCATCAAAGTGTTTGCTTCTATTTATCGACGATAAAAAAGTTTGAAGATAATCGAATAAAGGTTGGCCTGTTACTTCACACATTAGCCATGCAACATTATCAAAACCTAGGTTTTAGAACTTATGATTTTCTAGCTGGTGATATGAGGTACAAGGCTTCTTTATCTGATTGCAGTTATACATTAGTTTCTGATTGCCTCTATAAACAAAGACATAGGTTTTGTTTAGATAGATTACTCAGGCAGATAAAAAATACGATTGAACGCACTATCCGTCGAACGTAGTTAATTTTAGTTAGGAATGGTAAGGAATGATTGAGTTTGTTGTTTCGACTGCAAATGTCGCACTTAACAATGATTGGGTTCAAATAGGTATACCTTTTAAAAAAGGTACGATGAGCCAAGTTGCTGCAGCAGATTTGGTCGTTATCGATCCACAAGGAAAAAAAGCAAAGGCTCAATTGTCAGATTTAGCTTTTTGGCATGATGGTTCCGTTAAATGGGGGCAGGTGAGTTTTGTCACGAGTGTCCCTGCAAATAGCGAAGTGAATTTCACACTTTCAGAAGATAAGTCGTTTGAACCTACTTTTTCCCCACTTGTTATTAATACCTCTGAAGATAGAGTTGAGATTAAAACAGCTAATCGTAGTTTTTCTGTTAGTAAACACCTTGTTAGTCTAGCGACAGGTCAACACTACCTAGAACCTAGCTTTTGTGATGAAAAAGGGCATCGTTATAATGCGCTTGCCACTGATGTTCAAATTGACCAAGGTATTTTATCAACACGTGTGAATTTACTGGGGCACTTTGTCCATAATGAACAGGTGTTTAAAGGTTTAGCGTTTCAATTATCTCTGCAATTTTTTGCCCATTGTGAACAACTAAAATTCCAGTTTACCATCCATAATGAAAAAGCGGCTAAGCATCATGGCGGTCTATGGGACTTAGGTGATGAAGCGTCTATTCTTTTCGAATCACTGCAGTTTGAACTCAATACTCAAACGATTGTTCACAGTGACTTAACTAATTTACACCAGCCTGACCAGGTATTCGCTTTAGCCGCTGCAGATAAAAGTCGCGACCGCCATTGCTTAACTCAGTTTTCAAGTGGTGGAGAGAATTGGCAAAGCCCTGTTCATATTGATGCAAAGGGTAACCTACCGTTTGAGAAGAAGGGGTTTGAACTCTATCAATGTCAGTTATCTGCTAATTCTAATCAAGAGACGCTAATTTCCGGCGAGCGATTTGATCCGCTATTGGCTTGTCAGTTAGCAACTGAAAAATTTGCTTTTTACCCTGAAAAATTCTGGCAAAACTTCCCTAAAGCCATCCATATCTCAGATGATCAGCTGGTTTATGCTTTATTCCCTAATCAAGGTGATCATTTATATGAATTACAGGGCGGTGAAAAGAAAACACATAAGTTTTGGTTAGACTTCTCTAATGAGTCTAACTTGGATGTTAAAGCCCAAGGCTATCAAACTCGATTATCTACCGAATACATTGCATCAACCAAGAGCGTATTCGCATTTGCCGCTGTGCAAAAAGAAGAAATATCACCCATCATTGAGCAAGGCTTAACGGGTGAAGCTAACTTTTTTGCAAAACGCGAGCGTTTAGATGAATACGGTTGGCGTCACTTTGGTGATATTTTTGCCGATCATGAAACTTATGGTTATGAAGGGGATGATATTTTTGTATCTCACTACAATAACCAGTACGACCCGTTGTGGGGTTTTTTAAGGCAATATTTATCAACCGGGCAACAAAAGTGGTTAGATCTGGCTAATGAACTTGCTATTCATATCCAAGATATTGATATATACCACACTTTAGAAGATAGAGATGAATATAATGGAGGCCTTTTTTGGCATACGGACCACTATTTACCTGCTTTGACTTCAAGCCATAGAACGCATTCTAAAGATCATACCCCTGTTTATGACGGCTTCTCGATGGGCGGAGGTCCTGGCGGGCAACATTGCTACACCTCTGGCTTGGCTCACCACTATTTTATCACTGGAGATGAAAGGTCTAAATCTGCTGTGTTGCAGTTGGCGAAGTGGATACAGTATTTCTATGAGGGGTCCAATACCATTATTGGTCAGTTATTTGGTATTAAAAATAGCAATTTAATCGGGGTTAAAAACCAACTGACCGGTCAATATCCATTAGATAGAGGAACGGGTAACTATATTCAGGCTCAGTTAGATGCTTTTTCTGTGACCAACGACCGTCGCTACTTGGATAAAGCATTTCATATTATCGAACATACGATCCACCCACTTGATGATATTGAGCAAAGAAATTTAACGGATGTAGAGGGCACTTGGTTTTACACTGTACTTTTACAAGCAGCAGCCCGTTATTTATTTACCAAGCTTGAATTAGAAGAGCTTGATGATGCGTTTTACTATGTGAGAGACGCCTTGCTTGGCTACGTCGATTGGATGGTTGAGCACGAGTATCCGTATTTAGACAAACCTGATATTTTAGAATATCCCAACCATACGTGGGCAGCTCAGGACATCAGAAAAGCGAATTTGTTTTATCTCGCTTATTTCTTCTCTCCAGAACAAGAGTCCAATATCGCTCAGCGTTATAAGGCTAAGGCAGACTCTTTTTATAGTTACGTTGAGCAAACTCTTGCTGCTGAGCCTACCAGACAATACAGCAGGATATTAGCCATCTTGATGCAAAACTTTGGGGTGCAAAGTTTTGCTGTTGAAAATAAAAAAGAGCATGCGTTTTCTTCCAGAAGAACATATCAGCCTGTTAAAAGCCCAGGCAAGCTAAATAAAATACTTCGATGCTGTCGTTTGTTGGGTTGTCAAATTATTAAATTATCACCTTCTAGAGAATTAAGCTGGTTAGCTCGACGCTCTGAGAAGATCAACCAAATGCTAGGAGAGCGCTTTTAATGTCAGCAAAAAAAGTTTCCTTTATCATACCTCACAAAGGACGTTTGGAGATGTTAAGCCAAACGGTGCTGTCGATTTTAAACCTCGATTATCACTTAAGCGCAATTGAAGTCATCGTGGTCAGTCAAAATGAGCGTTTGGATGCGAGTGAAATAATCGATAAAAACACCAATGGTTTTGAACAAGTTCAAGTTTTCTTGAGAAAAGAAGGTGGAACGATATCTGCCTCGAGAAACTTTGGTGTAACAAGAGCATCGGGTGAATATTTAGCCTTTTTAGATGCCGACATCGACTTATCATCAAACTGGCTCAATATCATGTTTGAAAAATTGGCAGAAAAGCCAGACCGCAAATTAGTCAGTGCTTATCAAATTTGTCATCAGGATGCTCCAGAGCTAGAAAAATTAAGAACAGAGTTAAGCAATTTTGATGTTGATCAAGCGGTTTCATTCTTACCGGGCCGTAATCTATTTTTGACGCGAGACACCTTCGATAAAGTGAACGGTTTTCCTGAACACCTAATCACGTGTGAAGATTACTACTTCACCGATAAAGTAAATGAATTGGGTGAGCTGTTTTATACAACCGATGCAAGCTATGTGCATTTGGGAGAAGATAAAGAGTGGGGGCAGCTGTTCGATAAAGAGATTTGGCGTGGCCAATCTAATTTGAAATCGCTTAAGGGCCGCTCTATTCCAGTCAGAGAATACCCAAGTTTATTAGTGCCACTTTGGGTCTTTTTATTTGGTTTAGGGGCTATTATTGCTCTGTTTTTTGGCAATATTCCTGCTGTTGTCAGTAATTTAGTCGCCGTGCTATTACCCGTTTTTGCATACAGTTATCGTCTCTTTTCTAAAACAGAGGCTCGGTTGAGCTTCTATTTAATCTCCAAATTTTATTCTATTTACTTTGTTGCACGTGCAATTGGTACGGTAATGGGTGTGGTTAAAGCCTTTAATGTGAGGAATGGTGCGTGAGTAAGCCAATTCGTGTTTTACAGTTTATTTGTTCTACTGGTTTTTACGGTGCTGAAAGATGGATTTTAGCATTGGCAAAAAATTTACCTAAAGACGATTTTCCATGTGATTTAGCGGTGACGCTTGAGCATAACTCTCAAGATCTCGAATTAGTAAAACAATATAAAGCCCAGGAACTTGGCAAAACTTTTGAAGTACCCATGAAGCATAAGTTTGATTTTTCTGTGGTTGATAAGCTTGCTGATATTATCAAAAAACAAAAATATGACGTCATTCATACTCATGGCTATAAATCCGATATTTTGGGTGTGTTAGCGGCTAAAAAAGCGGGTATCCGCTGTGTGGTGACGCCACATGGTTTCGAAAATGCAAAAGATTTTAAACTGCGCATGTTTATTTGGTTAGGTAATCGAGTGATGAAGTATGCCGATGTGGTTGTACCTTTATCAAAAGCCTTATGTGAAGATGTGCGTGGTTTTGGTGTAAAAGAAAAGCGCCTAGTTTATGTGCAAAACGGTGTCGATTTATCGGAAGTTGAAGAGCAAAAAGTAAAGGAAAACCCACTAAAATCAGTCGGTGATGCAAAACGCATTGGTTTTGTTGGACAAATGATAAGCCGGAAAAATATCCATGATATTCTCGATATTTTTAACCAGTTAGCAGAAAAGCACCCCAATATCACGTTAAGCTTGCTCGGTGATGGAGAAAGTCGCGCTGAACTTGAGGTATATACTCAGGACCTGAAGCACAAAGAGCGCATTGAATTTTTAGGTTTTAGAGATGATAGATTAGAACTTTTGCAAAGTTTTGATTTATTTGTCATGACATCAACTCTAGAGGGTATTCCTCGTTGTTTAATGGAAGCTACGGCGATGGGCATCCCGGTTGCAGCTTACAATATTGCCGGTATCGATCAGCTTATTGAACATGAAAAAACGGGGTTATTAGCGCCTTTTGGTGAAAAGGAATTACTAGCCAGTTATTGGGAAGAATTACTTTTTGATACCGACAAGGCGAAGCGCTTATCGGATGCCGCTTGTGACTTTGTTAATGAGCATTATGCTGGTAAGCGAATGGCCAATGAATATACGGATGTATTTAAGAACGTTTTAGCAGGGGATTATGATTAATGGCTAATCAGCAAAGGCCGACAATTAAATTTATTTTATCGGTAGATACCGAGGAAGAATGGAACTGGTCTGGACCTTTTCCAGAAGAGCGCTTTGCTGTTGAAAACATTAAAAAAATCCCTGAATTCCAAGCTTTCTGTGAGTCGGTTGGTATAAAACCAAGCTATTTTGTTGATTATGCGGTAGCGAATGACCCTAGCAGTGTCGATATACTCAAGTCACCAATGCAGGCTGGACAGTGCGAAATTGCTGGTCACCTTCACCCTTGGGCTAATCCTCCCTATTTTGGTAAAACTTCTGAATTTGAATCTCATGTAGTTAATTTACCTTATGAGCAGGTGGAAGCGAAATTAAAGGTGTTGACTGAAAAATTAGAAACCGTATTTGGTGTTTCACCTCAAGCCTTTAGAACAGGGCGTTGGGGGATTAATGGTCAGATTTTAAAGCTACTCACTAAGTATGGTTATTGTATTGACTCGAGTGTATATCCATTTTACGAGAATCAATATTTCAATTGTTATGGTGCGCCAACCGACGCTTATTGGCCAAACTACGACGATGTTTTAGAGGTAGGAGAGCAAAGAGAAATCTCTCAAATTCCTGTTACGGTTGGCTTTTCCAATACCCATTTTGATTTAAGCCACAAGATACACCATTTATTGTCTAGACCTAGTTTAAGGTTCTTTAGACCAATAGGCCTAGCTTGGCATCTAGGCCTATTAAAAAAACTATACATGTCACCTGAATTATCTACAGCCAATGAAATGTGCTTGTTAGCAAAACAAGCCATTAAACGCGGTGACGATTACATACACATGTACATTCATAGTTCGAGCTTATTATCCAATGCGACAGGTTTTGTTGTTGGAGAAAACCCCCTTGATGACATCACTCAAGCTATTAGCCAAGTGGTGAGTTTCCTTAAACAACATGTCAATGTTCAGTTTTGTACTATTTCCCAATACAACGAGCAGTGGATTAATAAATCGAGCTTGAGTGCGCTTAAAACGGAGCAAGCGCAGTGATTGAAGTTAAATTATTAACACCTGATTTAGAAGCTGAGTGGGACGATTACGTTAAACAACACCCATTAGCATCGGCTTATCATTTAACTGCTTGGAAAAAGGCAGTTGAGTTTGGTTATGGTCACACCTGTTTCTACTGGTTAGCCCTTAGAGACAATAAAATTGTTGGCGTACTTCCTACTGCTTGGATGAAAAACTGGCTGAGCAAAGGTAGTTTATGTGCACTCCCTTTTTGTGATCTCGGGGGAGTAATTGCTGATGACGAAGATACAAAAGTATCCTTAGTTAATCAGGCACTGGTCTTTATCAACCAAAAAGGGATTAATCGATTTGATAACCGTGCAAGTTTATCAAAAGATATACCATTAGCTGGCGAATATGAAGTGGCGCCTAAAGTTAGAATGTTGATGCCATTTCCCGAAACATCCGCTGAGTTACTTGCCAGCTTTAAATCTAAATTACGAAGCCAAATTAACAAAGCTAAGAAGAATGGTTTGACGGCTGAAGTGGGCCGAGATCAAGCTTTCCTTGATGGGTTTTATCAAGTATTTACTCGCAATATGCGCGATCTTGGTTCACCTGTTCACAGCAAAAAATGGTTCGAGCAAATCCTTCACGCATATGGAGATAATGCCATTATTGCTAACGTTTATGCCGAAGGTAAAGTCGTTGGTGCAGGCATCGTCCTTTTTTGTGGTGATAAAGCTTGTATTCCTTGGGCTTCAACTAATGCTGATTATAACCGCTTAGCACCTAACATGTTGCTGTATTGGACCTTACTTGAGTTTAGTAATGACAGAGGGTGTAAGGAATTTGATTTTGGCCGTTCAACATTAGGTGAGGGCACTTACCGATTTAAGAGTCAGTGGGGAGCCAAACCGAGTTTACTCGATTGGAAGAGTTTTCAAGCTGATGGCCAAGTTATCGAAGAAAAACCCGGTCAAAAAGGCAAAGCGCGAGAGCTAGTTGAACAGACATGGCGCAAACTCCCTGTCGGTTTAAGTGAGTTTCTTGGCCCTAAAATTCGCAAGCATATTAGTTTGTGATTAATAATATTGGATAGAAAAAAGTATGTGTGGGATAGCTGGTTTTAGCCGCTTCAATAATCAAGCTGCTTCGGTTGAAATGCTAAACAAAATGGGCCAAGCAATTTATCATCGCGGCCCTGATGCTGGAAGTGAATATTTGGATGTAGACATTGCACTTTGTCATCGTCGTTTGAGTATTATCGATTTATCTGAAGCAGGCACTCAGCCGATGCATTCAAGTGATGAACGTTATGTGATTGCATTCAATGGTGAGATTTATAATTTCCAAGAGCACAGAGCTGCTTTAGTTAAAAGTGGTTATCAATTTAATACACATACTGACACTGAAGTTATCCTAGCTCTGTATTCTCTAGAGGGTGAAAAGTGCTTAGATAAGCTAAATGGCATGTTTGCTTTTGCCATCTGGGACAAACAAGATAAATCACTTTTTATTGCCCGTGATCGCATGGGTAAAAAACCACTTTATTACCACTTTGATGGTCAAAATCTCTTTTTCGCGTCTGAACTTAAATCATTACTTGCAGTAAATTTAATTCCACAGATAATTCGTACCGATGCGGTTTATGATTTTTTTGCTTATCAGTATATTCCTGATCCCAAAACTATTTTCGAAGATGTCTACAAATTAGAGCCAGGACATTTTTTAACACTTGATGCTAATGGCTTAAATAAGAAGCAATACTGGGATGTAACTTTTGCACATACCTTAGATAAGTCGGAAGAAACGTTTAAAAACGAATTAACAGAATTAACCAAGTCTTGCACACAAAACCGAATGATCTCTGATGTCCCCCTCGGTGCGTTTCTAAGCGGTGGAGTTGACTCAAGTGGTGTGGTGGCGATGATGTCTGACATAGCCAAGGAAAAAGGTGATAAAGCTGTTACTACGTGTTCAATTGGCTTTGATGAAAAGAAATATAATGAAACTGAGTTTGCTCAAATGGTTGCCGACAAGTATAAAACTGACCATCACGAGTTTACTGTTCATCAAAATGTCGAAGACAATTTGGAGAAAATTGTTAGTTATTTTGATGAACCTTTTGCCGATCCATCGCTTGTTCCTACTTACTTTGTATCGGAGCTAGCTCGCCAACAAGTAACTGTTGCCGTTGCGGGTGATGGTGGTGATGAAGTTTTTGCCGGTTATGAAAAATACTCAGTTGATCATCTAGAGAATAAGCTAAGAGATAAATTCCCAGCTTGGCTTCGCAAAGGTTTATTCCCTGTACTGGCTAAACTGGCAGGCTGTGTGCCGCTAACCCCGTTTAGACGTGCCAAGTCTTTACTAACGAGTTTGTCTGTAGACCCTGCGATGGGCTTTTACATCTCTAACTCATTTATGAAAGATGAAACCTGGCAGGGCCTTGTCAATGATAAAACCAAATCGCAATTAGCGGGCTACCATCCCTCTCAAATTACCATTAACACTTATAACAAAGCTGACGGCCCTGATCATATTGCAAAAATACTTTATACCGATATGAAAACCTATTTACCGGGCGGTATTTTAGTTAAGGTCGATAGAATGAGTATGGCTAATTCACTTGAGGTTAGAGCGCCAATACTGGATTTTAATTTGGTTGAATATGCTGCCAAAATCCCTTCTAAGTTTAAGTTTAATACTGAAAAGGGTGGGGAGAAGAAATACATCTTAAAAGAGATATTTAAACCACTTTTATCCGATGACATTCTTTATCGTAAAAAAATGGGCTTCTCAGTACCGCTTGCTAATTGGCTCAGAGAAGAGATCAAAGACATCGCCCAAGAAAGACTCTTTAATCGTGAGCATGGGTTAAAAGATTATTTTAAACCCGAGGCAATTAATAAACTTTGGTTAGAGCATCAATCTGGCAAGGCTGATCACTCATCACCAATTTGGAGCATGTTGATGTTCCAAATGTGGTTTGATAACTATGCAAATGAAAAATTAGCGGTAACTGAGGCTAACAATGACTAATCGTGTTGTTCAGTTAGATATACTCAGAGCCATTGCTATTCTTTCGGTATTTTTAGCGCATACAGTCTTGAGTTACGGTGCCCCGAGTGTAATTGCACCTTTGCAATTTGGAGGCACAGGTGTTGACTTGTTTTTTGTACTATCGGGCTGGTTGATAGGTAGCCAGCTATTTTCTGAATTGAATAAATTTGGCAATATCGAAATTCGTCGTTTTTGGGTTAGACGTTGGATGCGAACGCTACCGGCTTATTATGCGGTACTTATTTTCACCATAATCCAATTATCCTTAACCAAGGATAGTTTTGAGTTTCCTTTTCACTATTTCTTTTTTACTCAAAATTATGATCTGCCACTTACCTTTTTTCATGTCAGTTGGTCACTGTGTGTGGAAGAGCAGTTTTATTTGGTGATTGCCCCTGCCATCGTGTTACTTGCTAAGGTAAACAGGCATACGCGCACAGCTATTTTACTATTGATTCTGTTATTACCATCGGTTTTTAGATATCTAGGTTGGTACGACAGTAATGAGCAAACACATGTCAGGTGGGACTGCTGTATTATGGGGATTATTTTAGCTCACCTGAAACATTCCTATCAGAGTTTTTGGCAGTTTTTGATAAAGCACGCTTGGAAGTTTGCTTTACTGTCGCTGGTTATTTATTTTTATTTTTATTTAGCGCGCTGGAATCGAGAAATTTACCTCGCTGAGCCAAGCAAGCTAATCCTAGCTTTTGTTTTTGGTGCTTGGGTAATTTGGGCTAACAGCTTTAAGGAGGACTGGCACTTTAAAGGTGAGGCGATTGTTATGTACATATCGACACGCTCTTATGCCATTTATTTATTGCACCCGGATGCCTTGGCTGTATGTAAACGTTTAATCAAAGATGCACCATTTGTTGTTTATCTTGCCGTTGCATTTGCTATTTCTTGCTTGGTTGCCGAGTGCTTATATCGTTTGATTGAATTACCTGGTATGAAAGCTAGAAGCAAATTCAGTTTTTCTCAGAGCCGAAAAAAAACGGATTTTAATATGCAGCAAGAATCGAAAGTGGCTTCGAGTTAGTAATTATGAAAAAAATGAAAATAGTACATCTTACCTACGATATGCGCATTGGTGGTACTGAAATGGTCATCAAAGGCTTGGTTGAGGGCTCTGTCGATCGCTTTGATGTTGAAATTTTATGCCTTGAACCGCGGTTAGGTCCATTTGGCGAGCATCTCGTTGAACAAGGCATAAAAGTGACTAACCTCAATTGGCTAGGTGGTTTTAATGTCGATTTGATCAAAGGTATTCGACAATACATAAAAGAAAATGATGTAGATATTTTACATTGCCATCAATATACCCCTTGGGTGTATGGCACTTTGGCTTCATTATTTTGCAAAACAAAAGTTATTTTTACTGAGCACGGACGTTTTTATCCCGACTCTTCGAGTAATAAGCGAAAAATTGTTAACCCTATTCTGACTTTCTTTACTGAGCATATCAGTGCCATCTCTAGTGCAACTAAGCAAGCTTTGGTTGAATATGAGTTTTTACCAGAGAGAAAAATTGAGGTGATCTATAACGGCATAAAGCCACTTCAAGCCTCAAAAGAGGGAGCTGAAAAGTTGAGAGCTGAGTTGGGTATTGCTTCTGGTGCCAAAATTTTTGGCACAATTGCTAGGCTCGACCCAATTAAAAACCAGCGTATGATGATTAATGCATTTGCTGAATTACACAAAGAACAGTCCGATGTTGTTCTGGTTATTGTCGGTGATGGTGAAGAGCGTAAACCGTTAGAGTCACAAGTCTCTGATCTGGATATTACCGATGCGGTATTTTTCACAGGTTACAAAGATAAACCTGCTGAATATTTAGCCCTTATGGATATATTCTTGTTATCATCTCTGAGTGAAGGTACATCCATGACTTTATTGGAAGCTATGTCTTTAGGGAAACCTTGTGTAGTGACCGATGCCGGTGGTAATCCTGAAATAATCATTGATAAAAAGAATGGTTTAGTTACACCAAACGATAACCAAAGCGCTTTTGCTAAAGCGATGAAAGATATATTGAACCCAGATTTAATCAATACCTTTGCCAACAATGCAAAAATCAGGTTTCAAGAAAACTTTACACTACAAAACATGGTAAACAGTTATGTTGAACTTTATAAAAATAATTAAAAATGTAGTACAACCCAAGGTTTATAATTCAGTTTTATTGGTCGCTTTATCATCAATAGCTAACGTGAGTTATGCTTCATCGGAAAACTCAAGCTGTACCCAGAGTAATGAATTTCTAACATCAGATAACTTAGAAGCATTAAGAAAATACTATGCTGATGTTAATTACAATTGTGATTGGTGGAGCCCTGTTAGCAAGGCATTGAGTTTACCACTTGTTGATATAGATAATTTTGAATATGAAGGTGGATTTAGATTATCAGCAGCTAAGATGCTAGAGGGGGGCGATCAGTACTCTACCGTCGATTTTTCTTATGGTGCCATGACCTACAACCCGGATAACAATTCTATCTTTATGGCAGGACAGCCAACGCATGGTGGCATTGTTGAATTCCCGGTTCCAGAAATCGTTCAGTCTACAGATGTTAGTGACTTTAATGTCTCTGAAACACCGCTACAGCCATATTTTCGCTTTTATACACAAGGTGATGCCGCATCAATTGAATTGACTGGTATTAGTACCTATTTTCGTATCACAGGTATTAGCAAGGTTGGTCGTTCACTCATCGTTAGCTACATCAATTGGTATGATGCAAATGGGAGTGAAACGGATACATCAATCGTTATTAAAGATGCTGATGATTTGGCTAACAGTGAGATATTAGGCCCTTATCAAATTCAAGGTGCTGCACATGCCAGTGGCTGGATCACGCCTATCCCTGCTGAATGGAAAAGCATTCTTGGCGGTAGCTACATCGTCGGTAACCAAGCTTATGCTGCTATTTCGTCGAGACTTTCTGTTGGTCCATCTGCTTTTGCTTTTTATCCGCTAACCGATATGGTCACCAAGCAACCAGGACCAGTACCCACTACGCCTTTACTGGATTTTCCTCTCGGCAATATGCTTCATGATACAAAAATATACTCAATGCCAAGTGATCGAGAGAATATTTTAGCCAATACCGATAGAAAAAATATGTTATGGACAAACAAAAGTGGAGCTGCAATTGGTTTTATCTTACCTGGTTCAAGATCATATATAACGATTGGAAAATCGGGCGGACACTTTTCTGGTATCGGTTATAAGGTTCCACAAAAAAACAGTGGCACCGATACGCCTTGTGGGGGACCTTGTTCTTTTGATGCTAGAGATAACTACTCATATTACTGGTTGTGGGATGTCGCTGATTTAATGAAAGTTAAATACGGCATTATGCAACCTTATGATGTTAGACCTTATAGCTATGGTATTTTTGACGTACCAGTAGACTCGCAAATTCAGGTATCAAGTGGTGCTTATGACCCTGTTTCGAAAAGACTATTTCTCTCATTTAAAGGTGGCGATCAGGAAAGCTTGTACAATCGTCCACCTCTCATACTGACATATAAATCAAAACTATAGAAAATTTGCATGGATAAGCCATTAATTAGCGTTGTTATACCTGCGTATAATGCCGGACAATACATTGAAGAAACACTGCAAAGTGTTTTTAAACAAGATTATAGCAACCTAGAGATACTGGTCGTTAATGACGGTTCGACAGATAATACGTTAGAAATCTTAAACAAATACCAAGATAAAATTACGATTTTCGATATAGCTAACTCGGGGGTTTCTTATGCTCGAAACTTTGCAGTCGAACATGCTAAAGGTGATTGGCTAGCATTTATTGATGCTGATGATCTTTGGGATACGGATAAATTATCCAAGCAGTACGCGCAGTTGAACGGAAATTTATGGTCTCATTGTAATTCGTATTACATTGGTGAAGAGCAATCGGGTAAAGTGACTCGGGCTGAGCTTTCTGAACTAGCAGGTGGTTTTATTTTTGATAAGTTAATACTTGAAAATTTTATCACCACTTCAACAATCCTAATTGATAAACAAATCTTTATTGATGCAGGAGGCTTTGATGAGAAGCTAGCAGCGCTTGAAGATTGGAAACTTTGGCTCGATATTGCTATTAAACACCCGATTTCATACATCGAACAGCCCGTTGCTAAGTATCGTGTTTACCAAGGGTCTACCTCTCGTAAAGCAAGAAAAATGTTGCCTCTTCATTTAGCTGTCATTAATAGTGTTCTCGGCGACAGTGATTCTGAAATCAAACAAAAAGCATACATTAAATCTTATAATATCTGCTCTTATATTGCTGAAGATGCAAGTGATAACAAATTCGCTTTTTCTTGTGCATGGCAAGCATTCCAGCTTGAAAAATCGTCAATGAAATCAATAAAACGACTTTTACGTTGTCTTATTAACCTTGTCTTTTAATTCGAAAAGAGAATAGTTTTGAAATCCTCTGATTCTTCCAAAAAATACTTTATCTATGGCTTAAAGCGCCAATTAGTTGAATTTATAAAGTTTGATTTTAATTTTTTAAAGCTGCCTGTTTCTGTTTTATATAATTTTAAAGTCTTGTACTTTTTGTTGACTAAACAAGAGCATAAAATGCTTGATTGTGCTGCTGGTTTGTACAGAACGGGTTGGCTTGGTAGCAAGCATTTCATTATTTTATTAATGAAACGTTTATTCAAAAAACAACACAATAATGCTTTTGCGAATCAATTTTTAGCCTCACTCATTGACTCAACTGTTCCTTTGGATAATACAAAAAAATTCTTTGATGATCCTGCTGCGTTATTCCCTGGTGTATTTATTGTTTTGCGCCAAGCAAGTGATAGCAGTAAAGGGGTTTTATTAATCAAATATAGCTATTACTTCCCTTTATTTTTTAAGCTGTTTGATGTAGTGGCAATTGCCAAGCGTTATCACATCGTTTTAGAGCCAAGTTGGGCGGGGACATGTGAAGCAGGTATCATGGCTTTCGCTACTTTAGAGGAACCTGTTTTTGTCATGGCTTACGAAAATCGTGATTATGATTATTTAGCAGGTATAGAGACAAATTTAGTACCAGTGAGATTAAGTTCGAACTGGTGGGTTGATCATCGTAATTTTTCAAATGATCAGCAGCTGGATAAAGAGATTGATATTGCCGTTGTTTCGAGTTGGGCTAATTTCAAGAGACACTATTTTATCTTTAAAGCCTTAAGCAAAATTAAGCAACAAAGACCCTTGAAAGTGTCTTTGGTGGGTTATCCTGCCGATATGACAATGGCTGATATCCAAGATATGGTTGATGCATTTGGCTTAACCGATAACGTGCAAATACAAGAATGGTTGCCGCCAGAAGAGGTCAGTAACATTCTTCAACGCAGTAAAATTCATTTGCTTTGGTCACGATTTGAAGGTTTAAACCGTTCTATTATTGAAGGCATGTTCTGTGGTACGCCTTGTATTCTAAGAGAAGGTTTTAACTATGGTCAAAAGTATCCTTACATTAACGAACAAACAGGTATCTTCTCATCCGAAGGGCAGCTAGCAGCTAACATTACTCATATGTTAGATAACTATACAGAGTATAGTCCGCGTGAATATGTGATGGCCAACCATACGCCAGAAATTGCTACTCAAATACTCCATCAAAAAATAAAACAATTTGAAGTGCCACAATCGGCTTCTGCTGAGCTTGCTTTTAAAGTGAATGCTTTGCATGGTATGGCTTATATGGATAAGGAGTTACAAACTCATTTTGATGGTGATTACCAATTTATCTTATCAAAGCTGAAGGTCGCATCTTGAGAGATATAAAAATTGATGCGTTAAGGTTTATTGGCTTAGCCATGATCATCTTAGCGCATATTTCACCTCCATATTGGCTATTCCAGTTAAGGAATTTTGATGTTCCTTTAATGTTGATTGTATCCGGTCTTGCGTTTGCTTTAACTTATAAACCAGCTGAAAGCATCATCACTTATTGGAAAAAAAGGTTAACTAGATTGGTTTTACCGGTTTGGTTCTTCTTACTTGGCTACTTTGTGGTTAACTATTTTGTATCCGAAAAAGACTATTCACTTCGGGTTATTGCTTCATCTTTCTTGTTAATTCAAGGTATTGGCCATGTTTGGGTGATCCGAGTTTTTATTTTAGTGGCTTTAATTGCACCTTGGATTTTTAAATTTAATCAAAGATGCAGTGATAATAAGAAATACCTATTGGCTGTGACGAGTATTTTTGCCATTTTTGAATGTATCCGTTGGTTTACTATTGATTATATTGACTCAGGCCCACTTTATTTTATCTCTTTGATAACCCATTATATGGTGCCCTATGGCCTAATGTTTTCTATTGGTTTGGCATTATCGCAATTTTCTCGAGAATTATTAGTTAAGCTAGCGACTATGTCTATCGCCGCTTTTATATGCATGGTTGCGGGCTTATACCTTTGGCATGGGCAATTCATTCCGACACAAATGTTCCAATACCCGCCTTCCATTTATTATCTACTGTATTCGATCATTATCAGTCTAGTGCTTTGGCTAAATATAGAAAAAGTGACCGCTACAATTCTTTGTAAGCCGCTTAAACCAATCGTGTTATTTATATCGGCCAATTCAATTTGGGTATACCTATGGCATATCCCTTTATTAAATGCATTTGAATTTAATTTCTTCTTCAATTACCTAGCTGTGCTTGTATGCGCAACGGTATTAACGTATATCCAGGTGGCTTTAGTGACTAAACTCTCAGAGTTATCATTTGTTAATCATGGTTGTAAACGTTATATGAGAATCTCTCTAACGGGATAACTTGATGTCGCTGAAATTAAACTTAATCAAGCAAAGACTAATTGAAATCGTAAAATTTGATTTTAATTACTTAAAATTACCCCTGGTAATATTAGCAAGTTTCGTTTTTTTAGGTTTGTTGTTAGCCAATAAAAAATTAAAAGCTTATAACTTAATTTCAGCAATTTATCGCACTGGTTGGAAAGGTAGTTTCACCTTAGGCGTATTAGTTAGTCGATACTTTTTTACTTCGTCTTTACGAAGAAGTGATCTTGTTGCTCAAGCAAAGCACAGTATTCCCATTTTAGATAACACCCGCCAATTTGTTGAAGACCCTGCCTATATGCTTGATGGTGTCGTTACGGTTTTAAAGTCAGCAACTGAAACCGAAAAAGGGGTGATTATTATTAATTACAGTTATTACTTTCTTTTGTTCCATAAATGTTTTGATATTCAAGAAGTTGCTGACAAATACATCGTTATTTTAGAGCCGAGCTGGGCTGGATTTTGTGAACTTAATATTCTCGCTTATACCGATATCCAAGATCCTGTCTATATCATGTGCTATGAGGAAAGAGACCTAGATTTTATCAATAAGATGAAATCTAATCTAATCCCGCTTAATGTTGGACCGAGTTGGTTTGTTAATTATCAAAACTTCAAACCTAAAGAAGTAAACCGTGATATCGATATCATTATGGTTGCTGCTTGGGCTGGATTTAAAAGACATGCGGCCTTTTTTAAAGCCATATCTCGCTTGAAGCAATTGGGGTTCACTCCAAATATTGCTTTAGTTGGTTATCCAGTGGATATGACAAAAGATGAAGTACTCGCTTTTGCTGAACATTATGGGGTTGCTGATTGGCTCATTGTATATGAGTCTGTCACTCATCCTCAGGTTTGTGATTTATTGAATCGCAGTAAGGTTCATGTTCTTTGGTCAAAATTTGAAGGTAATAACCGAGCTATTATTGAAGCCATGTTTTGTAATACCACAGTGATTATGAGAAAAGGCCATAATTATGGTGAGCATTATGACTTTATTAACGAGCAAACAGGTTGCTTTGCAGATGAGAGCGATTTAGCCGAACACGTTTTGACTATTGTTAGAGACTATGAAAGCTATCAACCTAGACAATATGTGATGAATAATCGAAGCTGCGTATTAGCGACCAAAATTATGAATGAATTTATTGCTGAAAATGAAGTTAAGCAAGGCCGCACTTGGACTCAAGATATGACCGTCAAGGTTAATGAGTTAGAACAGATGGACTATTTGGATTTAAGTGTTCGAGAGCAGTTTAAGCGCGATTACGAATCATTATTAAGCAGTTTAAAATCTTAGGGATAAATGATGGAATTAAATTTAGACTCACTAGAGCAGTTATTAAAGTCTTTTGATGAGCGCGTATATTTTTATCCAAACCCTGGTAATGCAGGTGACTCACTTATTGCATGCGCCACTTTTCAATTTTTCGACAAAATTGGTTTGAATTACGAGCTAGTTAAGGATGCATCTTTTGATGCCACTGGTAAAACTGTCATGTATGGCGGTGGTGGTAATTTTGGCGGTGAAGAAAGTCGCGCCAGTCAATTTGTCAAAAAATATAAAGATACAGCGAAAAACCTAGTATTTTTACCTCATACCATTTTTGGCGCAGAGCAATTATTGGCCTCTTTAAAGTCAAATGCCCATATTATTTGCCGTGAAAGAGTGTCTTACGACCATGTTAATAAGACAAGTCCTAACGCACATGTCTATCTTCACGATGATATTGTTTTTCAATCTGATCACAGCAAATTCATAGCCCAAGAGCCAAAAGTAAATTTTTTACCATATCTACTTAAAGAGTTTACGACACGTTTATTAGGCCAATCTGATTATGACTTTGGTCTGAGTCTGAAAGGTTATTTAAGCTACAAAGCATTTTTAAAGACGATACCTGAAAGAAGAAAGAAAAATGACAAGGTACTCAAGGCATTTCGCGTCGATGTTGAGAGAACATCGGATGTTGTCCCTGAGGGTAATGTTGATTTATCGGCTGTGCTTGAATTGAGCTCGTGTCAAAAAGATTTAGCTGCTTTATCTTGTTATCACTTTTTAAACGAAATTAACGCCTATGACGAAGTTCATACTAATCGCTTACACATTGCTATTGGGGCTACTTGTTTAGGCAAAAAAGTAAAGCTATATGCCAATAATTACTTTAAAATACGCGCCATTTATGAATATTCAATTCTAGGGAAATTCGATAATGTCGAATGGTGTACAGAGTAGAATACTCTGTACACCCAGTATTAACAAATATATAGGCTTAGTTACATTAAACGGAAAAATCTCGGGATGAGAAAAAGCGTTTACTTTAAACATCTTTCATCAAAACAAGGGTTTACATCAAGTAAATTATAGTGATAGATGACAGTAAACAGCTGTAATTAAGTCTTATAAATGGATGTGTGAACGCAAAGCATCATTTGAGTGTGTTAATACTGATTAACTGACACTTAGCAAAAGGAAATAGGAAAGGTATGAAGGTTACGTTTAGTGGTTTCTACGGTATGAGTAATACTGGAGATGATTGTTTCTGTAAAATCGCCGAGTGGGGTGCAAAGCATTACTGGAACGCCGATGCTAGTTACTTTTTTTCTAAAAAAATCCCACAATTATCACCGAGTAGTAAGTCTATTTTAAAGCAACTACCTCATCACCGACTGAGTTTTATCAATAAGTTTCTGGCCGATAATCATTTTAAAAAGAACAACCACCTAGTATTTGCCGGTGGCTCTATTTTCCATGGTAAAGAATGGTGGGAAATGGATTATGCCAAGCAAAATTTAGATAGATTTAAACTCAGAGTTGGCGCTATAGGGGTGTCTGTTGGTCCCTTTGATTCGGTCAATCATGAAAAGAAAGTGATCGAATTTATGAAAAATATGTCATTTATTAGTGTTCGCGATCAAAAGTCATATGACATCGTCAATAGCTACAACCTCGATTTACCGTGCATTAATAGTTTTGATTTAGCCGCTTTATTACCTCGGGTTGAATCTTGCACGACTTCTGATGGTAACTCTTCTGAGGCGACTATCGGTTTGGCACTTTGTTCTTTTAATGCCAAGTCTGCCCAAGCTCATCATGATAATCAAAGTCGTCTTAAATTACTCGCGTCAGCCATTAATCGCTTAAATATTCTTAGGAATAATCAATTAAAACTTAAATTGTTTGTATTTCACGGGCACGAGACGCAAGGGGATTTAGCGACAAATAAGGTGTTCGCGAATTTATTAGACCCATCTGTTAAGTATGAAATCTGTCAATACAACAGAGATCCTATGGATATGTGGCACCAAATTGGTGCCTGTGATGCGGTACTGAGTTTTAGATTACACGGTGCTATTTATTCATTTATGGCACAAGTGCCTTTTTTATTGGCTGAAGTCCATGAAAAGGCGACTAACTTTCTTGATGATATAAATTGGTCGGATCAACTCCGAGTTGGTGATTTTGAAGTATCTACTGATGAGTTAGTTGATCGAATTGAATTGATGCTACAACCTCATGATTTTAGTCAGGATGTAGAAAGGTGTATGTTAAAAGCCGAAAAGAATTTTACTGAAGCTGTTTTTGAGTAAGCGTAACTCATCACAATTTACTCAGTCATAATTATAAAATTAGCCATACTTAAAAGGGGATTATTCAGTTGAGCTTAGCCAAAAGAGTGGCCAGTAGTACCACATTGATTCTGATTGTTCGTTTATTTCAACGTGGTATTGGTATTATCAGTCTGCTTATTTTAGCGCGCTTACTGACACCACAAGACTTTGGTGTTGTGGCAATAGCAACTATGCTGGTATTCCTGTTTGATACTCTGTCTGAAGGGGGAACACAGCAGTATATCATTCAAAAAAAATCGTTAGATGAGTTAGATGTGATCACGGCTTGGACAATATCAATCTTATCTAAACTCGTTTTATTTGTAGCTTTACTCTTTGCTGCCCCTTCGCTAGCTGGTTTTTTAAATGCACCTGAAGCTGAAGCTGCTATTAGAGTGATGGCTTTGGTGCTACCTATATCCGCTTTTGCAAGCCCTAAATTATTCTTGCATCGACGGGATCTGGAATATGGCATTATTTCTAAAATTTTATTGATTGAGCGAATTGTCAGTTTTACTGTAACCATTGCCTTAGCATTCTATTTGCAGACTTATTGGGCGATGATTTATGGTGTTCTAGCAGCGTATACCTGTAAGACTTTACTGTCGCATTATTACGCGCCTTATCCAATAAAGTTTTCATTAAGCCGAATAAAAGATCAAATGAGCTTTTCGTTATGGATGTTGCTCCGTTCTATCTTGGGTTATATCCGCGCCGAATTCGATATTATTTTTGTCAGTAAACTATATGGTGCAGACCAACTTGGTGGTTTTAGTTTAATGAGAAATTTATCTTACTTACCGAGTCGAGAAATTATCTCGCCTGTCTCCAATGTATTTTTAGCGAGTTTTTCTGAAATTAAACGACGAGGTGATCAAATTGGCGATCACATTGTAATGGTGTTAACCATCTTATTATTCGCTATTACACCTGTAATTGGTTATTTGCATGTGTTTAATCAGGACTTAGTCTCGATATTTTTAGGCGAGCAATGGTTACCCTTCTCGCATCTATTACCTTTGTTATCAGTATTTACCATTACGTTTGCCATTTCTACTTTTGTCCAGCAAGGACTGATTGCCAATGGTGATGTTAAGTTATTATCTATCTATGAAATGGTCACGCTCAGTGCTTTACTGAGTTTATTCGCTTTCTTTTTCACAGGTAGTATCGAAGAGTTTGTCGCTTATAGGATTGCCTTTGCATTTCTGACACTTGGTATTTTAATCATCTTTTGTTTTATCCGATTTAACTTGCCAATTTTTAGTTTGCTATTTATCTGTAGCCAGTTAGCGTTAGCCTGTTTAATCGCGGTTTATTTATCTGAATTAAAACAAGGTGAAGGTATTAGCCATTTAATTATCGGCAGTATTATTTACTTTGCTAGTTATCTAGCTATATCTTTAGCTTTACTCTTTATCTTCCAAAAGCATAGGATCTTAAAAGAAGTGATTGCCTTAGCTGGCCGAGTGATAAGAGCTAAATTTAAAAAGCCAGTAGAGCAAAACCAAACCTCCTCTAGCTAGAAACATAAAAAAACGCTAAATTAAATTTAGCGTTTTTTTGTAGGCCACTCGCAATATTAATTTTTGATTAGATTATTTATTTGATCGGCAAATGATTGGTTGTATGCCACTTGTTGTTCAATCTTTGTTTGTTGATCAATGTGATTTGAAATGGCTTTGTCAGTAACAGAAACCGCGAACTCGATATCATTCATCTGTTGTGGCTCAACACCGGATACCTGAGTATGCGTTTGGACAAACGACTTGATCTTTTCATCGCAATAAAGAGGCACAAAAGGCACACCTGTCGAATAAGACATGATACATCCATGTAAACGAGAACTTACCACAACCTTAGCTTTAGATAACTTCAATAGCATACCCTGATGGTCGGAAGTCATGTTGGAGTGTTCTTGATATTCCAGTCCCATTCTATCGGCTAGTTGTTTCATCGATACCCTTAAATCGTCAAGCTCAACACCTTTGAGGCGTAGGTCCGATGGGTGATACATATGGAGTAGGGTGTTGGTTTGGCCACAATTGCCTTTGTAAAGCCCATTTACATAGCCAACTGAAGGGCAGATACCCATATGTATATCTCTGGGAGCAATCTTCTGAATCTGTTGTTCTGTATAGGTATCTCTAACACCAATTAACTGGGCTTGATCGATTATTTTAGCAAGGTAATCATCTTCAAACTCGGGACGACCAGCCATTTTATTGATACCTATACCGAACATGACGTATCTTAAACCCGAAGCTAAAACTGTATCCCAGAAAGGTTTAAATACGGGTTGCAATAGACCGCCACCGCCTATGACAAGTAAACAATCAGGGTTGTTTTGTTTGATCTCGGCAATACTTTTATCAAACTGCTTTTTCCAAACGGGTGAACAAAATAATTCAGCTCCCGGTTGTTTAACTAAACTTTTAATCCCTAAAAATGAAATATAATCACCGACATTACGCTTATTTGCATAGATGTAAGCAACCTTGGCGTTATTAATGTGCTTGGCATTATTGATCTTTTGTTTGATGTAAAATGGCAAAGAGCCATATAAATCAACATGCTCAGATAGGTATAAGTCATATCGCCATTGGAGAAAAGAAGGTAACTTCATGTTTATGCGTTTTCCATTAATAACTTGTTATAAACCTTGGCTATTTTATCGCCGGTAATTTGCCAACTAAAATCTTTGGCGCGTTTAACGGCGTTATCCTGCAAATTTTGCCATGTTGTTGGATCAGTTAGGGCGAGTTCGATATTTTTACTCAGCGCTTTGTAGTCCTCTGCATCAGCTGATAACACACCATCTTGTCCTATCTCTTTTAAAACATCTGCGTTTGAGCAGATAACAGGCGTGCCTAAACTCATCGCTTGTAGGAGCGGGAAGCCAAAACCTTCTTCACGTGATGCAAACAATAACAAGGTACTGTTTGCAAAAAAATCAATTAATTGCTCATGAGTCACCCAGCCGTGAATATTGACTTCGTCTTTGACACCACAATCAATTAAGGTTTTCATGAGAATCGAATCATCACCACCGGTAAATCCAGATATTGTCAGCGGGTATTGTTGCCGTAACAGCGTGGGTAACATTGCCCAGGCCTTGATCATATTCTCTGGATTTTTCTGATAGCTATCGCCACCTAGCATTAAAATGCCTTTTCGTTTATCACGGGTAGTAACGGCTTGTTCATTATTTTCAAAGCCTTCGGGGATACCGTGGTGGACAAAGTCAATTTTATCTTTCAGATGGCTAAAGCATTGTGTTAAGGAATCGGCCGCGTATTGTGAAATGGTCAGTATGCGATCTGCTTTTTTAGAACCTTTGGCATAAATAGCATGCTTGTATAATTTCATTCTGATACTGTAAATGGCATCTCTAAGCCCTTTTTTAAATATAGCTGGTGAAAACATATCTAAACCAGTCCACTCCATCGCATCGTGGAATGTCACTAACTGCTTAACATCAGTTTTTAAACAAACGCGATTACCAGGCATATGTATTAAATCAATGGCATGTTGAGTTAATAAACTTGGCAATATTTTTTGTTCCCAACTTATTTCGTCTTCAGCGTCAGCATTTATCAAAGTAACATTGTCTGACTGGCATATCTCATCAAGTCTGAGCTGATAGTTTTGTGGGCTATCATTGTGTTCAAAGCCCTTATTTATCAGAATAAAAAACTGATGCTCAGATAAAATTTTCGGCAACAACTTACAAAGCATAAAGGTGTAAAGAGGCATACCTCTTTGTTTGCGTAAGACAAACCTTGCATCGATAGCTATGCGTTTCATTGACTTATATCTCCGGTTCTTCCATGAGTGTTTTTTAATGCATGTTTATTAATGAGTTTACGCATCGGTACTTCTACTTTGTGGTAGGTGAAAATAGACATTAAAAAAGTGAATGTAATATACAAAATTATGTCGATAGGACTTGCGGTCTTTGCATCGTCCAAAAACAGCATGATGTAAATAATTAAGATAAACGCATGATTTAAATACATTGAATAGGATATTTCTCCCAGATAAACCAACGACTTATGTTCTAAGAATTTATGAAGTTTACTCTTAAAGTTAAGTAAACTGAAAAACATAATTGAGAAGCAGATTGGGATATAAAAATGATTAGCTTCGATATAAATTAATAATAAGGCCAAAATAAGTGAAGTGAGTGTAAATAACCATTTAGCTAAACTTTGGTCTAATTTGGGCTGGTTTTTATAAATATTATAAAGACAAATGCCACAAGAGAACTCAAGTAAACATCTAAATAATGCGAGGGTGCCAATATTATCACCTAATGAACGAGCCCCGGTTATTTCGTATAAAAAAGCGATGACTGCAAATAAAACTAACAGTAAGTAATACTGGTTGTTTTTGACTTTACTGATATAAAAGGCGAGCACAGGAAAACAAAGATAAGCAAAAAACTCGCTGCTGATTGTCCATGAAGAGATATTCCAAGTATTCCAAAAATCAGTACCCAAAAGCCAAGCATCTAATAACAGCAATTTTATGATGAAATTTTCAATACTATAGATACTGTTAATGGGTTTGCCGGTGACAAAAAACGCTAAAGGAACTAAACAGAAACACAACATGACAAAGGCATGAAGAGGGAAGATACGTGCAAATCGTTTAATTAAAAATGGCGTGAGGTCTGATTTGCTGATCCGGTCTGAGAATAACTTTTGATAGTTATAAGCAATAATAAAACCACTTAAAATAAAAAAGAAATCGACCGCAAGGTAGCCTTTATTATAGAGCCAACTTACTTGGTCACTGAATTCATATTGATTGAGATAAAATTTAATGTGATAAAGCACGACTAAAAATGCTGCTATGCCACGAATTGAAGTCAAATATAACATTTACTCGTCCTCAATATGCTTCATGGCCACACTCAAGGCGTGCAAGTAATACATCCATGGATAAAAGGCGACACCTATGAACATGCCCCCAGCACAGTAGATGATAAGAGATTGACTTATGTTCCTAGAGAAGGGAATAGCCCATTCAGAATTTTTTGTTTTGTTTTTCTTGTGATAATTGATAGTTGAGCGGTTAGCCAGCAGTGATTGAAATATAATACACATAAATATTGCCAGGCCGACATAACCTGTTTCACCCAGTACTTCGATATAAATGTTATGGAACGCTTTAGCACCTTTTTGTCTTATCTCTATTTCTTCACCTTGTTGATAAAGGTGAAGAATACCGGCATTAGCATTATATGAGAAAAAGCCACCGCCTAAAAACGGTTTATCAGCAACATAGTCAAAAGTCCAGCGCCATACAACTATTCGCCCTAGAGCTGATTTTTCCGTGGTTGCACCTTCATCAATGGTGTTCATTCTATTTAACCAGTCATCTGTGACAAATGGTTTAATAAGTAAAGGCACAATTAAAATAATGAGTAAGGTTTTAAATTTTTGTTTAGATTGCACTAGAAGTAATATGACATAAACCCCTAACGCGACAAGACCAGTACGGGCTTGAGTCCCAATTAATACCATCAAGCAACAGAAAATATAGAAATACAAAACATATTTAAATCGAGGTCGCTCTTTTATCAATGTACTGTATTTGAGCATAAAATGGATAAGAGGAAGTACACAGATGGCAAGTGTTGCAAGGGTACTACCTTCGCCATACATGAAGCCACCAAGTCCGATTAGGGAGACACCATAGCCACCACCACCCATGGCTGATTTGACACCCGCCATAGTAATAAATAAGCCAAATGAAATAATTAAAACACTGATAAACAATTCTAAATGTTGGCGAGTACTGACAACAAAGGGAATAAAGAAAGTAAACAGCAGTGTTTTAATAACGACATCATATTTTAACCAGGCGACAACTTGGTATTCGGCGTGGACAGTCGCAAGTGTTATCCAAAACATAAAGAATAAAATCAAAAATATATAATTTTTACTCTTTGGTATTTTGACTTTTTTTAGATTTAAAAATAAAACGGTGAAGAAGAAAAGCGTAAAAATAAGAGAGAGGGGCTTACCTGCTAAAAACGAAAACGACGTTGTTTGAGGTTTGAGTGTATCAACCCAGATAACCGCAGACAGCGCGACATGTGGTCGGGTCCAACCATAAAAAAAGAAGATACACATTATTGAAGCGAGAAAGAGATCGGTAATCATTTATTTTTTCTCGTTCAAATAAAAAAACAATACAAAAAACATTACGCCAACATGTATCAGAGTTGACATAGAATCGACACCAATATCCATCTATTACCTCAAAACCTATGTTTTCACTGAACTATTTTGGTTATTTTCTGAAGAAAATACCGTCAATGATTGGCAATCAAATACTCATATTTAATCTCATTTGCCAAAAATGAAGTCTTTTAGACTGTTAATTACACAAAAATGGACAAAAAATTAAATTAGAAGGAGGGAGGTATCTAAGACATTTTTGATTTAAAGATCATTGAATCAAAATTACCTTATATATCGCTGCTTATTTATAAAGCATTAATTCCCTGTCATAAAATGAATTAACCTAAGGTTTTACTTATCATTTTGTCCAGATCCATCTAAAGCCTGTATTCTATTCACCTTAAAGAATCTTTTCAAATTGTTTCTAAATATAAAGGCTAGCCAGATGTGACTGACTAGCCTTATTTGGAGATGCTTCTATAGCGAAGGTAGGTCGTAAGCAACAACCTCTTTAAATGTAGTGGTTACGCCTGTTTCAGGATCAATCTGGGTGTTTACTTTATTGGTTAAAATCACTAAGTGTTTGTGGTTATTGATACTTAAATAACCATATTTATCGATACTCCAAACGAGTTCTTTTTTGAAGATATCGACAGCAAAAGTTTTTGTTCCTGCTGAGAAGAACACCAGATTAGCACTGGCAACCATATTCAGTGATTTTTTGCTGACATCGGTTAGATAAGGCAAGGTCACAGACCACACCTTTTTACCGGTATTAGTGTTAATCGCAACAAATTTACCGTTCTTGTCATCGCCAATTAATGTGAACAACAAATCTTGGCTAATAACAGGCTGGCGAGCTATATCACTCTGTTCTAGCAACCAAACTTTTTCACCTGTCTTTTTGTTATGCTTGGCGATAAAAGCATTTGAAGTGACGTATAAATCATCTTGCTGAATGATAGGTTGATAAGTGTGATCACCAGATTGTAATTGATAATCCAGTTTGCGATTTAGGGTTTGAGTACCTGTCGCAATCTCATAAGACTGCAATGATAAACTTAATTTATCTTTACTCATTAACTGCAATACCTGACCTTCGCTGATTGCACCTTGCAATAATGGTGAAGAATCATTGGCTATCCAATTAAGTGCACCCATGTTGTCAATTGCTTTTAAAGGGGTCGTTGAGCCAGATACCATAATGTTATTACCTTCAACTAACGGTAAATTCCAAGATTGCTCTGGGTTTTCTGATGTCATGACGATCAAGTCGTTGATATTACCTGTTCGCATATTCCTTGTCGTTAAATGCAATTCGAACATACTTGAAGAAAAGTCGTAATATTGAACTTGTGTTAGTAACTGATTATTGAAAACTACAGGTTGGAAAGTTTGCCCAAAGAGTTTCAAATCGGTTTGTTGCCATGTTATGTCACCATTACTGATATCCATTGCTAAATGGATATTGTCATATTCCCTTGTCGCAGAGACAAAAATCTTATCGTCAATCAAGCTTGCCTGATTGAAAGACATAACACTGTTTATCGTTTTGGACCACTTAAACGCGATATTGTCACTATCAATTGAAAGGGGGACATAGCCGTTATGTTCATTTGAGCCTTGGCTTTGAGCCCAGTCTGGAAGCAAAATTTGAGTATCGAATGATCGCGGGTCCAATGATAAGAAGTATTCGGCTAAATTTGAATAACCATCCTCATCAGAATCGATAAATGCGTCATTAGGGTTTTGGCTGTCTAGATTGTAAGCCAACTCCCACTCATCAGGTAGAAGATCGGCATCAAAATCTAAATAATACAGCTCTTGGTAATTTGCATATGTGCCGTTTGTGAACTCTTCAATATTGGTTATACCATCACCATCTAAATCAGCGTTCGCATCATTTTGGTTGATGTTTAAGCCGTGTAGGTATTCATATTCATCTGGTATGCCATCATTATCAGAATCATCCCTAGTTGGATCTGAGTTTAAAATACTTGATTCAGTGAAGTCATCTATGCCATCTAAATCAGTATCAAATCTCAACGCTGAACTGGAATGTTCCGTTTCTTGCAGATCGGTTAGGTTATCGCCATCGGTATCGGCTAAATTCGGGTTAGTACCAGCAAGGTATTCATCAATTGCAGTTAGCCCGTCTTCATCACTATCGCTATTTGCTGTTTCAATATTAAATTTATTTTCCCACCAATCCGGCAAGCCATTGTTATCAAAATCGCTATTGCCTGCATTGAAAGCACTGAGTTTGTTGCCATGGCTAACAAATAAGATATTTTCATTACTAAGTGCGACCGCACTTATATTGTCTAAGCCTGTTTTTGACCAATAGATTTGACGGCTATTTAGGTTCAGTGCCGACAAGCTTGATTTTGTAGTCAGAATAGCCGAGTTTAACGTCAGTATTATTTCACCGTTGAGTAATTCGTTACTATCTGGAGTCCATTGCCAAAGTGTTCGACCATCGCTGACAGAAATTGCGTTTAAGCTACTATTTGATAATTCTCCATTATCATCATAGTCAAATGAGACTACATAAAGGATATCTTTGTTGATTGAAGCTTGAGCGTAGTAACCAAATTTTTCCCAGTTCATTTCTAGGTTTGTTTTGTTATAACTGACCAGCTTGTTATCAGCAGATACGAAAATGCTATTCTCTTGAACAACTGGGCTTCCGTAAAGATTACTAATTGCAATTTCAGATTGCTTTTGAAGTTGCCCTTCTTTAGTTAATTTTGATAAGTAACTATCCGAATTATCATTAGTGAAGGTATAGATGTCTCCAGCTTCTATTGCTGAACTGATATTGTCTATTCTAGTAGCCGTTTTAGTCCACTGTGGTGTGCCCAATAAGTTGAAACTGTGTAAACCATTATCTGTATTTGCAAGTATTTGACCGCTAGCAATGGTTAGACCATTTGCTGAGGCGCGACTTTCAGACAATGATTGGTTGATTTTTTCAGCGCCATTGCTGGAGTTTAAACTGATAAGTTTAGATTCATGATCTTGCGCAGAAGTAGTGAGGTATATATCGGCACCAAATAAACTCGGTGATGAGGGTACGGAAGTGTCTTTGAAGCTTGTTTGCCAAATTTCTTCACCATTTACACCATTATACGATGATAACCCTGCACCTTCATTTTTAACGCCTGAAAGATAAACTTTGCCTGCTGAAATGACGATACCTGACACATAGTGATAGGGCAGATCTGTTTGCCATAATTGTTGGAAACCATTGGCATAAAGTACTGATGATATAAACCCGTTATTTTGGGCATTGCCTTGATACATATGCCAAGTGTTAGACAGATCTAAGCCGTTTACATCTGGGTTGTTTGGCTCCGGATCTGTATTATCTCCTACACCATCATTATCACTGTCTTTTGTTTCGGATGGATCATTAGGAAAAGCATCCGCATTATCGCCTACGCCATCGCCATCAGTATCTTTGGTTTCGGTTTTATCTTCTGGGAAATCGTCTTTATTATCACCGATTCCATCACCATCTGTATCCGTGGTCTCGGTTCTATCGTTGGGAAAAGCATCTGCGTTATCACCGACGCCATCGCCATCGGTATCTTTGGTTTCGGTTTTATCTTCTGGGAATGCATCGGCGTTATCGCCTACGCCATCGCCATCAGTATCTTTGGTTTCGGTTTTATCTTCTGGGAAGGCATCAGCGTTATCGCCGACGCCATCGCCATCGGTATCTTTAGTTTCGGTTTTATCTTCTGGGAATTCATCGGCTTTATCGCCGACGCCATCGCCATCGGTATCTTTGGTTTCGGTTTTATCTTCTGGGAATGCATCGGCGTTATCACCGACGCCATCGCCATCAGTATCTTGGGTTTCGGTTTTATCTTCTGGGAAAGCATCAGCGTTATCACCGACGCCATCGCCATCAGTATCTTTGGTTTCGGTTTTATCTTCTGGGAAAGCATCAGCGTTATCACCGACGCCATCGCCATCAGTATCTTTGGTTTCGGTTCTATCCCTTGGGAAAGCATCGGCGTTATCACCTACGCCATCGCCATCAGTATCTTTAGTTTCAGTCGGATCGCTTGGAAAAGCATCTTCAGAATCGACTACACCATCGCCATCTGTGTCTGAGTCAGTTTCTGTTTCAGTTGTTACATCAGTTTGAGTCTCAGTTTGGCTAGTCGTTTCAGTACTCGTTGCTGTATCAGTTGTTGAATCAGTTTCAGTACTTGTTGCTGTATTAGTTGGAGTTGAAGTTGTTGTATCAGTTTCAGTGGCTGTTTCAGTTTGAGTGTCTGTTTGTCCTTGAGTCACTGTTTCAGTTAAGGTCTCAGTCTCAGTCTCAGTCTCAGTCTCAGTCTCAGTCTCAGTCTCAGTCTCAGTCTCAGTCTCAGTCTCAGTCTC
>NZ_JABULX010000003.1 GCF_013328345.1 Marinifaba aquimaris
GTTCAATGACAGATGGTTATGACTGCTATCAAAATGCACTGGCTGAGAGTAAACGGTATTCTTAAAAACGAATACTTGTTAATGAAACCAAATAACCTAAATGAGGCAAGGGAAATGGTAAAACAATCAGTCGATTTATATAATCAACAAAGGCCACATTCGGCCTTAAAATACAAAACGCCCGATGAAATTCATCAGGCGTTTTAATCAAAAAAGTGTCAACCCATACTAGGATGGGTCAGTTGGAAGTATTAACTTCTTGTTTTTTAAGCGCGTAAGATAGTCAAAATTTGCTCTGTCTTCTCTTTCATCAAAGCAATATTGGCTTTAGACTCCACATTCAAACGTACCACAGGCTCAGTATTTGAGCTGCGTAAATTAAAACGCCATTCGCCCGCGTCATCGTTAAACTCTAAACTGATACCATCGGTTTCATCAACTGATATCGCACTTGGTTCAAACTCTGCTCTTACTCTTGCAATGGCTGCTTTAGGATCAGCGAGTTTAGAGTTAATTTCGCCAGATGAAGGATAAGCTTCAATGCGCTGTGCAACTGCATCTGAAAGTTTTAAGCCTTTAACAGACAATAATTCAGTTACTAGCAACCAAGGGATCATACCTGAATCACAGTAAGCAAAATCTCTGAAGTAGTGATGAGCACTCATTTCACCGCCGTAAACGGCATCTTCTTTGCGCATACGCTCTTTAATAAAAGCATGCCCTGTTTTACATAGCACGGGTTCTCCACCGGCCGCTTTAACTACATCAATTGTGTTCCAGGTTAAACGCGGATCATGAATGATTTTAGCGCCTTTATCTTTTTGCAAAAAAGCTTCACCGAGTAAACCAACGATGTAATAGCCTTCGATAAACTGGCCTTTTTCATCAAATAAGAAGCAGCGATCAAAATCACCATCCCAAGCAATACCCATATCCGCTTTATGCGCTAAAACGGCATCTATAGTATCTTGACGATTTTCTGGTAGTAATGGATTTGGGATACCATTCGGGAAATTACCATCAGCTTCATGATGCACTTTAATAAATTCAACAGGCACATTGAGCTGCTTAAATTTAGCTTCAATGGCATCAATAACATGGCCAGATGCGCCATTACCTGAGTTAACGACCAGCTTAATTGGCTTGATGTTTTTGACATTTATGTAAGTGAGTAAGTGTTCAACATAGTCAGACAGTACATCTACTTGCTTTAACGTTCCACGTGTTGCTGCTTTATCAGCAAAGTCTTGGCTTTGCGCTAAGGCTTTAATGTCAAACAAACCAGTATCACCACTGATTGGTTTAGATTGTGCTTTTACCAACTTCATACCGTTGTAATCCATTGGGTTGTGACTCGCAGTGACTTCTACTCCACCATCGACTTTAAGGTAAGAAGTCGCAAAGTAAATCTCTTCCGTTCCTGTCATACCTAAATCGAGTACATCAACACCAGCGTCAAGTAAGCCATCTGCTAATGCTAACTTTAGCTCTTCAGACGTGAGACGAATATCACCGCCTACAACAATCGATTTTGGCTTTAAGATCTCGCCATAAGCGCGACCTATGCGATAAGCAATATCAGTATTAAGTTGCTCGCCTAATTGGCCGCGAATGTCGTAAGCCTTAAAACAGGTTAGTTCTTGTGTCATTTTTATTCCTTAAACTTCGCTTATGCGCGGCCGTATCTATCTTCAAAGCGAACGATATCATCTTCGCCAAGATATGAACCTGATTGTACCTCAATCAACTCTAGTGGCACCTTACCTGGGTTTTCAAGCGCGTGTACTACACCAATTGGGATATATGTTGATTGGTTTTCGGTTAGTAAAATTTCTTTATCACCATTAGTCACTTTGGCTGTTCCAGATACAACAATCCAGTGTTCAGCTCTGTGGTGGTGCATTTGAACCGATAATTTTGCCCCTGGTTTTACCGTAATGCGTTTAACTTGGAAACGCTCTCCATTATCGATTGAATCGTAGCAACCCCAAGGACGATAAACTTCACGGTGGAATTCAAATTCACTGCGCTTTTCTGTTTTCAGCTGATTTACAATCGCTTTAACTTCTTGGCTCTTGTCTTTATGTGCAACTAAGATGGCATCTTTGGTATTTACAATCACTAAGTCTTCAACACCTATAGTAGCTACCAGCTTATCATCTGCTAACACCATAGAGTTTTTAGTTTCAACTGCTTTTACGTCGCCATCAAAAGCGTTGCCATTTTCATCTTGTTCTTTAACTTGCCATAACGCGGCAAAGCCACCCACATCATTCCAGCCAGCATCGAGTGGAACGACAACTGCATCTGTGGTTTTTTCCATCACGGCATAGTCGATAGAGTCATCAGGGCAGGCTTCAAATGCTTCAGTGTTGATACGAACGAAGTCTAAATCTGGGTGTTCTTCACTTATTGCTTTTTCGCAAGCTGAATAAATATCTGGGCGATGCGCTTTGAGTTCGGTTAAGTAACGGCTGGCTTTGAATAAGAACATACCGCTATTCCAATAGTATTCACCTGAGTCTAGATAAGAATGTGCGGTAGCTGCATCTGGTTTTTCAACAAATTGACTGACTACAAAAGCGTTATCGTTAACATTATCACCGCGTTTGATATAGCCATAACCTGTTTCAGGGCAATTTGGTACGATACCAAATGTCACTAGCTTACCTTCTTGTGCTAGCGGAATTGCAGATTCAACGACCTGACAAAAAGTGTCGCTTTGTTGGATGTCATGATCAGCAGCCAGTACTAATAGTAGAGGGTCTTGACCATCTTTTTGCGCTTTAAATGCTGCCAGTGCAATAGCAGGTGCTGTATTTCTACCTACTGGCTCTAAAATGATCTTGGCATCGTCTATATCGAGCTGACGCATTTGTTCAGCTGCTAGGAACCTGTGATCTTCATTACAAATTAATAACGGAGATAAAGTCTCTAAATTAGCAAGGCGTAACACAGTTTGCTGAAGCATTGTTTTGCCTGAAGTTAACGGTAAAAACTGCTTAGGGAATTTTTGACGAGAAAGAGGCCATAAACGAGTGCCTGAACCGCCAGCCATAACAACAGGTAAGATCATATCCAGTGTCCTTGTGATATTTTTTAAGTTTAATTTAACTGACAAAGTGAATGTAACAAAGCATTACAATTGTCTATTCAAAGCATTGTATCGCTTTTCGCGAAGTGACTCAATTTAGCGCGGTATTTGTCATTAAAAAATAAAAAACCAGCGCTAAGGCTGGTTTGATAGTTATTTAGCACGGTTAATTTAAATCTTCATCTTTCCAAAATTTCGTGCCTTTTATTGTTGCTTCAGCTGATAATCCTGCTTCGGTTAACTGATAAATTTTAGTATCGCCAATAGCAGCTTCTACTTCAGCTGAACCTCCTTTATCTTCAGCTTTTGCAGCAGCGTCAGCTTGTGCACCAAATAGCCATCCGTCTTCAACAAAAGCTTCAAATGCCTTACGGGTTTTAAACAAAATAAGCGCTCTGAAATCTTTTACTCCTAGCCCAATACCGACACCCGCTTCACCCATATTCATATAGGTTTTGCCACCTTTTTGGTTATCAAACGCTACGCCATAACCACCACCTGCAGAAACAAAAAATAGGTTAACTCCGGCGTTACTAAATACCGCATACCCTACAGATGACTTAATTTCGCTATCTATATTGGGTTTTTTATTGCGAAATGCTTTTAACGTTTTAACAACCATTTGATCGGACTCGGCTCGCTCCTCTGCAACATTTGCATAACTCAAATGGCCAAACAGCAGCATAGTTAATAAACAGATACACTGGATTGATTTCATGTTTCTTCTCTATCTTTAGTTGTTGGTTAAATTGGCAATAAAAGTCTAGATTAAGCTAATGGAATCTCAAGATATGTAGATTGTTTATCTTGTTTTGCAAGGAATGTGAATTGTAAATAGCTAGCAGCTCATGTTTAAGCTAGTTTACAATTCTGGTTGTTGTAGTCGCTTCAACTTTGTTGAATTGACTTGACTCTAATCAAATATAACTAAACAGAATTGATCTATTTTTCATTTCAAGTAGATTAAACGCTTCAATTGGCGTTCAAAAGCCAATTTTATTCAATATCTTAGTATCTCTAGTGAATCCAAATTAATGAGTGGTCTTGACTGGCATAGAGCCGTTATCAAAGTGGGAAGTGCGTTAATTGCACCTGATGGAGCGCAGTGTAGTGGTCAATATTTATTACCTATTGCTCGTTACATCAATGAATGTCGCCAAAAAGGTAAAGAAATTATCTTAGTGTCCAGTGGCAGTGTTGCCGCGGGCCGAGGTTTGGTTGCTCATGGTGAACTCCCCATCATTGCCGAAAAGCAAGCCATGGCTGCCGTTGGACAAATGAAAATGATGCAAAATTGGCAGCGTTTTTTTGATTTTCCATGCGCGCAAATTCTCGTAACACACGATGATTTAGCAGACCGCAAACGCTACATCAATATTCAAAATACTATACGAACATTACTCGACAACGGCATTCTCCCTATAGTTAATGAAAATGACTCAGTTGCAACAAAAGAGTTAAAGGTGGGTGATAATGACAATTTAGCCGCTTTGGTTGCTCAAGTATCGAGTAGTGATTTATTGATGATTTGTAGCGATATCGATGGCTTGTTTACCAAAGACCCTAGATCTAACCCAGATGCTGAATTGATTCCTGTCGTCGATAAAATTGATGAAAGTATCTATGCACTTGCAGGTGGTACCAGTAATAAAATCGCGACAGGCGGTATGCGAACAAAAATTGAAGCAGCAGAAAAAGCAACAGAGCAAGGCATCAATACGATGATCGTCAATGGTCGAGATAGTCAAGTGTTCGATTTGCTCGTTGCGGAAAAAGCAGTGGGAACAGTTTTTACACGTCAGGCTAGCCCACAAAAAGCGAGAAAAAATTGGCTTCAGCACTCACTGAAAGTCAAAGGTAGCATTACAGTTGATGCTGGCGCATCAAAGGCCTTAAACAGTGCGGGAGCATCATTGCTCAGTATAGGTATTACTGCAATCGACGGGCGCTTTATCAAAGGCGATGCCGTCAATGTTTGCGATGCAAAAGGCAATATTATCGCCAAAGGTATTAGCCAATATAACAATAGTGAACTGAGCCAAATTAAAGGCTTACAAAGCAAAAAAATATTAGAAACTTTGGGGTATTGTCCGAGTGAAGAAGTCATCCATCGCGATGATTTAGTGGTTATATAGCCCCCAAGTGAACCAATGATGATGGAAGGAATTATGAGTTTTTCAATTGCCGAAATGGCCAAAGCGGCGAGACAAGCCTCTTACTCTGTTGCTGATTTAAGTCAGCAGCAAAAAAATGATGCGTTAGAAGCGATGGCCGCTAAATTAATCGAACGTACAGCGTTAATTTTATCCGAGAACGAACGCGACTTAGAAGCTGGGCGTGAAAATGGTTTAACAGAAGCGATGATCGATCGTTTGCGCTTAACGCCAGAACGCGTCGCTGATTTAGCAAGTGCATTGCGCGAAGTTGCCCAGTTGGACGATCCAGTTGGCAAAATGAATAATTCATTTGTACGCCCAAACGGTATTCGAGTTGCCAAAATGAAAATTCCATTAGGCGTGATTGCGATGATTTATGAAGCGCGTCCAAATGTTACTGCTGAAGCTGCAGCTTTGTGTTTGAAATCAGGTAATGCAGTCATTTTACGTGGTGGTAAAGAAGCATTGTTTTCTAACTTGGTCATCGCTAAATGCTTACACGAAGCATTAGTTGAACAAGATATTGACCCGAATGCCATTTCAGTTGTTCCTGATCCAGATCGCGCAGTGATGAATGAGTTAATGACGCTTTCAGATGATGTGGATTTAATTATTCCACGCGGTGGTGAAGGCTTAATTCGTTTCGTATCTGAAAATAGCCAAATTCCTGTTATTCAGCACTTCAAAGGTGTATGCCACCTTTATGTAGATGAATTTGCCAATAATGAGATGGCGTTAGACTTATTACTCAATGGTAAAACTCAGCGTACAGGTGTTTGTAATGCGTTAGAGACATTATTAATTGATCAAGCTAACCCAGACTTTATTCAAATTGCCGCAAAAGCGATGGCAGATAAAGGCGTTAAGATTCACGCTTGTGAAAAGAGTCTTGCGACATTTAAAGCAGCTGGATGTGATGCAGAATTAGCAACGGATGCTGACTGGGATGCTGAGTATTTAGCGCTTGAATTAGCCGTTCGCGTTGTTGATGATTTTGAGCACGCAATCAAGCACTTAGAACAATACAGTTCAGGCCACACAGAAGTCATTTGTACTGATAACTTAACTCGCGCAAATACCTTTGTTCGCCGAGTTAATTCAGCAGTTGTTATGGTCAATGCTTCTAGCCGTTTTTCTGATGGTGGCCAGTTAGGTCTGGGTGCAGAAATTGGTATTTCTACATCTAAGCTACATGCTTATGGTCCAATGGGCTTAGAAAGTCTGACAACTGAAAAGTTTGTAGTTATTGGCGAAGGCCAAATCCGCAGCTAACAATCGTTGACTGTTCGTTTAGTTTTTGTGCTAAACGGACAGTCCTCAGCTCAAAGTTAACCCACCCCCTTAGCTAACAATCTAGTCATTGAATCATTTACTTAAAATGTGTTGTCTTTTTGTTAGAAGACTTTTATTTTCTTAGCAATATAGTCTTTAATTAACGAATACCTTTTTTAAGCCAAATTCTGGGAGTGCTAGATGAGCCTAATGACAGTTAAAGAAGTTGCCGATTTTTTAGGTATCCAAGAGATTCGAGTTGAGCGACTACAACGTGAGAGTTTATTAGTTGCTAAAGATAATGATAGTGACGGTAACCCTCTGTTTGAAAAAGACGATGTAGAAAAATATAAAGTCTTTGCTGAACGAATTGGTGGTATTTAGTTTACTCAGCGTTAAACGAAAACTTGAAAAAGCCTTTGTCTCTACAAGGGCTTTTTTGATTAATCCAACTCGTTGTTAAAACAGCTCAATTCCATCATCGGGTGTTTGTGCCACACGCTGTTTTTGCTGGCTTACACTAAATTGATTTTTCGTTTTAATCGCTTCAAACGCTCGCTCTAAATCTGATTTTAAACGCATTAAATCAGCTTCTGTTAATAAAGCAGCTCCTTGTGTATCAGTGCTGTTATTGAGCTCTTTCATTTCAGCAGCGGCTTTGTTGGCTTCATAGGCGGTGTGTTCTTGCTCTTGCATCGAAGCAATAACTTGGCTTGCCAACTCTAAAACAGATTCCATCGACTCACTACATTCATTCATCTTAGTTAGGTTGTTATTGGTTGATTCTGTCGCTTGTTGAATTGGCTCGCGAATGTCGTGCATCAATTGTGCAACATCCAATACTTCTGTGATGGTGCTTGAGGCAACTTGCTGAATATTGGTAGCCGATGAATTCGCTTTGTGTGCAAGGTTTCTGACTTCTTCTGCAACCACTGCAAAGCCTCGGCCAAATTCACCCGCTCGTGCTGCTTCTATTGCAGCATTTAAAGCCAGTAAGTCAGTTTGCGATGCGATTTCAGTAATAGCAGAAACAGAGTCTTCTATTTGTTGAATTTCTTTGGACAAGGATTCGATACGATCGGCTGTTTCTAAAACTGATTTATTGACCTGATTAATCGTTTGACTCGATGTAGCGGATTGGTCTCGGCTATCATTCACCTTACCTGTCGAAGAAACAACATTATCGAAAATTTCGACAATGTTAGAGGTGGTCACTTTGGTGGCTTCGGTCATACCTTGTAATGATTCATGCAAAAAATCACTGTGCATTTGTTGCACTGAGTTTTTTTGTTCCATATTAGAATAAGACTCTCTGAGCTGCTGCGCCATGGTATCGAGCTGTGCCATTTCCACTCGGGCTGATGAAACAGCTTGTTCAGTTAATTGTGCTATTTTGTGGCTAGTTGGTTCGTTTGCAGCAAGTGATGCAATCGTTGAGTCATCGGATAAATCGAGCGCATTCTCTTTTATTAATTGATTGAGTACAAAGGTAGTGGGTTGTGCTTTTTTATGTTGAATAAAAATCAGCGTTGCAATGATTAACAAGTTAATGCTCGCTAAAACATATAAAAAGTCAGATTGGATTAAGAAAAAGCAACTAAAACTCGACAATGCAAGCAATATGAGAAGGGGTGTAACCAGTGCACTCATCAAACAATATCCTTAGTTTTCTTTTGATTATGGATAACTGAACCTCGTTCAGGAAAACGAAGATAAATAAAGATTAGTCTAAATATCTGTCTTCACTTGAATCTATCGACATTTTTACCCCTTTACTTGAACGCTTGATGAATATCATTGAATTTTATAAGAAATTTTTCGCAGCATAGACTATTTATCACTATGCTTTATGGACGATAAATACGCCATTGAGTTTGTGAAATTCAACCATGATTAAGCGTTTACACTCAGGTTTTGTCAACTATATCAAACAATGAATGAAAATCGATGGCAAGACGCGACGCGCCATGCTCACACGTTAAAAGGCAATGCAGGAAATATTGGTGCCACTTTGCTGCAACAACAAGCGGCAGATGTTGAAAAAGCTTGTGCTCAAGAGCAAGCCTCTACGGTTAAGACATTGATGTCCCGCATTCAGCCTGCTTTAGAACAGGTATTTGACTGTATTAATCAGATACTCTCAAACCCATCAATGAGTTCGGATGAATCAGTTGTATCTACCGGGTTATCAGATGACGAAATAAAAGAAAAATTAAACTATATCGGAAAAGGCATTGCTGAATTTAGTGCAACGGCAGGTGATAGCTTAGTGAGTTTAATGGAGCAAGTTAATGACAAGAGTTTGTCCTTAGAGCTCGCTGATATATATCAAGCGCTAGAAAGCTATGATTTTGAAACCGCAGCATCTAAACTAAAAGCGGTGTTGGAGCAATTTTGAGAATTAATCATGGATAGAAAACAGCTAGCAAATTATTTTTTAGAAAAGCCACATAGCAAAATGGATTACCCATTTGGTGATGATGTTGAGGTTTATAAAATCAATGGCAAGATGTTTGGTCTAATTGGTGATCACAATGGTTACACCATGATTAATTTAAAATGCGATCCGACTGAGTCATTAGCTCTGCAAGACATCTTCCCTAAAACGGTGACACCTGCTTACCATATGAATAAAAAACACTGGATAAGTGTTTATCTCAACGGTCAAATTCCAGTTGGAGAAGTGCAAAGGTTAATTGATAACTCTTTTAACTTGGTGGTTAAAGGTATGCCAAAAAAAATGCAGCAAGCCTTCTTGCTGCATTGCTAATATTAAGCGCGAGCTTGTCTCTTTCTTCTAGATGCTAAGCCAGTCACACTTAACGCCAATAGCGATAAGCTAACAGGCTTAGATACATTCACTCTGTTATTAGATGATTGAATGCTAAAAGAGTTAAGTTGGTGAATTTCGTGGTCGCTTTGGGTTGCGACAAAAAACGTGAGCTCTTTCGATAAATCAATTAGTGGGTTTAAAGAGTGAGTTAAGTCATAACCTGCTGCTGACCAAGATAGCTCACTGCTAAATAAGTCGAGTGTAATGGTTGTTAGTAGCTCTTCTCCCAAGGCTTGGAAATCGGCTCCAGGTCTTAACACATAATCACCACAGCATAAAATGGTGTTGTTTGTGATAGTCGCCCATTGGTTATCAGCAAGCACACGACTAGAATCGGCATCTAGAAAGTAATCTGCATTAACACCATCTGTTACCCCAAAGTACAAGTCTGAGTCTATGGCTAATCTGGTGTTAGAGATGTTGATTTCAGCTACTTAGTCTTGGTTTGCGTCTGTACCGACACCAAAAGTATCTAAATCAAAGCTAAAGATTAATTGGTCATCCAGTAGTGAAGAGAATTGCATTGAATCACCTACTACAGTGTTGTGACCGTTAGGTAAGCTAAATCAGTGAATTGCTTTCAAAATCAGCACCGTCAATTGATAAAAAGCCGGCGCGAGCTGTGTTGATTTGGCTTGCGAGCGATAGCGCAGACAATGATAAGAGTTGCATTTTCATTTTTTGTTATATCCATTTTGTTTTTATATTCCTTATAGACATCAAACTTATAAGTTTAGGCATGGCTAATCTATTGGTTTTTGAGCAACAAAAGCGTGATACAACTCTCATTTGTGGTGACAATTTGATATAAAAATATGTGACTTTTTTGGCTAAAAAATGAACTTATTGAAAAAGTGCAGCGTAATGAAATCTAGTTTCTTTAAAACTCATTGCTATTCAACGGGAGCAAATTATGGAAATTAGAGCAACTATCATAGGCGTTGCTGATTCAACGCACTACTTAGTAGGCGTGACAGATGGCCAAGAAAAATTTGTGGCTTTACCTCAGTTAAATGATATCGCCGTTTGTAGTTCATTATGTGAAGCCAAACAACTACTTATTGAGCACAGATTTGATAGTGCTGAGCTACATATGGAATCGGCTTATGATGAAATGTGTGGTTTACCTAGCTCGGGTGTCTATAAACAGTTACTCACCCTTTAGCTCAATGCCATTGCACACAAGTTATTTGAATTGATTCGTGTGCATTGTGATCAATTTTCTCTCATCAAATATTTCACAAAAGATATGTTATAACGTATCATATTTTCTTGTTTCTGCACGTGCCAACTTTTTAACAGTTCCTTGTTGAATAGCCATTGCTGAACTTAGGGCAGCTTTGGCTATTTTTTACTACAAAGCAGGCCAATACAGCTTCACCTACAGTGTGCAAATGACGTTTATTTTTATTCATTGCGCCCAGTCTGTTTCCGTATAAAATCAAATTAATTACTAATATTTTTAATTTTTCCTTATGGCTGTTAATACGCGTTTATTTGACGGTGTTGTTATTTTTACTCAGGTTGTTGATGCCGGTGGGTTTTCCGCAGCTGCAGAGTTAACTGGGCATTCGACATCTTATATCAGTAAAGAAATCAATAAGCTTGAAGCGCGCTTAGGGGTGAGGTTATTAAATCGCACAACTCGCTCAATTGGTTTAACACCAGAAGGCAAAGTTTACTACCAACAGTGTCTACAAATGGTACAAGACGCAGAAGATGCAGAAGGCTTAGTCAATCAAAGCGATATTACGCCAAAAGGGCACTTAAAACTGTCTTGTCCTGTCGGATTTGCTAACCAGTACCTCAAGGGTATTATTGCTAAATACATGCAAACCTACCCTGATGTGACGGTGGAACTTGATCTCAATGATCGCATGGTTGATGTTGTACAAGAAGGCTTTGATTTATCGATTCGAGCCACGCAAAACTTAGAAGAGTCGAGTTTGATTTGTCGTAAAGTGTTAGCAAGTGAGGGGCTTACCTTTGCAACTAAAAGCTATTTAGATAAGCGCGGTCGACCTCATCACCCTCATGACCTGGCCAATCACGACTGCATTTGTTACAGCAATCACAAACAGCCTGAGCGCTGGCGTTTTGAAGATCACGACGGCACTACTATCTCAGTTGATGTCAAAGCCAAAATGTTATGTAACTCAGGTGAGATGGAATTGGCTATGGTATTGGCCGATCAAGGGGTCTGTCGTTTACCTGCATTTTATCTGCAAGAGGTAATAGCTAATCAGCAGATTGAACTAGTGTTGACTGATTTCCCCCCCCATAAAGTTGATGTATTTGTTGTCTACCCAAGTCGAAAGCACCTGTTGCCGAAAGTACGTTGTTTTATCGATATGCTGGTTGCCGAGTTGAGTCAGCAAAATATGTTGAGTTAAGTAATAACAGACGGTTAATTTTTGTCTTTATGCTTGGCGAAGTAAAAAAAAGCACGCAAAATAGCGATAAATTCATCCTCTGTTTGATTCTATGCTCCATAAAACAAAAAAATTGCTGTTAATTGCTTTCTTACTGCTCGGCATTGCCGTGAGTTTGACTATTGCTTATCAGACAAATATTTTGTTTACGATGAAGGTGGCAACCTTTGCGCCTGAGTTGAGAGAAGTGTCGGGTATCGAATTTGATAAAAAAGGTCGACTTTGGGCTATTAATGACGGTGGAGATGGACCGCATTTATATAAAGTTGCCCAAGATGGTAGTGTAGAGCGCAAAGTGAAAATCAGTAATGGTCGAAATCTTGACTGGGAAGATATGACCCAAGATGATTTTGGGCATTTTTTCATTGGTGATTTTGGTAACAATGACCACATTCGAAAATGGCTGACTATCTATAAAATCGAAAACCCTATCGATATTAAAACAGAGACTACTGAAGCTGAAATCATTAAATTTCAATTTCCTAAAGATATTCTTACTGATGATCACGAGCTAAATAAAAACCACGATTTAGAAGCTTTTGTTTATTATCAAGGCCAGCTGTTTTTGTTTACTAAAAATCGCAATGAAGAGTTTGATGGTAAAACACACTTATTTAAGATTGGTGATCATGCGGCTAACTTCAAGGCCGATTATGTCTCAAGTTATGTCACTTGTACGCAAATGCAAAAGTCTTGTTGGATTACTTCTGCTGCCTTAAGCCCTAAACGCGACAAACTTGCATTGTTGGATTCAAAACGCGTTTGGTTGTTTACAGAGTGGCAGGGTGATAACTTCTTTTCAGGCAATGTTTATAAAATTGATTTAGGTTTGTTAACGCAAAAAGAGTCCGTCACTTTTTATGATAATGACACCTTGGTGTTTACCGATGAAGAGTATTACGGTGTTGGGCGCAACGCTTATAAGTTGGATTTATCAACAGCGGATAAAGAATTGATTAAAAAAGCCGATGCCAAAACAGGGTTGTTTTTGCATAGCTTAAATTAGCTAAGCCATTTCAACTAAGTTTCGACCATTTTCTTTTGCTTGATAAAGTGCGTGATCGGCTCTAGCGATCAAGCTATCAATATCATCGCTTTCGCGGTAAGTCGTTAAACCAAAGCTCGATGTTTTATGGCCCACCTGAGCGAATTCAAACTGCTCAATTTCAAAACGTATTTTATTGGCGAGTATTTCTGCACCTACCAGATCTGTTTCTGGGCAGACGATAATAAATTCCTCACCTCCCCAACGTCCAACTAAATCGACCTTACGAGTATGCATTAAAAGTAACTCTGCAAGTTGCTGCAAGATTAAATCACCCGTTTGGTGACCATAGTCATCGTTAACGCTTTTGAAGTGATCTAAATCCATAATGATTAACGACACACTGCTTTGGAAACGTTTAACCCTTTCCAGCTCTTGTTCGAGTACATCTTCAATTTTCAAACGGTTAAACAGGCCTGTGAGTACATCCCGAGTGGCTAGTCTTTCAAGCTCTTTGTTTTTGAGCTCTAACTCATGTTTTATCGCATTTAATGCTGCTAAAGCATCCTGTGCTCTATTTTTTGCTTTAGATAAATGGTGAGTCCAATAAAGTGTGGCGATTAACAACACAGAAGCGATGCTAAATAGCTCCATGACGGTTTGAAAATCGACACCTTTGTCGAAGCGAACAGAAACCCAGCGATTGTAAATTGCTTGTCGGTCTTGTGCGCTAATGGAATCAAGTGCCTTGTTTAAGATTGGCCTTAAAGCGGGCATGTCATTGCGAATGGCAATCGATGGCGAAGAGCTAAAGTTGAGTTGACCCGATACCTTGATATCAATTGAGCCTAATTGCTGGATGTGAAAACCTATGGCGAGTGTTGAATCAATGTAGCCAAACACATCTCCATTTCTTACTTTTTCAAAACCTTGTTCAATATTTTCGACTTTTACCAAAGGGGTGGAAGGGAAGGTTTTTTGCATATAGTCAACTACAGCATAACCATCGACCACAGCAAAGGTTCTATCTTTTATTAAATTAAAATCATCGACATAGGTTTTGTTATAACGCGTCGCGATAACAAAAGGATAACTAGTGTAGGATTGACTAAAAACAAAATGTTCCCGGCGTTGTTCGGTGTCTCTTGCCATGGAGATGATGTCACAACGTCTTTGCCTGGCGTATTGTAATGTCTGTAGCCAAGATTCAGTTGCAACCACTTCCAGCTCAAAGCCTGCGCGCTCTGCTACTAGGTTCAGGTAGTCTGCAGCAAAGCCAATGTGGTTATTGTCATCATCGAGTTTCTCATAGGGCATCCAATTTGGATCAACACACATTTTGATAATGGGGTGTTGTTGCAAGAAGCGCTGCTCTCTTTCTGTTAGCTCAAGTGCATAAAGCTGCGATTGGCTGAATGCCAATAACCATAAAACAAGAGCACATTTTACCAAGCGAGACAGCAACATAGAGGACAGCTTAACCTATTAGTTTTTGTTTTTTCGTCTAGATATGTCTGGCGCAAAAAATCAGCGCCTAGATGAATAAATAGACTGTAACGCAATTTGCGATGTTTTTCACCTGTGTAACTAAGCCCTTAATATAAACTTCTTATATTTGGTGAAAACGTGTGCGTTATTCCCAGTAACTTGCAGCTAACAAGCTCACTTCGAGCTCAAGATACGTTTTTAATAACTGAGCGAGATGCAAATAAAAACCAGATTGTTTACACTGTTTGAGTTTATCTATAAATAGAGACAACCAATTTAAAATATGATGTTGAATAAACGCCGCTTGCTCTTGCTCCGCTAAAGCAATGTCATCTGCTTTAATTGCAGATAAAATTAAATTACCCAAATAATCTAATTGAATCGCTAGGTGATCGGCAGGCTCATTAAAGCTTTTGTTGACGGTGAGACCTTGGGCATTAAGTAATATCACCATGTCTTGATGTGGCTTTTGAAACATCAAAGCTTGTTCGGATAAATAAACCGACGCATAAGGCGGGGCGCTTTGTTTTAAATCACCTAAAAACAGCTGAGTAAATTCAACGGCCGACTCTAGATGAGGGTGCGCTTGTTGGTTGATTAAATTCAGCCCTTGCTTCACCGCGTTTACCTCCACTTCGAGCTCGGGCACTTGCGCTAAATGAGTGAGTAACAGCTGACCTTGTTCATTGAGGTGGGCATTAAAGCTTGTTTCGTCTAACTCTCGGCTAAACAAAGTTGAAAACCACCAATACAAGGCTGCTCGGCTCTCAATCATGGTTTGTTCTGTATTTTCGGCCACTGTGTCCATTTCTATTCCAGCTCTTATTATTGTTAGGTCATTTCGGTTGGTTGTTTAAATGTGGTCACTGCTGGTGCTTTTCCTTGGTACTTTTCAATCTCTACTAAGCAGGTAAATGCACTACAAGCGTCAGTCAAGTATAGTAAAGGTTAGATGAAATGCTTGTGACAGAGAGGCGGTTTACACCCAGCTAGTAGGTAGGAAGGCAAGCGGTAGAATAAGGTAGAAAAAACGAATAACGAGGTGAGTGTGAAGCACTCACCTCGCGATAAAGGGGCTATTGATTGTTAGTAAACGTCTCGAACGTAACGTTTATCCTTTTTCAGTTTATTAACGTAATCGGCGGCCGCTTCTGCAGACATATTACCCGACTGTTCGATAATTTGATGCAGCGCTTTATCGACATCTTTAGCCATGCGATAAGCATCACCACAGATAAAGAAATAACCGCCGCGCTCTAACCAAGCAAATAGTTCATCGGCATTGGCTAGCATCTTATCCTGCACATAAACTTTTTCAGCTTGATCGCGTGAGAAAGCTAAATCTAAGCGCGTTAATAAACCTGAAGCTTGCATGGCTTCAATTTCACTTTGATAGATAAAGTCCGTTGCACTGTTGCGATCGCCAAAGAACAACCAGTTGTCACCTTTAGCATCAGTGGCCAGACGCTCTTCTAAGAAGGCTCTAAATGGCGCAATACCCGTACCAGGGCCAACCATGATCATAGGTGCCATAGGGTCACTTGGTACCGCAAAACTCTTATTCGGTGCAAAGTAACACTTAACGCTATCGCCTACCTCAGCAATATCAGCTAAGAAAGTTGAACATACACCATTATAGTCTCTGTCTTCGTTGCTATAACGGACGTTACCTATGGTTAAATGCACTTCTTCTGGGTGGTGTTTGATACTTGACGAGATTGAATAAGCGCGCGGGGCTAATGGTTTAGCTAAACCGATAAACTCGGCCACGGTAAATTGAGCGCCAGAGAAGGCACGCAATAAATCGAGGGTATCTTTACCCCAAAGAAAATCATTCAGCTGCGCTTTATTGTCATCTTTGACTAAATTAACTAATTCAGCATCGCCACTTCGCAAAGCTAACTCTTGGACAAAGTCTTTACTTGGCGTGCGGATCTCAAGTAGCTCACTAAAAATTGTTTTTAGTGTTTGTGCTTCTCCTTGATAAGGCTCTGTTTGTTCTGCATCAGCACCAAAGTGAGTCAGTATATCTGCCACTAAATCAGGACGATTAACTGGGATCACATTTAACGCATCACCCGCCTCATAGCTTTCACCAGAACCCGCTAGAGAAAACTCATAATGCAGAATTTCTTTACTCGAATCGGCTGCGGTTTCTAAGCGTTTAGTAATCAGCTTAGCGGCCAGTGGGTTTTGTCGATTGTATTTAGACTTTGCTTTTTTGCTTGCACTCTTTGGCGCATCATTAGTGGCAGCTGCCGATGAACCTTTTTCTGCAATGGTTGCTAAAGCTTCAGCTAACCATTGGCTAGCGGGCTCTTCAAAATCGACATCACAATCAACGCGGTTAGCAATGCGTTGTGCACCTAACGCGGCTAGCCTTTCATCCCATAAAATACCAGCAAGACAAAACTCATCGTAATTAGTGTCGCCTAGTGCAAGTACAGAGAAGAACGTATTGGCAAAACTCGGGGCACTATCTTCACTGATAGCATCCCATAGGGCTTGTGCATTATCCGGCATTTCACCTTCACCATAGGTACTGGTGATAACTAATAAACGCTCACTTGCGGCAAGTTGCTCAAGCTCAGCATCATCCATATCAATGACGTTGGCTGTTAAACCGTATTCTTTGGCTTGCTCTGCCGCATCTTCTGCAACGCCTTGAGCGTTACCCGTTTGACTGCCATAGATAATGGTTAGCGGTTTAACTTGGGCTGCTGCCGCCGATGCTTGGTTGTTAACGCCTTCTTCTTTCACTAATAAACGCGAATGCAAGCCAGCTAAAAAACCGCCTAGCCATTGTTTTTGATCACCGCTAAAAGGTAAATCGGTTGGTAAATAAGGTACTTTTAAATCACTCATAATTTATCTCTTTGCTGATCGTTTTAAGCAACTTGTTTGATTGCTGTTGCTAACACATGGCAGTAATGGCTTGCGAGCGCTTGCTCGAAGCTCGGGTGGTTTTCTAACTCGGCCTTATTGGCTTTATCTCGAGCTAAAATCCACACACTGGTTCCCCAAGCTAAGGTGTCCCATACTTCACGTTGATTAAACGAATCTTTGTAATCTTGTAAGCGCTTATTGGCGAGAAGTGCTGCAAGTGCAGGTTCTTCATACCCAGCTAATACTGACTTCATATCCTTGGTTAAGGTATCCAGTAATTTACGGTCTTCACTTTCGAACAAATAGCGTGTTACTCGGTCTTGGCTTTCACCTAATTTATTAACAGCCTCTGATTTTTCAGCCTGCTCAAAAGCGCGTCGAATCACACCAGTTGCGTTGACATACTGACAAATTAAGTCGGTATCGCGATCGCCATATTCAGGTAATTGCCCTTTGAATAGATACTGCGCTTTAGCTGAATTTTCATAGGCGTGTTTAACATCCAATAGTGCATTTTTGGCAAACGCTTGCGCCAGTTCTTCTAACATGGCTTTGCGTTCTGACTGAGCCAAGATCAATTCACTGGTGTGGTAGTTAAACAATGACAATGGAATTAACACATAAAAGTCTTTTTGACTGTCTGCCCAGTTGTCCAGTAATGCTTGTGCTTTGGCTGAGCCTGTCGCGTTAACATGTTCAGATAAGTGATAGTGAAGTGCAGTTAATTGGCCTTGGCTCAGCGCTGAATCTTCACTTAGTGAGATTGCTTTGACTGAGTCGTTACTACACTTTTGTGCGATAGCTCCGGTTGGGTCGTATTGATATGCGGTACCACCACTCATACCGTTACCAAAACCTTTACCATAGATACCTAAGTTAACGATGCTGCCGTTAGTCATGTACTCACAGCAAAAATCCCCCACGCCTTCTACGACGGCAACAGCACCAGAGTTTCGCACCCCGAAGCGATCGCCTGCTTGACCTTCAACAAATAGCTCACCACCTGTTGCGCCAAATAAAGCAAAGTTACCTATTAGTACGTTGTCGGTTTCGGTTTGACCGCCACCACCAGGGTTTTTCACCACGATACGACCACCGCTACAGCCTTTACCAACACCATCATTACAGGTACCTAAGTGCGTTAAATTAATACCTGTATTGTTAAATGCGGCATAACTTTGGCCAGCAGAGTTGTAAGTGGTGACGTGAATACTGTCTTTGGCGAGTACTTTTCTGCCATTAGCCAGTGTTAACACACTTGGATGAGCGGCAACTTGTTGCGCTGTCATTTGATAGTTAAGCGTACGCTCAATATCAATAGCAAATTGCCCACCTGTGGTCTTATTACAATTGTTTAGCGTCGGCCCTTGAATGCTAACTTCAGTTGCGTTGGTTTCGATAAACCCAGCTAATGCTTGCTCGATAAACTTATCGTCTGGTGCAAAGTTAGCTTCTAAATAAATAGGTTCAGCAATGGTGACGGTTTGTGCTGGTTTTAGCATTGCCGTCATATCTAATTGACCAACCATTGCAGGATGGTTAATTAAATGAAGGAGCTGAGTTTGGCCGCGAATAGCGCGCAAGCTGGAAAAACCTAGACGAGCAAGAATTTCTCTTACTTCATGTGCTAAGTTCAAGAAATACTGAGCTAAAGCTCTTGGGTCACCTTGATAAACTTCTGGGTTCGTCGTTAAACCAGCAGGGCATTTTAGGTTACAGTTTTTCGCCATTACACACTTAAGCATCATCAATGCAGTGGTACCAAACTCGAAAGAATCACCGCCTAAAATCGCTGATTTAACAACATCTAAACCCGTTTGGTGGGCGTTAGAGCAGCGCAGTACTACTTTGTCACGTAAGCCATTTTCAGCAAGGGCTTGATGCACTTCGGCAATACCAATATCAGCCGCTCGGCCGGTATTTTTTAAGCTGGTAACCTGAGCGGCACCTGTGCCACCTGTATTACCTGCAATATTGATAACATCAGCACCAGCTTTGGCTACACCTACGGCAATGGTACCCACACCTTCACTCGATACTAATTTAACGATCACTTTTACCCGAGCAGCTTTAGCATCGTGGATTAACTGACCTAAATCTTCAATTGAGTAAGTATCGTGATGTGGTGGTGGTGAAACTAATTCAACCCCTGGTGTACCACCACGAGCTGCAGCAATTTCTACATTGACCTTGGCAGATGGTAGCTGACCACCTTCACCTGGTTTCGCACCTTGAGCAATTTTGATTTCAATTTCTTCTAGCGCTGGGTCGGCTAAATAACCTGTCCAAACACCAAAGCGACCTGATGCAAACTGCTTAATTTTACTGGCTTTAACTGTATTGTAACGGCAAGAGTTTTCACCACCTTCACCTGAGTTACTCATTGCACCGGCAATATTTGTACCTTGTGCTACTGCCTCATGTGCTTTAGCCACAAGTGCACCGTGACTCATAGCACCTGATGCAAAGCTGGCGGTGATTTGGTGAGCGGGTTGAACCTTTTCAAGTTCAATGGCTGCAGGAGCGGTTAGTAATTTGCCTATCCAAGTCAATGCTTCACCTGAAAGCGCTACTTTCACCATGTGTTCGCTAATGGCTAGTTGTTCAACTTGTGCTGGGTAGCAAGTTGCCAAAGCATCAACAAAAGCTTGATGTCTTGCTTGGGTTGCTGGCGTTAGACTGAGCTCATATTCAGCATGGGTAATGGATGTAGCAATTAAACCTTGTACAGAGAAATGAGCAGAGCCCGTTAAGCAAATTTGTTTTAGCTGATTGATAAAGTCCGTTTTATTTTCACTACTGGCAAAGTTTACCGGTAAATCAAGCACATCACGCAGCGCCGCTGGGCGAGCTTCTCGCTCTTGATACATGCTTTGGGCAAACTGGCGATAAGCCGGAGTCACTTTAAAGTTGTCAATTTGCTCAGGTGTTCTGGCTTCAAAGCCCAAATCTTTATGAGCTGGGTCGTCTGGTATCAGTGTTGCTTCACCATCTTTGACCAGTTTCGAGTCATCAGCGTAGTCGCTACTTAAGCTGTCTACATAACTGATCTCTTCTTCGGTCATATTGATGTATTCACGAACAGCGGTATTACCAAAACTATGGCCTGCACCTTCATTTCTCTCTTTGAATAAACCCAATACTGGAATTTGATCTTCACTCTGGACATCAAATACTTTTTGATGCCAATCGGCTGCACTTTTTGCAATATCAGCAAAGCGGGCCCCACCTACAGGAGAGTGAATATTCGGGAATAACGCCGCTAAGATAGGGTCTTGTGTATCGATAAAGTTAGCTTCGAAAAATTCACCACCGATGTAACTTTCAACGGTACACAAGCCAAATTTACCCATGGTTTTCATCAGGGCTTTTTCGACTGCTTTTTGGAAGCGCTTTAAACCTTGTAAGACGGCATCTTTATCTTGGTATAGCTCTTGTGCGCGGTAATAAACACTCAATGGGCAAACAGCTGATGCACCAAAACCCAACAAGCAAGCTATATCATGGGTACTAGCCGCTTGACCTGTTTGGACAACTAAGCTTGTGCTAAAGCGCAAGCCCGATTTAATCAATCTTTGGTTGGCCGCGGCAACAGCAAGTAATGCGGGCACAGCAGCATGCTGGTGTGACACATCAAGGTCTGATAAGACGATGATATCGTGACCAGATTGCGCTAATTGCTCAACCTGATTGGCAATAGACTCTAGCTGTTCAGCAAGGTTTTGCTGATTTTTTTGCTCATCGGCAAAATCAGCTGTGAAGAGTAAATCAACCTTGGCTAACGTGAGCTGATCTTGAGCTTGAATTTGAGCGAGTTGTTGCGGTTGTAAAATGGGTGAACCTAACACTAATTGACGACTTTTATGGCCGTCGGCTGTCATATTCGGTTTTGAGCCTAATGCGACGCGTAATGTCATGCCATCTGCTTCGCGAATACTATCAAGCGGAGGGTTGGTAACTTGGGCAAATCGTTGACTAAAGTAACGAGTGACCCCGCCTTCATCTTTAGCCAAAGCATTTGGTGCTAGGCCGTAACCCATAGCAGAAATTTTTTCCATGCCGCTTTGCAGCATAGGGTCGAGCATAAACTTAAAGCTTTCTTGGTTTAAGCTATAAGCAACATGTCTGGCGGCAAGCGTCAGATGAGAGGGGTAGTTTAGCTCAGTTAAGTCAGCTGAAGGTAAATCAGATAAATTCAGTTTGGCTTTTGCCAATAGTGATGAATAATCTTTTTTTGCCGCTAATGTCGACATGATCTCAGCTGTTTCGGTAATTTTCCCCGTCGCATGATCAAATACAATCATCCCGCCAGCTTCGATACGACCACGGCGTATAACGTCTTGTGCAGGAAAATCAATTTGACCTGCTTCACTCATCACCGCCAAGTAATCATTGGTTTCGACGCTTCTTAGTGGACGCAAACCCAAGCGGTCTAAGCGGGCACCGACTTTGACGCCGTCACCAAATATAAAAGCTGCCGGTCCGTCATTTTTCTCTTCGTATAAAGAAAAATACTCCAACATGTCTCTAACAGGTTGGCTTACGCGTTCGTCGTTTTCCCAAGCTGGTGGCATCATGGCTAATGCAGCAACGTCAATTTCCAGCTGATCTTCACAAATTCGGCGCTGTAAGGTTTGGTCTAAACGCGCTGAGTCTGATTGACCTTTCGGGAAGATCACTGTCTTGCGTTGAACCTTGGCTATTGCATCTTCGCTTAAACGGTTTTTTCGGTCGGTATTGAGCTCACCATTGTGTGCCATACGTCTAAATGGCTGTGCAAACATAGGGTTTGGAGCCGTATTGGTGGAAAAACGCGTATGGAAAAACAAGGTGTGTATTTTGTGATCATCGTCAGTTAGATCGGCAAAATAGGGCACAACTTCCCAGCTATTTAACCGACCTTTTAAAACCTGTGTGCGGCTGCTAAATGACAGTGGGTAAAGACCGTACAATTCGTCTTGTGTATAAGCTGGCTGCTCTATAGCTAATAAGGCCTGATTAATTAATGTTTCAAAGGCTTGCTGATTTGCTACTGAATCGGGTTTTGCAAAAACCAATTGTTTGATTGCCAATTGAGCTTGTTGGCTTGCGGTATTTAGTGCGTCTGGATTAATGGGCACATCGCGCCAGAGTAAAATGTCTAAATCATATTCAGCAAATACTGATTTAATCAGTGCCTCTGCTTGCTCGTGTTGATTGTCATCAACAGGGTAAAAAAAGTTAGCGACGCCAAATTCGCCTAGTTGCAATTCTGTGTTACCAGTTAACTTGCGAAAAAAGTCAACTGATAAGTCAATATTTACACCTGCGCCATCACCTATACCTTCGGCACTCATGCCGCCACGGTGAGGGATCATACACAATGCTTGGTGTGCGTGAGATAGCAACTCATGAGTCTGCAAGCTGTGCTTATGGGTAATAAAGCCCACACCGCAGCTTGAATGCTCCAGATTTTTATCAAATAAATATCGAGTCATCATTTATCCAATTGAGTTTCTCTGCCAATTTAAAAGACAAGCAGGATATATAAATGTAAACATTTATGCAAATAAAAATGATTATCATTAATTAATAATTATGGGTTTTTATTCATTTTTTGGATTGTGTTTAGGTTGTGTTTTAGGCCTTTATTTATATGGTTTTTATCTTATTTTTTAGTTTTTAAATCGTTTCTATTTTTGAATAAAAATTCATTTTTGTTGCGGTTTACATCTTTACAAAATGACAGTTAGATTAATTTTCCTTTACAAGGTAAATGATAATTATTATCATCTGTGGCGTTTTTTTATGACTGTTAGGGAGTAAAAATGGATAAAAATACTTCAATTCATTACTTAAACTCGCAATGTGCAAGTCCTGTCTCAGCAGAGCAGAGAGCTGAGCAACTAGAAAAAATGGATGCTTTTCACTTCGCTTTTGACAAGGCGAATAGCCAGCTTACTTTGCAAATTTTGTCACTACAGCATGCAGATATTGATGTAAAAAAGGTGATGGGCTTAATCGAGTGTTGTCAGGCGCTCGAAACCGTATTACAAACCTATGATCAGCACAGTCGCTTATTTGATTTTTATTTTTGGTTGCGAGAGCAACTAACACTGATCAGTGAATCGGATAAATCAGGTAAAGGTATTGAACTGGTGTGCCATACCGAGATCAAAAAATTAGAGCGAGCTATCAATGCACTGTGCGTTGAAACATTTAATACCAAAGTGGTGGCCATTTTTAACGCTAAGCGGGTTAAATCTGCATCAGAGCAACAGCAAAGCGCAATTTAGATTGGTTTTTTTACTCGTTTTAACAGTAGGTAAATGGCGTAAATAAGTTGCGTGATTGTTGTAAAATCTTGTTGTTAAATTCAACTCTGGGCTAAAAAGTAAGCGCATTTTCTTGTTTCTACCATTCAATTGTGTTGTTGTATAGCAACTGGTTGAATGGTTAGTTCTTTGAAGTATTTGATGAAGTATCACCCGCTATTTTTTTGTATTGCCTTTGCTGTTTGTCCTACCGCTTTCGCTGAATTAAATGATGATGATTTATTTTCGATGGAGTTGGAGCAACTGATCGAAATTGAAATTGCCACAGGTACTAAAACTACACTTAAAGAAGCCCCTTCTATTGTCTCGGTTGTTACCGCATATCAAATTGAAAAAATGGGCGCAAACAACCTATACCAAGTGCTAGAAACGATAAATGGCGTACACGTTTATCTGTCCAACCTCAATAGAATGAGGACGTCTATTTCTATTCGCGGTATTCACACCGCATTTAACCCACATGTGTTAATTTTAGTTGATGGTTTCAACACAACTTACACCTTCAACGGCTCACCTTGGTCATTGTTTAATTTAGGCGTGGAATTAATCGATCGAATAGAAATTATTAAAGGGCCGGGTTCAGCTGTTTACGGTGCTGATGCCTATTCAGGTGTCATTAACATCATTACTAAAACACAATCTGATGCCGAGCAAAATGATACTGGTATTCAAGCCGGTTCATTTGGCTATAAAACCGCTTGGCTTAATCAATTTGGTCAACTGGGAGAAATTGATTACGCGCTTAGTGCCCAATGGGAAAGTACAGATGGTGATAACAGCCGAGTGATTGAACAGGATGCAATGCATACTTTTGGCTTGGACTCCTTATCAAATGCACCTAGGGCGTTAGATACACGGCGCAAGATGCTAGATATGCACTTGAACCTTAGCTATCAAAACTGGTCGATGAAAACCTGGTATTTAGATCGCGAGGCGGGAACAGGACCGGGAATAGGTCAAGCACTATCTGATAGTGATATTGATGAAGAAGAGAGCTTTTCGCTGCAAACTCAGTACATTTTAACTGATTCTACTCATTGGCAATCGACGGTTGAATTGAGTTACCTTTTTCATGACCAATACAGTTATTTTAAAATTTACCCTGATGGCTTTCCTGTACCAATAGCTTTTGATGTTAATGGTACGCCAACCGCATTCACCGTATTTACCGATGGCTTGATTGGCGCTCCTGCGACTGAAAGTCATCGTTATCACGCACATTGGAATAACCTGTTTACCGGTTTTGAACATCATCAAATTCGGGTCGAGGCAGGTTACACTAAAGATGACTTGAAAACGTTTGAAGCGAAAAACTTTGGTACGGGTGTTTTGACCGGTGACGAAGATTTTGTTGATGGTCGTTTAACCCAAGTTCGCAACACGCCTTTTATTTTTTCTCAAGATCAAGACCGTGAGCTTTATTACTTATCGGTGCAAGATGAATGGAAAATAAACGACAAAGTGCAAGCGACAATCGGTATGCGCTATGATGATTATTCTGATTTTGGCAGTACGTTTAACCCAAGAGTTGCTTTGGTTTGGGCGAATACCGACAAACTAACCACTAAATTTATTTATGGTCAGGCTTATCGAGCGCCGTCGATGGCTGATTTACATCTGGCCAATAATCCTGTCTCACTGGGTAATTTAAACCTAGAACCGGAAGAAATTACCACCTACGAAGTAGCATTAGATTATCAAGCTAGCAGTCGTTTGACATTAAGCGCCAATATTTATAGCTATGATGCTGAAAAAATGATTGATTTTGTCCCACAACTTGACGGTTCGAGTATTGCTCAAAATATCGGTTCCATTTCAGGTCAAGGATTAGAGACACAAGCCAAGTGGCAGGTCAATCGAGATTTGCAAATATCAGCAAGCTTAGCTTTGCAAGAGGCAGAAGATGATAACGGGCATGATATTGCTGATGCACCGCAAACTATGTTTGATATCAGTGTTAATTGGCAAGTTAATCCGCAAACTCATGTTTACTTTGATAGCCGCTTTATTCGAGACAGAGATCGCCTAGTTAATGATCCAAGACAAAGCATTGATGACTACAATTGGTCTAATCTGTCTGTTCAATATCAAATAGATAGTCATTGGATGGGGCAGGTGACCGTGCGTAATTTATTCGATGAATCCGCTGATGAGCCAAGTGATGGTCAGATTCAACAAGATTACCCACTAGAAGAAAGGGGCTACTGGTTGAAACTCAAGTATCAATTTTGATGTTTGAGTAAGCACAGCGTGAAGTAAGCATTCATAAAGTTTAACGACTTTATCCATACTCTTCACATAATTAGCACTTATACTGAGTTTTAAGCCTAATTGTTTAACGCTTTTCTATTACCTCTTCACAGTGGGTTAAAGAGCAGTAACTATGTCAGACTTAAGTACTAAACAAAGCCAACAGCAAGTTGAGCTAATGCAACAAGCGTTAGCCAATGTTGATGTTTATATATTTATCAAAAATATTGAGCTTGAATACACCTTTGTTAACCCTTTGGTGGCAGAGTTATTCGAGCTTGATGTGGAAGATATCATTGGCAAGGATGACACTCACTTTTTTGAATTAGCCATGTCTAACCAGCTTAGGCAAAATGATTTACAGGTCATTGAACACGGGCTAACGATTCAAACCGAAGAAACCAATGTACTGAAAAATACCGGTGAAACGCGAATATACCGATCGACTAAAAAGCCATTATTCGACGATAAGGGCAAGGTGATTGGTTTATGTGGTGTTTCGACGGATATCACTGAAGAAAAGCGTTTACAGCGTATTATCGATAAGCAGCAATCTCTGATAAATGCGGTACTCGATAATGTCGATGCGCATATTTATATGAAAGATGAAACACGCCATTTTAAATATGTGAACAAACGCGTTGCAGATTTATTTGGCAGACCCGTCGATGATATTGTTGGTAAGCTCGATACTGAGGTTCTTCCTAAAGAGATAGCCGATCATTTTTGGTTATCTGACAAATTGGTATTTGATACGCAGACTAAACAAGTGATTAACGAAGTTGCTAATGATGCCGAGGGCAATCGTCGTCACTACATGAGTGTGAAAATGCCTTATTTAGATGAAGACGATGTGAGATCGCTCATTGGCTTTTCAACAGATGTGACCGAGCTTTTCTTACTGAAAGAAGAGTTTAAAAAACTCGCAACCATAGATTCGCTTACTGGTCTCTTTAACCGCCGTCACTTTGTTGATCAGGCCGAAGAGGCTTTTATTAAAGCAGAGCAGTTTAATCAGGCGTTATCTGTTGTCAGTTTAGACGTTGACTACTTTAAAAAAGTAAATGATCAATACGGACACCCAACAGGTGATTTAGTACTGCAAAAAGTGGCTGAAAACCTTAACAAGTACGTCAGAGGACAAGATGTTTTAGCGCGAATTGGCGGGGAAGAATTTGCGATCATTATGCCTGAAGTCGACAAAGAGCAAGCTAGGGTTGCAGCCGAAAAACTCAGGGTGATGCAATTAGAAACGCCGATACAAACTTCACAAGGCAAAATTAATATTGCCATTAGCTTAGGCGTTGCCAGCTTAACGGAATCTGATAAAGATTTTGATCAGATCTTCTCGCGAGCAGATAAAGCTTTATACCAAGCAAAAAATGCTGGCCGAAATCAAGTAAAAGCGGTTTAAAACCGCTTTTACTGATCAACAACGATCTACTGCTAGTAGATGTTACTTAATCTCAAACGCCAGCTTAGCTGTGGCTTTTTCACTATCTCTTAGTTTGGTTTTACACGGAATCAAACGCGCATCATCAATTTGGTATTGTTCAATTAAGTAATCAATAAAGTTATCAACTCTTTGCTCACCTAAACTGTTTAACTGTTTCTTTAGTTTTTTACTGACTTCGCCTTGGCTTTTATCAAAAAGCACGCTGGGGCAGATACTGAGCTGGAATTGCTTTTTCTCATTCATTAACCGGCCCAATTCATCGGCATATTCGATTTGACTCTGGGCTAAATCGGCTTGACCGATTTGGTACTCAAGGTCATTTAATGACACTTCAAACAGGGTATCACTGGCCAACATGGCCAGACTGACGACATTGGCATAAGGAACAAAAGTTTGTACGATATAATTTTTAGCCCCTTCAGTTAGCGCTTTAGTAGTGATGAGACTAATAAAACCACTGAGGCCAAAATTAGGGTCATTGACATTACCCGACAGTGGAATATCGACCTCTAAGTTACCTTGGTCATTCGTTAATTGATTAATCGCTAGGTTCAGAGGCACCACGCCAGCCTCCTTATCTTCCCCTGATAGATCTTGGCTTTCACTTAGCGCTATGGCCTTTATATTGGTGCTGACCTGACCGTTAATGATTTGATCTTCAACTTTAAAATCAAAATCGGCAAATAACAGACCTTTTTCTATGTCGTAACCAAGCGATTGCGCCACATAGGGTGAATACGGGGTAAGGTTCATGCCCTTAATATGCCCAGTAACTTGCATATCTCGGTTGTCATAAAATGGTGCGACACTGCCGTCGATGGCGATACTTGAGCGCTTGCCCACATCGGCTTTAATAATAAATTCAGCCATGCTATCGATAGGTTGGTTGCTTACCTTCGTTAGCTCAAAGGTTTCAATATTGAGTGCTTGTACCACTTCAGGTTCGGTTGAGTAATCTAACAGCGTCATAACTGGTTTACCTGCAAAAGCAAATTTATCCACTTTAATCATGTTTTTTTGCCGTGCTTTTTCTTTTTCAACCTTGGGCTGCGCAGGTGGCGTTGACTCGTTTGCAGGGGCTGAAAGATTTAACCAGTTCTCAATGGTATTTTGCTTACCGCGATAAAAGGTCATTTGCTTGGTATCAGCAATGACTTCAGATAGTTGAATACCTTCTGGGTTATAGACAATATTGACAAAGCTCAATTGATTAAACTCGGCAAACGGTTGAATATTTTCATCCTGATCCAGTTCGATAGATGCTAATTGAGCGAGCTGCATCAAGGTTAAGTTTTGATAATTGAGCGAGTCGGCCGTTAAGCTTATATGTTGATCGAAGCTCAAAGCGCCATTAGTCAGTTCACTTGTATCAAAACGAGCTAGCACAGCTTGTTGTGATAGCTCTTGCAATAAAAATTGCTTAACTGCCAAAGTAAACTGACTGTTGATGTTTGGTGTTGCATTGTCCGCTGCATGTTGGATCTCAGTTTTAGTCAAGACTAAATCAAGCTCGGCTAATGAAAGCCTAGTCGTTGGCGTGACCATGTCTAAAGGCAGGTCGATGTCTAATAACGACAACACCATTTGCTCACTTTGAATAGATAAACCGTTAACATCGCGTTTAAAAGATGCATCTAAGGTTAGGTTGATTAAACCTTTTGTTGTTTTGTAAGCCTCAGGCAGCCAATATTGATAATCATGGGCATTAAAGCTCAATAAGCCTTTTGATAGTTGTCCAGATAACACATCATCGCTTTGGTTAATTGAACCGCTAAACGCAATGGGTAGCTGATTGAGGTCTGCATCCAGTTCAAAAGCGAATGCAATTTTATTTCCTTGAAGTTGCGCTTGCGAAACAGCGAGCTTTTTCACTTTCGCTACTTGGGTTTTATCTGGTGTCGTAAGTTTAAATTGGCTGTTAGTGAGTACAAACTCATCTAGACTTATCTTTCTTTGCTGCGTTTGGTTACTTGGTTCGATGGGGGCTACATTATTTTGCTCACCGTCGACTTTGATATCGATATCGTGATCATTTAGCCCTTTTATGACGAATGTATCGTCTATAAGTTGACCATTAATTAACAAGCCATCAATGGCTGCATGCTGAATATGAATATCCCCTTGGAATAGTTCAATTAAGCTGACGTTGAGTTTTGCTTGATCAAAGGCAACAGAGGTTTGACCTTTTTTAGACATGTTCACACCCTCCAATGTGGCAGAGAGTGCCAAGGGATTAAAGCTGAAATGCTCTATATGAAACTGAATTTCTTTTTCAGTGAGAACATGGTTTACCGCACTTTTAACTAACCAAGTTGCACTGGCAAAAAGTAAAATAAAGATAACAATGACAACAGCTGTAACGCGAAAAAACAGGGTTGATAGTTTCATATTGGCAAAAGATCCTTCTCTTAATAACGCGTATTAAAGGTGTTTAAAAACAAGGCGATGAAACAGCAGTTTACTTGTCTTTTTTTAATATTTCATGCAGATCACATGTTAACTTATATAATTAAACGGTAACTGACCATTTGCGATTAAGGTAACTCGATGCGACCTCCTAAGAACTCTACTTTGCACTCATTTAAACAAGCGGGTTTTAGCTTAATCGAGTTAGTGGTGGTCATCGTGATTTTAGGGCTTATCGCCGTAACCGCTGCCCCCCGTTTTCTTAACTTAAGTACTGATGCCAAACTTGAAGCGCTCGAAGCGATTGGTGCGTCATTGCGTTCTGCAGCTGATCTAGCAAAAAATAAAGCGGTTATTAATGGGGTAGAAAACGCCAGCCGTAGTTCGCCTGACAACCCACCTGCTGTTGACATTGACTTAGGTACACTAGAGCTTAAGTTTGGCTACCCAGAAGCGTACGCAGATGAGACAGATGGCCTAGATATATTGGATTTGATTTCTTTATCTGGCGATATTGAAGTGTGTTATTCGAGTACTTGTACAACAGGTAATAGCTCTCGGGTAAAAATTGGTTACGATATTACAGAAGGGGATGGTTGCTATGTGCGCTATGTAGAGCCGGGTGGCACTGGTAACCCAAATACAGAAATATACCTCGTCGATTTTGAAACAAGCCAGTGTTAACACTGGCTTGTTGTTTCATGATAATTATTCTAAAACGAAGCAATCCATTGTTCTTTGCAACACTTTGTTATTCTCATCCGCTTGTGAGAACAATTCTCTAAGCTCTGTTGCTAACTCCATTTCTTCTGTTGCGGCTGCTTGAATAGCCGAAATATCCTCGGCAATTTGTCTGACTGTGACCGATTGCTGCTCTGCTGCAGCTGATACTGTGGTAGACATATTTTCAACAGTATTGGCGTGGTCTTTGACTTGGTGAGCAGACGTTTCAGCATCTGATGTCGTGGTGAGTACTTTTTGGGCAGAATTAGCATTGCGGTTAATGCCTTCAACCACAGTGTAGCTGATGCTTTGTAGCTCTTGTAACAACGAGGATATTTGATCTGAAGAGTCACGGCTTGCCTGAGCGAGCATCCTGACTTCATCGGCTACCACAGCAAAACCTCGACCCTGTTCACCCGCTCGCGCGGCTTCAATTGCTGCGTTCAGTGCCAGTAAGTTGGTTTGGTCTGACAAGCTGTTAATGGTTTCTAAAATGCTGCTGATATCGGTAACTTGTTGTTCCATCGTGGCCGCTTGCTGTTGCACACCCGCCATTTCAGCCGTTAGTTTCTCCATCGCTGTTTTGGTTTTTTCATTTATTTTTAGCGATTGCTCGGCTTCTAAATCTAAACTTTGACTCGACTCTAACGTGGCAGCCGCTGATTGGGCGATTTCACTGCTAGTTGAAGCCATTTCTTCAATAGCCGTTGCTATGTTGTCTGTCATTTGTTGGGTTTTTATCGCATCGTCTAAAATAGCTGTGGTCGAATCGCTCAAGGTTTTATTTAACCGAGTACCGGTAAAAATAGATTGTGCTAAACCGACAATTAAATCGCGAAGTGCATAAATCGTTTTACTGATGGCATGAGAAATGGTGCCTAATTCATTGGCACTATCCAATTTAACATCGACGGTCAGGTCCCCTTTATCCGCTATTTTGTCTAGGCTGCTTGTCAGGGTTGATAGTTGTCGTTTTAAAGTATCAATTAGCGTGTAGTTAACCCAAATCAGCATCAGTGTCATCACGATGGCAAAGACTAATGTGAAAACTAATCTTAATTGGGCACTACTTTTAGCATCTTGTGCTTTATCTACAATGTAAACCCATTGCGCGTCTAATAGCTTTTTCACTTGACCTATTTGTTTAGATGCCATCGGGAACCAAGTTTCAGAACCCGGTAAAGATGAAAAATCGGGAGATGGTTGGCCAAGTTCATTGAGGATTTGATTGATTTGTTTGCTTTCACTCGATTGGGTGATTTTTTTAAATGCCGTTAAGCTATTGCCATAAAGTAGGTTTTCTAAGTAGGCTGAAACTAAGTTCAAATCGGCGGTGAAGCGAATCAAATCCGCTTTGCCTTTATTGCCAATTGATTTTTTAGCCAGTGCACCGTTGGCTTTCCCTCTTAGTTGGCCTGCGCGCTCTTTATAGCGGGCAAATAACAAGGCCGTATTGAGTGATAGCGCCACTTCGTTATTACTGATATTGAGCGTAATTTTAGACGCCGCATCTAAGGCCAAACGATTGACCATACTGTAATAGGCAAAAGCGTTTTGACCTTCTAAGCGATCGATTTCTGCTCTTATGCTGCTCTTTTTATCGAGTTGTGCCATTAAAAACTTTATTTTCAGTGGCATTTTAAAGTTATCAGGCCACTTTGCTTGTGCAAGCTTTTTAAACTGATTCGCTGCTGCATCAGCTTTGTCCCTTTGTGCATCAACTTTTTGCTTTCGGCTATCACTCGGTGAGGCTAAAAAACCAGCGGTTAAGCCGCGCTCTACCGCATGATGATGGGCGACTTTTTCAGTTGCATCGAGTAGGGCAATGAGTTGTATATCCCAATGCGCTTTATCGAGCTCATCATTTATGTTGTAAGCTGCTTTACCGACCAAAAATACGATAAAAAAGGAAAATATAATGGCACTAATAAAGGATAACTTAAGGATGGAAATACGATTTAGTACGTTCACTCATCACTCCTTGTTGGACTAAATTTCACATAAGCGTTAAAAACAAAGTTATATTTATAATGATTAGGCGTTGGGCGCTGACCTTTAAACTCTAGTCGCTGCTGAAAAAACTACCTAAAAAGTTAACCGCTAAATCAGCAAAAATAATGTTTCAAAATTTCTAGGCCGATGAAAACGAGATCGCAAGACTTACAAATCTTAATTGCTGTGGTAGATAGCGGTGGTTTTTCTGCCGCTGCTGATAAGTTAGATATACAAGTGGCTAAAGTGTCGCGCGCCGTTAGCCGTTTAGAGCAGCAACTCAATACAACATTAATTAATCGCACTACTCGGAAAATACAACTGACAGAAGAGGGGCGTGATTTTGTCAGTCAGGTGCGCACGGGTTTGCAAACCTTAATGCAAGCAGAAGAAGGTTTACTGAATCTAGATAACAAACCTAAAGGAAAACTCAGAGTCGATGCGGCAAGCCCTTTTGTATTGCACCAGATAGCGCCGCACGTGCAAGCTTTTCAGCAGGCCTACCCCGGTATTGAGTTAGCACTCTCATCCAACGAAGGTTATGTCAGCCTGTTAGAAAATAAAACCGATGTAGCCTTTCGCATTGGTCCTTTAACGGACTCTAGTTTACATGCTAGGTTTATTGGTCATAGTGATTTGTATATAGTCACATCACCTGAATACCTAGCTAAAAATGGGGTACCAAAAAGTTTTGCAGAGCTTGTTCAGCACACACTGATTGGTTTTATTAGTTCAAAGAATCTAAATTTTTGGCCGTTAGGCGAGGGAGTACAAATTAAACCTGATATCACAACCTCACATGGAGAAGTCATCAGGCAGCTTTGTTTACAAGGTGCAGGATGAGTTGTTTATCTGGTTTTATGATCAAAGAAGATTTGCGCAAGGGAAATTTAGTTAGTTTATTTGCCAAGGCTCAAATGCTTGAATCAGATAGGCGCAATATTCATGCACTTTATTACAAAACCTCAGCGATATCGCGTCGAATTAGTGCCTTTCTGGATTTTATTAAGCCAAAGTATCTAAAGCACAGCTACTATTTTACCGACCGTCCTTTGATTGAGCATGTTTTCAAGTGTTTCAGGTACTTGCTCTAGGCTGATGGTGTTTACGGGCACAGCAATATCGCCGGCAAGTACGCAGCGCGTCATGGCTTTACCCGCTCTTAGGGTTTTAGTCAGCGCATCAAAACCGTTGCGCAGTCCTGAGCCTAAGCTTAGTTGGTGAAAGCTCAACCCTCTTAAAAAACTGTCCTGATAGGCTTCTGGACGAATCGTCTGTACTAATTCGACCATCTCACCCTCAAAGCTGAGTGAATTCGCAACATAGATATCATTATCACCACCGACGGTATCTAAACCCACTTCTACGCCTTGGCCTGATGTCAGTTTCATTACTTCATCGACTATATTTTGCTGTTTGTAGTCGATGATATCTGTAGCCCCTAATTTGCTGACATATTCGGTATTCTGCGCTGAACAGGTTGTAATGATTTGCTTAACGCCAAAGAACTTAGCAATTTGAATTGCGAAGCTACCAACCCCACCTGAACCACCTGTTATCAGGATGCTTTTACGATCGCCAATATCTAATTTATCGACGAGTGCTCGCCATGCTGTCCAACCTGCACAAGGGATTGCAGCTGCTAAGGCATCATCAATAACCGGATCCGGTAGTAGATGTTTCGCATCCTGAATACAGTATTCGGCCAAACCGCCATGAGGTTTTAACATGTCACCGTGACAAATGACTTTATCGCCAATTTGCCAACCTTTAACACCTTGGCCCAGTTGTACAATTTCACCCACTACATCTAAACCGGCAACCCAACTATCATCCATATTGGGCACCATATGCTGCCATTGACTGATTTTGGCATCGACAGGGTTGAGACCACAGGCTGTCACTTTGACCAGAACTTGGTTTTCTGCGGGAGTGGGTTGTTTTACGGTGCTAAGGCTGAATTTTTTATTATTAGGGTTATAGGTGATGGCTCTCATAACGTATCCACTTGGGCTGGCTAACTTTAAAAGTGTAGCTTATCTGCTTGATTTCAGGGAAGAGTCAAAAACCTACAAGTCTTGTAAGACGTTAGCGGCTAAATGATTTAGCCGCGTGATCATTAAGACCAAGCAAATTTCTCAAAGGCTTTGTCCAACGGTGTTTCTGCTAAGTGATTGACATAGTTACTGATCACTTTTTGCGATAACACTAAAACAATTTCGATTAATTGTTGCTTGCTAAAGCCCGCAGCAAAAAAAGCTTCTGCTTGTTGATCGGTAAGTTGCCCGCGACTTCTGACCATGGCCAGTGTTGTCTGATGCAGTACCTCTAACTTTTCATTAGGCATGGCTTGTTTGTTTCTCAATGCTTCGATGATGGCATTATCAACTTTCATCGACAGTGCAATCCCCGTATGGGCAGGCACGCAATAAGTGCAGCGGTGTTCAACATTGATGGTCTGCCAAACGACAGTGATTTCTTCGGCGTTAAATGAGCTATTGAGTACGTGTTGATGAAGCTCTAAGTAAGCTTTTAGTGCTTCAGGAGCTGCTGCTAATACGCCGTATAAATTTGGCAACATACCTAAATTAGCTTTTAGCTCTTGTAGTTTAGGCTGAATGGCTTCTGGTGCTGAATCTATGGTGTGCAAATTTAACTTTTTCACAATATTTATTTCCATTTTTATGAGTAAACCTAGCTAAGCATAGTTCGCTTGATATGAATTACTTTTGTTGTTTTTGCAAAAGTAGTTTCTATTTTGCATCTTAATAAAGGGCAGAACTTCCCTGTACTTCAGCTCATCAAAATATGACCTCGCATGAGGTTAAAGCTGATGAGCAAAGCACTTCTTACCCCAGTTTTATTAGTATCAAAAGTATTAGAAAACCTTACTGACCGTGAGTGTTCCCTTCACCTGTGTTTAGCGAGTTTTCACTAATCCAGATTTAGTTTACAGGGTGGCCAATAATATCGGATTAACCGAGGTGGGCTACGATGCCCATGCCACTTTTTACGGAGGTGGTGAGCAAGGGTATACCGACTACCCATTTGCGAGTGAGGAATCGAATCCTTTTATCGATGAGTAGGTTGTGTAAATCGTTTTAATTACAAGCACTGTAAGCGAATTGCAGTGCTTTTTTTGTTTGAAAATAAAATCAATAAAGTGTTACTTTGGCTGTAAATTAAACGCTGAAAGAAAAGTTAAAATGGAATTTTCAACAACGTCAGTATGGCGCTTTATCGGTTACATCGTCTTTGTTCCTATGGCCATTAGTTTTAGTTTTTCTCACGATCAAGCGACAAGCGATGCGATGGCTACGGTCATAATGGCGATCAACATTGCATTGTATATCATGGCTTTTTGGTTAATTACCCGCACTCACAAGTACCAGGTTGATCAACAAGTAATCACTGAAATTGTTAGTAGCTTTTTTATCTTTAAGCGAGTGACAAACTACACGGGTTTAACCGCGATCGTTTTGGATACCAAAATGATCAACGACAGTCGCGATACACATGGCTACAAAGAGGTTTTTACTTACGCGATAAAAACCAAAGATGGCCAATCTATTTTACTGCCCAATGATGTCGATGAAGGTTTTTATATACAGGTTGATGAGCTTATTGGCCAACTTCAGCAATTAACAGGGCTTGAAGTTAACGTGTCGGCCAAGTTTACTGATAAATATCAAAGTGACTACGGTAGAACTTTTGATTTATCTCGCATCCTTTCTAACGCCAATTAGTCAGCATCTTGACCCATTTCACCACTAAAACGCGATAACTTGATGCTAACTTAGCCTAGTTTTATTTCGCTAGATACAAAAGTGTTTTTCTTTGTTTACGGTTTTACACTTTCCTTTTTGGCCGCTGATGAACTGACAACTGGCAGCGTTTAATGACATGTTTTCTGTTAGTGATAAGCTCTAGGCTTTGGAACTTTTAATTAAACGAGACACTTTCTATGAAAAAATCGGTTATTGCTATCGCAGTATCTGCAAGCGTTTTAGTATCAGCTTGTGGTGTAAGCAACCAAGCAACTGCTCCATCAGCTGCTGCAAATACTACAACGGCAACAGAGGGTGTTGTTTTGCAAAATCCATTATTCGCAGCCAGTGAACTGCAATTTCAAGCACCGGATTTTAGTAAAATTAAAGACGAGCATTTTTTACCTGCTTTCGAAAAAGGCATGGCACAGCACTTAGCTGAAATTGAAGCTATTGCAAATAACCCAGCTCCTGCCACTTTTGACAATACATTTGTCGCGATGGAAAAGTCGGGCGAATTACTAACGCGTGTGGGTCGCATCTTTTTCAATTTAGCCGGTTCAACGAGTAACCCTGAGCGTCGTGCTATTCAGCAAGAAATTGCACCTAAAATGGCGGGCCACTCAGATAACATCAAGTTAAACGCGCAATTATTTGCACGTGTTCAAACGGTTTACGATAACCGCAATACATTAAATTTAGACGCTGAAGCGCTGCGTTTAGTTGAAGTGACTTACAAAGATTTTGTTCGCGCAGGTGCTAAGTTAACTCAAGCGCAAAAAGTGGCAATTCGCGCAATTAACGAAGAGCATTCAAAGTTAACTACACAATTTTCGCAAAACCTATTAAAAGAAACGAAGAATATTCAAGTTATCGTTGATTACGCTGAAGAGCTAGACGGTTTATCAGACAAGCAAATTAAAGCGGCTGCTAAAGCGGCAACAGAAGCGGGTCATGACGGTAAATATGCAATTAATATCACAAATACTACGCGTCAGCCTATCTTAGCTTCAATCAACAACCGCGATTTACGTGAGCGTGTTTGGAGTGCTTCGGCAAACCGTGCGCAATCTGGTGAAACTGATAATCGCGCAGTGATTGCTCGTTTAGCAACATTACGTGCAGAAAAAGCGGCGTTATTAGGTTATGACAACTGGGCAAGCTACAGCTTAGAAGCTGAAATGGCTAAAAACCCTACGGCTGTTTACGAGATGTTTGGCTCTATGGTGCCAACCGTTGTTAAGAAAGCACAGTCAGAAGCTGAAACGATTCAAGCTATGATCAAGCAAAAAGGTGGCAACTTTGAGTTAAAACCTTGGGACTGGGCATACTATGCTGATCTCGTTCGCCAAGCGCAATACGACATCAATGAAGAAGAAGTTAAACAATACTTTGAGTTTGATCGCGTATTAAAAGATGGTTTGTTCTTCACTATGGAACGTTTATTCGGTATTCGTTTCGAAGCGCGCACTGACTTACCGGTTTACCACCCAGATGTTGATGCCTACGAAATTTTTGATAAAAATGGCGAAAGCTTAGCTATTTTCTATGCTGACTACTTTGCTCGTGAAGGTAAGCGCGGTGGTGCATGGATGTCATCTTTTGTTGGTCAATCGGGTTTGTTAAATCAAAAGCCAGTGATTGTGAATGTGATGAACATTCCTAAAGGTGCAGATGGTGAACCTACGTTGGTTAGCTACAGCAACGTGACGACTATGTTCCACGAGCTGGGTCATGGCTTACACGGCGCGTTCTCTGATGTTAAATATCCATCACTTGCTGGTACAGCTACATCTCGTGACTATGTTGAATTCCCGTCTACCTTTATGGAAGATTTTGCCGGTACACCTGAAGTTATCGCTAATTACGCCAAACACTACAAGACAGGCGAAGCGATTCCTGAAGAGTTATTAGCTCGCGTGATTAAATCGCGTAGCTTTAACCAAGGCTTCGATACATTAGAATATATGTCTGCTGCCTTATTAGACATGGAATGGCACGCGATCAGTGCAGACCAAGATGTATCGGATGTGAATGCATTTGAACAAAAGGCACTTGAAAAACACGGTGTAAATATCACTGCTATTCCACCTCGCTATAAGTCTACCTATTTCGCTCATTCAATGGGTGGTGGCTACTCGGCGCGTTATTACGCTTACATGTGGAGTGAGATCTTAGCTGCTGATGCCTATGCTTTTGTTCAAGCTAATGGCGGTTTAACGCTTAAAAACGGTGATAGCTTCCGCAAGCATATTTTATCTACGGGTAACAGCAAAGACACTATGGAACTGTATAAAGGTTTCAGAGGGCAAGCGCCAACAACTGATGGTTTATTAATTCGTCGTGGTTTAAAAGAATAAACGACCAGCTAATCTTTTAGATGTTTTCAAACGCCCAGCTTATGCTGGGCGTTTTGCTTTCTGTTGGTTAGTAATACTCGTGATCATTGGCTTTACGCGATGTCATCTTTATCAAAGTATCGTCTTGTTTGATGTAGTGGTGATAGAGCGCAGCCAATATATGAAAGAGAATTAACAGCCAAACGCCCCATGCGCCAAGTATATCTTTGTGAATATAATCAAAGGTCTGTTCATAATCTGAAACTGTGATGCCCAGCGTATTGACAAAAAAGTCAGTATAGAGCCAAGTATCCTCAAACTTAGCAATACTGAATAAAAAGAAAAAATCATTGCTAGCACCTGTGGCCATGTAACCTGTGATGGGCATAATTATCATCACGGCATAGAGCACGTAGTGTCCGATGTGAGCAAAAAAATGAGTGATGGCTGAACCTGGCTCTAGATCGGGGGCGCGTTCGGTCAGTCGCCAGATGACCCTAAGTAAGACCAGAACACCTATTGTGATACCAAAAGACAAATGCAATTGCAGGGCATTCCAATTCTCTGGAGTATCTTTGATGGTAAACCACTGCCGATAGTACACGCTAAGGTAGGCACCAAGGAACAACAGCGCTGTTATCCAGTGCAGGTATTTTGCTATTGTGCCGTAAGTCTTTCTGGAATTTCGTAAGCTCATTAACCCAGTCTCCGCAGCTAGCTGCATAAAGTATGGGATTAAACTACTAAATATGCGAGTAACGAGCGAAAATGCCGACTTTTAGCGTTATTTTCTTCGAACTAGGTCTATTTAGTTAAGAGCCTTGTTTGATGTCATCAAACCGGGTTTTGATCTTTCCACCTATTAAATCTACCCGTCGTTGCATTTCTGCTAACCAAGCTTGATCGTTTTTTAGTGTTGGTGAAAACATCATTTTTCGCTCAGTTGGGCCAACGTAAAACATGCCATCAAATAATTCAGCGGTAGTCGCATTACGCGCATTCATCTGACTTAATTTAACCCTTGCTTTTGGCATTAACGCTGCAAATTCGTGATGGGCTAAAGGCGACGTTTTTAAATCGATTATCGCATTAGAAAGGCTGGGCTGGGCTTGATGAATCGCCTGCATAAGAGCGGGTTGAATAACAGGCCAAACCGTATAAATTTGGTTGGGTTTATGGTGAGCAATACGCGTCATTAACGGCCAGTCTTTAATCGCTAAATTGGGTTTTAATGCTCCATCTAGTTTAAGTGTGTGAAACGCGCCAAAAATAAACAGTGCCTTTTCATTGCGCACGCGCTTTTTAATAAGCTGTTCAAAGCCGTTGACCTTGTCATCTGCTAGTGTTCGCCACGCCTGACTGGTTTGAATATCTGACCAAGAAAAGGCTGCCTCAGCAAGGGTTACTTTAAGCTGATGAGTGTGTTTTTGAGTTTGGTTGAAACGGCGTACTTGGCTGAAAAAATTGGCATACACATCGGGAGTCCAAGCCGTAAAGTAGAGAGTTTCACGCCATACCTGGCTCACTTCTTGTTCACTGATATCTGCTCCTGAAAGGTACTGATCGAGTAAAGCTTGGTATTTAGCATTACCAAATTCGATCACTATATGTTGTACCTTATCAGCAAAGTCAGCGGTGGTGATCATCGCGGTGATCCCTTGCATCACTTCGTCATAAAAGTGGGCATCACCCATAGCGACAATTTGGTATTGGTCAAACAAGTTTAAGATGGCTTGTTCGGCAGGCTTTGCACGGCTTAGCATGGTTGTCGTTTGCTTTTCTGTAAGGTAGTAATTTGAGCTTTTGGGTAGGTAGTCACATGCACTTAGTAAAAAACAAACAACGAAGAGCAAGCTGTGGTTAAAGCATTGACGATAGCGCATAAACATAAGGAACCAAAATATGATTTATGTAAATGATAATTAATTGCGTTTGGGTTGGCAATAATATCTGGGTGCTCTAATGTGTTAGTTTTTATCGACAAAATGATAAATAAATGCTTGTTTTATACACAAAAAAGAACAATTTTGCTCATTTATTATCAATCTAACGTTTTATAATAAAACCTGTTCACAACTACAGGAATCTGCATGTTTCAAAGCATTAAGACGAAAATTCTAGCGAGTGTCACCCTGGTTGTTATCCTAGCCTTTGCAATCATGACGTTATTGATTAGCCAATACACCAGTGAGCGCGCTTATCAAAATGCTTACCAACAAGCCGAGCTACAAGCCGTAGTTTACAATCAAGCCCTGCAACAACAATTAGAACAAAGCTTAGGGCGTATTAAAGCCTTTGCTTTAACCTTTGCTGAGCTAGCTGCCGCAGGTGGCACAGACCGCGCCTTACTCGACGAAATATTAAAAAAAACAGTCACTAATCAAGGTACTAAATACTTAGGCGCTTGGATGCTATGGGAGCCTAATGCTTTTGATGGTTTAGATAACGATTATAAAAGTGCGCCATTTCACGACAGTACAGGGCGCGTGAATGCATATTGGCATTGGGATGAAGCCGGTAACATTACCCATGATGTCAATATCGAATGGCAAGGTGCCGTTTGGTATGACAAGCCCCGAGAACTGAAAAAACCTACTTTTTTAGAGCCTTATATTTATGAAGTTAACGACAAAGAGCAGCTAGTATTTAGTTTAGCTGCGCCGATTTTTGATAACGAGGGACAGTTTTTAGGTATTGTCGGGTTGGATTATGACTTGAATACCCTAACGGCACTTATTGTTGAACAAGCACAAGATCAGCAATTGAGTTTACTCGCCACCGATGGTTTAGTGTTTGCGGGGCATGAACTCGGTCAGGTTTCTAATTCAGCTTTGGCAGCTGTTAAAGCAGGGCAAAGTTATATTGAAACGATAACCGCACAAGGGCAAAAAGTTTATCGCGTTTATACACCGTTTAACATTGCTGATGCGGTTACCAATTGGTCTTTGGTTAGCTCAATTAATGTTGAAACACTACAGGCTCCGTCCTACCAAATAAAGTTATACATTGGCAAAATTGCTGCTGTTGCTTTAGGGCTGTTATTAATTTTATTGGTGCCTATTTTAAATCGTCTGGTGTTTAAGCCCGTGACCCATGTGACGGATGCCGTAAAGCAAATTGGTCAACATAACTATCAAGTTGATTTGGCCTTAAAAAGCCAAGATGAGATAGGTCAATTAGGTCGAGCGATTCAAACCATGTCGCAAGAAATTGCTAAAAAGACAGACGCTTTGGCACACAGTGAAGAAATGGTCAGGCAAATAAATACTGAGCTAGAGCAAAGGGTTGATGACAGAACGCAAGACTTGCGATCTGCAAATGAATCTTTAGTCATAGCTAAGCAAAAAGCTGATCAAGCGAATCGTGCTAAATCTGAATTTTTAGCCAATATGAGCCATGAAATTCGCACGCCGTTAAACGGTATTAAAGGGCTATATCACTTATTAAATGAAACGCCGTTAAATGACGAGCAACAAGAGTTACTCGATAACTCAGCTGAATCAGCCGAACTGCTACTGACTATTCTCAACGACATTTTAGACTTTTCTAAGATTGAAGCAGGGCAGATTTCTTATCAAGCAGAAGAAACAGAGCTCCATACCTTAGTTCAACAAGTGATTAACTTGAGTTTGCCATTAACACAGCAAAAGCTTATTGAATTCAATGTCGAAATTGATGATAGCGCACCTGCTAAAGCGCAACTCGATCCGCTCAGGGTACGACAAATATTGCTTAATTTACTGAGTAATGCGATTAAATTTACCGAACAGGGTAGTGTGTTACTAGCCGTAACGGTCGAAAGTGACAACTTAGTATTTACTGTTAATGATACCGGAATTGGCATGACAGCCAGCCAGTTAGCGAATATTTTCAAACCCTTTATGCAAGCTGATGCAGGTACCACTAAAAAATTTGGTGGTACGGGGTTGGGGCTCAGTATTTCACAGCAACTCGCAGAGTTGATGTCGGGCAAAATCAGTATCGAAAGCGAACCGGGCGTTGGTACTGTTTGTACCCTGAGCTTACCGCTTATTAGTGACAGACCAGATCAAGCAAGTAATGCTCAATTTTATTTTAAAGCTAAAACCCAGTTTGCGGTTTTATTAGGAGATACCGAACTAGCGCTTAAAATGCATGCCTTATTGGTTAACCAGCAAGTCGATTACCAACTTACCCCAACAATAGACGAGCAGGTTATTCAATCAAACGCCCTGATTGTGCTAGATGTCTTTACTCTGGGGCAAATGACCGAACAAGAACTGGCCAAACTACATCAACACAAACACAAGGTGTTGATTGTTAGGCAATTCCACCAGCAACAAGTAAATGGTTTTATCCATATTATTGATTTCCCTATTACCCCATTCGCTTTTCACAAAGCAGTACAAAAAATGCTCGCTGAAGGGCGGCCTGAGCCAGATAAGTCAACGACTCAACCCCAAGACTTGACGGGCATTAGGGTATTGTTGGCCGATGATATTCATATGAATCGTCTTGTCGCTAAACGCATCTTAGCTAAGTTAAATGCCGAGGTAGGTTTGGCCAATAACGGTGTTGAGGTTTTAGGTAAAGTCGCTGAAGCAGAATTTGATGTAGTACTTATGGATTTACATATGCCTGAGATGGATGGTTTAGTCGCGACCAAGCAACTAAAATCGAACCCCGCTTGGGCTGATATACCTGTGATTGGTTTAACTGCAGATGCCCAAGATGAAACCAAACAAACCTGTTTAACAGCCGGCATGGTTGATTTTATTGTCAAACCGTTTGAGCCTCAGGTACTGGTAGAAAAAATTCAGCGCTCGTTAAAATCCGTCAAATAGAAAAGCACCGCGAAACGGTGCTTGTTAGATAAATTAAACAGCGTTTTTTGCTCGGGTCAGTAAAATAAACGCGATACTCGTGATGGCAAGCACCATAACGTAAATTGAATTACTGACTACATCGACTGGCGATATCTTAAATATGGTACCGAGTAATAAGGCTTGGGCGCCAAAAGGCACTAGGCCTTGAGCAATACAGGCGAAGATATCTAATAAACTCGCACTGCGTTCTGGTTTGGTATTGGAATCATCAGCGAGTTCTTTAGCAATACCACCCGATACGACAATTGATACTGTGTTATTGGCAATACAAAGGTTAGAGAAAAAGGCTAAAAAGCCAATGGCAAACTGGCTCGCTTTACTACCACCTATGTGGCTAATTTTAGCTAGATGGCGCTGAATTTTTTCACTGACATAATGTAAGCCTCCTTGGCGTTTTATCAGCTCACTTAAGCCGCCTATCATCATAGATAATAAAAAGATCTCTTGCATTGAACTAAAGCCTTCATAACTGTCGCTTACTAGGGCTGATAACGAATAGTCGTATTGCCAGATACCTATAGCCGCTGCTGAGAAAATACCTATCAATAAGACAATAAATACATTTACACCGGCAATGGCAAAGCCAAAAATAGCCAAATAGGGCAGGATAAGTATTAAATCGTAGTCTTCAGCTGTGATGCTTTGATTGGGTATGGTTTGAAATGCTAGATAAAGTAAAGTTAATGCTGCGGCTGGCAAAGCAAATTTTATATTTTCTAAGAATTTCTTTTTGATGTCGGCATTTTGTGTTCGAGTAGAAGCGATGGTGGTATCTGAAATAAAAGATAAGTTATCACCAAACATAGCACCACTTAATACCGCACCTGCAACGAGTGCGAGGTTAATATCGGTTGTTTGCGCCACAGCATAGGCAATAGGCGCAACAGCGCCAATCGTCCCCATTGATGTGCCCATCGCAGTTGCAATTAAAGCCGCGATAACAAAAATACCCGGGATAATCATCGATGGCGGCACGATACTCAAGCCCGCATTGACCACTGCATCTACCCCGCCTGTGGCTTTAGCAACAGTGGCAAATGCCCCCGCGAGTAAATAGATCATACACATAGTCATGATATTGCTATCACCGACACCTTTGATAAAAGTACCTATAGCTTGGTCTAAGGTATTTTGATGCCACTTAACCGCGAATAGCAGCGCAATAAAAATGGCAGGCATAATGATGATGGGAGCAGGTGTTTGATAAAATGCATAATCAACGCCCTGAGATTCTAGATACAAGCCAATGCCTAAAAATAAACTAACAAAGAGCAGTAGCGGCAGCAGCGAAATTTTAGCAAGCGTATTTTGATTCATAACAAAAAAAGTGGATTGATTTGCGCGAATTTTATCAATAATTGTCGTGAAAAAGCTGTAAATAGCAGCAAAGTGCTTTGTTGAATATTACAAAAAGTGTAACGAGATAATGCCTAACAAGGCGATGTCAGTCTTGTTTAGCCGCCAGATAAAAGAGGTGGCTAACCTAACTAGAGCAAATTAGGTTAGCCGGGTTTGGTTTATTTAGCTTAAAAAGATTTGTGATTAGTTCTGGATGCCTCCTTGCGTCAGCTTAGTGGGGTTGAGTAATCGTGTTAATTCTTCATGACTTAAATCAGTGTGCTCGGCGGCGACCTCAATAATAGGACGACCTTGTTTGTAGGCAATTTTTGCTATTTCTGCTGCTTTTAAGTAACCGATAATTGGGTTGAGGGCCGTCACTAAAATTGGGTTCTTCGACAAAGCGTCTTTGAGCTTGTCTTCTTTTACCACAAAAGTACTAATGGCTTTATCGGCAAGCAACACACTGATATTGCTCAGTAGTTCAATGCTATCGAGTAGGTTTTTCGCTACTAATGGCAGCATGACATTTAACTCAAAGTTACCAGACTGGCCGGCAACTGTGATGGCACTATCGTTACCTATTACTTGAGCAGAAACCATAGCGGCTGCTTCTGGGATCACTGGGTTAACTTTACCCGGCATGATTGATGAACCTGGTTGCAGGGCTTCTAACTCAATTTCACCTAAACCGGCAAGTGGGCCTGAATTCATCCAACGCAAATCATTGGCGATTTTCATGATGCTAACCGCAGTTGTTTTGAGCTGACCTGAAAGGGCTACCGCAATATCTTGTGAGCCTATATGGGTGAAAAAATTGGCTGCTGGTTGAAAAGCAATACCCGTTTTTTTGCTCAGGGCAATATTAAACTTACCAGCAAAGTCTTGATGAGCGTTGATGCCAGTTCCAACGGCTGTACCGCCTTGTGCAAGGGTTTGGACACTGCTTTGTAATTGCTGAAGGTGTTTGATGTTTGAGTCAATTTGGTCGGCCCACGCATTTAAACTTTGGCTCATGCGAACCGGCATGGCATCCATTAAATGCGTGCGTCCCGTTTTGACATAGCCATCCACTTCTTGTGCTTTGGTACGAATGCTATTGACTAGGTAGTCTAAGCTTGGCAATAGCTTTTCTGCTAGCTCGATGGCGGCACTGATATGAATGGTAGAGGGAATAATATCATTACTACTTTGGCCGTAATTGATGTGGTCATTGGCGCCCACATTGTCACCATAAATGTCACTTGCTAGTGTCGCTAATACTTCATTGGCATTCATATTTGAGCTGGTACCCGAGCCAGTTTGAAATACATCGACAGGAAAGTGCTTGGTATAGTCGCCGGCTAGCAATTGATCTACGGCTTGGCAAATTGCAGCGCCCATCGGCTTTGGAATCAGCCCGAGATCTGTATTGGCCTCAGCTGCGGCATACTTAGCAAGTAACAAAGCTTTGATAAAGGCTTTTGGCATGGTTTGCCCACTGACCGGGAAGTTGTTAACTGCACGCTGTGTTTGTGCGGCATACAAGGCTTCTTTTGGTACAGCTAATTCACCCATACTGTCTTTTTCAATACGTGTTTCGGACATTAAATTTTCCTTATCATTATTTGTTTAGGCTTCGTTCTACATAGCGGGTAGTGATAGCGAGCTCTGCTAACAAGCTTTTCAGTTGTTGCTCACTTTCATCACTTGTCACTAAGCGCTGAAGTGCACTTAGTGGTTTGTAAATTTGATCAAGGCAAGCCTGTCGCCAGTGTCTGGGAACTAATTCATCAACGACAGCTTCGAGCAATAAGCGAAATTGACCTATATAAATCACCCGCTTATTTGCCAGGCTCTGACCATCCATTACGGATTCTTCTTGAGTAAACCAAAGTGCTAATAACGCAGGGTTATTGGCTTCTGAGCCAAACCGAATTTTGCGTTTAAGTTGCTTACTCGCAGGTGTTTCAAGTAGGTCGATATTAGTCATTACTGCAGCTTTAATTGGTCTATAGTTCATTTGCTAATAGTAATGATAATGGTTATCAATATCAACTTGTGTTTTTTATGGGTATTTAGATGCTGGGGGAGGGGCTAAAGTATCTAATTGGGTAATTGGCGGGCATAAAAAAAGAGGCCATCCATGAAGCCTCTTTCTTATTCGCTATAAAGGGGAGCGTAATTTGTTAGCGTTTAATTTGTTTAAACTGCCATGGCAATAATGCTAGCACTGTCCCAACTAAGGTCACCATACCTAAAAAGATGAAGCTACCTCTGAGCACGCCGTATTGCTGACAACACAGTACCGCACCTACAATTAGCAGTACCGTCGATAATATTTGAAACTTAGGGTCAGCCGTTAACGCGCCATTAAAATTCAGTACTAAGAGTCCCAGAACAATAAGTAGGGTTAATAGAGTAAACACCAACATCATGCGCCTCCTTGTAATTGTGGATTCAACTGGCTGTTTTGCGTTTGATCGTCCGACGTTGTTTGCATTTTGTTGGTCAAATGCAATAGATAAATACCTAGCGCAGTCATCACAAGGTCGATACCAACAGATACATAATGGCCGTTATTTATGACATTAAATACATGGCTACCTGTGTAGAAAATATTAATCGGCATAATTGATAACATCACTGCAGCGCAAAGATAGAAAATAGCGCTTCTTGCCGATTTTTCACTCGGCCATATCATTGCCGCGACTGTGATCACTAGCCAGAGTGGATAGAAAATATAACCCAGTATAGGAGTAACATTTTCGATACCGAAACCTTGTTTGATAATCATCTGTGCTGGGAAAAGAGCGAATACGGCAATGACGATACCGCCACAGCTACCCAGTACTAGCTTGCTAAACCTTTGATAAGTTCGCTCTGAGTATTTAGGGCTATTTGAGTTTAAGCCGCGCTCAATCCACAACATCATCCCAGTTAAAGGTAACAAGGCGGTACCTATACCTAAAACACCCCAAATGACTTTCACTAAAATGCCACCAAAGTTACCGAAGTGGAGTGGGAAGAGTAAATCCAATACTGGGCCAGAAGCGCCTTCTAGACGACCAAAGTTACCATTAATTTCTTTTAATTCACCCGTTGAGCCCTGATAAACGGCCAATTGAGTAGCCACTGATTCGCCACCAATGACGTTCGTAAATGCGATAGCACTGGCATCGTTGTAACCCAATACAGTTAATGTGCCTATCTCCATTGCATCTGGGTCAATTAAGTTAGCGTGTTCTAAAATTTTGGCAATTTGCGTCGGTTGTTCAACGTGTTGAATAACTGGCTCGGGTACTGCTGTGAACGTTTCAATCAGCTTTTCTTGATCGCCACCAAAGCTTACAAAAGCTGCCGCAGGGACGAGTACGACAATGGCTAAACCTAAGAATGCACCAGTAAAAGCAATCACAGAATTAAATAATAACCCCCAAACACCGATGACTTTGTGGCTATCGGTAAGCATGAGACTAAAAGTCTTTTGCGGTCTGAACGTGAATAATTGACCGAGGATTTTACGGTGAATGAAGATACCGGTAACAATCGACAGCATCATGGTTAGACCTAATACACCTGTCGTTAATAAACCAATCGGGCGGCCTAAGTGAAGATCTGCATGGAAAGAGACAAGGAAATAAGCAAAACCACTGGCACCGGTATTAAAGATCTCATCCATCGTGCCTTGTTTTTCAAAAACTAACTCATAGGTATGCGGGTCAAATTGATACATAGCGCCAATCGGCGTTGGCCTTTGGCCTTCTTTCAACTCAACGTTGGGATCGCCGTGGTGTGATTCAAAAATGATGGTTAAGTTCGTGTATGAATTGACACTCGGTGGAAAGATCATCACTTCTTCGCGGTAATGGTCGGGTACTTTTTTGGCGTACTCAGCCACCAAGTCTTCCACTTTTTGATAATTTAGATCCGGTAAGCTTCTAACCTCAGGATTACCCCATAACCTTAATTCTGGTTTACTAAAGACAGATACTGCCCCTGTAAAAGCGATTACAAATAGTAAGATACCGGTGACAATACCGACCCAACTGTGAAGGGTGTAGAGCTTTTTTATTGTTTTACTTTTCATCATTTACCCCGCTAATGCTAAATAGGACAAGCCGGCATGAATAAGGATCAATGCACCCATTAGCGCCCATGGTTGCCAGGCTTTTTCTGCAAGATAGCTATAAAGACAAAGGCCAAGCCAGATAAAAGGAAACAATAAAATAGGTACGGCAATTTGATCCGTTAAATCAAATGGCAGGTAAGTTGTCATCCCTGGTATTAAAACGGTAGTGGTAATAAAAGCCATCAAAATGCCGGCAAAGTTACGACTTTTTAATGAAGAGAAAACACTGGTCCTGGTATTTTTAGCTTCCATTATTTTTATCTCTGGTGGTCTTAGCTTGAGCTAAAATATTATTATTTGGCCAAACATGATAAAGATATTTGAGTGTTATGACAAATGAGAATTGTTTTCTTTTGCATCTCTCGGTATATTTGCAGGTCATTAAATTGTCATACAAGGGATCAAAATGCGTCTTCTAAAAAATACTGCGAGTGTACTGTTGCTTTCACTTGCTGGCTTAAGTAGTGCAAGCTATGCATCATCAACTCAAATGTGGGTTCAGTATTTCTCACTGGCTCAAAACATTTCGACTCAAGCCAAAACTGCACCTATGGCGCAGTTAAAAGCAGATAGCACGGAATTGACGTTATTATCTAAGCAGTTATTGCCTGCGTTTATGGAAAAACACCCAATTTGCAATGAATATTTAACAGCAGCACTCGATGCCGCCGAAACCATGATGACAATTTCACTTGATGAGATTGAAAGGGATTATCACGCTGATGGTAAGTTACCTAAGATGACGTCACCATCTTGTTATCACGCTAAAGACTTACTTGTTCACCCGGCAACGGTTGCAGTATTAGCCAGTACTCAACCTGATAATGCACAGACTCGTGAACAAATTGGCCATGAAATGGTTGAAGTGTTGGCGCATTTCTCTGAAGTGAAAAAAGCTGCTGGCTTATAAAAAAAAGCCCTAGTCGATGTGACTAGGGCTTTGCTTTATTCTGTTAAATCGAGAGCTTCAATCTCGCCATTTTCATTGATTGTTGACCCCCACACGAGGTGACTCGCCTGATGGTCGGAAGGTTTAAAGCCAATCGATGACCCCGTACCTAAATCAAGTGAATGTAAACTCTCTAATGTATCAATGAGTTTATCGGTTGATAAATTGCGTCCGGCCTTTTCAAGGGCATGAGTAAATAGCTTAGCCGCAATGTAACCTTCAAATGCAACAAAATCGCCTTCTCGAGTCTGACCAAATTGATCTAACGCTTTGTTGAATGCGCGCGCACTATTAGACATACCTGAATACATAGGAACAACTTGGCTAATAACAACGCCTTCACCGTATTCTGGTCCTAATTCTCTGAACGTTTCCGCTAATGCTTCTGTACCGACAAACGATAAATTGGCAATCTGTCCTTGATAACCTTTCTGTTTGACTAAGCGAGTAAATTCAGCACTTGTTGAGTAAGTACCAATAATAAAAATCACGTCTACTTCGCTGAGTAATGGCTCAAAAACACTAACCGCATCGTCTATTTGAGCTGTATTGCGTTTGTAGCCTGCACTCACTTTTAATCGTTTGGCACCTTCAATACCGTACTCGTGGTGTAACAAACTGCGCAGGTTGTGCACGCCGTCGCGGCCGAAGCTGTCGTCCTGATATAAAACACCGACATTGGTAGCCGATAGCCCTTGCTCGCGAACAAAGTAGTTGAGCAATGCTGATAGTTCTTGTTTATAGCTCGCGCGATAGTTAAATACGTAGCGGTCGGGCGGTGTTTTTCTCAGTACGTTAGCACCGGTAAAAGCACCAAATAAAATGGTTTTTTCTTCAAAAATATAAGGTAAGAAGGCTTTGTTGGTGGGCGTACCTACATTGCCTAAAAAGGCAAAAACACCGTCTTGCTGATCAAAGAAATAATCACTATTGGCAATTACTTTGGCCGGTTCATAACCGTCGTTTTTCGTCACTAGTTCTAGTTGACGACCGTGAATACCACCCGCTTGGTTTACCTCATTAAAATGAGCTTCGATACCGAGTTTAATCGAGCGGCCTAACTCACGTGCCGAGCCTTTAAACGGTGCACTTAAACCTATCTTTATTGTCTCTGCTGAGATTCCTCTTTGTGGCTCAACGCCATAAAAAGCATCAAACACTTGGTATCTAAGACGCTCTACAGAGGCGACAGTGGCCACTGCGGCAAACATTAAAAGCGTTAAGGTTAAGATCAGCTTTTTGGTAAAACTAAAACCTGATTTTTTCGCTCTTGGTCCGGTTGTCGCTATTGTGGCTTCAAATGAGCTTAACTCTTGTTTGCGTTTTTCAACAATACTGGGTGTGGGTTGGGTACCAATTTGCTTTAATTGCGCAATAGAAATGGGTTGGCCGAGTTTGGCTCCTGGTAAAGACATCACATCATTGGCGCTGATCACTTGCGTTTTGTGAGGCATGTCTTCAATACAGGTTTTTAAGCCTGTACGGGCAATCGCTCTTTCCAGTTTTTTGACTTCTGCTAATGGCAGGTTTTTGCGAATGACTACACGCTTACCAGATAAAAACATTTCTATGTGTTTATCGGTAATTTTAAACATGCGTTTAAGTTGGTTTTTTACCTTTTCCGCATCGAGTTCTGGGTCAACGTCGCCAGAATAGACTAGCTGATAAAGCTCTTCATCTCCCGTTGTTGGGTGTGTTAAATGAATAGCTTCTTTGACGGCTTTATTCGTGTCTGTTTGTTCTACACAATTGAGGATGGCTTGCCAAAATTCGCCGACATTGGCATAGCGTTTATCGCGATCGATTGCCATTGCTTGGTTGATAACAGGTTGCAGCAGCAAACAATCTTGATCAGTAATCGATAAATCGGCTAATGGCGTGGGAAGCTCTTTTAATTGTTTTTGCATGATCAGGTCGCGATTACTACCTGAAAACGGTTTTTTACCCGTTGCGCAATAGTGCAAAATAGCGCCGAGTGCATAGATATCAGCACGTGCGTCTAAATCTCGTGCACCACAAATTTGTTCTGGTGCTAAAAAGCCCGGCGTACCTATAATCATACCCAACTGAGTATGTTTTAAATCTTCTTCTGACAGTGGTTTACTAATACCAAAATCAACAATTTTTGCGACTGTTTCGGCGCCAGTCATACTCGTCAGCATGATGTTGCCTGGTTTTAAGTCTCGGTGAACGACATTTAAACCGTGCGCGGCATTAATACCTTGGCACAGTTGTTCAAATAGCCAAACGACTTGGCTTAGCATCAAGCCTTCAGAGCCATCTACGGTACTGTCTAGTGTCCCACCGTCTAAAAACTCCATGGCTAAAAATACGATACCCGATTCGGTAATACCAAAATCTAGCACGTTAACAATATTGGAGTGATTAATGTGGCTGTTGATGCGAGCTTCGCGGAGGAAAAGATCAATAAAGTCTTGATCTTCAAACCCTGGCGCAAGCACTTTTAGTGCAACTTTGCGCGATAGACTGACTTGCTCAGCTAAATAAACTCGACTCATACCACCATCGGCGAGTAGCTGATCGATACGGTAATTACCGTTGAGCGTTTGACCTAGTAATTCATCGGACATAAAAAAGCGATATCTAGTTAAGTTGGCTGTGTATTGGGTTGATGATGATGTGCTCCATGCTTGTTAACCAACCATATAGGTCACAAACATATCAGCGAATGCAAATCGACGCCAAAACTTTATTGTTACAGGATTGATACAAATTTAATGAAGTGCTTGTTTGCAAAGCAAAATATGCCAAACAGGTATTTTTATTTTGGGTAAAATTTTTTGTCATTGACAGGCGCTAAACCCAATAGGCATTGCGTTTTATCTATTGGGTTGAGCAGTTTGACCGTCGGCTATTTAAAACACAGGTTAGCCCAGCGTGCTAAGCCTGAAGTTACTGAACCAAAGAAGTCACCACTGACAATAGGTACATTTGGCAAACACTTTTCCACCATAGCGCGAATCAGAGGTGAGCGAGCTGAACCGCCTGTGATGTAGACTGCATCTGGGGTGATATTGGCTTGTTTAACGGCTTCTAACACCAAGTTTTCAATTTTGGCCAACGGAGTTGCAATCGCAGTGGCTAAGTCATCTACATGGGTTTCAATTCGAATAATTTCATTTAATAAATCGAGCTCGGTTTGATAAGAAGCTTGTTGAGCTAGTGCAATTTTACTTTGTTCAGCATGTTGAACTAGGCCATAACCTAAAGTGTTTTGATGCAAATTTAATAAACGCTTTAACTTTGCTGGTTCTTGCGCATCTTTGATAAGCTCTTTAATTGCCCTTTGTGTGTCTTGCGAGTAAAACTTGCGCTGAGCTTCGACATCATTAATAGCAATTGGATCCCAAAAGAACATCGTCGGCATAGGACGGTTTTTGTCATTCAAACTGTCTTTACCAAACTCGGGCATAAATTGTTTAAATGTCAGTGCAATATCTAGGTCATTACCTCCGACGCGCTGGCCAGTGTGAGCAAGCATTGAAGCGGCGCGCTCTGCTTTGTTCAACCAACTGGGTCCCATTTGGATAACTGAACAATCAGTTGTACCACCACCTATATCGACGACCAATACGTTTTTATCTGCAGTGAGACTGGCTTCATAGTCTAAGCCAGCTGCGACAGGTTCAAACTGAAACTCAATATTTTTAAAGCCCGCTCGTGTTGCTGCTTGTCTTAAAATAGTTTCAGCTTGCTGGTTCGACTCTTCTCCGCCTCGACTATTAAAGTTAATCGGTCGGCCGATAACCGTGTCGGTCACGTCTTGGCTCAGTGATGTTTCAACCTTGTGCTTGATATTGCGCATCATGGCACAGACTAAGTCTTCGAAAATCGCCAATTGCATCTCTTTTAAACCCAAAATTCCCAAGAAAGATTTAGGCGATTTGATGTAATAGGTTTCACTTGGGTCATCTAAATAAAGCGCAGTAGCCTCTTTACCAAATGCTAAATCGCCTTTGTCGACGTCATAACCTTCTAATCGGTTGTAATTGATAGCCCCGCGAAGCAGTGCCTCACCGTGTTGATTAGATGGTTGAATTTGATAATGGCGGTATAAGTATTCCGAAACGGTTTCTCTATTTGGAGCGGATAGGGTAGATGCGAGATAAAATTCTTCACCATTTAATGCAATGGGTTTGACCTTGTCTTGCTGCATAATTGCGACTGAACAATTGGCGGTACCAAAATCAAAACCTAACGACATCAAAAACACCCTCTAAGCTGAAATAAAAAACTGGGCGGCGGATTCTACGTGACCTAGCTCAGACTACAAGAGAAATTTTACCGCCGATAAGTTTACATTTTTTGCTTTTTTTTCGGCTAGTAAATATACCTAAAAGCTATACACCAAGATGAAAAATAATTAGTTTCCTGCAAACCCTTTACAAAGGAGCCTTGCTCAATGATTAAAAAAATTGCTTTTGTCTCTTCTGCATTAGCATTGGCTGTTTCACTTGCTGCTTGTCAGCAAAGTTCTGAACAACCAAGTTCCGCAAAAATTGTTAATGAATCTCAAGCATTTAGCTATCCAGCAACCCAAAAAGGTGATGTTGTTGATACTTATTTTGGTCAACAAATTGCTGATCCGTACCGTTGGTTAGAAGATGACCGCAGTGCTGAGACTGGTGCATGGGTAGTGGCTCAAAATGAAGTGACGAACAATTATTTATCGCAAGTGCCTTATCGCGAGCAAATCAAATCGCGCTTAGCTGAGTTAATGAATTACGAAAAAGTCAGTGCGCCATTTGTTGAAGGTCAATATACCTATTTCTATAAAAACGATGGTTTACAAAACCAGTACGTTTTATACCGTTTAAAAGCCGATGGTACGGAAGAGGTTTTCCTCGACCCCAATACTTTTAGTGCTGACGGAACGACGTCAATGTCTGGCTTAACGTTTTCAAAAGATGGCACATTAGCGGCTTATCAAACGTCAAAAGGCGGTAGTGACTGGCGTCATATCCACATCATTGATGTTGAAACTAAACAAGCAATCGAAGCGCCATTAAAAGATGTTAAGTTCTCAAGCATTGCTTGGTTAGGTAATAAAGGCTTTTTCTACTCGAGTTATGACAAGCCTAAAGGCAGTGAATTATCGGCAAAGACAGATCAACACAAACTGTATTACCACCAACTCGGTACAGCGCAGCACAGCGATAAATTAGTATTTGGCGGCACAGCTGAGCAAAAACATCGCTATATCAATTCAAGTGTGACTGATGATGAAAAATACCTACTTATTTATGGTGCGATTTCTACATCAGGTAATCGTTTATTTGTTAAAGATTTAGCAAATGAAACGATCAAAACGGTTCTTGCTGAACCTAATGCCGATACGCAATTTATCACCAGTGTGGGCAATAAAGTTTATTTGCAGACTAACCTTGATGCGCCTAACAGAAAGCTAGTGAGTTTTGATGCTAACACCCCAGAGCTAGCGAACTGGACTACCGTGATCGCAGAAACTGAAAATGTACTCAGTGCGTCGGCAGGTGCAGGCTCTATCTTTGCTGCTTATATGCAAGATGCGGTTTCTAAAGTGAAGCAATACGATTACCAAGGTCAGTTTATTCGCGATATTGGCTTACCCGGTGTAGGTACTGCTCGTGGTTTTAAAGCAAAGAAATCAGCAGATTCTGTTTATTTTAGTTTTACTAACTACAAAACACCGACGTCAATTTATCACTTAGATGTGAACACAGGTAAAGTCGACTTACATCAAAAACCTAAAACGGCCTTTGATAGCGATTTATACGAGTCAAAGCAAGTGTTCTACACATCAAAAGACGGTACTAAAGTACCGATGATCTTAACGTACAAAAAAGGCATTGAACTCAATGGTCAAACACCAACCATTCTTTACGGTTATGGTGGTTTTGATATTAGTTTAACACCTCGTTTCAGCGGTACAGTAGCGGGTTGGTTAGACCTTGGCGGTATTTGGGCTGTTGCTAATTTACGCGGTGGCGGTGAGTACGGTAAAGCTTGGCATAAAGCCGGTACACAAATGCAAAAGCAAAATGTATTTGATGACTTTATTGCCGCAGCTGACTATTTAGTTGATAACAAGTACACGTCAAAAGAGTACTTGGCTATTCACGGTCGTTCTAATGGTGGTCTGTTGGTTGGTGCTGTGATGACACAACGCCCTGAACTATTCCAAGTGGCATTACCAGGTGTCGGGGTACTCGATATGCTGCGTTACCACACTTTCACCGCAGGTGCTGGTTGGGCGTATGACTATGGTACGGCAGAGCAAAGTGAAGCCATGTTTAACTACTTGTTAGATTACTCTCCGGTTCACAATGTTGAGGAAGGAATCGCTTACCCTGCAACATTAGTGTTAACGGCAGATCACGATGATCGCGTTGTACCCGCTCACTCATTTAAGTTTGCGGCCGAGTTACAAGCTAAGCAAGAAGGCATTGCACCAACGATGATCCGTATCGACGTTAATGCGGGCCATGGTGCGGGCACACCAACATCTAAGATCATTGATTTATGGTCAGATATGTATGGTTTTACGCTTTACAATATGGGTGTTAAAGCACTGTAAATCGTAATTGTTAATGTGAAAAAGCCCCGTGTGTTTGGGGCTTTTTCTCTATAAAGTTAATGATTATTTAATCCAATACATCATGTCTGTTGTAGCTATCTGAATTTCTATTTTATTTTCATGATACCTAGTTTTTAAATTATGCGGGTATATCTGACCTACCAAATCAGGACTATCCCAAATCGGAGAGCCATCAGAGGCTCGTTTTTGAAGTTTGAATCGGTTAAATACGTCTCTGTCATTGTAATTTGTGTGGTCACTTAAAATCAAAAATAACGATTGATTTTTGTTACTACTAGGGTCTGGTTCAATATCTACAATTGTTTTTTCAGTATTAACCGTCTTTATTTCATTTAAGGCTCCCTGAACAACATCATAGATAGTGTAAGTCGTTACTGCTCCAATACCAGGTTCCCACTTCTCAACACATACAAGTTCTGAAGTATCATCTTCGTCATAGTTAAATACCTCAAGAAGCGAACATTTTTTGTTGAAAAAAGTTTCGTCACTAATAGATGTTCCATTTAGCGAAATCGTATGTATTTTATCTTCTGTCGCAACAAAAATTGTATTTTTACCATTTACTTCCATGATGACAAAGTCATGAATACCATTATTATAATCCCTCTCAATTAAAATGGTTTGTGACATGACATCGACTACTTTAAGCTTATTATTCTTTGAATAGCTATTTGTTTTTTCTGTTACTGAATATATGGCATCCATATACTCATCGTTATTGATAAAAGCTGATTTAATCACTCCAACCTTTACCTCTGAATTGTAACTCTCAGGAATTTCCCAGTGAGTACTACTGTTGTTTAATTGCACTGCAGAAAAAGACTCAGCTTTACTCGGTACAAAAAGGTCGCCAAAACCGTCATTGTTAAAATCATTCGCTACAGCTATTTTACTGTCTCTAGAAATATCAGTAAAAGAAGGAGAGATGTTTATCTCTCTTGTGTCAGTTAAACCCACCACACGACTGGCTATTACATTAGATTCATAGCTATAGGTTTCAGGTACAAGAAAAATGGCCTGTTCTTCATTACCATCCATGCTTGCCCAACCTGAAGCAATGAAATTGTCTAAACCTAATTGTGAGCTATATTTCATATTTGCACCATCTATAGCTAAATCGACAACATAAATCCTATTATCATGATTTGTTACATTTGTTACCCAATGAAGTTCATCTATACCGTCATTATCGGAATCGCCTGTAGTTAAGAAATGTGGTCTAGGACCCACACCTTGAAGCTCCCAATTTTCTGTAATCGTGTTATCCATGAGTTCGTAAGCTTTTAATGAATAACCCTCATGAATGATCAGTTCAACAGCAGCATCACTATCAAGGTTTAATGCGCAGTAACTATTTGGGTTACTGTCTATTGAAGCAATGGCTTCCTTATTGGCTATTGAATAAATGGTAAACCCACTTTGCCAGTTAGCACCTGCGACTTCATCTATACCATCACCATTAAAATCTCCAGTAATGATAAAAGATTCACCGAAACCTTCCTCTCTAAGCCATTGATTCTCAGCAGTGCTAGTATCGTAAATATAACCATTGTTGGTTATTAATTCGATGTTGGCGTCATCATCAACATTTCCAAAAGCAATGCTATTGGTATCACCAACATATGCACTAAATAAAACGTCAAAGTTGTTATTCAGGTCAATTATGAATACTGACTGGTCATTAAGTGTATTACCTTTGAGATAAGCAATTTCTTCTACACCATCGTGATTGATATCAACCATAGTTGCAGCATGTGTAATTACTTCTTCCTCGTTTACTATTACAGATGCCAGATTGGTTAAACCATCAATTAAGGTAATACCATTACTTGTTACTACAATAATCTCACTTGCATCATCGTTATCAATATTTGAAGAAAGGACTTGGTTTATTTGTCCTGTTTCTGTCAGCTTAAATGGGTAAGACCATGTTTGTTGATAAGTATCCCCGTTGTTTTCCAGAATAAAAACAGTACGTAGGCCGTCAGTTAAGAGCAACTCTTGCTGACCATCACCATTAAAATCGGCAGTAGCTATTGAGTTATTGGCTTTAAGTGTTTTTATTCCGGTTTTTGTGAGTGGAAAGTGAGTATTGGTAGTAACTTTTATCTCTAAAACCAGAGTTTCACTTTGTACTTCGTCTTGCTCATTATTTGAAATTTCATTAGAAGCATTAAATGTAAAGTAATAAGTTTGCTCTGGTAACAGTTGTGATTCAGGGGTTAACCATGTAACTAAACCCTGCTCATCAATTGTGGCCCCTTCGGGGGCTGAAACTAATGTAGCTGCAACACCTATGTCATTGATATTATCCGGATCAATAGTAGCAACAGTAAACTGAACTAACTGATTTGTACTAACTTCATTAGGCCTATTTTGGTCGCTTAATGTTGGAGGTGAATCCAATATATCAATAGTTAGCTTAGGGCTTTCTACTGTATTGATACCGTCTGATATCAGAACACTAACGGAGAGTTTGTCGCCAAATTTAGCGATAAAAGCAGGTAGAGTATCTTCATTTTGATGAGGAATGACTTGATCATTTAAATACCATTGATAACTCACAACCAACTCGTTTTTACGATTGTCCGGATCACTATATTGGCCAGGGAATACAGTAATGGGGTTTGTTGTATAGTTATTTGTATATTGCAAAAAGGGCCTTGCGGCAGATGGTGGTCTGGACATTTCGTCGATTGAGACTAGATTTTTATTAGCGATCGAGCCATGCATCAACTCATATTCATCGGTAATAAATGTACCTCTGTCATATTGGCCATCTCCATTGTTATCTTCATAGTAACGAGGTTGTGTATCATTAAAGTCCACAAATACTGAATTTTCACCATTAAAATTAACAGTGCCATTTTCAAATACTGTAACATCACTTAAGTAAGATCGGGCACTTCCCTCTGCTTTTAAAGAGAATGTACCTAAACCACTCACAAATATATCACCAGTAGAAGTTAACGTTGATAAGTCTGTATTAGGCTGGTTTAGTACTTCGATGGCGGTATTTAAAAATAACTCTCCATCGTTAATTGTTAAGAGGGAATAGTTATGTTTTTTGGTGAAGAAATGCCCTTCATCGAAGCCGTTTTGCAATTCATAATAGCCTGAAAGTTCAATGGTTTTCCCTTTCTCATCTTGCCAGCTGAGGTTGTTTGAGAAATATTTAGTATGGTGATTATCTATATCATAAGGGTAGATGCTGATCGCTAACTCACCATCTAAATCCTGAAAATTATATTCAGAGCATTTGTTAAAATTAACATAAATACTTCCTGAACCATCTTCGTTTAATTGACCAGTATAAGAACGCGTTCCTGATGAGGTACATTCAGATAATAAATTCACATTACCTTTTAGATCTTTTAGATCTCGGAGCGGCTCCTCCAAGTAATTAGGCAATATAGTAGAAAAGATAGCATTATAAGCCTCTTGAGCGGATGTTAAGCCCAATTTAGCTTCACCTACTGCTTCGAATTTCGAGTAAAGATCATCAACTAATGCTATTGAAGCCTGCTTTAGTTCATCTTCACTATAATCTTGTGGGTTTTTTATCATTTCTGCGAGCAATTCGCGGGTTGAGGGGGAAGTATTTTGTTGCGGAGTGCTGTTATTTGATGAGTTTCCTCCTCCGCCTCCACAAGCAGTTAAACCTAATAAAAAAATATAAATTAAAATACCTTTTAGATGAGCTTGCATAGCCATTCCATTCTTCATTTCAAACTAATAGTTTGGTGATTGTAACTATTTGTTTCTATATGTACTAGCCAATTAACTAAGTAAAGCTTTCGATTAAAACCAAGAAATTTAGCTTAATAATATATTGGTGATTAGTTTTTGGCGCATTACCAGTATTAGTAATTAGAAAAGATATATGTGATGAAAGCCATCTGTTTAGTTCAGGAAAAAGTTAAAAAACGACGATAGGCGAAGTATTGATTCCTGAAAATTTTTGTTTATCTCATTGAGACTTATTGGGTAATTCGGCTAATACTCGTTTTTCTAAGTTAGATGCCATTTTGTGCCATGACGCCTTAAGTTAAGCTAATTCTTAACCAGAACACGGGTTCTACCCCGTGTTTTTTCTCATTGATTAAAGGAATAGCTAATGGCAGTTCTTGGCCTCTATCAAGGCAAGAAAGCTCAAAAGTATGGTCTGACAACCGCGATAGATAAATCACTGATTGAACAGCCTATTTACCTCTCTTATTCGGGCTTTGCTGATGATGAGTGTGCTGACACTCGACATCACGGTGGCGCTGAGCGCGCACTTCATCAATATCCCTCTGAACACTACACCTATTGGCAGCAAACCTATGGTGGTAATTTATGGCAAGTGTCGGGCATGGGCGAAAACATCTCAAGCCAAGGTATGTTAGAAAGTGATGTTTTTATTGGTGATAGGTATCAATTTGGCCAAGCCGTTATTGAAGTTAGCCAACCGAGATCGCCTTGTTTTAAGTTGAATAAACGCTGGCAAGTAGATGGTTTAGCCTTAGCGATGCAACAAAATCACAAAACGGGCTGGCTTTACCGGGTTATCGAACCGGGATTGGTTGAACCAGATCAGCAGCTTGAATTAATAGAGCGTCCCAAGCAGGCCATGTCTGTGCAACAAACCAGCCACGCTTTTTTTTCAACACCTTTAGAACAGGCTGCATTAGAAGCCTTGCTTGCTCAAAGTCGGCTGTCGGTAAGTTGGCGTGAAAAAGTCGATAAGCGATTAAGTGCAGGCATCGTCGAGAATTGGCAAATCAGATTATTTGGATTTCACAACAAAGGTTAAATAATGACTGCAACCTCATTAATACAAGAAATTGATACTCCAACACAGGCTAGAGTGTTTGAATTGACGGATGATGCTTACTTTAAAGATAGCTTTCAGTGCCAGATTGATTATCAGGGAGAATCGGCATTTGATTTATACAAGGTAATGGTCGAAACCATGCCTAGTTGGGTCAATAAATTGATGGCGTTGAGAAATAAAATCGTCAAACAACTCGGGCTTAAAAACTTAGGTCAAATGGCAGATTTTGATGTCAGCAAACCCGAATCTGAATATCAAGTTGGCGATGCACTGGGAATATTTAGAATTTATAGCATTAGCCGAGACGAATTAATTGTCGAAGATAAAGATAAGCACCTTAATGTTCGATTGTCTTTTTATGTTGAACCAGAACGCGAAGCTAACAAGGCTAAGTTAATTGCAACGTCTGTGGTCCATATTCACAATAATTTAGGCCGGGTCTACATGACCTTTGTCGGCCCAGTTCACAAAAGAATTGTTCCGACGTCGATGAAAAAAATAGTGAAATATCAACAGCAAAAATACAGCTAACAGTGATGGCAGATGGCACAGCTCTAAAAAGTACGGAGGTTTTAGCGGATTATTTCCAGCAAAACCTACTGGTGATCCCACAAGCGTTAAACGCCTTATCCGATATCAAGCTGGTAGCGAAAAATGAAGGCTGCGCCATCTATTACAAAGATTTAGCTCGGGATTTAACCAATGTAGAGTTTTCCACTAATCAGTTGTGTTTGGTGTTTATTGAACAAGGGCAGGAGTCTTTAACAACGGCTGATAATCAAACCTTGTCCCTCAATTGTGGTGATGCCATTTTATTGGCTCGGGGCCAGCATTTACACTCTGATTTTGTCCGTTATAGCAAAGACCTAAAAGCTTGGTTGGTCTTCTTCGGTGCTGATTTGATTGAACAGCATTTAGCCTCTATCGAAGATACAAAGCTAAATGCTCAGCAAGCATCCACTCATCATTCATATTTATCATTGCGCAACAGCGCCTTAATCAACACTTTTTTTACCCAAGTTAAGCAATATCAAATGCAGGATGTTGAACTGAGTAGCCTACTTAAACATAAATTATTCGAGTTACTGCATTTAATTGAGCATGTTGGTTGTGACTCTGCTTTGCACAATTTACTCAATAGCCATGCATATTCAGCATCGGGTAAACGCAACTTAAAACGTTTATTACAGCAAGATACCTTAGTGCAATTATCGGTCGCTGATTTGGCGAAACTATCAGGGCGAAGCTTATCGGGTTTTAATCGCGACTTTAAAGCTATTTATCAGCAAACACCTAAGCGTTGGTTATTAACTCGAAGATTGTGTTATGCCAAAAAACAGTTACTGCGCGGCGAAGCGTCAGTGACGGATATTGCAATAGACGTTGGCTATGGCAATGTCTCTCACTTTATCAAAGCCTATAAAGCGCATTTTGGTGTGACACCAAAACAACAAATGTTAAATGAGTGAACGAAAAACGGTATTTTTGTTGGTATTGAGCAGTTGTCAGTTTTTTCTCTCCCTATGCTAGAGCTAGACATTCAATAAGGAAAGAAAAATGACTGTCAGTGTAACGTTAACTTGTGAATTAGCCACAGAATCTTTAGATGCCTTGCAACACTTTTTAGCTGCTAACCTTTCAAATGTTCGTGGGTTTGAAGGGGGCCAGCGAGTCAGTATTTTATTTGATCAGAACAATCAAAATATGTTGATTGATGAAGACTGGCAAAGTGTCAGTGCCCACAAAAGCTACATGCAGTTTATTGAGCAAAACGGAGTGTTAGCTGAACTAGCCAGTTTCTTTAAACGTCCGCCAACAATTAACTATTATTTTCCAACCAATTTATAGCTGGCAAGAATAAGTGAGCATTTGCTCACTTATTAATTAATGGTTTTCATTTTTGCGCAGCTCAGATGGCGTGCACAGGTAGTGCTTTTTAAAGGTTCGAGAAAAGTAACTTAAATCATCAAAACCACAATCGAATGCAATCGTGGTTAAATGTTTGTCGGTGTGAGTAATAAGTTGTTCGGCTTTTTCTAATCGCTTAGCGGTAATGTACTTATTGGGGCTCGTACCATAGGTTTGTTTGAATTTACGGGTAAAAGTTGAAACACTGGCGCCACACAAAAAAGCTAACTCTTCTAGATTAATATTGGTATACAGGTGCGTTTGTACCACTTCTTGTAGTTTGTGTTCACGACTTGTAAATAGCTGACCGAGTAACTGTGTGATGACTCCTTGTCGATCGGTCAATAAGATGAGCTCGATTAATTCTTTGATTTTAAGACGCGCCAGTTGCTCGTTGATGGTGTCTGGTGTTTTTAAATAGAGATTCAAACTTTGCGCAAAACTGGGCATCAGGTCATTTGCCGCTAGTTTTTCTGCCGATTGGGTTTGTATTGGTGTTGTAGTGGTAAATGCATTGGGAATATCGTGTGAGTACAAGCATTGCAAAAGATCACGGGTTAATAAAAAACCGACAAACTCGACAGGTGTTTGCTCATCATGCCATTGATTAACAAAATTATCTGCCTTCATGACGACGGTATCACCGGCCGATAAATGCAGAACTTTGTTAGCACAAATTAGGGTTGAACGGCCACTTAGCACATGGACAACACGAGCTTAATTAACTAGGGTATCTTGGTAGCGCAATGGCGGATAAAACAGGCGACGTCCCATAGCAGGCTGGCCGTTGATTTTGATGATGTTGGATTGTGTGTTTTGCATGGGGCTTGTATGACTGCAAGCTAAATGAGAATAATAAGATTACTCTATCGTTAATTGGACAAATAAAAAAGCGAGCTTGGTGTGGCTCGCTTTTTACTTCATAAGGAAAGTGCAATGAACTATTGTGTGTTCGTTATTTAAACCGGTTCAGAATCATCTACTAAGCTGTCGATGCACGCTTTGATAACAGGTTTTGTTGCCTTTTTTACTTCAGCTGCAGAGCTAAACTCCCCTAGGCTCACTTCATTGCTGTCATCCGTATCCATGGCATCAAATTTCTCTGTTGCGTGATTGGTTAATGCCGCTGTGATCTCTTCAATGCTCAATTCCGTGCTGTCATCAGTATCAATAGCGTCGAATTTATCTTCTGGTGAAGCAAATTTACTGCTATCAGGTACTTGGATATTGGTATCACCCGTGGCGTCTTTTTCTGCTTGTACACAAGCAACAATATCAGCAGCGTAGCTCGATAGGTCTGTTTGAGCACGACGCGACGCCAAGTACTCATTTAAACTTAATGAACCATTCTCATCACTATCTAATTTTTCCAAGCGGCTTTGTGCTTTAGTCGCTACATTTACCGTTAACTCATCTAAAGTTAAGCTCTCTGATAGGTTTGTGTCTAAGCGTTCAAAGTAAGCGGTTGGATCTTGTGAGCCGCGTTTTTTATGGCCTTTAGCTTGAGCGACTGTGCTGACAGCTAATGCAGACATGGCTGCGCCTAAAACCAGACATTGAGTTACTTTGTTAATACGAGTGTTTTTCATGGGATTTCCTGTTTAGTGTTGTGAGTGTCAATAATTACAACGCGACAAGATCTCAATGGTTGACAAAATAAATTAAAAAAAACTTATTATTTTTTATCTTATTGATATTTAATGATTTTATAATTTATTCCAAAAGTACTTTTGGCTTTTGGGGCTAAAAAACAAAATTTTTTATGTATCTTGTCAACCTCTGGTGCGATCAAACGTTATGGATAGTAGAAACGATGGAAACAGTAAGGACTAGGTCTTTAGTTGCAGTTAAATACCAGCAGGCTCGATCAACAAGGTTGTGATCAAGTAATGAGCCTGAACCCAACATCACTGAACGGATTTTTGATAAGTGTTGAGAAAAAAGCTTATCAGATGGCGGTGATCGCTTGTCGCAATGAAGCTGAGGCATTAGATATAGTGCAAGATGCCATGCTAAAGTTTGCAGTTAAATACAGCGAAAAGCCAAGTGATGAATGGAAACCTCTGTTTTATCGCATCGTACAAAATTTGATTATGGATTGGCATCGCAGACAAAAAGTCAGACGAATTATCACTTTTTGGAAAGACGATGACGAACAAGCTGAACCTTGGTTAAGCGATGAAAAAGCCGAACCCGAACAAGAAAAAATACGTGAGCAGATGACTCAGCAAAGTTTGCTAGTATTACAAACCTTGCCTGTAAAGCAGCAACAGTGTTTTTTATTGCGCGCTTGGGAAGGCTTGTCAGTCAAAGAAACGGCGCAAATTATGAATTGTTCAGAAGGCTCAGTAAAAACGCATTTTTCTCGAGCCAGCGGTAAATTAAAGCAAATGATGGAGACCAATGATGACTGAACAAAAAAGTCGGCATGAAGCGGTCGTTTGCCAACAGCTAGATCAAGCCGTAGAGCAGCTGCCTGATTCGACCAACAATGCTTTGTTACAAGCCCGACTAAAAGCAATCTCTGCGGCAACAAATGCATCACCTGCGACAACTAGCTACCGGAAAGTTGTGTGGGCGAGCTGTTTCAGTATTTGTACTGTTTTGGGTGTCAGCCTTTTTAGTTTACATTCTACTCAGGTGGAGCCTATTCCATTAGCGTTACTGCAAGCAGAAACAGTACCCACTGAAGATTTGGCATTATTGGAAGATTACGAGTTAATGGCTTGGTTAGCACAGAATGAAGTTGAGCTTTAAACCTATTATTTATTTGCTCTCGATTGTCAGTTCGGGGGCAATCGCCACGGATAAAAAAGAACAGCAGGCCATATCGGCAGATTTTTTATTTTACCTGGCTGAGATGAGTGAAGTTGACGGTGAGTTAATCAGTCCAGTGGACTTATTAGTTGAAGAAAACGAAACAGTTAGCAATAAGAAGTCGATAGAAATGAAAGCGAAAGCGATGGAAATACAAGAGTTAACAACACAAGTGGAGGAGGGTAATAGTGAAAATTAATCAATTGTTTGTCTTACTACTTTGTTTGTTTAGTTACGCTAGCTGTGCTCAGTCTGCTTGGCAAAATTTATCGACCGAGCAACAAAAAGTGCTGAAAAATGTACAAAGCCAATGGGGCGATTTTAATTCAGAGCAACAACAAAAGTTAATTAAAGGAGCTGATCGCTGGCTGAAAATGGATGATCAGCAAAGAGGGGATATTAGCCGTAAATTCGAAAAATGGCAGTCTTTACCAGCAGATAAAAAGTCTCAGCTCAACAAGCAGTATAAGCGTTTTAAGTCTCTACCTAAGTCTGAACAGCAATCACTCAGAGAGACACATAAGAAATTTAAGTCGATGTCTAAAGACAAACAAAAAGCATTGCGCGATAAATTTCAACGTGCCCAACAGCAAAAGAAACAACAAAAACAAAAACAAAAACAAAAACGCCCTAAACGCCAGCGCTAATTACATAGCGCTGGGGCTTATCTAGAAGTTATAACCGACACCAAAGCTCCAAGCATTACTGTCATTATCTGTGGCAAAATCACGGTTATAACTGGCATCAAGGCTCCAGTTATCACCCAATAAACAAATTAAATACAGGTTTATATTGCCATAACTCTCGCTGGCAAACTGGCTTGAAAGCGCTAAGCGATTTTGATTGGAACCTTGGCGATTATTTGCTCTGCCAGCATTCCTATTATGGCGATTTTGATTATTAGGTCGATTGTAGTTACGGCTTTGGCGTGTATCCGCCGTTTCGTCAACCAGCTCATGCCAGCTAATTTCACTACCAGCAATCAAGGCAAATGGGTTGCTTAGCTCGATAAAGCGCGATAAATCGGCGCTGGCTGAAACAAAGGTATTATCTGCATCTTCTGCTATTAATTCTGCAGGCCTATCACGTGTTTTGATGCGTTTGAAATAATCCCATTCGTTGCGTTGTAGGTTTAGAGACGATGAGAAGTACCACAGGTCATAAGCTTTGCCCCAAGCTGCTTGAATGGCATAGCTTGGTGATTCAGTTGTCTCTCGATACGGCGTCACATTATCTTGGCTGTCATACACTTTGACTTCATCTTCCCACTGAGTGTAAAAGGCCGTAAATGACCAGTCTTGATAGTAATAACTCACACTTGTGCCAAATGCAGTGACATCTAAATCGGCTGTTAATCGGCGGCTAATAACTTCATCTTGTTGCCATTTGGCGTAATCAATGGACCAAGACCAATTATTAGAGAGATCTAAATTTAATTGCGCACTTAAACCATCGGGTTCAAACATCACGTCTTGTTGACGAAAATTAATGGTTTGTTCGACTTTTGACGTGCTTAGATAAACGCTATGTGCCCAAGTGCTGGTGTAGAAAAATATGCTTAAAACCAGCGATAAATTTGTTAAGTGTTTGATAATCATTTAAATAACAAGCCGAAAAAAGGATATGTTTAGCGACACTCTAGCACAGACATACGGAATAAATGTGCAATAAGCGCGTAAATCTAATTGAGATAAAGCTGATATTAGTTCAAGTCAGCTTACATTAAGCTACATTGGCTAAACATAAACCAACAATAAACCACCAAATCACCAACAATGTGGCGAGCGTTAGCTACTTATACTGATAAGACTGAGTAACGAATCAATAGAGGTAAATGATGAGACGCTCACCTTTTCAGCCAACAAGCTTGGCTTATTTAGTCGTATTGACCAGCTTTTATTTAACTGCTTGTGGCGGTGGTGGTTCAGGTGCTAGTGATACCAATTCAGTTGCTGTACCTGTTGATGTTGTAACCGAAACGATTGCAGCAGAGGAGCCAACCAATACTGATGTTGAAACACCGTCGTCAGAACAAATACTGACAGAAACAGAAACAGAAACAGAAACAGAAACAGAAACAGAAACAGAAACAGAAACAGAAACAGAAACAGAAACAGAAACAGAAACAGAAACAGAAACAGAAGTCGTTGTACTCCAACCTGATACGGATAATTCGTTTTGGGGGACACAATCAGCCAGTGTTAAGTTTTTTAATCAAGCAACCTTTGGCAGCCAAAAAAAGGATGTAAAAGCACTAAGTGCTGAAGCGGCTGCTGATTGGTTTGAGCAGCAAGTCGCAATTAAACCGCATTACTTAATGCCCATTGTCGCCAGTTACACCCGAGCATCAGATTTTGAGTTGCCCAGTGATCTCTATATTAACTCGACCTCTTTTGGCTTTTGGAAAAATGCCATTACGGCACCTGATCAGCTAAGACAGCGTCTTGCCTTTGCGCTGTCTCAAATTTTGGTAGTGTCGACAAACTCAGGTGATGAATTGGCAGAACATGCTGAAGCTGTAGCCAGTTACCAAGATATTTTATTGCGCCATGCTTTTGGCAATTATCGCGATTTACTCGAAGAGGTGACCTACTCACCTGCAATGGCTTTTTACTTAACCTACTTGGGTAACATCAAAGGGGATGATGCCAGTGGTCGTAAACCTGATGAAAATTACGCGCGTGAATTAATGCAATTGTTCACCATTGGCGTTGAAGCGCTCAATATCGATGGTTCTGTAAAACGCGATGAGCAAGGTCAAATAATTGAAACTTATAACAATACCGACATTGAAGGCTTGGCACGCGTTTTTACCGGCTTAAATCTCGATGAAGATGCACATGAAGAGTCAGTTGCCGCAGCATACAGCACGCCACTTTGGATTTTTGAGCAAGACCACTCCGACAAAGAAAAATCATTTTTAGGGCAAACGATCGCACCGGGTACGCCAGCAAAAGAATCGATAAGACAAGCGCTTGATATCATCTTTGCTCATCCGAATGTGGCGCCCTTTATCGCCAAGCAATTGATACAGCGTTTAGTGACGAGTAACCCTTCTGCTGATTACATTGAACGAGTGGCTACGGCTTTTAACTTGGGTGTTTATACGTTACCCAACGACGCGAAAGTAGGCCAAGGTAAAAGAGGTGATTTAACGGCGACAGCTGCCGCCATTTTATTTGATAGTGAAGCGCGTAATGCCCATGGAGCCAGTGCAGGAAAAATAAGAGAGCCTATTGTGCGCTTTACACACTGGGCAAGAGCCTTTGACGTGGACAATATTCACCCTGAATATATTTTTAAATTGTGGGATACCAGCTCAGCAACGGATTTGAGTCAACACCCCTATCGCGCTGCAAGTGTATTTAACTTCTATCGTCCAGGTTACAAAGCGCCTAATTCGGTAACGGGTCAAGCCGGCTTAGTGGCGCCTGAATTACAAATCACCAATGCGACCTCCATACCAGGCTATATCAACTTTATGAGCTTTTTTATATTTGGCGAACAACAACAAGTTGATTTAGATGAGCTTGCAGAAATTTATGAAGATGAAGGCATACCACTTGATGCTGAAGATGCGCCCCAAGCCTTTATTGCGCGTTACCAAACCGAGTTGGCCTTGGCTGATGATGAATTCGCCTTAGTTGAGCATTTAGATCAGTTGTTAATGGGCGGCGGTTTAACTGCGAATCAAAAAGTCGAGTTGGCTGGCAATTTAGCCGAGATAGAAAGTACCGAGCAAAGAGTCAAAGTCGCCATTTTAATGTTCATGACTTCGCCTGCTTATTTGGTCCAATTGTAGAGGAGTATCACTATGAATAGACGTCATTTTATCAAGTTATCTTCGGCTTCTTTGTTAGCAAGCTCGTTTGGAAATATGCTCGCTCACAGCGCAGATGCTGATGATTACAAGGCGCTGGTTTGTGTATTTTTATACGGCGGCATGGATAATCACGATACGATTATTCCATACGATCAAGCGAGTTATCAGCGCTGGGCTCAAATTCGAGAGTCCTTATTAAGCCGGTTTCAAACGCCAAGAACCAACAGCAATTTATTGGCATTAAATACGCCTAGTCGTTTTGCTCAAAGGCGCTTTGCATTACCACCAGAGATGACGGGGCTTCATCAGCTCTATCAACAAGGCAATATGGCCGTAGTGGGTAATGTCGGACCTTTGTTAACACCAACAACACAGAGTCAAATTGATAATGATGCTGTTAATTTACCCGCTCGGTTATTCTCCCATAACGATCAACAATCGACGTGGATGTCTGGGAGTACTGAGGGCGCGCAATTCGGTTGGGCAGGTCAGATACACGATGCACTGATTACTGATGGCTTAAGTAGTGAAAATGCATTTTCAGCAGTGACAATGTCAGGAGGGGAGCTGATGATAACAGGCCAGCGAACATCTCCTTATCACTTAATTGGTGGTCAAGCTTTGGACGTTAGCATACTTGAAGCGAGCAGCAGTCAATTGAGTAACCGTTTGTTCAATCACTTCCGTGCAACAGGGGAAAATTATCAAAATTTATTGCAACAAGATTTAGTCAATAAACAGCGTTCAGCCTTTGATGCAAACGCCTTGTTTCAACAATCAGTCATTAATGATGAACAGACCCAGACAGGTTTCCCTGAATCGAGTTTAGGTGAGCAGCTTAAAAGCGTGCATAAAGTGATCAAAGCAAAATCACAACTAGGCGCTAACCGACAAATCTTCGTGGTGACATTGGGCGGCTTTGATACCCATTCAGACCAAGCCAGAGAATTACCACAATTGCAAAGTGAACTAGATGGTGGGTTAACTGCGTTTTATCAGGCTTTAGTAGCTGATGGGTTATCAGAACAGGTGACGACATTTACCGCGTCTGACTTTGGACGAACCCTAGCAATTAATGGCGATGGCACTGATCACGGTTGGGCAGGGCATCACTTTGTTATGGGCGGCGCCGTTAACGGTGGCAATATTTATGGCGATATTCCTATTGCTGATTTTGGCCATGAACTAGATGCAGGGAGTGGGCGATTAATTCCCACTACATCGATTGAGCAATATGCCGCTAATTTTGCTAGCTGGATGGGGTTAAGTGAAAGTCGGATTAACCAACTTTTCCCTACGCTGAATACATTTGGCCCTAGGGTTAATTTTATGCGTTAGTGGATAACAGGCGCAAACTTAAGCCTGCTTGGAGTGCAGGCTTAATGGCGCTGGAAAAAACCTTCCGCTGCCAGCTTTTGATAAGTCTTTTCTAAGTACAAGTACAAAGGTTCATCGACTGATTTTTTACTGAGGGCAAAATAAATATTGGTCTCGTGGATCACCAAGGGGTTGATAAAGACACCTTCGTAACGTGAACCTTGTTCAGGCCCTAAAGTTAAATTTCGCTTGGCTTCTAAATAACCTGAGATACGCCCTGTTCTTAATAATTTTAGCTTTTTATCATTGTCCGTAACCCGCAAAAAGAAGTGTTGATATATAGGGTTATTGATTAACTTATCCATTTCCTCGCCATAAAATGCGCCGCGTTGTATGGCAATAGGGCGGTCTAGTTTGACTAGGTCTTGAATCGTATTGAGTACTAAAGCTTCGTTACTGGCAAAGACAATGACTTCACGGCTAATCGGGCCAATAAAGTGGAAACTGCGTTCGCGTCTAGGTGTTTTGGTGACATTCATCATGACATCTATTTCGCCTTTTACCAGCATGTCGAGCGAGCGTATCCAAGGGATCTCAATAATGTCGTAGTCGCATTTGGCACGACGCAAGAAAGTATTGATCATCTCATAATCAACGCCTTGCCAGAGCTGCTCATCGTGTTTAACTGATTGTGGCTGAAAGTGCTCAAGGCGAACTTTTAGCTGACAACTGTATGCAACAGCAGGGAGTAATAAACAAATTAATAAAACTAAATTACGCATACAGTGGGTGCCGAAAATGGCAGATACCTTTAAGTTTAGAAGATTATTCACGACAACTTAACAGAATAACTGTTAGACCTTTTCAGGTTTATAATTCTAATTAACGGTTAGTTATAGGGTTTGAATAATGGATTTTTGATTAATATACATTTTTTAAGATTTACAATGTAAGTTTGTGTTTTTTAGATTTTTTTTTAGTTTTGTTTTTGGCGTTTAACTAAGAGGTTAAAGTTGGTTTAATGTAAATAAATAGGCCATTTTATACCTTAGGTAATAAATGGCCTGTTTAATACGTATTTTAGTACAAGCGCTAGCTATTTAATGTAAGCTCGCGGTAACTCTGATTCTGCCATGTAGCGATCGCGTAACTTATCGATACGACTTTCTGTGCTATGCGCTTGGCCTTGAATCCACAGTTGCTCTACTTTGGTACTGAGTTCAAATGGGTCCGCGCTCCAAAGTACTAAATCAGCTTGTTGGCCCACTGCAATAGTACCTAGTTCAGATAAACCAAATACTTGTGCTGGGTTTTTGGTTACCGCAGCTAACGCTGATTGGTAATCCATGCCATGCGCAACAGCAATACCTGCTTGGTGACGAAGTTCATACCCCATGTGGGTATCACCGCTTGTCATCAAGACAACTTGCACGCCGGCTTTGGCGAGTTTTCCTGGGTTTGAAAGAGACGTATGAAGCGAGTCAAAGCCCTCTGGTAGGTTCGCATCGGCGTTTACAATCACAGGCACTTTTGCGGCAACAATTTGCTCTGTGACTAAAATGGCATCATCAGCACTGGCTAAGATTAGATCTAAGTTAAATTGCTGCTTGAGTTTTAGTAACGCAAGAATATCTGTTGCGCGATCAACATAGGCAATCAGTTTTTGCTCGCCTTTTACTAAGCGTTGTAAGATTAACTCATCGCGCTTTGGCTCTTTTTTATCTTTGGCTTGGTCTTTTTTCGCTTTAGCCAATGCCTTATTGGCGTCGGTTAATTTTTCCGTTAACTTTTGCAGGCTCATCGCGCGTGAGCCTTTACTTTCAGCACCTAATTCAACTAAAACACCTAAGCGCGTTTCTACTAGGCTATCAAATTGCCCCGATGTGTCTGCTGCAAAAAGTAAACCTTTAAACATGTCTTTACCGCCATGAGGCATAGTAACATTGCTGGTAATACCGCCTTTGCGCATTAATGGGATCAAGCTACTTTTCGGATTAAAAGCCGTGCTGGGATCAAATGTGATTGTCGCATCGTCGTCATGGGCATCTTGTGAGCGCTTAACCGCACTGACTTCAACTAAGCCAAGTGTATTTAATGAATTGATAAAACCAGGTGTTAATACTTTACCTTGAGCATCAAGTGTAGAGTCGGCTGAAATGGAAGTTGGGTTAATAGCACTAATTTTACCGTCTTCGATAATAATAGTGGCGTTGTCTAAAACACCTTGTGCTGTTTGTGTGTGCACTTTTGCATTGGTAATAGCTAAGCTTGCGGCATTCGCAAAACCTGCACTTGCTAGGCCAAGGGCAATTAAAGAAGCTTTAAATAATTTCATGATCTTGTACCTTAATGCTTATTGCTGACCTAAAAGAAAATCACTTTTCGCTTGGTATTTTTCATCGAAGCGATCGTAAACTTTTGCACCATCAACAAAGACTTGTTCTGCGTGTGCATAAACGCTAAATGGGTTTTGATTCCAAATAACGATATCGGCTTTTTTACCTACTTGTAATGAGCCTGTTGTTTGTTCAATACCAAGAGATTTAGCGGCGTTGAAAGTGATCCAACTAATGGCATCTGCTTCGGTTAAGTCAAAACCGTTTTGATTAGCGTTGTATAACACTTTTCCGGCTTCTTGGTTTAAGCGTTGAATGGTTTTGTCCGAATCGGAATGGACAATAGCACATGAGTTTTCAAACGAGTCGACAATGGCAACATTCTCAAACACCATGTCGTAAGCTTCCATTTTAAAGCCCCACCAATCTGGCCACATCGCAGCACAGTTTGCATTTTCAGCGAGTAAGTCGCCAATTTTGTAGGCCTCTACAGCGTGGTGGAATGTACCTGCGTGATAACCAAATTCTTTACCTAGGTCGATCATCATTGCCATTTCTTCTGCTTTGTAGCAGTGGTTGTGGATCAAGATCTCGCCATCTAGCACACCGCGCAGGGTATCTAACTCAATATCGCGTGCTGGGGCCTCTGGGTTTTTACCGGCTGCATAATCGCGATCGTACTTTTCCCAGGCGCGTTTGTATTCAACCGCTTCGCTCCAAGCCATGCGATAGCCAGCCATGTTACCCATACGGGTACCCGGAGCTTGCTTTTGTGAACCGTAAACGCGTTTCGGGTTTTCACCACAAGCCATCTTTAAGCCGTAAGGTGCAGCGGGGAACTTCATGCCTTGCATGGTATGACTTGGAACATTCTTTAACGTTACACTGCGGCCACCAAATAAGTTGGCTGAACCGGGTAAGATTTGCAGAGTAGTGACACCACCTGCACGTGCGGTTTCAAAACCTGGATCTTGTGGCCAAACACTGTGCTCAGCCCATACTTCAGAGGTATTCGGGCTGGTCATTTCATTACCATCAGCATGTGATTCAACAGATGGACTAGGGTACACACCTAAGTGAGAGTGAACGTCAATCAACCCAGGCGTGATCCATTTGTCCGTTCCGTCAACAATCGTTGCATCAGGTGCATTTAAATTACTGCCAAGCGCGATAATTTTACCGTCTTTAAATACCACATCTGCGTTGTCTAATCGCTCGCCGGTACCTGTTAATACCGTTGCGCCTTTAATAATGATGTTTTGTTGTGGTAAAGCTTGGTAAGTGCTCGGGTATGGGTCTTTGTTAAACTCCACTTTTGGGTCTTGGACGCCAGATTGGTTACAGCCAACAAGCGCTACACCTATCAAAGATGCGTGCAGGGTTTTAGCCATTTTTTGCATAATAAAATGTCCTAATTGTCGTGGATGTTTGCACTGGGTATCAAAATTATGGCTGATACTGAGCAAAACACCGCTTATAGGTAAAAATGGCGCTCAAATTAGTATGAAAGTACGGGTAGGACAAGTGACAACAAGGAACTGCTACCTTTGGAGATGTAGACTCTGCTTTACATCACCAAAGGCGCGCACGTATTGGTTATTAGGGTTTTAATTCGATAAGTTGGTAATTGCTAACTTGGCTAGATAGGCTTTGGTCGATGTCAAAAAACAAACCATAGCTGCCCTTTACCTTACTGGTCGCATTTTGTTTAACAATGGGACCACCTTGCCAAGCCGGTGCGTAATTGATCTTCACTTCGAAATGTTCAACCGTAGAGAAAAACGACGGTGAGAAAGGCGCTTTCGCGTGGACTTCAATCGCCACTAGTTGCTCTGAGGTTTTATCGATATGCATTTGTACTTGCAGGTTTTTTGACATGCTATCGTGTAATGGCACTTGCTTGTCATCATCAAATTCGTTGCTTTCCAAATCAATTTGCAATGCATTTTTTAATTCAAATAACCAGCGGTTGTCTTGCTCACCTAGATAAATCACATCAAACGGACCTTCGTGTTTACCGTCGATAATAAATTCTGACGCAAAGTTTAAATCGACATTGAATTCATCGTCTTCTCGGTCTGTTTTCCATTGACCTATGATGCGTCTGTCCTCAATTAAGTTTGGAATAAAGGTTTTAATTTGTTGAAAACCTTGGACGTCTTTTTGTGTCTCAGTGTATTGAATTGCCTGATTGGCATCGAGTAAGGTTTGGTATCGCGCGGTGGCATCTGACATTGCGTGTTGCAGTGCTTTTAGTGCTTTGACGTGTTCACCGCTTTCAGCATGGGCTGATAGAGAAATAATACTAAGAAGAATAATCGAAAGAATCGTTTGGAATCGATAAAGCATAATTCAATCTTTCCGTGTATAGATGATTTTACAGCTGGCATCTAATCACGAGCCTACAGGGACTGCAAGCTATCTGGGATGAACGACCATAAAAGGCCCAGAAAAGATATAAAATGCTTAAACAAGCGCCATATTGGCGCTTGTTTATCTCACTTTAGAAAAAGCGTGAGTAAAACAGCATCAAGCCTAAGTTACTGTCATCTTCGACAATCGGACTGTCGCTAATGACATCATCATACAAGGTATAGCTGAGCTCTAATCGAGTGATACCGCCAAACCAAGCTGGGGTAAAAAAGCTAAAGTTTAGCTCTTGATTAACCGCACTATCGCCTTGGTAAGCAGGACGAAAATCCATCGCTTCATGACTTTGGACACCGTAATAGTAATCGACGAGTTTTTCATCTTGATAAACGACAGCGACACTGGGTTCAAAAAAGAATGGACCGTATTGAAATTGATAGCCAATTGAGAAATCGAGCTCATGACCGCCTGACTTATCTAAGACGTCAAACAGTGCACCTGTCGATAGTTTGAAGTCGGCTACTTCCCAGCTAAAGCCTGCGCCTACATCAAGTGACATATCGCGATCGTCCATGCCGACTAAAAAGTCACTGTCTGAGCTTTCGTAGTCATTGAAACGCGGCTGCGCTTTAATGCTGAAACTAAAATCATCGGTTTGAACGAGATCGTAACTGACAAAAGGGCCATAAACTTGCAGTCGCTCTCCTTTGTAACCAATGATCGGAATAGGACGGAATTCATCGTCAACATCTTGATAAATTTCCTGTTGGTAACTTAGGCCTATTCCCCAAAGCCAACCTGTTGGTTGTTGTTGAGTTTGCTTGGGCGGCTGGGCCATGACACTTGTGCTCAATAACGCACTAGCGAGTAGTATTGGTTTTGCGTAAGCCATTTTCATCAGCTTTCCCTGTTCTTTTAAAGGTTTTTTTAGATTATCAGACGAGTATTACGCTTTATTTCTTCAGACTGATTACTCAAGTGCAAGTCTAATCCGGCGAATGTCGACAATTTGTTGACAATTGAAATGGCATGCTAGTTCGCTGATGTACGCACTAATTAGGGAGTTTTTATGAAACCTGCAGCATTTTTGGTTTTATCTCTTATGCCTGGCGTTGTTTTAGCGACAGGTCAATTCTCTGAAATTAAAAACGATATCGGTTCTTTGCCGATGCAATTAATCGGTCCTGTCGCCCCGATGAGTGCCGAACTCGGCTGGCGTTACAGCGCGGGCTTAGGGTTGGAATACGAAGCTGAGTATCACGGCTCTGATGAAGCCGCAGCCGAAGTCGATGTATTTGCTGAAATTGCCTATCGCGCTGATAACTGGGAATTTCAGTCAAATCTATTGGCTAACCGAATTATTTATCAAGCGAGCGACCATTTTTTTATTACTGGCTGGCTTAATTTAGAAGAAGGACGCGAAGCCGATCATGCATCTGATGGCTCATTAGACGGTATGGGCACAGTCGATGAGATGTTAGAGTTTGGTGGTGGTGTGATGTGGCAACCAATGGATAGGCTTACACTTGGCTTGGTCGCTCAATCATATGCCGGCGGTGATCCCGATAAAGGTATAGTGGGCTTTGCGACGGTTCATTATCGCTTGTACGATAGAAAAAACTTTAAACTCGATATCAGCGCCGATATGAGTTTTGCCAATGCCGATCACCTACAAACTGAATTTGGTGTCACACCTGAGCAAGCGCTTAGCTCGGGTTACCAAGTGTATGAATTTGACTCAGGTATTAAATCATATGGGGTCGGTTTTAATGGCGTGTATGCACTGGATGATCATTGGTCTGTGAGCTTCGAAGGACATTACGAAGCTTATGCCACAGATGTAACGGATAGCCCTATTATTGAAGTGGGGACTGAAAATGAAATTGAAGCAGGCGTGACTTTAATTTATAAGTTTTAATAAACCGCACTCAAGGTTGACATGGGCCTTGAGTGTCCATTAAATGCAAAGAAAGGGTTGATAGATGTTAAGCGTGCTGATCGCCGAAGATAACGTAGATATTGCGGAAAATATCGCCGATTACCTCGAAGTACAGGGCTATCAAATTGACTATGCTTACGATGGCAAAATGGTACTTTCGTTATGTCAGGAGCTGATATTTGATGTCATTATCATGGATGTGATGATGCCAAAGCTCGATGGCTTCGCGGCAACAAAAGCGCTGCGTGAATCACCTCATCAAAATGCTAATACCCCAATATTAATGCTAACGGCCAAAGACACGATAGACGATAAACTCGCAGGTTTTGGTGCCGGAGCGGATGATTATTTATTAAAGCCTTTCGCTATGGCTGAATTGTACGCTAGATTACAAGCGTTGGTCAGGAAACATCAGCAGACCTACCAACAGACGTTTAGCTATAGTGGGATTGAGCTTAATCACAGTGAGCAAACCGAGAGTTTTGACGATAAGCCCATTAACTTAAATCCCACTACTTTTAAAATGCTTTACTACTTGGCAAAAAACGCACTTCATTTGGTGGCTAAAAACGAGTTAGAGTTTCAGCTTTGGGGAGATTTAAAACCTGAAACGGATTTACTGCGCAGCCATATTTATAATTTGCGTAAGGCGTTAGCAAAAAACTCAAGGCGCTTACAAATTGTGGCTAAGCACGGGCAAGGTTACCGTTTGAGTATTGATTAACTAGGCTATTTAAAATGCAACATTTGAGCTTGTCACAACGGGTAAAGTTAACGTTTTTTGCAGGTTTTACACTCTTTGCTTTAGTGAGTTTGGCTGTTATTTTTGCCGTGACGAAAAACCTGGAGGACTATATTTTTGAACGCCAGTTATCGACTCTGGTTGAACAATATCAGTCGGCTTATACTCAAGGGAAGCCATTAAAGCTCAATGATAATTTTTCTTTGTATCAGCAAGGTGATGCGCTACCAAAAGCATATTTGAAAACCCTCGAAAATTGGCCTGAAATGCCCGCTGGTATAGGTGAAATTGATCACCCAGATGATCGAGATTATCACTATGCAGTCAGTTTTTTTGCAAATAAAGCTTGGTTGTTTATTTATGATGTTAATCAGTTGGAGCTCAGTGAAGAAATTGAGCAGTTGTTTTTGCATTTCATTTGGTTTGGATTTGCTAGCCTAGTCATCGCTTACTTTTTATTTTTCCAGTTGGTGTTAAAACGCTCTTTAGCACCCATGTATCAGCTGATTGAGCAGGTGAAGCAACACGCCCAACACCCCGAACAAACTTATCAAAACCACTATGCCTATCACGACAATGAACGAGGGCTTTTAAATCAAACAATTGCTGATTATGCGGTGCGCACCGCACAATTTATCAAACGCGAACAAGCATTTAGTCAGTTTGCCAGTCATGAACTAAGAACACCTGTAACCATCATAAAAGGTGCAACAGAGCTATTGAAACTGTCTGAAAAAAATGCACCGCATTTGGCAAAACCCATCGCCAGAATTGAGTGTGCGACCAAGCAAATGGAAGATATGATCAGTGTGCTACTGAATTTAGCTCGAGAGAGGAAAAATACGTTAACTGAGCATGCCTATTACCAAGAGACTCTCATAGAAGTGGTTGAGTTAATGCAAGAACCATTGCAAAAAGCACATAAAAAACTGGTTGTAGCAGGTCAATTATCGGCTGAATTAATGGGTTAAAAAGCGGAATTTGAACTCGTGCTGACCAATTTAATTGTTAATGCCATTAATCACAGTGGTGACGATGAAATTGAACTGCAATTGACGGCCAATCAACTGACTTTGTCTAATTCAATCAAGGTCGGGCAAAGTACCTCTGGCTTAGGTATTGGATTAAAAATTGTAGAGGGTGTGGCGATAGGGCAAGGCTGGGAGTTCAGCTATCAGGTACAAGCTGAGCAGTTTGCTGCATCAATAAATTTTAGCTAACCCAAATGTTTCAGGTTAGCTAAAACCACAACTACAAACTATTTTGCCTGACGACTCATGGTACCCGTTTTAGCGGTGAGCACGACTTGTTCAACATCTACCGCACGATTGCTCTTTGAGACTAATACCAGTGTTAATTTTTCGCCTGATTGGCTTTGTTGAGCCATCAATGAGTATGAATCAGGTGATTTTATGCTGACATCCCATTTCGTCTGCTCGGCATTATCCAAATGTATCACCATAGACTGCCTCGCTTTTAGCGTATTAACTAACTTATTGTCTTCGTTCAGGTATAGATGGTTACTCTTATCATTCTTGAATAAGTAACCTGGAATAATGATCTTATCGTCCGCTTGTTGAATACCGATATTGTTACCTTTCTTATTGAAGTAAATAGTACTCGGTTGGCGGTTACCTGAAATACGCACCTGTTGTGGGATATAGTTGTCATGGAACTCAGGCATATCATTTAATTCTCGGCCACTTCTGAAGATAGGACGCATACCCATATGAAAGATGATGAGATCTGGGTTTTGCTCAATGACATATTTACCTTCACCCAATTCATGGCCTAAAAAGCCTTTACCAAAGTCAGCTGGTGGGTTGCGCGGCAGGTAGTAGTCATTTAAACCTAACATATCTAATGATGGCAGTTCCGACCAATAGGGTAGGCAACCTGCTGCTGTCACGGCCATTAGTGGCTGCTCTTTATCAAAAGCGGCTTTTAAGGTTTCAGCAATGCGTTTTCCATCCCACTCCCAGCGCTCTGTCACCGCTTTGTGGTTGCGCTCTTCATTAAATTGTAAATAGCTCAGCGGTGCCAATAAACTACAGCCGATTAATATACTGGCAAAGTGCCATTTGGCCTTATCTTCAGCTAATTGCAAACTGATAAATTTGGCACCTTCGGCAATGGCAAAAGCAAAAACAACCATCAATGGAACGTGATGACGATAAGCAGGGAAAATATCGCCACCAATGAAAACCATATAGCTCGACCAAAGTACAAACATCAGTAATAAAATAAGTGCTTTGGGGCGTGATTTAGGGCTAAACAGTAAACCTACCATGGCCACCACGGCCAAAATAGAGAAAGGTGCGAGTGATAAAAAGCCATCTTTAAAATAATTAAAGCCATTTAAGAAATGATGGCTCGAAGGGGCAATTTTAACTAATGCCGTATTAGGTACCCATTCTCCGTAGTAATAGAGGCGAAAGGCTAACTGAGCTAAGAAAAAACCTATTGTAATAGGCAAGATTAAAAATGACGTTAAAAAGATATGCTGACGTTTTGACCACAAGCCGTAAATGAAAAAAGCGGCTGCGCATGCCACCGTAAATAAAGGGCCATCAGGGCGAGTGATACAGGCAAGCCCCAGCGCAATTGATAAACCGATAATACTGTTTTTTTCTACTTTGTTTGATTCAACAATGTGATATGCAAAGGGTAATGCCGCTGCGATACAGGCTGCATATAAAGGTTGTTCTAAACCACCAATTGCCCATACTGCGATAGGACCGCTTAACGCTAAAAAGGCTAAGGAGATGAAAATAGCAAAGGTATTGGTTTTGAAATTATCCTTTTGGCTGTACCAATAAGCGATGGCAATCATAATGGTGCTCATACCAGCGAAGCTGAGCACTCGGGAGGCATCAACCAAGTCCATGCCAAACCAACCAAGCAAAGCAATAAGCAATACCCAAAGCAAGTTCGAATAGCCTTCAACCGGGATGCCCTCTGTCCATGTCAAACCTTCACCAGCTAACAATCGCGCCGAATATCGCAAGGAAATTAACGTATCATCAGAAATAAATGGATAGTAGTAACTGGCGTGGTAAAACAGTACGGTAATGAAACTGGCCACTAAGCCGATGCCGACTAGTGTTGTGGGTTTTAATTTAATCACTTGTTTTGTCTCATTTTATTATTGTTATTTAGTGCATTGCACGAGCTTGGTGCATTAGGATAATAAAAGACATGGAGATTAATACAATCCATTGTATGCTAATTATCCTTTACGCTAGTCGAAAAACTAGTCGATGAATTACTCAGATGACGCGATTCGCTACTACATTTCACGTTTGAATGCGTATATACTGAGCTACATATTTTTAACATTATAATAACAATAAGCATGGAACAGGCAAACTCTTCTTTTAATTTGCAAGCAACATATCGCTATTTATTGGTCTTCTTATCTCTGTGTTTTGTCATGGTGTTTATTCGAACGGCCTGGATTTCTGATGACGCGGCAATTACCTTTCGCTCGGTTTTAAACTTTGTTCATGGTTATGGCGCAGTCTATAACGTTGGTGAACGGGCTCAAGCCTACACTCACCCCTTGTGGTTTATGATTGTTTCCGCTGTGACCTGGTTAATTGGCAATGTATTTTACGCCGCTTACATCGTCGCTTTTACCTGTTTGGCTGCGGCTATGTACATTTGGGCGAAGAAAGTTGCTAAGTCGACCGAGTGGTTACTTATTGGCTTTGTGACTTTGCTGTTTTCTAAGTCTTTTACTGATTATGCAACATCAGGTTTAGAGAACCCTTTATCTGCGCTTCTCGTCGCAACATTTATTTGGCAAGCATTTAGTTGCCAAGACGCAATTAAGCAGTACTTTAGACTAGCATTACTAACGGGCTTGATGTTTTTAACCCGTCCAGATCTTATTTTGGTAGCGCTACCTTTACTCGCTTACAAAGCCTTCCAATTGCGCCAACCTATTAGTGTTATTAAATGGTCGTTATTAGCCGGTATTCCTGTCTTTACTTGGATTCTCATCTCGCTGTTCTATTACGGTTTTCCTCTGCCTAATACTGCTTATGCCAAGCTTGGGATGGGGATTGCAGGTGGTGAGCTAGCGATGCAAGGCTTCCAATATTATTTAGATTCTATTAATCGCGACCCACTGACGTTAATCGTGATTGCTTTTGCCCTTGTAACGACGTTTATGAGCAAACAAACCATTAGCCGTTTGATAGCGCTTGGTGTTGCCTTGTATTTACTTTACATCATCAAGATCGGCGGTGACTTTATGTCAGGCCGTTTCTTTGCTGTGCCTTTATTTACTTGTTGTATTTTACTCTCACTACAAGGTCGTCTACCGGTTGCTGCTACAGGTGTATTTGCAGCAGCGGCGGCCAGTATTGGCTTTGCATCGCCAAGCACGCCGATCATGAGTGATTCAAGTTATCACAATGTTGAAATTGCGAAGTCGGGCATTGCAGATGAAAGAGGTTTTTATTACCAGAAATACGGTTTGTTATCAGGTGATCGTCAGCGTTATCTCGACTTACCTGAGTGGCGTTTGTCTAACCCTGAAAAAGGTCCTACGTATGTGAAAAGTACTTGTGGTCAACTCGGTTATAAGGGCATGTATGCAGGGCCCGACCTACACAATATTGATATTTGTGCCCTAGCCGATCCATTATTAGCACGAATGCCTGCTAAGTATAAGAAAAAGTGGCGGATAGGCCATTATATGCGCCCAGTACCTAAGGGTTATCAGCAAGCTGTATTTGAGGGGAGCGAAAAGTTAGCCGATGAAAATCTCGGCGAGTTTTATCAGCATTTATCGGTGATCACTAAAGGCGATTTATGGTCTGGTCAGCGTTTTAAAACGATTCTAGCGATGAATTTTGGCCAATATAATGACTTGGTTGATTTTGAATATTATCGTACCGGTCCACGTCAACAAGCTGAATTGGGGCAATTAGCGGTTATTAAAAACAATGGTGCGCGATGGAATGAATTAGGTAACGTGATACTTGAAGAGCGCAAGCCACTTAGTATTGCCTTGCCTAGTGCTCCTACTCAAGTTAGGCAAATCGACTTGTCGTTAGATAATAATGATGTATATGGCGTATCGCTTTGGCAAAACGATGAAAAGCTATGGGAACGCAAAATTCACCCTGATCGAAAAAAGCGCCACGGTCTAAAACGTCACTACTTAGGCTTGCCAAAAAACATTCCGCTTGAACGTGTCAACACGATTAAAATTGAAGTATTAGAGGGTGATGGGGCGCAATCATTGGGTCATTTAGTACTTAACTAATTACACATTTTTAAAACTCATGTTAAATCAGCGATTTAAAGCAAATTAGCCCTTTAATTCGCTGTTTTTCTGTTTCTTCTGCCGGTATTAGCGCTCAAAACCGACTATTGGTCATTAAAAACTATATTTTTAGGTTTTATAATGGGTTAGTCGATTGTTGGTTTTTTAGTCTGTGAAATTGTCTTGTTTTGAACTAATTTTAAAGAGCTACGTATAAAGCAATATCATCTAGCAGGAGAAAACTTATGCATTCTTTGTTTAACGGTGACCCTAGTATCTTTTTAAAAGAGAAGTATGACTTCAAACGCCAACAAGCATCTATTGCGCAACGCAACGGCGACTTAAAAGAGTACATGCAATTGACTCATGAAGCCGATGAAATCTGGCTGCAAATGGAAGAAATGGAATCAGAACTAGGCCATTCTTAGTTCATCACTACACCTGCTCTAAACTTCCAGAGCAGGTAAATTATTGGTTTTTTGTCAGCGCGACCAGCTTGGGAATATAGCTTTGTTCATCTCCCATTAAAGTGTGGTTATCAATGACATCAAATTTCTCCGTCACTTTTTCAACAAATACCTCAAGCGCATTTACCCTTTGTTGCCACCAAGTTGTTTCATCTTCAGCGGTTGAAAAGTCAGTCCTTAATATAATGCGATTTCCAGGGTGACTGAAAAAAGGCTCAGGAGGTAAGTGTGGCACAATATCATTTTCGTTCACTACCCTGTGGTGAGGTCCTAACACTTTAGCATTGAGTTGCTCAGCAAAGGCTGCGTTGCCTGGTCTTGGGCTGGCAAACGTATAAATACCATAAACAGGATAATCATTTTCAATCAGCATGCCTGCATACAAAGAACATAATGCACCGCCTAAACTGTGGCCGGTTAACCAAATTTTTTGATTGTTATCACGCATTACATCAATGGCATTGGTCAATTTGATCACGGCTGGGTAAAGTGCATCCTGAATACCTCCATGTGCTTTGGTGCCCTTTAATGGGCCTGGATCACGCACAGCTTGAAAATCACTCAGCCAATCTTGTACTTCTTGGCTCCCCCTAAAAGCGATGATGATATTGTCTTTATCACTGGTGACAAAACACTGAGTATTAATATCAACGCTTTTACACACTGAAATGCACGTCGGTTGGTTTAGTTTCCAACGTTTGATTTGAATCGATATTTCTGTCGGTTCTTTGTATGACAAGGCACATAAGACCGCTAATGACAGTGCCGTTTGTGGATCAAATACTTTGCTAGGTTTGAGAATAATCGGGTGGTCGGTATATCGCATAACTGGATCCATCAAGCAAGAGAGAGAAAAAACGCATCGTCGGTTTGGTTATGAGGTGGTAGTGAGGTTGGTACGGGTATGCTCAATGCCTTCTCACTGGCTTGTGCAAAGTCGCAGTGCTTTCTGGCACCATTGATGATAATGGCAATGACAAAACGTATGGCAAAATACTCTGCCACTTCTGGTAAGTAAGGGATATCTATGTAGTCATTGGCGAGTTCAGATAAGCGTTTAATCAAACGTTTAGCTTCTTCATCATCTATGCCTTTATCTAAACTGCGAACTAAATCGTAAAGCTCATTAGGTAAGTTGTTGTATAAGTAGTTATCAACTTTTAGCACCACTTTGACCAATATCTTTTCTTCTTTAGATTCAGATACTAATGGCACATTTATTTTTTCATTCAGTTGCTGGGCAATTGTTTGTACTTGCGCAGGCGTCAGCTTACTTCGCTTTGGCGTAGGCGCATAGTATTCGTCGAGCAACTGGCGAAATTCAACTTCGGTTAAATCAGCAATCTTTTTCATCGTTTTGTCCTTTGTTGATGTTACAAACCTTACGGCTGGGCCATATACTGGACTGCAAGGTTGACCCTTTCCAGATAGCTAGCGATTAGTTTAGTTGAACACCTGTTTGTTTTTTGTCCCTTTTTAACAGAATACTTCTGAAATAGGTTTTAAAGCTGTTTAAATCGATTTCATCTTATCTAAAAAAATAATTACCAATAGCGCTTTTTTTATTTATCTTTGATGAAGTTTTTTATTTTCAGCTTTGTTATGTAAATCCCCCTTGTTCACTGGTTTATCTGTTGTTAAATTAACCAAGTTGTAAAAAGGAGATAAACATGGAAACACAACAACAGGGTGAGTTAACACCGCAACACAGTTCAACTAGCTATGCTTTTCAATTTAAAGGAAAAACGGGAGAGTTTTTTAGAATTTGGATTGTTAATTTAGCTTTAACGATTGTTACGCTTGGTATTTATTCAGCATGGGCGAAAGTTCGCCAATCACAATACATGTGTGGTAATACCTTTTTTGATAATCACGAATTTCAATATCTAGCGACCCCAATGCAGATTTTAAAAGGTCGTTTAATTGCATTTGCACTTATCATTACTTATTCCGTTTTATCAAGTGTCTATCCAATGGCCGCAGCTGGTTTTATGGTCGCACTTGTTTTATTAATGCCTTTACTTCTACTTTCAAGTTTGAAGTTTAACTACCATAACTTGTCATATCGCCATGTGCGTTTTAGATTTACGGGTAAGGTAGGGCAGGCATATTGGTACTTTTTATTATTACCTATTTTAGCTGTTCTGCCTTTTGGTTTGTTATTGCCGTATGCAATTAAACAGCAAAAGTGCTTTATTGCGAATAACTTGTATTGGGGCGATCAAGAGTTCAAATCTGAACCACCTCTGGGCGCTTTTTATGGCTTATTTTTAGGTTGTATTGGGGTCGTAGTCGTTTTAAGTTTTGTTATTGGCGCTGTTTTCGGCTTAGGGGCACTTTCGAGTGAATCCGGCGGTCAAGTGATGGCGTTGATGTTAGTGTTAGGCCCAATCATTTATCTAGCTATGTTTGCAATTGGCTTTGTCGCTAACGGCTATATTCTTCGCTTTATGCTCAATAATGCGCAGCTTGCGGACAGCAAAATTAATACAACACACTCGCCTTGGACATATGGCTTTATTTTGTTGTCTAACACATTAGCCATTATTTTCAGCTTAGGTTTAGCTTACCCTTGGGCGAAAATTCGCATGAACCGTTATTTAGCTAAAAACATTACTATGAGCAAAGAGCTCGATTTATCGAGTGTCGCCGCAAACAATGGACAAGCCAATAGTTCGGTTGGTCAAGAAGTGGCAGATGGCTTTGATATGGAAGTGGGCTTAGGGCTGTAATTTTGCGCTTTAACGCTCATTTTTCTGATGGGAGTAGTGCGCAGCTACTCCCTGTTTCCGTTCAGCAAATCGACCAAACGATTCATTTTATTATCGCAGATAATGCGCATTATTTTTCGCTCGAACAGTGCGAATTGTCTCCGAGAATTGGCTCGACACCTCAATACATTGATTTGCCAAATGGCGCTCGCCTAGTCAGTGAAGACTTTGATGCACTCGCGGCTATTTTTACTAAACAAAGTCCTTTCATCGATAAGTTATCCCATTTTTTAGAGAGTAAATGGCTGTATTTACTCGCTAGCTTAGCCGTTACTTGTATAACTGCTTGGTGGCTCGTTAATAGTGCTATCCCGGCTATGGCAGACTCTATTGCTAAGCAATTGCCCTCACAAATTTTGGCGCAAGTCAGTGATCAATCACTCGATTTACTCGCTGAGCACTATTTATCTGATAGTGAACTGAGTTTAACCAAGCGAGGTACCATAGCTTCGTATTTTGAGCATTATATTAGTCAACTCGATACCCCTTATGATTATCAACTGCACTTTTATAAAGGTAATGATTTACAGGCTAATGCTTTTGCTTTGCCAAATGGCCATATAGTGATCACCGATGAATTGGTTGAATTGTTAGTCGATGATGAAAGGATTATGTCTGTGTTACTGCACGAAGTCGGTCATGTGGAACAGCGTCATGGTTTGCGCAATGTATTGCAGCAACTCGGCATTTTTATTCTATTTGGTATGTTTCTCAATGATTTGGGGGATGTTTCAGGTGTGTTTAGCGGTATCCCTATGGCTGTGTTGCAGTTGGATTATTCTAGACAGTTTGAATACCAAGCTGACCGTTTTGCGATTGAACAAATTCATCAGGCCGATTCTGTCATTCAAGCCTCGAGTGATGACTTTATTAAAAGCTTCGAGTTAATGTCTGAGTATTATCAGGATTCAGGTGATGTACCTGAGTTTTTATCGACTCATCCTTTAACTGAAAACCGGATTAATCAGATTGAGCTGATGGTCGAACAAAGCCAAGCAAATTAGCTTGGCTTTGATTAATAGGTTACTTGCGTTGGTATGTAAAGAAGGTATGAGGCAGAGGATTTTTTTCATCAACAGTCCCCTCTACACGTGCAACTTCTTGCCATTGTTCCGAAGCTAAGAAATCAGGGAAGTGGGTATCACCTTCAATATCAGCATCAACAACAGTGACAAACAGCTTATCTGCTTTTGGTAAAAATGCTTCATAGATAAAACCGCCACCTATGATCATAACCTCTTCAACATCACCACAAGCTTCTACTGCTTGGTCTAAATCATTGGCTAATACGACATCTGGATGAGGCTGTTCATTACTACGACTGACAACAACATTCGTGCGTCCTGGTAGAGGTCTACCAATCGAGTCAAATGTTTTACGGCCCATGATGATAGGTTTACCAAGTGTGGTTTCTTTGAAAAATTTAAGGTCGGCAGGTAAATGCCATAACAGTTTATTATCTTTACCAATAGCACGGTCAGGCGTCATTGCCACTATCATAGATATTGTCATTTGTTATTCCAGTTGGTTTGCTGTATTGCGGGTATGTTAATGCAAAGAGTTGTACTTATTAAGTCACAAATGAATTTATCATTGTGAAATTAAAAAGGCCGGTGATCACACCGGCCTTTTTGAGTAATTAACGCTTGTATTCAACTTCTACATCGTAGTCGTCTTCATCCCAGTCATCATCCCAATCTTCGTCATCCCAATCTTCACTTTGGGCAATAACGTCATCGTGATAAGACTGCCATTTAAACTCAACGTTTTCTTCCGTTTGCTCTTCTTCTTCGACCAGTGGGTTATCAATTAACCATTGGCCAATGTCTTGAGTTAACGCATTCAAGCCGCTGCGCTCTACTGAAGAAATGCTGAATACCGGACCTTCCCATTCAAGGTTGTCTAGTACTTCTTGCTGCTTTGCCTTTAAGTCTTCATCTAACATCAAATCAGATTTAGTAAAGACTAGCCAAATTGGCTTAGCGGCTAATTCAGGGCTGTATTGCTCCAGCTCAGCTAAAATCGTATTGGCATTTTCAACTGGATCTGACTGATCCATCGGTTCTACATCAACTAGGTGAAGTAATACACGACAGCGCTCTAAGTGTTTGAGGAAGCGAATACCTAAACCGGCACCTTCAGATGCACCTTCAATTAAACCCGGAATATCGGCGATTACAAAACTGTTTCCAGAGCCTGCTCTAACAACACCTAAGTTCGGTACTAATGTTGTGAATGGATAATCGGCTACTTTGGGCTTAGCTGCTGATACAGAGCTAATAAATGTTGATTTACCCGCATTAGGCAAACCTAATAAACCAACGTCGGCTAAAAGCAGTAACTCTAATTGAAGATTGCGTTTGTCACCTTCAGTTCCGTTACTTTTTTTACGTGGAGCACGATTAACACTGCTTTTGAAACGCGTATTGCCTAAACCGTGGAAACCACCTTTAGCCACCATCAGCTTTTGACCGTGTTTGGTCAAGTCTCCAATGCGTTCGCCAGTATCAATATCTGTTGCACGTGTACCTACGGGCACTTTTAATTCTAAATCTTTACCACGACGGCCGGTACAATTTCGGCTTTGACCGTTTTGTCCGCGCTCTGCTGCGTGAAAGCGCTGGAAACGATAATCGATTAGTGTGTTGAGGTTTTCGTCAGCAACTAAAAAAACATGACCACCATCACCACCATCACCACCATCTGGGCCACCATCAGGGACAAATTTCTCGCGGCGGAAACTAATGACGCCATTACCACCATCACCGGCTTCAACTTTAATATCTACTTCGTCGACAAATTTCATAGTGACCTCAAAGAGAGTGGAGTTTATATAATTATACTTGCGCTGATGAATTGGCGCTAAGTATTGAATGATTTGTTTATTTAAGAAAACAAAAAAGCCTCGCAAGCGAGGCTTTTTAGAAATTCTAGCTGGAAGGCTGAATTAAGCTGCTTCGATTGAAACGAACTTACGGTTTTGAGGGCCTTTAACTTCGAACTTCACTTTACCGTCTGATAATGCGAATAAAGTGTGGTCACGACCGATACCAACGTTGCTACCAGCGTGGAAACGAGTACCACGTTGACGAACAAGGATGTTACCTGCTAATACTGATTCACCACCGAAACGCTTAACACCTAAACGTTTACTTTCTGAATCACGACCGTTCTTAGTACTACCTGCTGCCTTTTTATGTGCCATTTGGTTATACTCCTATAATTAAGCGCTGATACCAGTGATTTTCACTTCTGTGAACCACTGACGGTGACCTTGTTGTTTGCGAGAATGCTTACGACGTCTGAATTTAACAATCTTAATCTTCTCACCACGACCGTGTGTAACAACTTCTGCTGTTACTTTAGCGCCTTCAACAACAGGTGCGCCAATTTTGATGTCTTCACCGTTTGATACTAAAAGCACGCTGTCGAATTCTAAAGTTGAACCCGCTTCTGCTTCAATTTTTTCTAGGCGAAGAGTTTGGCCTTCAGCCACACGGTGTTGCTTACCACCGCTTTGGAAAACTGCGTACATTACGTAACTCCGCATTGTTCTCACGTGCATCGAATTTTTCTCTACTTTGATGCACATTTCTTAAATTTAGGGCGCGAATTCTAAGTGAAAGCGAAAACGATCGCAAGAAAAAGATCAATTAATTTGCATGTTTTGTGATCAATTTATGATCAAATGCGATTCTGTCAGCTAAGGACTAAAAATTTAACGGCTTAGCAATCTATTGTTGCACGATAGAGTGCTTCAGTTGGGAACGCTTGATAGTTATTTCTTGCAAGAAGATGAGTCATCGTTATCTAAGTAAAGATAAGACCTATAAATGTGTTTTAATTCGACTACGGCACTGTTTTTTAACTATAAATAGATTAAGATTGAGCCATCATTTATTTTAGCGGGCAAAATTACTACTTTGCTCGACAATTTCTGGATTTTTATACCTTTCAGCATGCAATTATCAGATATCCAATCTTTAACCGAAAAAGACATGTTAGCGGTTAATGAACTTATTAGTGATCAACTAAACAGTGACGTTGCGTTAATTCAACAACTGGGCTTTTATATCGTCAATAGTGGTGGTAAACGCATTCGCCCTTTAATTACCGTTTTAGCTGCTAAAGCATTAGCTTATGAAGGTGACAAACAGTTTTGTTTAGCTGCCATTATTGAATTTATTCATACCGCTACGCTACTGCATGATGATGTAGTGGATGAGTCAACCATGCGTCGTGGTAAAGAAACGGCTAATGCTTTATTTGGTAATCAAGCATCAGTTTTAGTCGGGGACTTCCTTTATACTCGTTCTTTTCAGATGATGGTGTCGCTCGAGCGTATGAAGATCATGCAAGTACTCGCTGATGCCACGAACATCATTGCTGAAGGTGAAGTGATGCAGTTAATGAACTGCAATGACCCTGATACAACTGAACAATCCTATATGGATGTCATCTACAGCAAAACGGCTAAATTATTTGAAGCGGCAACGCAATTAACCGCGGTTATTGCCGAGCAATCAGAACAAGTTGAGCACGCGCTAAAAGAATACGGTCGTTATTTAGGTACGGCATTCCAATTAGCTGATGACTTACTTGATTATGAAGGCGATAGTGAATCAATCGGCAAAAATGTGGGTGATGATCTAGCTGAAGGTAAACCAACACTACCGCTTATTCATGCCATTGCTAATGGTACAGAAGAACAAGCTCAGCTCATTCGCGGTGTGATTGAAAATGGTGCCGGTTTAGATATGTTAGAGCCAGTACTTGAAGTCATCCGTTCAACGGGTTCACTTGACTATACGCGTGAAAAAGCGGAATTACATGCTAAGTTAGCTGTCGACTCATTAGCTATCTTACCTGATTCAGATGCAAAAACTGCGTTGGAGAGTTTGGCTTGGATTGCTGTTAAGCGAGATAGTTAATAACGCGTTAACAAAGATTAAATTTACTCTATTTCAAGTATAAAAAAGCCGCGTTTAAGCGGCTTTTTTAGTATTTAGTATCAATAAAGATCTTATTGAGCGTTGATGAAATCAACACCTTCTTGAATGTCTTTATTTAATGTAGCAAGCATGTCGTCTTTTGCTTTTTGCTCAAACGCGCTTAACTCGCCGTAAGATAATACTTCTTCAACACCGTTCTTACCTAAACGAACTGGGTGTGCGAAGTAAGCTGCATCACCGCCTTCAACTTCAACGTATGCATAGTCAACAACTTCTTCACCTTGTAAGCCTTTAACTAAAGACATACAGAAGCGAGCTGCAGCAGCACCCATAGATAAAGTAGCTGAACCGCCGCCTGCTTTAGCGTTAACAACTTCAGTACCTGCATTTTGGATACGTGGAGTTAATGCAGCAACTTCTTCCTCAGTGAAAGAAACGCCTTCAACTTGTGATAATAAAGGAAGGATTGTTGTACCTGAGTGACCACCGATTACTGGTACTTTAACTTCGCTTACGTCTAAGCCTTTTAATTCAGCAACGAAAGTTTCAGAACGTAAAACGTCTAATGAAGTTACACCGAATACACGGTTTTTATCGTAAGTACCTGCTTTTTTGAATACTTCTGCAACGATTGGCACTGTACCGTTTACTGGGTTAGTGATAACACCAACTAAAGCTTTTGGACAGTTGCGAACGATACCTTCAGATAAAGTCTTGATAATACCTGCGTTAACAGCGAATAAATCTGCACGGTCCATACCTGGTTTACGTGGCATACCAGCAGGGATTAACACGATGTCACAACCTGCTAAAGCAGCGTCTAAATCGTCAGCACCAAAACCCGCAACTTTAACGTCAGTTGGGATGTGGCTTAAATCAACAGCAACACCTGGAACTACTGGTGCAACGTCATATAAAGATAACTCAGAACCAGCTGGTAATTGAGTTTTTAATAATAAAGATAACGCTTGACCGATACCGCCCGCTGCGCCTAGAACTGCTACTTTCATTTTGTTCTCCATTGATCTTATAGTTCAATAATTGCCGCAACCTTAGTGCATGTGGGCGACAAATCATAATAATTGCGCCTTATTTTATAGATTCATCACATTTATAAACACCCTTTTTTTATCCTTATTTAAGCGAAAATGATCTGAGCTATAAACAAACCGACAAAAAGAAAGTAACAAGTATGTAAAAGTGTTAGTTTTTTTGTCGTTCTTGAGCTAAGTTATTTATATTATTCATCAATTAATGGAAACAGGCCTGAAACGATGGGACAAGAAACAACTAAAATACTAGTCGTTGATGATGATATGCGCTTACGCAGTCTGCTTGAGCGTTATTTAGTTGAGCAAGGTTTTGTAGTACGTGCTGCTGCCGACGCTGAACAAATGGATCGTCTGTTAGAACGTGAAAACTTTCATTTATTAGTTTTAGATCTGATGCTACCGGGTGAAGATGGGTTATCAATCTGTCGCCGCTTACGTCAAAAAGAGACCAATTTAAGCATCTTAATGCTAACGGCAAAAGGTGATGAAGTTGACCGTATTATCGGCTTAGAATTAGGTGCTGATGACTACCTGACAAAACCATTTAATCCGCGTGAGTTACTTGCCCGAATTAAAGCGGTTTTACGTCGTCAAACAATGGAATTACCAGGTGCGCCTTCAACTGAAGAGCAAGTGGTTACATTTGGTCAATATTCACTGAATTTAGCAACACGTGAAATGGTTAGAGATGGCGATGAGCCTATGCCGCTAACCAGTGGTGAATTTGCTGTATTGAAAGCACTAGTGACACATCCGCGCGAGCCACTCTCTCGTGATAAGTTAATGAACTTGGCACGTGGCCGAGATTACTCTGCTTTAGAGCGCTCTATCGATGTTCAAGTATCGCGTTTACGTAGAATGTTAGAAGAAGACCCTACTAACCCAAGATATATTCAAACGGTTTGGGGTTTAGGGTATGTGTTCGTACCAGACGGAAAACAATAGTTTAGTTATAAATAACTTTTATACGGCATTGTCTTTGTTCTTCACCCCAGCTGTTCGATTTAAATAAGCAACTGGGGTTTCACTTCTTGACAGCTTTGTCTAAAAGCTATTTATTTTGAAATAGAATCATCAAAAATAGGTTCTCTATTTGTTCTATTAAATAATAATGATAAGACTGCAATAGCCAATGAAAAAGTACTTACCTAAAAGCGCCTTTGGTCAAACCATACTTTTAATTGGTGCCATCCTACTAATCAACCAATTTGTCTCTTACGTCTCAGTTGCCTACTACGTTGTTAAACCCTCTTACCAGCAAATTAATCACTTATTAGCCAAACAAGTTAAAAGTGCATTTATTACTGAGCAACTGGGGATGAAAATTAATCCTAAAATGGCCGCTGCATATTACGATGCAACGGGTATTAATGTTTTTCCAGAAGAGTTAGCGGTGAGGCTTGGTGTCAATGACGCTCAGTATTATCAAAGCTTATCTGAAGAGATGAGCGAACTACTCGGCGGTGAAACTGAAGTGAGAATTGCCAAAGGTAAACGTTACTTGTTTTGGATTAAACCGCCTCAGGATAAAACGATTTGGCTGAGAATTCCGCTAGCGGGTTTAGATGAAACTAACTTTTCACCTTTGGCTATGTACTTACTTATCGTTGGCGCATTATCTGTGACTGGAGCGTGGTACTTTGCTCGTCACTTAAACCGACCTCTAAAAGCATTACAACAGGCAGCAGAACAAGTTGCAGAAGGGGAATACCCAGAAGCGTTAACTGAGCGTGGGGCATCCGAGATTGTTGCGGTGACACAGTCTTTTAACCATATGTCTAAAAATATCAGTCAGCTGGAAAAAGACCGAGCTTTATTAATGGCTGGTGTTTCACATGATTTAAGAACGCCACTAACACGTATTCGCCTAGCGACCGAAATGATGTCTGAAGACGACTTTTTCAAAGATGGCATCGTCAATGATATTGATGATATGAACGCTATTATCGATCAGTTCATTGATTATATTAAAGTAGGTGAAGATCAGCATTTTGAAGTGACACAAATTAATCAGTTGATTACTGAAACGGTTAATTCTTTTGAGCCTGCTCAGCATATCGAAACGGATTTGCGTTCTTGCCCGCCTATACCGGCAAAACGCGTCGGTTTAAAACGCGTGCTTAACAACATGATTGAAAATGCTTTTCGCTATGGCGGCGGTGAAGTTACAGTATTATCGGGTTCAGACAAAGAGTGGATCTGGTTTGCTGTTGAAGACAATGGCCCTGGTGTAGAAGAAGAGAAAATTGAAAAGCTAATGCAGCCGTTTGTGCAAGGTGATGAAGCGAGAGCGAGTACAGGTTCTGGGCTTGGTTTAGCCATCATCAAGCGGATAGTAGAAGGGCATCAAGGCTTATTTATTATCGAAAACCGAGCTGAAGGTGGTTTAAGGGCATTGGTTAAACTTCCGCTGATCACTGTGAATTAAGGTTCGATTAGCTGCCAGTTCTGTGCATATTGATTGAAAAAGCCTACCTCTTGGTAGGCTTTTTTGTACCTACCTTGCTGTTTCAGCATCGCAATCCCTTTGTTCAATGCTTTAAACAACATAGCACCATCAGGGTGGTTTTTAGAGACGATGTAATGCATGCTGCCTCTGAGTTGAATTTTTAAATTGGGAATAGGTACTAGCACCGCTTGTAGTTCAGGTACGTAGACTTGAAGGCTGGGATCAGAGCGAAAAGAAATCAACATCGCGTCGTAGTGGTCATGCAAAATTGAGCGCGCCATTGATAGCCATTTCGGCTCATCTACCAGAGTGATAGGTGACAAATCACTCAGTGCTTTCCAATCTGCAGACCAATGTTTATTGGAAACGAATCTTAGCTGTTTAAGGTCCGTTAAACTTTTCGCTTTTAGCGCTTTATGATTATTCGGGCTGGTATAAAAGCCAGCATAAAACTCTCCATCTTCTATGATGGTGTCGGAAATATAGACATGCTCACTAATTTTATCTATGTCTTGTTGCCAAACGGTGTCAGGGCTTAACGCGAGCTTTCCTTGTTCTAGCAAGTATAAATTACGCGCGTAATAAGCACCTTGCTCAAATTTGATGTTCACGTCTACACCACCCAGTGTGAGTGCCTGCAATAGCAGGATAATATCGACGACTTCTCGTCTTGCATTCGGGTGATTGAAATTGGTGATTTCTAGCGGTGATTTAGATCCTACAACTTGGTGAAAATCGAATAAGTCGTCGCGATCTAACGTAATAATAAGGTTTTTTTCGGCAAAGCAAGCAGTACTTATACTGATAGCTAGAAATGCGAAGGCAAGTTTGGCAATGAAATTCCGTTTCATAGTTTATGCTTATTGTTTTTTATTTAAGCATAAACAGTCAGGGATGAAGAGTCAAAGCAGTACTTTGACTCTTTTGTGAATTATAGCTGAGGGCCTGCGGCTACAATTGTTGGATCGACTTCATACTGCTTGAAGTTATCAATAAATTGCTGGGCAAGCGCTTTTGCGTGAGCTGGATATTGCTCCGGATTTTGCCATGTTTGCTGCGGTAATAATAAATTATCATCCACACCGGGTACGGTAACAGGCACGGCTAAATTCATAATATCCAGGTGCTTTGTTGCTACGCCTTTTAGTTTACCTTCTACAATAGCGCTGATTACCGCTCGCGTAGTTGGAATATCAAAACGTTTACCTTGACCATAAGGCCCACCTGTCCACCCAGTATTGACGAGAAATACTTGTGCACCTGTTTTTTCTATATGCTTAATCAGTAAATTAGCATAGTCTTTTGCCGGCCTTGGGAAGAAAGGGGCACCAAAGCAGGTACTAAATGTGCTCTTTATTCCTTTTTCTGCGCCCATCTCCGTCGAACCTACTAATGCAGTGTAACCACTGAGAAAGTGATAGGCTGCAGCATGTTTATCGAGAATAGAAACGGGTGGCAGCACACTGGTCAAATCACATGTTAGAAAGATAACGGCACTAGGCAAACCGCCTTGGTTAGTATCACTGCGTTTTTCTATATGCTCCAGTGGATAAGCACAGCGAGTATTTTCAGTTAAGCTGGTATCCGAATAATCGGGCACGCCTTGTTGATCCATCACCACGTTTTCCAAAATGGCACCAAAGCGGATAGCATCCCAGATTACAGGTTCATTTTCTTTCGATAGGTCGATACATTTTGCGTAACACCCTCCCTCAAAATTAAACACGCCTTTATCTGACCAGCCATGTTCATCGTCACCAATTAAATAGCGATCAGGATCGGCTGATAATGTCGTTTTGCCGGTACCCGATAAGCCAAAGTACAATGCAGTCGAGCCATCTTCGCCCAGGTTAGCTGAACAGTGCATAGGTAAAACACCTTGTTCTGGCAGTAAATAGTTCTGAATGGCGAACATGGATTTTTTCATCTCTCCAGCATATTGCATACCTGCAAGTAGTACTTTGCGTTCGGCAAAATTGACGATAACAACGCCATCGCTATGAGTACCGTCACGCTCTGGCTGACAGACAAAACTCGGCACATTGAGTATTTGCCATTTATCTTTTGAAAGTGGATTAAAGTGCTCTGGTCTAATAAATAAGTTTCGACCAAATAAGTGGTGCCAAGCTGTTTCTGTCGTCATTTGCACAGGGATGTAATATTCATTGCAGCTCCCTACGTGTAACTCTGAAACGTATTTATTTTTGTGAGCTAAATGTGCTTCAACTCGTTGCCATAACTGGGTAAATTTTTCGCTATCGAATGGACGATTGACTTTGCCCCAATCTATATTGGCTTCTGATGACGCTTCTTTAACAATAAATCGATCTAAAGGCGAACGACCTGTCCTTTTACCTGTATAGGCAACAAATGCACCATTGGCACTGAGTTTTCCTTCGTCATTTTTGATCGCGTGACTGACCAAGTCAGCGGAAGTTAAGTTGAGATAAAGACTAGATAGAGCTGAGGCATGAGTCGCCGTGTTCATAGCAATGTTACCTTTAGGTTAGGTTGGTTAAAACTCACTATGCAGTGTAGGAGTTGAAATCAAATTGGGATAATTTCAACGCCTTTTAACTCACTAGAAACCAGTGTTGACAGATTTACACTGATGACAAGATTATTGCACGTAAGCACCTAATCTAAGCTTAGCTCGCAACACTGATTGCGCTTTGAGCTAAGTCAAAATAAAATCGCTGGGCGTATGTTTCGCGATGTGTTTATTGCTGGGTGTCGCTGCCTTGTAACAAAGGCAATAAATCTTCTTTACTAAAGATGTAGTCGGTTAAGCAATATTCACAACGAGTAGCAACTTGCCCTTGTTCCTCGATGATCGACTCAAGTTCGCTGGCGTTAATACTCGCGATGGCATTTAAGCTTTTATCTCGAGAGCAACCACAGTTGAATCGAATGCTTTTGGGTTCAAATAATTGTACTTTTTCTTGGTGATATAAACGATAAAGCACGTCTTGAGCATCTAAATCCAGCACTTCTTCCATTTTTACCGTATCAGTTAAAGCTGTTAAATGTTCAAAGTCTTGCAAATGGCTATCTGCGTTAGAAGGTAATACTTGTAATAACATACCGCCTGCTTTTTCATTTTGAATATCGGTAAATAACCATAATTTTGTAGCTAATTGTTCCGATTGTTCAAAGTATGATTGTAAGCATTCAGCTAGCGTTTCGTGCTCTAGTGCGACAACACCTTGGTAACGCTCACCTTGAGTAGGGGTAATAGTAATAACTAAAAAGCCTTTACCAATAACATCGGAAAGTCGGCTTGACTCTGGTTCTTGATGGTAACGAGCAACACCGCGTAAATCTTGTTGGTCAGTGCCGTTGATTGACATGTACTTAACTGGGCCATCACCTTGAATTTGAACGGCTATGTCACCTTCAAATTTTAACGTAGCGGTTAGCAAGCTAGTAGCAGAAAGCAAGTGACCTAGCACAGTTTGAATATGTGCAGGGTAGTCGTGGTTCTCGACCATCGTTTTATAGGTTTCATCTAATTGAACAATTTCACCGCGTACTTCTGCGTTTTCAAATAGGTATCTATGAAGTTGATCCTGTGTTTTCATTGCTTTCTCATTCATTGTCTAATTGGTGTTTTACCTGAATCAATTGTCTGCGCTGCTTTTTATCAGGGCGGGACAATGGCCTCGGGTTAATATTGACCGCCGCTTTGCGCTCAAGTGCGCGTTGCTCGCGTTTGGCTAAGCTTTGCTCGGTCTCTTGATAGAGTTTTTGTGCTTCTGGTGCTGCTTTACGTTTTTCTGCAATGCCAAGCACATTGACTTCTTTCTCATCAAAGCCTGCTTGCATCGTAATAACTGCACCCACTTCAACCGTTCTACTCGGTTTAATACGCTGACCGTTATACTTTACTTTACCGCCTTTGATCATTTCACTGGCGAGGCTTCTTGTTTTGTAAAAACGTGCAGCCCATAGCCACTTATCCAACCTAACTGCCTCAGTAGACTGGCTTTTTTCTTTAGAGTTCGTTACTTTGCCCATGCTGATATAAAATTTATTTTGCAACAATTTATTAACATGTGTAATCTGTCGTTGCACTGTATGGAATTAATACTGTGATTTTATCGCATTTTTGCTTGTTGTGACTAGGCTCAAGCCGTAGTATTAGGTTGCTAACGTAATTTTGTCATTTTTCTTTGTTATTGTTTTTCGTTTACGTCGGCGCGAATAATTATTATAAAAATTTATGTCTGTAGAATCCAAAATAGCCCAAGTGGCAAGCCAACTAAAAATTGATCGCTTTATCTTGACCAAAGACAAGAAGCTAGATCACGTCAAATTGAGCTTTACCGCACAATGCGTGTTAGCTATCTATCTAATTTGGATGCTGTCTCAGCTCACTTGGATGTTCTTTGCCGATAGCCAAAGCCGTAATGCTGTTATCGATACAGGTGCACAGGTTGATATCTATGCACAATCATCTGCTGATGAGTATGATTTAACGGCCATCAAATCCCTCAATTTATTCGGTCAGTACAATAAACCCGTAACTCGCCCTAAACCTAAGACCACTGAAGCGCCGATCACTCGACTCAATTTAAAACTGAGCGGTGTGGTTGCGAGTAACGATCCTAAATTGGCTGCTGTCATTATTGAAAAGTCAGGCCAACAAGAAACTTACGGTATTGAAGAGAAGATAAAAGGCACAAGTGCTGTTATTAAAGAAATTTTTTCCGATCGCGTTATCTTAGAGCAAAGGGGTAAACGCGAAACACTCATGCTGGAAGGGGCCGAATATACTAAGCTCGCCCAAAGTCAAAAAGTGTCAGCAAATGCAAATCAACCGAGCGCTGATCGAACTAAACCCGATAATAGTAGTAAAACTAAAAGACGTTTAGATAAAACCAGTGCTGCTAAAGTCGATGAATACCGCAAAGAAATTTTATCTGACCCTGGAAAAATCAACGAATACATAAAAGCTACGCCTGCTAAAGACAGAGAAACAGGCAATTTAATTGGCTACCGTATTCGCCCAGGTAAAAGTGTAGAACTATTTAAAGCGTTTGGATTGCGCTCTGGTGATATTGCCGTTGAGATTAATGGCTATGACCTAACGGATTTGTCGCAGGCAATGACTGCGATGCAAGAATTAAGAACGGCCAGCGAAGCGAGCTTAATCGTAAATCGCAATGGCGAATTAATAGAAACATTTGTTTCTCTTAACTAGGTAATTGATATGAAGAAGCAGGGCCTAAACCTGACAAGAGCGTTGTTTGCACGTCGCATTCTTAAAAAATTAGCGATCTTATCTTGTGCTGCAACAGTTGCTATATGTTCAGCAGTAAGTAGCGTATCCGCTGCAGATTACTCACCTAATTTCAAAAATACTGATATTCATGAGTTCATTAATATCGTTGGTCGCAACTTGCAAAAAACCATTATTGTCGACCCTAACGTGCGCGGTAAGGTTAATGTTCGCAGCTACGACTTACTCAGTGAAGATCAGTATTTCCAGTTCTTCTTAAACGTATTAGAAGTTTATGGTTACGCTGTGATTGAAATGCCAAATGGCGTGCTAAAAATTAAGCGTGATAAAGATGCAAAAACATCATCAATCCCAGTTGTCGATGACGATATCGGCGGCGCAGGTGATGCGATGGTTACGCGTGTTGTACAAGTTTACAACGTATCGGTAAAAGAGCTATCACCATTACTTCGTCAGTTAAACGACCAAGCTGGTGGTGGTAACGTAGTTCACTACGACCCGTCAAACGTTATCATGATCACTGGCCGCTCTGCCGTAGTAAATCGTTTGGTTGAAATCATCAACCGCGTTGATAAAGCGGGTGACCAAGATGTAGATATCATTAAGTTAAAGCACGCATCGGCAAGCGAATTAGTGCGTATTATCGAAGCGATGTTAAAGCGCGGCGGTAAAGATTCTACTCCTCAGTATTTGATTCCAAAAGTGGTTGCTGATGAGCGTACAAATAGCATCGTTGTATCTGGCGAATTAAAGGCAAGACAACGCATCAGTAAGATGATTGTTAGTTTAGACAGCGAGCTTGAAAGTAACGGTAATACTAAGGTTCACTATTTAAAATACGCCAAAGCAGAAGACTTAGTTAAAGTTCTGCAAGGTGTTAGTCAAACGCTTGCGGCTGAAGAGCAAGCGGGTTCTAAAAAAGGTTCAAATCGTCGTTCAACGACTAATAATCGCGATATTAGTATTGAAGCCCATCCTGATTCAAATGCATTAGTAATTACGGCTCAGCCAGATATGATGCGTTCGTTATCTGATGTCATTCGTCAATTGGATATTCGTCGAGCTCAAGTACAGGTTGAAGCAATTATCGTTGAAGTCTTTGACACTGATGGCCTAAATTTAGGTGTGCAATGGGCACATGAAGATGGCGGAATGGTTCAGTTCACTAATGGTGGTGTAACACCAATCAGTGCTATTGCTGGTGCTGCGACTCAAGCTCGTCCAATTGAAGGTAAAACGACTATTCAGTTAGACAGTAAGGGTGACCCAGTTACTAACACCGAACCTGACACTCCGGGTGATTTCACCGCGCTTGCCTCTGTTTTAGGTGGTATCAATGGTATGGCTGTAGGTATTATTGAGAATGGTTGGGGCGCTGTTGTACAAGCTGTTACAACCTCAACAAACTCAAATATCCTAGCGACGCCAAGTTTAACCACAATGGACAATGAAGAAGCGTCGTTTGTGGTTGGTCAAGAAGTACCAACGATCACAGGCTCTACTTCTAGTTCTAACAACAATAACCCTTTCCAAACTGTTGAACGTAAGGAAGTGGGTATCAAGTTAAAAGTGACACCGCAAATTAACGAAGGTAATGCCGTACAAATGACAATCGAGCAAGAAGTTTCTTCGGTTGCAGGTACGTCAAGCGCGGTTGATGTTACTTTTAACAAGCGTGAAATTAAGACCACGGTAATGGCTGATGATGGCAGTACTATTGTACTGGGTGGTTTAATCGATGAAGACGTACAAAAGAGTGTTTCTAAAGTTCCACTACTAGGTGACATCCCAATTCTTGGTGAACTCTTTAAGTCGACATCAAATACAAAGCGCAAGCGTAATTTATTAGTCTTTATCCGTCCGACTATCATTCGTGATGGTGTGACACAAAATACCATTAGTCACACTAAATACAACTTCATGCGTGCACAACAAATCGAGCGCCAAGAAGAGGCTGGTATCTTAGATTACAGCAAGAAAACACCAGTACTTCCTGCATGGGATAATCCTTTAGATTTACCACCTAGCTTCCACGAGTACTTAGATGAGCAAGGTAACCCAGTGAATAAAGAAGCTGAAGGTAGTGAGTAATGACGTCGGAGCAAACCCTTCAAGCTGCTGAAACTGATGCACTAGAAAGTGCTCAGTTAGCGGCAACCGATGAAGCGCTTATTGAAGAGACGCAAACTGGCTTCTTACTGCCATTTGGTTTTGCTAAGCGCCACGGTATTTTGGTTTACAACCCTGCTTTAGCACCAGAAGATGAGCGCGAAGAGGGTGCTGAAAACAAATGGTTGGCGCACTGCCGTGAAGATGTAACGCTTGGCGCACTATTAGAGGCTCAACGTTTCTTAGGCTTTAATTTCGAATTTGATAAAATCAGTGCAGAAGCTTTTGAGCTTAAACTCACTGACTTTTATCAACGCGATTCGTCTGAAGCTCGACAGCTGATGGAAGACATCGGCAATGAAGCTGATCTATTTACCTTAGCCGATGAATTGCCTGAGACAGAAGATTTACTTGAAAATGAAGATGATGCGCCTGTAATCAAACTGATCAACGCTATGCTATCTGAGGCGATTAAAGAAGGTGCATCAGATATTCATATCGAAACGTTTGAGAAAGAGTTAAAAATTCGTTTCCGCGTAGATGGCGTTTTAAAAGAAATTCTTAAACCAAATCGCAAGTTAGCCTCATTGCTGGTTTCACGTATCAAAGTAATGGCTAAGCTTGATATTGCTGAAAAGCGTATTCCGCAAGATGGTCGTATTTCGTTATTGATTGGTGGTCGTGCGGTAGATGTACGTGTAAGTACAATGCCATCAAACCACGGTGAGCGTGTAGTACTGCGTTTATTAGATAAAAATAACGCACGTTTAAACCTTGCTGACTTGGGTATGACAGAGCGCAACTGTGATACTTTTGCCGACTTACTGAAAAAACCACACGGTATTATCCTCGTTACAGGTCCGACAGGTTCTGGTAAATCGACCACCCTTTATGCCGGTCTCAGTGATCTGAACTCTGAAGAACGCAATATCTTAACGGTCGAAGACCCAATTGAATATGCCCTTGAAGGTATAGGCCAAACGCAAGTAAACACTAAAGTTGATATGACTTTTGCTCGTGGTCTTCGCGCGATTTTACGTCAGGATCCCGATGTTGTAATGATTGGTGAAATCCGTGACTTAGAAACAGCGCAAATTGCCGTACAAGCGTCATTAACGGGTCACTTAGTATTATCTACGCTACATACTAATACGGCAGTTGGTGCTATTACCCGTATGGAAGATATGGGGGTAGAGCCTTTCTTACTATCTTCAAGTCTATTAGGTGTATTAGCACAGCGCCTTGTACGTACTTTATGTCCAGATTGTAAAGTGCCGCACCAAGCTGATAGCCGTGAGCTTGACGTGCTTGGCTTACCTGCTGACGAAAAAGTAACGATTTATCGAGCTCATGGTTGTGAGTCTTGTAATCACAATGGTTATCGCGGTCGTTGCGGTATTCACGAGTTACTGGTTGTCACTGATGAAGTACGTGAAATGATTCACAATGCTGATGGTGAACAAGCCATTGAGCGCGCAATTCGTAAAAATACGCCAAGTATTCGCGGAGATGGTGCTTCGAAGGTATTGGCTGGTATCACTTCAATCGAAGAAGTTATTCGAGTGACGCGAGAAGGTTAATTAGATGGCGGCATTTGAATACAAAGCCCTTGATAAGGCGGGAAAAACGCAAAAAGGCATTGTTGAAGCCGACACTGCAAAAGGCGCTCGAGCTCAGCTTAGAGAAAAAGGCTTAATGCCTCTAGAGCTGAATGAGACCGTTAGCAAAGAAAAGAAACAAGGTGGCGCACCGTCTGTATTTAAACAAGGTATTTCAGCTAATGATCTCGCTTTAATTACTCGCCAGCTTTCTACACTATCTGCTTCTGGCTTACCGATTGAAGAGTCATTACTTGCGGTGGCACAACAATGTGACAAACCACGTCATGAAGCCGTTATTATGGCGGTACGCTCTAAGGTAACTGAAGGTTACACCTTGGCCGATAGTATGGCCGAGTTTCCACATATCTTTGATGAGTTATTCCGCTCTATGGTCGCTGCAGGTGAAAAATCTGGTCACTTAGATACCGTTTTAGAGCGTCTTGCTGATTACACCGAGCAACGTCAAGTCACTAAATCTCAAATCCAACAAGCTTCCATTTACCCAACTATGTTGATGATTGTTGCGGTAGTGGTGGTTTCTTATTTACTTGCATCCGTTGTGCCTAAAATCGTTGGTCAGTTCCAGCGTATGAATGCCGATTTACCGGGTACGACTCAATTTATGATCGCATGTAGTGACTTTTTACGTGAGTACGGTCTATTTATGTTGGTTTTCTTCATGCTAGCTGCTGTTGTTTTTCAGCGCGTAGTACAAAAACCTAAGCCTAAGTTGGCCTATCACAAGGCACTACTGGGTATGCCGCTCATTGGCAAAGTTGCGAGGGGATTAAACACGGCTCGTTTTGCTCGAACTTTAAGTATTTGTACCGCCAGTGCTGTGCCTTTACTTGAAAGTATGCGTATTGCCGGAGATGTCCTGAGTAATGTGTATATGAAACAGGTCATCGAAGAGGCTAGAGATCGTGTTCGTGAAGGCACGAGTCTAAGAGCAGCACTGCAAGAAACTAAGCTATTTCCACCTATGATGTTACACATGATTGCCAGTGGTGAAAAAAGTGGTGAGCTTGAGCAGATGCTAGGCCGTGCCGCTGACAACCAAGACAGAGAGTTTAAATCTCTAGTCGATGTAACATTAGGTATTATTGGTCCAGCCATGGTTTTATCGATGGCAGGTATCGTATTTTTCATCGTTATTTCAATTTTGCAACCTATCATGGCGTTAAACCAAATGGTTGGTTAAAGAGATCTTTCAAAGGGTAATTTTATGAAATACAACAAAAAGCAGTTAGGTTTTACCATCCTAGAAATCATGGTAGTACTGGTTATTATCGGTATTTTAGCGGGTATGATCGCACCTCAATTAATTGGTCAAAGTGATGAAGCTAAGATCAAAAAGGCTGCGGTTGATATCACCACATTAGAAAATGCATTAGACATGTACAAGCTTAAAAACCACAAGTACCCTTCAACGGAGCAAGGTTTGGATGCATTAGTGGCTATTCCTGATATTGAGCCAATTCCAAAAAATTACCCTGAAGGTGGTTTCATCAAGCGTTTACCTCAAGACCCTTGGGACAACGAATATCAATTAGTTAGCCCAGGTGAGCAAGGCAAAGTAGATATCTTCTCTATGGGGCCTGATGGTGAAGCCGATACAGAAGATGATATCGGTAACTGGAACATTGACGAGTACTTACAATAATTCGCTGTTTTAGCGAATTGTCGTAACGAGGTATTTAAAGTGAAGTCGCGTTTTTCTCATAAGCAAGGCGGCTTCACGCTACTCGAAATAATGTTGGTGCTGGTTTTGATGGCCATCCTCATCAGCTCCATTTCCTTTTCTTTTGATGTCAGCGACCCAAAAGAGCGCACATACAAAGAAGCAAAACGTTTTCAAACTGCTTTTCATATGGCATCCGACTATGGCTTGCTAAATAATATCCAAATTGGTTTGGTAGTCGATGAAGAGAGTTATCAATTTGTTGGTTACGACGGTAACCAATGGATGTCCTTTCCTGATGAGCCAGTACTGGCTGCATATCAAATTCCTGAGCAAATTATTATGAGTTTAACGATGGGAGAGATCCCTTGGTTAGACGATCAGTCATTACTCGGTGAAGAAGATTTATTTAGCTCAGGCGATGAGGACGAAAGAGAAGAAGATGGTAGTAAAAAACAAAAGCTCATTCCGCAGGTTTATCTGTTCTCAAGTGGTGATATCACACCTTTTGAGCTGACTTTTAGCTATGCTGCCACGTTTGACTCGCCTGATCCGATTGAATTTCAGGTCATTGGCGTCGATGTGATCCCACTTAAAGTTAAAGATTTAGCAGAGGCTGAAGATGAAGGCTAACAAGGAAAAAGGGTTTACATTACTAGAAATCTTGGTGGCCATTGCCATTTTGGCCTTAACGGGCGTGACCTTAATTTCTGCCTCTTCCAATCACATCAGCAATCAAGGGGTTTTGAAGCAAAACCAGTTTGCGCAATGGGTTGCAAGTAATCGATTGGTTGAAATCAATTTAGAAAAAAAATGGCCAATAGAAAACAATAAAAAAGGCAAAATGATGATGGCCAATGAAGAGTTTTATTGGCAGCAAGAAGTCACTAAAACAGCTGACTCTAACATGGTTAAAGTTGATGTCATTGTCTATGAAGACGATGGTTATAAAAGCCCAGTAATCACATTGGGCACTTACATTGCTAATACGAAATAGCGGTTATTGAACGATGAAACAGCACTTAGGTTTTACATTAATTGAGATGTTACTCGCAGTGGCAATATTTGCCATTGTTGGTTTAGCGTCGACAGGTGTATTAACCAGTGTCATTGATAGTAATGAAATCAGTATTGAACACAGTGAGCAAATGGAAGGCTTGCAACGTGCGATGTTGACTTTTGAGCGTGATATCCGACAAGCCACTAAGCGCAAAGTCAGGATAAATGGTGAAGCACCAGTTGAGTTTTATATCGCTCATGGCAATGGTTTGCTCGATAGTGACTCTCAGGTATTAGCAATGCGAAAAGTGGGTTGGATTAACCCAATGAATTTACTACCGCGTACAGAAGTTCAATCTTTTGGGTATCGTGTTGTTGAAGGTCGATTAGAGCGTATTTACTACGACTTTGCCGACCCTGTTGTAGGTGCTGAATTTAAATATCGCACACTGCTGGAAGGCGTAAAAGGCATTAAATTTGAGTTTCACGATGGTAAAGCCAGTACAGGGCGTCAATTTAAATGGTTGGAAACGTGGACAACAAAAGAGTTACCTGCAGCGATAGCCGTTACTATTGAGCTTGAAGATGTAGGTGAGATTCGTCGTTTATTCCTTTTACCATCAGAGGCTAGCTAATGATGCTGCACAGGAATAAAAGTAAGCAAAAAGGTGTGGCGTTAATCACTGTTCTGTTGATCGTGGCTATCGTGACTGTGGTTGCAAGTGATATGGCGCTACGTCTACAAATGCAAATACAACGCAGTCAAAACTTGTCTGCCAATGAGCAAGCTTATTGGTATGCAATGGGGGCAGAGTCATACGTTAAGTTATTACTCAAAGAATCAGTCGAAGCCAATGATGGTGTGATTAGCTTAGATCAGGCTTGGGCGATTAAAAATATGGTGTTTCCTGTTGAGGAAGGGCAAATAAGTGGTGAAGTGCAAGACTTACAGTCGTGTTTTAACATCAATGCGCTTTACAAGAAAAAAGTAACTAATGCTCAAGATCAACAAGCAGAAGCTGACGAAGAAATTGATGAAAACACCAATAATAACCGAGTTTCAAACAGCAATAGGGCACAAGTTGGTGGCAATGAGAATGAAACGGCTGACCAATTTAAGATGGAAGTGAAAGATCAATTTCTTGCACTACTTGAAGCTATTGGCGTTGAAACTTATGAAGCGGAAAAGATTCGCGATGGATTAATCGATTGGCTTGATCCTGATTCAGTCGCATTAACTTATGGTGCTGAAGACTATGTTTATGAAGCGAGAGTCAATCCACATATCACGGCTAATAGCCCTATGGTGGATGAATCTGAGCTAAGGATTATCGAAGGAATGACTGCTGATATTATGCAAAAAATCAGCAAGCATATTTGTATTATTCCCGCACATTTAGATATGGTGCTTAATGTCAATACAGTGACAGCTGAAAACGCTGAAGTATTGCATGCTATGTTGGCACCAAAGTTAAGTTTGCAGGCTGCTCGAGACATTATATCGAGCCGTCCTGAGGCTGGTTATAAAGACATAGAAGACTTTTGGCAAAGCGGCGAGTTACGCAGTTTGACAAATATATCCCCGTCGCTAAAAGCGCAATTTAGTGTTGAAAGTCAATATTTTAGAATGATAACAAAAACTGAGTTTAACCGGAGTTGGTTTGATATGAAAACCAGCTTTAAGGTAGACCAAGCGGGCAAAGTTCAAGTCATTGCCCGAGAATTTGGAGTTTAAAGGTGTCCGAACAATTATTTATTCGGCTTGGCGAGAACGAGCAGGCGACTGTGCCATGGCTTGTTTGGTCAAGTAGCGAAAAAGAAATCATCGCTTCAGGAGAGCTAGCAAACGTCGCTGAATTAGCCAGTTTGCAATCACGCGCTAGTGGCCGCCCAATTACTGCATTTGTTTCTGGTCAGGCAGTCGTTTGCAAGCAAGTAGAGATGCCTGCCAAAGCAGGTAGACAGTTCGTTCAAGCACTTCCTTTTATGTTAGAAGAAGAGTTTGCTCAAGATGTTGAAGAACTGTTTTTTGTTCCAGGCGATAAAGTTACCGTTGATGATAAAACCATGCTTAACGTGGCTGTGTGCAGTCACGAGCAAATGCAAACGTGGTTAACTTGGCTAGACGATGCTGGTTTAGTTTGCCACCACTTGATCCCAGATTATCTCGCACTGCCTTATCACGCAGAGCAAGTCAGTGTGCTGAAGTTAGTTGATTCATATTTAATACGCGATGGCGAGTTTTCAGGCTTTAATTTAGCCGATTCTCAACTTGATGCTTGGTTATCGTTACTGCCTAAAGGCGAACACGAGGATGAAGAAGGCAATTTAATTGAGCAGCCGATTAAAATTGCTCAATACTCGCCTTTTGAAGCTGAAGGTTTTGACCTTGAACAGCAAAATTTAGATTTGCCTATGCAGGTGTTAGCTGAGCATGTGTTAGCAAACAAGAACATGTTTAATTTAAGAGTCGGTCAATACAAGCAAAAAACCGATCACTTTAAATTTTTGTCGGTATGGCGTTACGCCGCTACATTATTGCTAGGTGTTTTAGTTATGCACTTGGTAATGCAAGGTGTGAAAACCATGCAGTTAGAAAAAGAAGCAGAGTTAGTTGAAGCTGAAATTCGTCAGCGTTTCTTAGAAGTTTACCCTAACGGCAAACGCATCCGCACATCGATGATTAAAAAGCAAATGAAGTCAAAATTAGCAGGTGTCGGTGATGGCGATGATTCAGCTAACTTATTTGCGATGATTGACTCGGGTAAATCAGCTTTTAAAGCGGTGCCAGATTTAAAACCAAGTAGCTTTAGATTTGATGCCAAACGCCAAGAAATTCGAATCCAAGCGGCTGCAAGCAACTTTGCTAGTTTCGAGAAGTTTAAAACACAAGCCGAAAAAGAGGGTTTAACAGTCGAGCAAGGCTCACTTAACAATACCGGTAACCAAGTTGCTGGCACGATCACGATCAAGAGAGCATCATAATGGAACAATTAAAAGCTTGGTATGGTTCGCTTGCTAAGCGCGAACAGCAGTTAGTTTTGGCAGCCAGTGTAGTACTAATTATTGGTTTGTTTTTCCAGTTGGTGATTGGGCCGATGAATGACGGTGCAGCAAAAGCGCAAGCTGATTTAGACAAAAAGCAAAAGCTGCTAGTTTGGGTCACAGAAAACGCGGCTAAAGTAAAAGCGGCAGACGCAGCGGGCAAGAGTAATAACTCGGGTTCACTGTCGCAGATTGTCAATGGTACAGCGCGCTCAGCAGGTATCAAGATAACGGGTACTCGACCACAAGGAACCGAATTACAAGTGCAAATTGACACTGTTGAATTCAATGCTTTGATCACTTGGCTGGAATTATTAACCAGTAAACAAGGCATTCGAATTACTACGCTTGATGTAAATGCTGGTGACGCTCCGGGTACAGTGAATGTGCGTCGATTACAGTTAGCTAAGTAGGGAAAAGTAATGAAAAAATCGAATTGGATAAAATTCGGCGGCATGGGTGTCGTTTTATATCTTGTCTTTCTTATTGCAACGATTCCTGCTCACCTGGTTGTAAGTCAAATTTCTGTGCCGAGAACGGTTCAGCTAGGAATGGTATCTGGCACTGTATGGGACGGTAAATTTAATGCGGTGCTTGTAAATGGGATATTACTGAAAAACGTTCGTTGGTCTTTTTCACCCAGTGCATTACTGACGGGCAAATTGGGTGTTGATTTTAAAATTAGCAATTCACGTCGCTCTAAACATGTCAGTGCAGAAGGTTTTGCCTACTTAGGTTTCAGTGGTTTTGCAACTGATGAGACTAAAGTTAATATTCCTGCAGCTCTGTTCAAACAGCGTTTTGGCTTGAGTATGATTGATAGCGTTACGGGGGTGATCAGAATTGACCTGGATCACTTTAGACCAGATCAGCCATACTGTGCTGAGCTGGATGGCAAAGTGAAATGGAAATCTGCTGAATTATCAGTGATGAATGCTCTGTATGAAGTAGGTGATATCAATTTAGATTTGAAATGCGCCGACGGTGGTATCGTTGCGCAGGTTAAGGGGGATGAAAAGTACTTATCGATGAATGTCGAAATGCAAGTTCCTAGTCCTGGTCAAATCGAAGTCAATGGCCAAATTAAAGCCGGTGAAATGGCAGCTCCTCTGTTAGCCAATAGCCTAAGCTTTTTGGGACAAGCCAATGAAGAAGGCTTCTTCCCGGTTCAGTTTAAAAACTTCTAATTAAGACTATAGCCCAGCGATTAACGCCAAAGTATCTCGTTGGGCTTGCTCTAAATTAGCTAGCTCTCCATCACTAGGCAATTGCTCTGCTCTGAGCTTATTATCAATTGCCGCACAAGTCTCAGAAAACAGCTTTAAACTTAAATTTGCAGCCGTGCCTTTTAATGTGTGGATATGCGTATGAGCTTGCTGGAAGTCCTGTTGCGCTAACAGGGTTTGCAGCCCATCAAAACAACCTTGTACATCTTTTTCAAAATGCTTGAGTAGCATAACGAGCATTTCTTCGTTGTTAGCTAAGCGCTCTAGCGCTTCCTCTTTATCAAACACTGTTAATCCAGACATTCTCGTTTCCGTGTTCTAACTAATTGAATTGCACATGATTTAATAAATATAGTGCGATACCTGAGTTATTTAAACACTAACAGTAAACTAATTTTCTATTAGCTAATCCTGTACTTTGGCTAATTGTTAAAACAAAAGGTTATAAGTAAAATTTTGTTTAAATGGCAAACGTATGTTATTTATTACAAATCAAATAGCGAAAGCTATATACTTTAAATTGCATAAGGTTGCATTTGTGAAATTACTTTCTTTAGTCCTAGTCATTATTAACGTGGTGGTCATTATTATCCCATCGCGGGGGACTTGTTCGGACTAAAGAAAAAGAAACCGAATACCAGCCCCCCGCACCGCAAGGTTCGGGGGGCTTTTTATTAGGTCTTTCTAAAACTAAAAAATATAAAAAAACAAAAATACATATCGCTCTGGAATAACAAAAACAACAAAGAGTGGATTGCATAGCTATAAGCGGGAAGGAAAGTAATGACAGGCGCACAGCTGGTTCTAAAAGTCTTACAACAACATGGTATTAAGCATGTGTTCGGTTATCCGGGCGGTGCAATCATGCCTATCTATGATGCTTTATACGACTCTGAAGTAGAGCATTTTTTATGTCGTCACGAGCAAGGTGCTGCATTTTCTGCAGTTGGTTATGCGCGTTCAACCAACTCTGTTGGCGTATGCATGGCGACATCAGGTCCAGGTGCTACCAACCTAGTGACAGGTTTGGGCGATGCGTTACTTGATTCAATTCCAGTTGTTGCTATCACAGGACAAGTATTTAGCTCGCTTATGGGAACCGATGCATTCCAAGAAATGGACGTACTTGGTATGTCGCTAGCGGTTACTAAGCATAGCTTTGTTGTTGAAGATATCAGCGAACTTGCATCAACTTTACATCAAGCGTTTGAATTGGCTCAATCAGGCCGACCAGGTCCAGTACTTGTTGATATTCCAAAAGATATTCAAGTAGGTGCAGTGGATTTTGAACCTTACCCAATACCAGAAAAGCAAATTCCAGTATTTGAACCTGATTTAGTCGAGCAAGCAAAAGCATTGATCGCCGCTGCGAAAAAACCAATATTTTATGTTGGTGGAGGCGTGGGCATGGCTGACAGTATCGAGCAGCTTAATGCGCTATTGGACTATACACAGATTCCTGCAGCAGCCACTTTAAAAGGTTTAGGTACGATAGACCCTAGCTACCCACACTACATTGGTTTTATGGGAATGCATGGCTCAAAAGCAACCAATATGGCTGTTCAAGAGTGTGACCTTCTAATTTGTACCGGTGCGCGTTTTGATGACCGAGTCACGGGTAAATTAGATACTTTCGCACCAAATGCCAAAGTCATTCACTTAGATATAGATAAAGCTGAATTTGGCAAATTACGCCAACCTGACGTTGCTATTCGCGGTGACTTTAGAGAGCTACTCCCTGCTTTAGCTGTTAAAACAGATATTGCTCAGTGGCAAGCCAAGTGTTCAGCCTTAAAAACTGAACATGCATGGCGATATGACGCGCCTGGTGAAGGTATCTATGCGCCGGCTTTGTTAAACCAGTTAAGTAGCAAATTACCTCATGATCACGTTGTATCTTGTGATGTAGGACAACATCAAATGTGGGTTGCACAGCATATGCAATTTACTTCTCCACGCAATCACTTAACCAGTGGTGGTGCAGGGACGATGGGCTTTGGTTTGCCAGCAGCAATTGGCGCTCAAATTGCACGTCCAGATACTATGTCTGTGGTGGTTTCAGGTGACGGTTCATTCATGATGAATGTGCAAGAACTGGGCACGATTAAACGCTTCCGCTTGCCTATTAAAATTGTCCTTATCGATAACCAAAGACTTGGCATGGTAAAACAATGGCAAGAGCTGTTTTTTGAAGAGCGTTACTCTGAGACTAACCTGTCAGATAACCCTGACTTTTTAACACTGGCGAAGGCGTTTGATATTCCATCAAAAACGATTCACAGCAAATTTGATGTTGAAGCGGGTATTGACGCTTTAATTAATACAGATGGCCCATTTTTATTACATGTAGCCATCGATGAAAAAGAAAACGTTTGGCCATTAGTTGCGCCAGGCAAAGCTAACCACGAAATGATAGAGGGATAACAAATGAGTCATACATTTAACATTATTGCGAAACAACAACCGGCAATGTTAGAGCGTGTCCTTCGCGTCGTCCGTCATCGTGGTTTTAATTTACAAAGTCTAAATGTGGCTGATTGCACCGAGTCTGGAAATGTTGAAATTGAATTGACAGTTTCTGGTGTAAGACCAATAGAAACACTGCAAAAGCAGCTCGATAAGTTATATGATATCGCTCATTTAGAATTAACAAGCGCAGCCGATGCCGTTGCGATCCGTGCATAATTAGGAAGTATCCAGCTATGAGTAAACAAAACCCAGAATTAATTTGGCACAATGGTGAAATCAAACCTTGGGATGAGGCGAGTGTTCACGTGTCTTGTCATGCTATCCACTATGGTACTTCAGTCTTTGAAGGTGTGCGTTGTTACAACACGCCTAAAGGCCCTGCGATCTTCCGTTTAAAAGAGCACACGCGTCGTTTATTCGACTCTGCAAAAATCTACCGCTTTGACCTAGGTTTCACTGAAGATGAAATCAATCAAGCGTGTAAAGACATCGTTCGTGAAAACGGTTTCAAAGATGCTTACTTGCGCCCATTTGGTTTCCTAGGTGCACATGGCTTAGGTATCAACCCGCCAAAAGTACCATTAGATGTATCAGTTATCGCCTTAGAGTGGGGTGCTTACTTAGGTGAAGAAAGCTTAGAAAAAGGCGTTGATGCTGCGATCACTTCTTGGAATCGCTTAGCGCCAAATACTATGCCTACAGGTGCAAAAGCCGGTGGTAACTACCTGTCTTCGCTTCTGATCACAACTGAAGCAAAGCGTCACGGCTATGTTGAAGGTATCGGTTTAGATTCAAATGGCTGTATCTCTGAAGGTGCAGGTGAGAACTTATTTGTCGTTCGCGATGGTGTGATCTCTACACCACCAGTAACGGCCTCAATTTTACCAGGTATCACCCGTGATACTTTAATGTCTATCGCTAAAGATATGGGCTACGAGGTACGCGAACAAGCATTACCACGTGAAGCTTTATACTTAGCAGACGAAGTATTTATGTGTGGTACAGCCGCAGAAGTAGTACCTGTTCGCAGTGTTGACCAAATCGAAGTGGGCAATGGCGCACGTGGCCCAATCACTGAGAAAATTCAAAAAGCTTACTTCGACCTTGTTAAAGGTGTAAGTGAAGATAAGCATGGTTGGTTGCACTATATCAACGACTAGAAGCGTCATAGCTGAAATTTATACGGCATTGTCGTCGCTTTTCGCCCCAATCACTTATATTCATAAGCTCATGGGGTCTCAAAGCTAGACGGCTTTGTCTAAATCTCATCTATCTTGCTTAATTAAAGCGATGAGAGTTGTCGGAGGGAAGAAACATGCCCTCTTGCTAACTAAGTTAGCGGTAAGACCACGGAATTCATTTTTATTAAATTGGGCTAAGCCCAGTTAAAACAGATAAAGGCAGGACAAAATTATGCCAAAGTTAAGATCTGCAACTTCTACTCAAGGCCGTAATATGGCTGGTGCCCGTGCACTATGGCGTGCAACGGGTGTTAAAGACGGTGATTTCGGAAAACCAATCATCGCAGTTGCTAACTCATTCACACAATTTGTACCGGGTCACGTACATTTAAAAGACTTAGGTCAATTAGTTGCTCGTTCTATCGAAGAAGCGGGCGGTTTAGCAAAAGAGTTCAATACTATCGCTGTTGATGACGGTATCGCAATGGGCCACGACGGTATGCTTTACAGCTTACCTTCACGTGATTTAATTTCTGATTCAGTTGAATACATGGTTAACGCTCACTGTGCCGATGCGTTAGTGTGTATCTCTAACTGTGACAAGATCACGCCGGGCATGTTAAATGCGGCAATGCGTTTAAATATCCCTGTAATCTTTGTCTCAGGTGGTCCAATGGAGGCAGGTAAAACTAAGCTTTCAGATAAGATCATTCACTTAGACTTAGTTGATGCGATGATCGCAGGTGCAAACCCTGATGTATCAGACGAAGACAGTGAAAAAATTGAACGTTCAGCTTGTCCTACCTGTGGTTCATGTTCAGGTATGTTCACAGCTAACTCAATGAACTGTTTAACAGAAGCGTTAGGTTTATCACTACCGGGTAATGGTTCAACATTAGCAACACACGCTGATCGTGAAAAGTTATTTATCAATGCTGGTAAGCGTATTGTTGAGCTGTGTAAAGAGTATTACGAGAATGACAACGAAGCGGTATTACCACGTAATATTGCTGGTCGTAAGTCATTTGAAAATGCCATGGCGTTAGATATCGCTATGGGTGGTTCAACCAATACTATCTTGCATTTATTAGCAGCAGCACAAGAAGGTGAAATCGATTTCACTATGGCTGATATTGATGAAATGTCACGTCGTATTCCACACCTAAGCCGAGTTGCTCCTGCGGGTAATGATTACCATATGGAAGACGTTCACCGCGCAGGTGGCGTAATTGGTATCTTAGCTGAGTTAAACCGTGGCGGTTTACTTAATAATGAAGTAAGCCATGTAGTTGGCGGTACAATGCAAGATGTCATTGCTAAGTACGATATCGTTACCACTGAAGATGAAGATATTAAAACTTTCTACCGTGCAGGTCCTGCGGGTATTCGTACCACACAAGCTTTCTCACAAGATTGTCGTTACCCAACATTAGATGATGACCGTGAAGGCGGTTGTATTCGCAACGTTGAAAACGCCTATTCTAAAGACGGTGGCTTAGCGGTACTAGACGGTAATATCGCGATTGACGGTTGTATCGTTAAAACGGCTGGTGTTGATAAAGAATGTTTAACATTCGAAGGTCCTGCCCACGTATTTGAAAGCCAAGATGCTGCAGTTAAAGGCATTTTAGGTGATGAAGTAAAAGCCGGTGAAGTCGTTGTTATTCGCTACGAGGGTCCAAAAGGTGGTCCAGGTATGCAAGAGATGCTTTACCCAACAACTTACCTTAAATCAAAAGGTTTAGGTAAGCAGTGTGCATTAATCACTGACGGTCGTTTCTCTGGTGGTACATCTGGTTTATCTATCGGTCACATCTCACCAGAAGCGGCTAGTGGCGGTGCAATTGGTTTAGTTAAAGATGGCGATATCATCAAGATTGATATTCCAAACCGTTCAATCGTGTTAGATATCTCTGATGAAGAGTTAGCACAGCGTCGCATCGAGCAAGACGAAAAAGGCTGGAAACCAGCTGTTTCTCGTGAACGTAAAGTGACTTTAGCACTTAAGCAGTTTGCGATGTTTGCAACATCTGCTGATAAAGGTGCAGTGCGCGATAAGAGTAAATTTGAAGACTAAATTACTTCGCTACTGAGCTTGATACGGCATTGTCCGCATTGCTCAAACTCATTAGCTTTGTAATTAATATGGGTTGGTTCTGCCTGCTCAAACTAAAAAATTTAAGGTCGGTTTTTACCGACCTTATTGTTTGACCAAAACAAACAAGACGTTAAATGACTATGACTGATACAAAGACAACACCGATAAGTGCAGATGAGTACTTGCGCAAGATCTTACTTGCGCCAGTTTATGATGTGGCACGCAATACAGACTTAGACTTTATGCCTAAACTCGCTGAGCGTTTGCATCATGACATTTGGCTTAAGCGTGAAGATCAGCAACCGGTTAAGTCGTTTAAGTTACGTGGTGCATATAATAAATTGGCCTCACTGAGCCAGGAACAAAGAGATCTTGGCGTCATTGCAGCATCTGCGGGTAACCATGCGCAAGGTCTAGCGATGTCGGCTAATAAGATGCAGGTTAAGGCAACAATTGTAATGCCTGAAACAACACCTGACATTAAGGTCAATGCAGTGCGCCGCTTTGGTGGTTATTGGGTTAACGTAGTTTTACACGGTAAAAACTTTGATGCCGCTAGTGCTGAAGCGAGTCGATTATCCGCTCATCATGGATTAACTATGGTTCATCCTTTTGATGACCCTGATGTTATCGCTGGTCAGGGTACGATAGGTAAAGAGCTTTTTGACGCCAAGCGCGATATCGATACCATTTTTATTGCTGTTGGTGGCGGTGGCTTAGTGGCAGGTATCGGTGCCTATATTAAGCAGCTTAACCCTGATGTACGCATTGTTGCTGTTGAAGCAGAAGAATCAGCATGCTTAAAAGCGGCTTTTGAAAAAGGCGAGCAAACCACACTAGATAAAGTAGGGATTTTTGCTGACGGTGTTGCAGTAAGGCGCATTGGTGCAGAAACGCTGCGTTTATGTCAGCAATATGTTGATGAAGTGATTACGGTTTCCTCTGATGAAATTTGTGCCGCAATAAAAGATATTTTTGATGATACTCGTGCAATTGCCGAGCCTGCCGGTGCTATCTCAGTTGCGGGGATCAAAAAGTGGTTAGCTGATAATCCACAAACAGAGCGTCAGCAATTAGCAGGTATCTTGTGTGGAGCGAATATTAATTTCCATACTTTGCGTTACGTTTCAGAGCGCTGTGAATTAGGTGAAGGCCGAGAAGCGATTATCGCTGCGACTATCCCTGAACAAAAAGGAGCATTTAGAGAGTTTTGTGCTGCATTGGGTGATAGAACCATTACTGAATTTAACTATCGCTATTGCCCTAAAGGTGAAGCAAGTGTTTATGCTGGTGTGCGCTTACGCCGCGGTGAAGATGAGTTACAGGAGGTGTTTTCATCACTGACAGATGAAGGTATTAACTGGTTTGATTTAACTGATAACGAAGTGGCTAAACAGCATGTGCGTTACATGGTCGGTGGTCGTGTTGATGACTTACCTAATGAACGCTTGTATAGCTTTGTACTACCGGCTTTACCTGGAGCACTCGATAGCTTCCTAAATACGTTAGGTGGGCTTTGGAATATTACGCTATTCCATTATCGCAACCACGATGCGGCAGATGCTATGGTATTAGCTGGTTTTGATATTAAAGATGATGAAAAAGCCGAGTTTGAAAAGCACCTGCAAACAGTCGGTTATAAATTTGAAGAAGAAACAGATAACCCCGCTTATCGCTTTTTTCTTAAAAGTTAATCGTCAAATAGACTAACGATAAAACCCGCTAAAAGCGGGTTTTTTTATTTTAAATTAAAAAAAGCTGCATCTTTTTTCAATTGGCGCCGTCTTTATTAGTAAGCAGGTCGATAGTACCTATTTACTCAGTCCCTTAGGAAGTCAATATGAATACGCAAAAAACTCAGAACAATAGCGAAATAAATCAAGTTCAATCAAATTGTCATTGTTGCTGTGACTGTCATTGTCAATGTGATTGCAACTGCACTTTGCAAAACTCAGCTTGTACCCAAAGTTGCAAATGCGATGCTCGTTCTGACACCAAGCCATCAACCCCGAGCTGTTGTTAAACCTAAGCTTAAAATTTTAAAGCGAGCTAATGCAGCTCGCTTGAGCCAGGAGAGAAAATGACAGAACAAATATGGCACCAGTTTCACCAGCAATTACTCAATTTTATTTTAAGCAAAGTGCAAGATCAGCATATAGCTGAAGATATCCTGCAAGATGTTTTTATCAAAGTGCAACAAAAGCTCAGTACGTTAGAGAATGCAAATAAACTACAAGCTTGGTTATATCAAGTTTGTCGCAACAGTATTATTGATTATTACCGCAGTAATAACATTCAATTTACGCCTCTGGTATTAGATGCAGCAATACCTGTGGAACAAAATGATAGTGATCTTGCTCAGCTCAGCCGTTGCCTGCAAATCCTGATTAATGATTTACCAGCAGATACTGCACCACTATTGGTGGCCAGCGATCTGGAACAAATTAAACAGCAGGTGATTGCTAAGCAATACCAACTCAGTTTGTCTGCTACCAAGTCTCGAATACAAAGAGCGCGGAGCCAACTAAAAGATAAATTGCAGCAGTGCTGTGACTTTGAATTTAATGAGCAAGGGCCACAAATGCATTGCAAGCGACAATGCGGATGCCAACATTCAAATTAGGAATATCACTGGTTAACGGGTAAAGCTGTCGCGAAGCTAAAAACCATAAGCTATAGTTGTACAAAAAAGGAGCGGGGGTAGGATGAGCCTTGCCTTAAAATCGACAGCAAGAGCAGTAAGACTATGGCGCAATCGGATTATGTTTGCGCTATCAGGATTAATTACCATCAGTATTCTGCTTTTAATACTACTTAGTGCTAATCAAAGCCAACACATGATGCAGCATGAAATTAATTATCAAGTTGCATCAATTAAGCCTTACCTTAAACAATGGCCTGATCAAGCTTTAAACACAGAGCAAAGCCAATTTATTCAACAGCGCTTTCACAGTTTTAATCATGTTGACGTTTTGCATTTTGCTCATCAAAAACAACTGCCTTTAGTTGAAGCTAAGCTGTTTGATTGGATAAGGACAACCGAGCGGGTCAAGATAACCGACAATACCTCACTGCGCCTCACCTATACCTTACTCCCGACTCGTGCTGTGTATTATTTATTTTCACTGGCTGTAGCGCTTATTTCGTTGAGTTGTTTAGTACTCGCTGTTGTTGCCAAAATGGTTGAGGCTAAATTTTTCAGCCTTGAGAAGAAAGCTAGAAAATTAGCGATTGCAAAAAGACGCTCTGAGCACATTAAAAATCGCTCCTTGTTAGGTTTACTCGATTCTTTACTCGATGAACTGGCTTGGTCTCGCAATGAACAAACGCGTATTGATAAATTTATTCGCAAGCAAACTTTCCTCGATGCAGAGCTAGGAATAGGTAATCGCATCTTTTTTGACCATCGTATAGAAGCAGCTCTGAATGCCAATGAACACGGGCAAAGTGGAGCGGTTATGTTGGTACATTTTCACGAGCTCGATCGCGTTGAAAAGTTACACGGAGCAGAAACGGCCAGACACATACTACTCGAATATTGCCACCTGATTAATCAAAGCCATAACTTACCGACGGAGCCTTTATTAGCGAGACGCGCTTACATGGAACTGGCCGTGTTATTTGTCGATATTGATGACAAAGATTTAATTGCGGAAGCCGAGCTGTTATTGCAAAGGTTAAAGTTGGTGGAATTGCCCGATAATATCGACCCCGATAACTTTTACCATATAGGTTTAGCTCCGTTTAAATCTGGCTATACCGCTTATCAAGTTTTATCTGAAGCGGACATGGCGCTTCGCAATGCGCAACTTCAAGGCCCATCGGGTTGGTTCATGTATGAAGATAATGAAAAACCAAAAACGGCAGTTATGGGGGCTTTGAAATGGCGAACCTTATTAGAGAAAAGTGTTAGTACGGCGAATTTTGTCTTGTTGTTCCAACCCGTTTTGGGCACCAACAGTCAAGCACATCACCAGCAGGTTTTTGTCAAACTCCCCGATGATGATGGCAATTTGTTAAATGCCTCGGTCTTTTTGCCCATGGCGAAAAAATGCGGATTCCAAGCGAGAATTGAAAGTATAGTGATTAAAAAGCTCTTTGATTTATTCAATCAAGATGCATCTAGTCGTGCTAGTAGTTGTATTTCTCTTTCATGTGAATCACTGGTTAACAAGGATTTTTTTAATTGGTTAGATGGATTCCTCATCGAACAAGACGAGCAAAGAGACAGAATGATAATTGCGTTGAATGAATACGCCTTAAACCAATACTCCAACGAATTAATTCGACCTTTGAAGCGGTTAAGTGAATTAGGTATTCGTATTTTAGTTGAACAAGTTGGGCAATATGTTGTGCATTCTGGATATTTGCGACAACACCCGATTGCTTATCTCAAGTTACATGTCAGCATCATTCGCAATATTCAAAGTCGACCAGAAAACGAATTATTTATTCGTAGTTTAAAAGGAGCCGTCGCTGGCTCTCCGGTCCGGTTATTTGCCAGTGGAGTAAGCGAACATGATGAATGGCAAGCATTACTCAAGCTACAAATTGACGGTGGTCAAGGCCAGTTGTTTGATGAAAAAATTGAAAATTTGCTCGCCAGAAGTGAGTAACCCGTCAGTGGTTATACAGGTTATCTAGGTATGTTTGATTGATAATTTTTCTCTCTAACATTCCTTGCCAACCTTGTAAGCCACCTGTGTGTAAAAAGACAATATTACTGCCGGCAGCAAAATGATTGGCGGCTATCAATTCAAACAGTGCAAATAAAGCTTTACTGGTATAGATAGGGTCGAGTATCAGTTGGTTTTGTTGGCCAATTTGCAAGGTAAAATTGAGCAACTCGGGTGATACTTTAGCAAAACCGCCAAAGTGATAATCAGTCAATAACTCAAAGGCGTTCATTTTTTTTTTATCTGTTAATAGCGCTTTTACTTCATCAATGAGGTAAATACCATTTTTAACGGCAGCTGTGGCGATCACTTTTTGCTGTGGGCTGATATTTTCCAATAACCCAGCAGCGGTAGTTCCCGAGCCTAAGGGAGTAAAAAAGTAATCACATTTTATTTGCTTATTCACTTCTTCAATTAACTGCTTAAAACCGACTAGGCCGCATTGACCAAAACCACCTTCAGGTATGATAAGACTGTTGGGAAATTGCGCTTTAATTTGAGCAAGAAAATCGGCGTCGTGACGGCGTTTATACGTCTGGCGGTCAAGAAATTCGAAATGGGTGTGACTTTTAGGGCAATGGCTCAAAGTAGCGTTGTTTTTCGAAGATGCTTCTCCTCGAATATACGCATGTAATTGTACATCTAATTGCTGACAAACATGTGCTAATGCATGAATGTGATTACTAAAAGCGCCACCAAAGCTAATTACATGTTTAATTTGATGTTGTTCAATATAAGGTATGTAACCGCTAATTTTTCGCCACTTGTTACCTGAAATATCTCGGTGGATTAAATCATCTCGCTTAACATATAAATTAATGCCGTGTTGCTGCGTTAATTGAGTGGATAATTTTTGCAGTGGGCTTGGGAGTGAAAAAGATGGAGTTTGAATCACATTGTTACTTTATGTATCTTGGCAAGCGGAATGTTATGGTCAATAATGCTATAAGTTAAGGAAACTTTCTAATGCTTTCAAATAATTAGTCTAATAATTGAGCTTACGCATGTTGCAAAATTTACCGCCGTGGTTGAGTAAACTTTTCACGCAAAAACGACCAGACAGCCAAGCTGGTTTTTTTATTGCTGCCACTGGTATTTACATGGTTGTATTTGAGCCTGCACAAAAGGCACCTGTGCAATTTGATTTTGAAGCATTTAGTGTCGATAGCAACCCAATTGCTTCGCTAAAACAGCTGATTAAACGCAATAAAATTGAAGATGTATGTTGCCATGTTGCCCTGCCTTTCAATCAATACCAACAAATTGCTGTAGATAAGCCTGACGTCGAAGAGGCGGATTTAGCATCTGCATTAAAATATGCCGCTAAAGACGATATTGCCGGCGATTTAGAGCAGTACCTGATTGATTATTTTGATATACCTGCCCAACCTTTTGGTCAAAATAAAGTTAACTTAGTTGCAGCTAAATATGATTTTGTCAGTGAGCTGGTCGACCTCCTACACAACCGCGATTTACATATCTCGACAATTCAGACAGAAGAGCTGAGCTATCGCGCTTTGTTTACCGATAAAGATGAAGCCGTGCTGCTTATTACCCATCAGCCAAACCAAGATCTACTGGTACAAATTGTTAAACAAGGCTTGGTGTATTTCAGCCGACGTATTCGCGGCTATAACAAATTACAAGATTTTGCTGAATTAGAAATTGAACATGGTGTAGCGGATAACTTAAGTCTGGAAATTCAGCGTTCGTTAGACTATTTCGAAAGTCAGCTTAGACAAGCGCCCGTTAAAAGAATCTACATGGCAGTCGATAACCCTCATCAGAATATTTTGATCGACAAAATTGGCATGAACTTCCCTATACCTGTGTTACCGCTGACTTCATGGTTGGCAGAAAGACACGATGACAAAATGAATGCGGCTGGTTATATCGTTGCAACCGCTTTAACGACACAAACGGCAGGGACATCATCAACTCAGGAGTCAGTCGATGAAGTCTAGCGTCAATTTTTATGTAAAAGACTTCCATCCCAAAGTTGATTTATTGTCTCCTAAATGGGTGTTATCTGCTTGGGGGGTATCGCTGGCGTTAATCATTGTATTGAGCTCATTTGCATCGAGTAGCCTCGATGAAGCTAAAAGAGCTAATGATATAGTGTTGGCTGAATTTGAAGACACCTCTGAGACAACCGAAGCTCTGAAAGCAAAAGCACAAGAGCATGTTGAGTCTCCTTCATTGTTGCAAGCTGTTGTTGATTTAAAGAAAGAAAAAAGTGTTAAAAAGCGGTTATTACAAGTTCTCGACAGTAAAGAACAAAAAGATAGCCTAGGTTATGCTGATTTAATGTTTGATTTAGCTGAGTTTAATAACCCTGACATCTGGCTTACGCAAATTAGCTACGGCCAAAAAGAGGTATCGATTCAAGGTGCTGTTAAAGATGCTGCTTCATTGCCAGTGTGGTTAGGGCAATTAAAAAACTCATCGTATTTTCAAGGTAAAGAATTAACTGAATTGCGCATGAGTAACTCAGATGATGAATTGTATAATTTATTTGAGTTAGCAACCGGTGGGCAAGCTGAAGATGAACCGCTTTCTGACTGGTTCACGGTAAGCAAAGACAAAGGTAATAACAATGGCTAACTGGCAAACCTCTACTCATCAATGGGTAACGCAATATTCTGCCTTGAGCCAGCGTGAAAAGCTGATGATTCTATTAACTGGGCTCGTACTCATTGTCATGGTCGGATACAGCTATGTGCTTTACCCTATGTGGCAAAAAGAGCAAGCCTACGAAAAAGAAACGCGACAGCTGAAAATGGAGCAGCGAGCTCTGCTCAACGAACAGATTGTTTACTTGGAGCACCTTGAACAAGATCTCAATGCCAAGTTGTCTTCACAACAAATTCAATTGAACAAAACGATCGCAGGTTTAGATAAAGCATTAGATGAATCTGTGGTTAATTTGGTGCATCCACAAACGATGCCTGCGGTGATACAAGCTATTTTAGAGCAAGCCGATGGTTTAGAAATTACCGAATTTTCAGCTCAACAACCTAGCCCTTTAGTTGTTGATACTAAAACTGAGCAGCAGCTCAACCTATTTCGTCATGGGGTCAGTGTTAAAGTGGAAGGGAGTTATCGTCAGCTTTATCAATTTCTCGCTAAAGTCGAGCAGCTACCATGGCAGTTTTACTGGCATAACTTTAATTATGTTGTCCTTGAGCACCCAAAAGCTGAACTATCAGTCAATATCTATACTTTAAGCTTGAAAAAAGGATTTATCGGTCTATGAAATCTGTTATTTCTTGCTTAATGCTTTTGCTACCACTGTCTGTGATCGGACAAACTAAGGTGCTAAAAAGTGATCCAACGTTGCCCAAGGTCGTTTCAGGAAAAAGCAAAACTTCAGCCAGCAAAAAGCAAGATACTGATTGGGTTTTACAGGCAATTAAGTTATCGGGTGACAGTCGAACCGCTATTATTAACGGAAAAATAGTGAAAGTTGGCGATTACATTAATGATTTCACACAAGTTAAAAATATCAGTTTGAGTCAAGTGACATTGGCACAAGCAGGAAAGTTACACCAGCTAAAGTTAGCGACTTTATCGGTGAAAAAAGAGTCCAAGATCAATTATGAAGATTAGTCCGTTTTATCTAGCCATTATTTGTTTATTGTTAACCAGTTGTCGTCTCAACGGGGTTAACCCAGACATAGAACAAGCCTTTGAATCCGAAATTCAAAGCAAAGATGAAACGTCTGAAAATGCCGTCCCCAGTGCTATCACGCAAGAATTAATGCCAAGCTTGGTTCCGATTGAAAGTGAAGCAAGCCTAATTACTGAAAAGCGTTTCGATATTGAAGCAATCGATGTCCCCGCCTCTGCATTTTTCCAAAGTTTAGTTTCTGATACTCCTGTAAGTGTGGCTTTGCATCCAGAAGTGTCTGGTAGCATCAGCTTGAGCTTAAAAGGTGTTACGTTAGAAGACGTACTCGCTGTTGTAACTGATATGTATGGCTATGAAGTGCAGCTAAAAGGGCGATTATTACAAGTTTTCCCTGCTGGCCTTAGAACGGAAACATTTGCCGTTGATTATCTTTCAATGCAACGCATGGGCTTATCTATGACGTCTATCACATCAGGTGGTGTTGAGAGTGATGATGAAGACGAAAATGGTAGTAACAACAATAATAATAACAGCAATAACGGCTTTAACGGTGGTGGTAATGGTTCGCAAAATGGCATGAACCAGTTTGGTGATGGTAGCAAAGGCACTACCATTGTGACCCAAAGTGAACACGATTTTTGGAAAGATTTAAAAGAAGCACTACAAGATTTGATTGGTACGGGTAGCAAGCGCACTATTGTCGTTAACCCTCAAGCCGGTTTAGTTACTGTGCGCGCTTACCCAGATGAGCTTCGCAGTATTAAAGAGTTCTTGCAACAAACAGAACAGCATTTACAGCGCCAAGTGATTCTTGAAGCTAAAGTGGTTGAAGTAAACTTAGAAGATGCTTATCAGCAGGGAATTAACTGGCAATCTGTACTTGGTCATTCTGGCAGTACTGATTTTTCATTCTCAACATCTGCGGGCTCTTTTGGTAACCAAATTACTAGTGCTATTGGTGGTATTGCTAACCTGACATTCTCAAATGAAGACTTCTCTGGTGTTATTACGCTGTTAGAAACACAGGGTAACGTGCAAGTGCTATCTAGCCCGAGATTAACGGCTTCAAACAACCAAAAAGCCGTGATTAAAGTGGGTACTGATGAATACTATGTTACGGAAGTATCTACAACAACCGTTACAGGTACCGCGACAACGTCGACACCTAATATTGAACTAGAGCCTTTCTTCTCTGGTATTGCGTTAGATGTGACACCGCAAATTGATTCAAATGGCGGGGTTATTTTACATGTGCATCCATCCGTTATTGAAACACAAGAGCAAGTTAAAATTATCACCCTTAACGAGCAAGGTTATGAGTTACCACTTGCGCAAAGTACCGTTCGTGAATCTGATACGGTTATTCGTGCTCAATCGGGCGAAATTGTCGTGATTGGTGGTTTGATGCAGTCAGAAACTCAAGATATCGAGTCCAAAGTACCGTTACTGGGTGATATTCCTTGGATTGGCGAAGCGTTCACATCACGTGCGGAAACTATTCAAAAGAAAGAATTAGTGATCATGATTAAGCCGACTGTTGTCGGTGCAGGTACCTGGACAGAGCAGCTACAGCGCTCATCTGATCTATTGCAAACTTGGTACGGCAGCGACGAAGATTAATCGTTGGTTCAATCGCTAATAGGAACAACATGTATTTACAGCACTTTGGTTTAAGCGAGTTACCGTTTACGTTAACCCCAAACACGCAATTCTTTTTAGGCTTGCCATCTCATCATGAAGCACTTCAAGTGCTTTTGACTGCACTGGATTCCGGTGAGGGCTTTATCAAGGTAACGGGTGAAGTCGGTACGGGCAAAACACTACTGTGCCGCAAGCTTCTGGCGGAATTACCGGATAAATATATTGCAGCTTATCTGCCCGACCCTTACCTCAAACCCGATGAATTGAGATTAGCGGTGGCACAAGAGCTAGGTATTGAAGGTTTAGAGTCTGAGCTTTCGCAACAACAAGTTACTCAGCTGATTCAGCAAAAGGTCATGGCATTAACCGCCGAAGGCCAATCGGTTTTAATTATTTTGGATGAAGCACAAGCGCTAACAGAAGATAGCATTGAAGCGGTTCGATTATTTACTAACTTAGAAACAGAAAGTCGCAAACTCGTGCAAATTGTTTTGTTCGGTCAGCCAGAATTAGACACCCGCCTAGCAAAGCCAGAATTAAGGCAAGTTAAACAACGAATTAGTTTTAGCTATCAATTGCGCTGTTTATATCAAGAAGAAGTTCAAGCTTATATTCAACACCGCATGGCCATTGCTGGCTATACAGGTGCTCCAGCTTTTGACCAAAAAAGCTGTGACTACATTTATCGCGTTTCAAAAGGGGTGCCGCGCATTATTAATATATTGGCACATAAATGCTTGATGTTGTGCTTTGGTGAGAATCAACATTTAGTGGCTAAGCAGCATGTGCAAAAAGCGGCATTGGATACAGAATCCGTCGCCGATAATTTACCTAAAGATTACGCTTGGGCAATGGTTGCAGCCGCGAGTTTAATTGGTGTGGCGATAGCCGTTGGTACATGGAAGGTGATGGCATGAGTGTAATCAATAAAATGTTGCAAGATTTAGATGAGCAACAAAAATCTAAAAAAGATAGCAACGAACAGCTCAGCTACCCAAAAATTGATGTCACGGTTCAGCCAAACAAATTACCCAAATCACTGATGTTGGCAGTCGTTTTAGTGTTGTCGACTATAGTGGCATCAGCGACTTTATGGTGGTGGCAAAACCAGGCTGATGAAGCGGTTACACAACCTATCGCCTCTGAAGTCGTGATTAAAAAGCCTGTTGAGCAAAAGCAACCGCAAGCTGAGTCAACTATCCGAAAGACTGAGGAACCAGTAGTTGCTGCCAAACCGGCTGATAAACCAGAGCAAAAAAAGGCACCGACCATCGCATTTAACGCCAATGTTAAAGCGATTGAAGAAAATAAATTAGCGTCAACAAACCAACCTGTTGATGATACTGACCAGAATACTCAGGCTGAATCTTTAACAACCCCTGTTACTACTGAAAACGTTCCAGTTGAGTCTATTAACAAAACAGTAGAAACGGTTTTAGCGGATGAAGCCCAAGAGCCTAAAGTCGCTAGTTTTAATAAAACACCGAGTAGTAAAACGCCTGAGCAAATGGCAGAAAAAGCGTTTAAGCGTGGCAGCGATGCCTACTTACGCGGCCGTTTTGCTCTGGCAGAAAGCGAATTTAAAAAAGCATTGGCTTTTCAACCAGATTTACACGAAGCTCGAGCTCAATGGGTGGGGCTATTATTTGGTGAGCAAAATTATCAAAAAGCCATGACCCTGCTGCAATATGGCATCACCTTATATCCAGAGCACACGGGTTATCGAATGCTAGCTGCTCGTATTTGGCTTGAACTCGAACAGCCACAAACTGCGCTGCAAGTGCTACAAGATCACAGTCCTAATGAACGATTTAATGATTTTTACCAGCTAAAAGCAGCATTAAGTCAACAAAACCAAAAATGGCAGCTGGCTTTAGATAGTTGGCAAGCCCTGCTTAAAGCAAACCCTAATCAACAACGTGGAACTTGGTTGCTGGGCGCTGCCATTGCTTACGAGCAGCTGAATAAGTCAATTGATGCTTTAGATTATTACCGATTAGCGTTAAAAATGGGATTACCTATCAACAGTGCCCAATATGCTCGATCTCAAATAGCAAACTTGGAGCAAAATAATGATTAGGCCAAAGCTGAAAAAGCGCTTAGGTGATTTGTTAGTAGAAGAGCGCATCATCACTGAAGCACAATTAATGGAAGCACTTGGTCAGCAAAAGCAAACTGGCCGTAAACTCGGAGCGACGCTTATCAGTAACGGCGCCATTTCAGAACAGCAGTTACTGACCTTCCTTGCACAACAATTAAATGTGCCTTTTGTCGATATATCGCAAAAGCGTGTCGACCCTGAAATTGTAAAATTACTTCCTGAAGTACATGCTCGTCGTCATCGCGCACTTGTTATCGAAGCGTCCAATGAAGAAGCCACCGTCGGTATGAGTGATCCTGCGGATCTCAATGCACTCGATGCTTTGTATCCGTTACTAGCACCACGCGATCTAAAAATTGTTGCGGTACGTGAAAGCCAGTTACTCGAAGCGTTTGATGGTTTGTATCGCCGAACCGCTGATATAGAGTCATTTGCTCATCAGTTGGAAGAAGAGTACGACGAGTCAGCCGATTTTGATTTAGGTGAGTTAACTTTTGATGATGGCGATGAAGATGAAGCAACAGTCGGTAAGTTATTACATACCATCTTCGAGGATGCAGTCCAAGCAAGGGCTTCAGATATCCACATCGAACCCGATGAACGCCAATTGCGCATTCGCATGCGTGTCGATGGTGTGTTGCAAGAGAACTTATTAAATGAGACGCGTATTGCTGCAGCTTTAGTATTGCGTTTAAAACTGATGTCGAGTTTAGACATTTCAGAAAAGCGCTTACCACAAGATGGTCGCTTTAATGTCAAAGTTCGCGGTAAAAGTATCGATGTCCGTATCTCGACTATGCCGATTCAACACGGTGAATCGGTGGTGATGCGTTTACTCGATCAATCAGGCGGGGTACTGACACTTGATCAAACCGGTATGCCCGAAGAGTTACTATTCCGTTTTCGCAATGTTATTAAAAGACCTCACGGTATGGTGCTGGTTACAGGTCCTACAGGTTCGGGTAAAACAACAACGCTTTATGGTGCGCTGAATGAGTTAAACCAAGCAGCTAAAAAGATCATTACTGTAGAAGATCCAGTTGAGTATCGATTACCTCGTATCAACCAAGTTCAAGTGATTCCAAAAATCGATTTAACGTTTTCTAACGTGCTAAGAACGGCACTTCGTCAAGATCCCGATATCATCATGGTAGGTGAGATGCGTGACCATGAAACGGTAGAGATAGGTTTACGAGGCGCCCTAACGGGTCACTTAGTGTTATCAACGCTGCATACCAATGACGCGATAAGCTCGGCTATACGCCTTATTGATATGAATGCACCGGGTTATTTGGTTGCTAGCTCTTTACGAGCGATTGTGGCACAAAGGCTGATTCGCAAAGTATGTACTAAGTGTGCAACCCCCCATCCGTTAGAACCATCGGAGACAACTTGGTTAAGTCAAATTGCCAAGCAAGATATTTCAGACGTGCAATTTGTTAAGGGTAATGGTTGCCAAAGTTGTAACTACGTAGGCTATCGCGGTCGTATTGGTGTTTTTGAGATACTCGAACTCAATGAAGCTATGATGAATGCACTAAAGCGCGATGATACGGAAGACTTCTCAAAACAAGCCCGTTTAAGCCCTTACTACAAACCTTTAGCCGCCGCTGCATTAGAGTACGCCAAGCAAGGTGTAACTACGGTTGAAGAGGTATTGCGCTTAGTTGAAAACTTAGCTGAGCTGGAGAGTGAGTCTGTATAATTATGGCTAAGTTTCAATACAAGGGTAAAGGCTCTACTGGTGTAGTGACTGGAACAATTGAAGCCAGTTCAGAATCACTGGCTGCTGATGTCCTTGCCAGACGAAGCATAGTTCCAATCTCTATTACTGAGGTAAAACAAGACGCTAAAAAAGCCGGCACGAATAACAAAGCGTCAACCAATGTGAATATCTTTACCCGTCAGGTTGACCTGGCTGATTTAGTGATTTTCTCGCGTCAAATGTACGCGCTGACAAAATCGGGTATTCCTATGATGCGCGCGATTGTCGGTCTTGCCGATACTACACAATCTGTGCGACTAAAATTTGCCTTAACTGAAATTGCGGCAGAGCTTGAAAAAGGTCGCCAGTTATCGACTGCCATGGCCGCGCATCCCAAAATTTTCTCTCGTTTATTTGTCAGTTTGGTCAATGTCGGTGAGAACACAGGTCAGTTAGAGGAAACCTTCCTCCAGCTCGCAACTTATCTCGAAAGGGAGCAAGAAACCCGTAAAAGTATCTCTGCCGCCATGCGATATCCGACGTTTGTACTGTTTGCTATTGGTGTTGCTATGGTTGTGATGAATATGTTTGTTATTCCAACTTTTGCAGACATGTTCAAAAAGTTTAACGCCGAGTTACCTTGGGCAACCCAAGTATTACTGACGACTTCTGAGTTTTTCCTCAACTATTGGTGGGCCATGTTATTGGGCATTATTTTTGCCATTGTTGGCTTTAGCTATTGGAAGAAAACCGAAAAAGGGCGGCGTGTTTGGGACAAGTTCAAATTAAATGTGCCTATTGTTAGCACAATTATCGAGCGAGCAACTTTATCTCGCTACGCCCGTTCATTTGGTTTGATGCTAAGAGCGGGTGTACCGCTTACCCAAGCGCTTGGCCTCGTTTCTGAAGCTGTTGATAATGCTTACATGGGTGATCGTATTTTAGATATGCGCCGAGGTATTGAGCGTGGTGACTCTTTACTGAGAACGTCTAATGCCAGTGAATTATTCACGCCTTTGGTGCTACAAATGGTTTCTGTGGGTGAAGAAACTGGGCGCATTGATGAAATGTTGGCTGAAGTGGCCGACTATTATGAACGCGAAGTGGATTATGACTTAAAAAGCCTAACGGCCAAAATAGAGCCTATTTTGATTGGCGTTGTGGCAGGTATGGTTCTGATATTGGCACTGGGTATCTTTATGCCAATGTGGGATATGATGAATGCTTATAAAGGACGTTAAATAAATCCTACTGTCATGGTTTTGCCGTTTAAACCTTGTAAGGTTGTTTGATGACACAAACAGATGCAAAAAAATGAACAAGTGAATGATAGTGCTAGCAAGCTTTATATCATTCTGATTACGCTCGTTATCGTCATCATATTGATGGCTAACTTGGTGGGTAATTTTAAAAATGCAGAATCAAGTGCTGGCCGGGTTAACTTTAATTTAATTGCCAAGCAATTTGAACAAGCAGTGCAGTTATCGCATCTTCTATGGTTACAACAAGGAAAACCGACAAAAGTGTTATTTAGAGGGCAAAGCCAAGACATAGTCGATGAATTTGCCTATGTATCTATGAATAAATTGGGCTGGCCTAGCAATGTAAAAACAGTATCTGAATTGACTGTCCAAAGCTGTGAACAAACTTGGCAACAGCTGCTTGCAGTGCCTTTAAAAAGCTTAAGGCAAAAGATCAATGTCAATTTAAGTAAAGAAGCTGGAAAGTTGATTTATTGTCACTATAGTGTGAATAACGAACAATCTTTTTATTATCAACCTGATAGCGGTCAAATCTTGATACAAAATACGTTAGCAATTGACGGATAAAGGTATATGATTAATTTAATACAACTGCGTTTTATGGAGACGAAATGAAAAATAAGCAACAAGGCTTCTCTTTAGTTGAGTTAGTGATCGTAGTCATTATCTTAGGTTTATTAGCAGTAACTGCCTTGCCAAGATTAATCTCGGTAACTGAAGATGCTGAAGATGCAACCGTTGAAGGTGTTGCTGGTGGCTTTGCAACAGGTGTAGGTATTGCACGTACACAATGGGAACTCGATGGTCGCCCAAGTGGCAACGGCGCTAATGCCAATACTAGTACGATTGTACTTGATCAAGTAACCGTTGGGGTTGACGGTAACATCGGTTATCCAACCAATGATGGTTCAGATAACTCGTTGTCATCAACTATGTCTGCAACTGACTGCCAAGAAGTATTTGACTTAATTTTACAAAGCTCACCGCGCAGTACGACGACATTTAACACTGCCACTATTTTAGAAGTTGATTACTACATCAATGTGAGCAGCAATGTATGTTATTACTACTTAACACAGACGATTAAAGATGAAAGCTCAGCTCCAACTAATACCACTACAGGTAACGGTTTCACTTATGATGCGAGTTTAGGTCAAGTCGAAGTTTTCAGTAATAACTAGTGATAAATACAGAATCAGTTGATATTTGATATCAGCTGATTTTTTAGGCTTTTTTAATTTAATTAATTTCTTTTGGAGAATTCAATGAAAAGAAATTCAGGTTTTACCTTAATCGAATTGGTAATTGTAATTGTAATTTTAGGTATTTTAGCGGTAACGGCTGCACCTAAATTTGTTGATATTCAAGATGACGCCCGTCAAGCAGCAGCTGAAGGTGTGCAGGGTGCAATAAAAAGTTCTGTTTCTGCTATTCACGCTAAAGCGCTGATTGAAAGTAAAGATGCCTCTTCTGGTGAAAGTGTAAATGCAAGTGGTACTGACGTTGATTTAGCGTACGGTTACCCTGATGGTACTGCTGATGGAATTCGTGCTGCCGTTGAGTTAGATGGTGATTGGGCAACGAACTCAGCTGCTGGTGTTTCTTCAGGCACTAAGACTTTTATTTTCACCGATGGCACATTGTGTTTTACTTACACAGAGGCTTCTGAATCAAATAATGTAATCACTGCCCCTACTGTAAGTGCTATTGGTAGTACCTTTACAGCAGGTACTCCCGCTACTTGTACTTAATAGCAAGTCTGATTATTTAAAGCGAGCATATGCTCGCTTTTTTTATGGCTATAATTTAGTTATTGATTTATAAAGCTAAATACTATGTTAGGTCGATTGCGCGGTTTTACTTTTATTGAATTGGTCGTGGTGATTTTGCTGATTTCTATATTGGCAGTTACCGTGATCCCTCGCTTTTTAGATACCTCTGGGTTTGATCAGGTTACCTTCGAGCAAAGGCTAGTCGCGTTGTTAAGACTACAGCAGCTCAAAGCAATGCAACTGACCAACAATACTTGCCATCGCGTGTTAATTACCAATGAGAGATTTGGCGTGCCTTATGACGCAGCAGGTAAAGACTGCGTAGGTAATACGCTGCCCAGTGATTACACGTCTTTTTCTGATTTTGATAAAAGCCATTATGGTTTATCCACATTTGAAGTCACAGGTGCTGATGTAACCTTTTCTAATCACGATATTTATTTTAATAGCCTTGGCTGCCCCGCCCCTGCGGCAGGTGGAGCTTGTGGCAATACTGATGTTGCCATTACGATCACAGGCGAGAGCACCCGCCAAATCTGCATTGAAAGCCAAGGTTATATACATTATGGCAGTTGCGACAATGGTTAAATCCAAACAGCAGGGTTTTACCTTAATTGAATTGATTATAGGAATAGTGACAGTCAGTATTGCGCTGACGATTATTGTCCAAGTTATTATCCCACAAGCTACTCGCTCAGTTGACCCTATCTTCCAAGTGCGTGCCGCTGAATTAGGCCAAACATTACTGGAAGAGGTATCGGCTAAATCATTTGATGAAACCAGTACTCAAATTCTTGGTTCTGCTCGTTGTGGCGAAACCGGTTTAGGAGCAGGTGCATGTACAACTATTCCAACTGCTTGTCCAAGTTCAGGGTTAACCAGCGCAACAGAAGAAGCAAATCGAGTTGATTTTGATGATGTGGACGATTATCACTGCTTAACTTTACAAGGTGAAAGTTTAACTTTGGGAGATGGCTCAACGTTGAATGATGTTTACACCAATTTTAGTGCGCGTTTTGTTGTCACTTATGATGAAAATCTCGATGGCTCTTCGGCCAGTAGTGTTGAGCTTGCTAAACGCATCACTGTTTTTATTCAGCCCCCCGCAGGTGCAGAAATCGCCTTTTCGGTATACAGGTTTAATTACTAATGTATAAAAAAAGCCGAGCTTTCACCTTAGTCGAATTAGTTTTAGTGATTTTATTACTGGGTATTTCACTGGTTGGCGTAACGACAACGATAGGTTGGGGTACCCAAGTATATGTTGATGGCATCGATAGACAACGTATGCTGGAACAAAGCCGCTTTGTTATCGAACGTATCACCCGAGAATTGCGTTCAGCTGTACCTTACAGTGTCAGAATTAGCACATCTTGTATTGAGTTTGTGCCTATGATTGCCGGTAGTACTTATACTGACCTTGCTGTTACGCCTGCCTCTAGTAATACGATTAGCGCTTTACATGATAATAATTATAGCTTTTCTAGTGGCGATCAAATTTTACTCGGCTTAACGTCAACGATAGATGTTTATAACCCAATTGATAACACCCGAATTGACATGAACAATTACACCGTTAATGAGTCGGGGGTAATAGATACAGCCACTATCACCTTATCTGGCACGACATCATTTGCTGAACGATTCGAAGCGCTCAGCAATAAACCTAACCGCTATTACATTGCTAACCAAAGTGTCAGTTACTGTTTGAATTTCACCACAAATCAAATAAGACGATTCACCTCGACCATAAGTGCTAGCCAGCCCAATTTAGGTTCTGCATCGAGCACTGCGCTAATGGCTGAAGGTATCGTTAATACATCTGGTGCAACACCTGCGGTTTTTAGTTTTGCAGATATTGAGCAATCAACGGTGCAAATTTATTGGCAATTTGCCAGTGAAATTAATGAAGAGCCAATGATTTACTATCATCAAGTGAAGGTGAGTAATGCCAACTAATTTATTCAAAAAACAACAGGGTAGTGGCATTGTTCTCGCTATTTTTTTGATACTGGTGATGTCTTTGCTGGCAACCGCATTGATCAGGCAGCTTAGCTCGACTAATGAATCGGTTGCTGTTGAAGTATTTGGCACTCGCGCACTCATGGCTGCCAATATTGGAGTGGAAGTGATGGCCAGTAACCTTTTCCCTATTGATGCAACGGCGACTTCAAGTGATGACTTTGTTGCGCAAGCTTGCCCTGCTACTAACCCGATACAAGCGAATTTACCTGCTCAACAAGGGATGGAAAATTGCAGTTATTCTGTGAGCTGCGCGTTATTAGATGAAAACGTCAATAACCAATCTGTTCGCTTTTATCGCATTATTAGCCTAGGTCAATGCGATGTAGGTGATTGGCAGACATCAAGAACCGTTCAAGTAGAAGCTAAGGTGTTGTAATGAAAAAACTTGGGGGCTTATTACTCGTATTATTTTCTGCTTTGCAACATGCCTTTGCTGCTTGTCCCGCGAGCCCAAGTGTTGGCTATGTATCGTTAAATGAAATCGATTCAGAAGAAGAGTTCATCGAAGTTTATGTCAATCGCAATAATGTCGATATGTCAGGTTGGCAGCTCAAGGTTGTCGATAACGGCGATTTAAAAACTACGTATACCTGTGTTGGTGGTGCTTCTGCATGTAATAAAACCTATAACACAGGCGATATTGTGGTCTTTTCAAAGCAAGCGGGTAATAGCGCGAGTATTACGACTGCCATTAATGATGGTCACCTCACTGTCGATCAAAATTTGTTTTATGATCCGGACGAAGGGCTGGACGTCAAGGATGAAAAGATGGAGATCTTATTAGAAGATTCCACCGGTGGTATGGTCAGCTATATGCAGTTTCACCTAATCGACAAAAGCTTATACGCTGATTGTGCAACAGAAAACCCGAATGACACGATCATCTGGAACGGCCAATACAATGGCAATATCTGTGCAACGCCCGATAGTTCAAATAACTTTTGGTATTGTAATGATACTCCTGGTGAAGATAACGACGGCGTTGCACCTATCGAGTTGGCGCAGTGTTCGGATGTTTTCCCTGGTGATTACACTGAAAAAACGACTGATATTTTACAGAATATCCCGCCGATGTCTGACTTTGCTCCTATCTCTATTTTTCCATCAAGCACGACCTTTATTCGTGGCGAACAAGGGTATTTAAACAATGCAATAACTGATGCAACTTATACTGTTGCCGCTGGCACGGGCAGTGCAGTGGTTTATGTATATGGCTCGCTTGATCTGAATAATATTAATATGAACATTGGTGGTGATGCAGAAGATTTGATCTTGGTTGTAGATGGTACGCTGTCTATTCGAAATCTCAATCGCGGTAGTGCGATGACCATCAATGCCTTGATATACGCTACAGGTGATATTGAACTAAATGCAGACAAAGACGATATCAACATCGTGGGTGCTGTTCGAACTGCTCAAGGCAGTTCGACGGGGATTCTTGAGAGCCGTGGCGGTAAAGTCAATATTACTTACGACCCTGAAGCGATAGAAAATGCTGACTTTGGTGATTTATGTGATAACACGCCTACCGCTCAATGTCCTTTAAGCCCATTAGCTGACACTGTCAGAATTAATGAAGTGAACAAAGATGAAGATTGGATTGAGCTTTATATCAATAATGCCACTAATTTGAGTATGGCTAATTGGCACATAGATGGAAATGGTCGAGGCAGTAGCACTGAAGTTGACTATTACTGCACTAGTGCAGATGGATGTGCCAATCAAACTTTTGATACTGGCGATTTTGTTGTTGTCGCAAGTTCAATAACAGGCTCTGTACTTGAGGCGACTCAAGGGGCTAGCCCCTCTCTCGTTCAAGGACAAAATTTATTTGTTTATGATGACTTGGCTATGCATAACAATACGCAAGAGATCATCTTATTTGATTACAATGGTGAAATGATTCATTACTTGCGTTATGAAACGGGGACTTACAGTCCTGAATTTGGTGAGTGTGCAATTGAAAACCCTGATAACTCTGTAATCATTGCACCGCCAAGTGGTGGTGAAGAGGGTGTGTGTACTATTCCTGATGGCAGTAATGATCCGAATGATTGGGATAAAAATTGTGATTCAACCCCAGGTGATCCAAACAAGGAAATTGGTGATGATGTTGATCACTATGAAGTCGTTTTACCGGTAACCAGCTCATCGGTTTGCACTGATCAAACTATTGTCGTTAGAGCTTGCATCGACGCAGATTGCAACCTGTTTGATGCATCAACGGATGCTACCTTGTTCAAGTTAGTCGACAGTACTCGTACCGATTTAGACTCTAATGCTTTTACTGGCTTTAAAAGTTACACATTAAGCCAAGATATCCCAACGGTTGTGACTTTTGGCTTAGATAATTTAAACCCTGACGCTACAGTGGTCTGTGAGGATACTTTGGGTAATGTGTTGAGTCCATGTCAAATTGATTTCACAACGGATATCGCTTTTGCTTGGCAGGCTAATACCTACCAAGGGCAATCCTGTAATACACAAAATACAACGTTAAAAGCAAAGTACTACGATGAATCTGATCAACAGTGCCGAGATTTAGAGGGCAGTTTAGATGTTGATTTCAGTTTTGCATATGCAAGCCCGGCATCAGGTACTGAAGACTTGACGTTAACATCAGGCGCATCGAGTATTGCGCTCGTTGAGGGGGGGAGTCAAAGCCTAAATGTGATGTTTGGAGCGGCTGTAACCGATAATATTACAATGAGTTATGCCGATGCAGGTTTGTTGCAGGTTACTGCAGCTAAAACGGGCACTAATCCGAGTTATGATTCAGATGTGGTCGATGTTGCCTTTTACCCACAAGCGTTAATGCTAGAAATTACCTCAGGAAAAAAAGCGACAGGGGATATAGTCGCAGGAGATACTTTTGACTATGAAATTAACGCTTATTGTTCGGTTGGCGGTGTCATTTCAACTGAGTTACCCAATTACCAACCAACTTCGCTTACCCTGACGCACCAATTACAAACCGGCACTAATAGTGCTGAGTTTATCTATCGCTCAGGGGCTTCACTTATGACAGTTTCGACAACTGCTACTACTCAAGGTATAGCCACAACTACCACATTTAATAGTGCTTATTTCAGTGAATATGGACGTTTTCGTATTCAAGCCGATGAAAGTGATTATTTAGGCTTGGGTATTGGTATTTCTGGCATATACGCAGATTTCCCACTCAATTCTGCAGAGCTACCGACTAACTCAGGTAAGTTCATTGCTCACGATATACAAGTTGCACTTGAAACAGAGGGTAACTTTGACCCCTTTGGTTCGATGGATATTGGCGCAGGTACCAATGATTTTAACTATTTAGCGAATGAGTTTGGATACGGTAATCAAAACCCTGAACTAAGAATCAAAGCTTTTAGCAGTATTGACGATAGCGGTGACCTTAGGCAGTTGAGAAACTATTTTCAATCTAGTGACCCTTCTGTCTCACTCACTGCAATAGCTACTAGTGGTAACCTGACTTCAACTTTAACTGAAGTGGGAATCGATTTTGATCAGGCAAGCGATCATGCCACCACGGGCGAATACATTTATATTCTTAGTGATGATGATGTTTATCAATTTGAAAAAAATGCGGCTAGTGCTCAAGCACCTTTTATCTCCGATATTGATATCCAACTGGCTGCAGATGATTATCAAGATCAAGATGGTGTGACCAACGCCACGGCATTTGATTTTGATACAAGTGGTATGCAGATGATTGATGGTCGACTTTATGTACAAAACGCATCTGATGTAGCAGGTGGCAGTGCCGATATTCGCGCTATGATGCAGTATTTCGATGGCACGCAGTGGCAAGTGAGCACAGGAGATACGGGTTTAACTGCTAGCACTATCGCTGATGATGCATTTACAGCCAGCCCGGTAAGAGACAATTCAACCAACCCTTTTGATGTCACCATTAGTGATGCTTCGGGCACAATCAGTAATGTTGAAGCAAGTTGGGATAATCAATGTGTCGATGGCTTATTTGATTTTGTCTTCGATCATCAAAATAGTGCCACCACAGGCGGACAAATTGAAATATTTTGGGATACCAGTAAGTTCCCTGAATATATGCACTATGGTTGGAATGCAACTGACTTAACTGCTCCACTTAATACCCGTGTTGCTTTTGGTAAAAAACGGGGTAATGACAGGATTATTTCATGGCGTGAAATCAATTAATACGCCTTTGAAACCGCTGATTTTAAGCGCAATTTAGATTCGTTCAGTTTATTGCAAACAAAGCGTAACCATTGCTTGCCGAAAGCGGTAGCGCTTGGTAAAGTTAATGCAATCTACCTTCTTATAGTTCTAATAATACAGGGAAGCTCCCTACATGTTAAAAAAATTACGTGGTATGTTCTCGAACGACCTATCTATTGATTTAGGTACGGCCAATACCCTGATTTATGTAAAAGACGAAGGCATCGTCTTAAATGAACCTTCAGTAGTAGCTATTCGTCAAGAGCGCGCTGGTGGTCAAAAGTCTGTAGCGGCAGTAGGTACGGCAGCAAAACAAATGTTAGGTCGTACGCCGGGCAATATTAAAGCGATTCGTCCGATGAAAGACGGTGTAATTGCCGACTTCTATGTAACTGAAAAAATGTTGCAGTATTTCATTAAGCAAGTTCACAGTAACAATGTTTTACGTCCAAGTCCTCGTGTTTTAATTTGTGTGCCATGTGGTGCAACACAAGTTGAAAAACGTGCTATTCGAGAATCAGCACTAGGTGCTGGTGCACGTGAAGTTTACCTAATTGAAGAACCTATGGCAGCTGCAATTGGTGCAGGCATGCCGGTATCAGAAGCGACGGGATCTATGGTTGTTGATATCGGTGGTGGTACAACAGAAGTAGCCGTTATTTCATTAAACGGTGTGGTTTATTCTTCTTCTGTTCGTATTGGCGGTGATAAATTTGATGAAGCGATCATCTCTTACATTCGTCGTAACTTTGGTAGTTTAATTGGTGAGGCAACGGCTGAGCGCATTAAGCACCAAATTGGTTCTGCTTACCCGGGTGACGAAGTAAAAGAAATCGAAGTTCGTGGTCGTAACGTTGCTGAAGGTGTTCCAAGAAGTTTCACACTGAACAGCAATGAAATTTTAGAAGCACTTCAAGAGCCACTACAAGGCATTGTGAGTGCCGTTATGGTTGCACTAGAACAATCGCCACCAGAGCTTGCATCAGATATTTCTGAGCGCGGTATGGTTTTAACAGGCGGTGGTGCATTATTAAAAGATTTAGATCGCTTATTAATGGAAGAAACGGGCATACCTGTTGTTATTGCTGAAGACCCTCTCACTTGTGTAGCTCGTGGTGGTGGTAAAGCTATTGAAATGATAGATATGCACGGTGGCGACTTATTCTCTTATGACTAAGTCGTTTCGACCAGAGTAGTTAAAAGATATTTTTATTAAGCCGGGGTCTCCCGGCTTTGTCGTACTTATAAAACAACTAAAATACGCGCATGACACCTTTGTTTGGTCGTGGACCATCTTTGCAAGCAAGATTAATTATTGCCACCGTTTTGTCTGTGGTATTGATCTTTGTTGACCATAAAATGGATGGTTTCCAGAAGGTTCGAGTGGTTCTTAATTCTATGGTTAGTCCACTGCAATATGCGGCTAACTTACCTAAAGCTTTACTCGATTGGAGTGCTGAGTCACTGGCGTTTCGCCAATCATTAATCAATGATAATCAGGCGCTAAAACAAGATGTGCTGCTGTTAAATGAGAAATTACAGCGCATGGACTTTGTTGAACGCGAGAATCAACGGTTAAGAGCACTATTGAAGTCTCCTGTCCGTGGTGAAGCCGATAAAATGGTCGCCGAGGTTATGTCGGTAGAAACCAATCCGAACTCGCATCAAGTTTTAATTAATCGCGGCTTGTTACACGGTGTGTTTGAAGGCCAGCCTGTACTCGATGCCTCAGGTATTGTTGGCCAAGTTGTCAATGTGGGGTCAACTACCAGTCGAGTATTACTCATTTCTGATATTACTCATGCCATTCCTCTTCGTATTGCGCGTAACTCGGTAAGAGTGACTGCAGCCGGTTCAGGCTTGCTCGATCGCATGGATTTACAACACGTGCCGCACAGCACTGATATCGTCGAAGGCGATGAGTTAGTGAGTTCTGGCTTGGCGGGAGTGTTCCCTGAAGGTTATCCGGTTGCGAAAGTTACGCGTATCACGCGTAACAAGAGTTTACCTTTCTCGCAAATCAGGGTTGAGCCGATCGCTAAACTTGATCGTATCCGCTATTTACTATTGCTTTGGCCACCGCATTTGGAGCACAAGCCCAAGTTTGATGTACTGGAAGAATTGATAGATAAAGCCAGTGATGTAGCAGGAGAGAGCAATGACTAAACGGACCGCTATTATCTATCTGACGTTAATATTTGCCCTGATTCTAACGATATCACCTATGCCACCATCGATTGCTATTTACCGCCCAGATTGGGTACTGGTAGCTTTGATTTATTGGTGTATTGCATTACCAAATCGCGTCAATGTTGGTGTGGCTTGGGTATGCGGTTTGTTTGTCGATTTACTCATGGGTTATACCTTAGGTTCTCACGCATTAATTTTGGCACTGATCGCCTATATCGCGAGTGCCAACTTTTTACGAATTCGAAACTTCTCCGTCTGGCAGCAAGCCATTATTGTTGGCATGTTATCTTTGTTCTACCACTTAACTGATTATTGGGTAGCGCACTTTTTAACTGATGCCTTTTTCCAACCTGAGCTTATGTGGTCAGCATTAACTAGCATGTTAGTGTGGCCTTGGGCATTTGCACTGTTGAGAAAGCTCAGACGCACATTCAAGATTACTTAATATGATCATACTTGCTTCTCAATCTCCCCGTCGCCGAGAGTTATTGACCCAGCTAGGTGTTGAGTTCGAGGTACTCAGTGCTGACATTGATGAAACTGAATTAGCGGGTGAATCGCCAACTGATTTAGTGGTTCGATTAGCGGTTGAAAAGGCCAAAGCTGTACAGGCTAAAACACAAACCCAGCTTGCCGTGTTGGGATCTGATACTGTGGTTGTTAGCCCATCAGGTGAAGCTTTTGGTAAGCCGATAGACTTAGCCGATGCAACTCGCATGTTAAGTCAGTTATCAAACGCAACTCACAGTGTATTTACCGCGATTGCTATCGTTAAAGCTGAACGAGTTTGGACTGAGTTAGTCGAAACGAAAGTGTCATTTTGCCAATTAACCGAAAATGACATTCAAGCTTATTGGCAAAGTGGCGAGCCACAAGATAAAGCGGGCTCTTATGGTATTCAAGGTATTGGGGGCAAATTTGTTACCTCAATTGAAGGCAATTATTCTGCTGTTGTTGGCTTACCGCTTTATCATACCGATCAGTTATTGAAACAAATTAATGAAAACAAGGATAAGTCGTGAGCGCAGAGCTGCTAATTAATGTCACCCCAAGTGAAACACGTATTGCACTCGTTGAAAGTGGCAGCTTGCAAGAAGTGCATATTGAACGCCAAGCGAAAAAGGGTTTAGTTGGTAATATTTACTTAGGCAAAGTAAGTCGTGTACTACCAGGTATGCAGGCTGCGTTTGTTGATATTGGCTTTGAAAAAGCCGCATTTCTGCACGCATCAGACATTGCTATTGATAACCCTAAATTTGACAATAATGGTGTCAAATTGGTGCCAGATATTCAGCAATTAGTTCAAGAAGGCAAAAGCATTATGGTACAAGTGGTGAAAGACCCTCTTGGTACTAAAGGTGCGCGTTTAACGACGGATATTTCTGTTCCTTCTCGCTATTTGGTGTTTATGCCATCAGCCCAGCACGTTGGTGTATCGCAGCGCTTGGATTCAGACGCGGAAAGAGAACGCCTTAAAAATATTGTCACTGACTTATCTGACGATGATGGTAGTTTTATCGTAAGAACGGCTGCTGAAGGGGCGGGTGAAAAAGAAATTCGCCAAGACGCCGCATTTTTACGTCGTTTGTGGAAAAAAATTATCGAGCGTAAAAATCGCGGTATTCGTTATAGCTGCTTATATCAAGACTTAACGATGGAGTCTCGTGTCCTACGTGATTTTGTCGGTATGGAAATAGACCGTATTCGCGTCGATTCTAAACTTACCTTTAGCCAATTAACTGAGTTTACTAGCGAGTTTATTCCTGAAGTTGAAAATAAATTGGAATATTACCCGGGTGAACGCCCTATTTTTGATTTATTTGATGTGGAAGCTGAATTGCAAAGGGCGTTAGAGCGCAAAGTGGAGTTAAAGTCAGGTGGTAGTTTAATTATTGACCAAACTGAAGCGATGACGACCATTGATATTAACACCGGTGCCTATGTTGGTCATCGCAATTTAGAAGACACTATTTTCAGTACCAATATTGAAGCGTCTCAAGCCATTGCAAGACAATTAAGGCTGCGCAATTTAGGTGGCATCATTATTATTGATTTTATCGATATGCATAACGAAGACCACAAGCACAGAGTGCTATCGAGCCTTGAATCAGCACTTGGACGAGACAATGCCAAATTTACCGTGCATGGCTTTTCGGCATTGGGCTTGGTTGAAATGACCCGCAAAAGAACACGCGAAAGTCTTGAACATATTCTGTGTTCTGCTTGTCAAAGTTGTAACGGCCGCGGCGTGTTAAAAACGAATGAAACCATCTGCTATGAGATTTTACGTGAGATTGTTCGTGTCAATCGCGCTTATCAAGCTGACCGCTTTATTGTCTATGCTTCTCAGTCTGTAGCGGATTATTTGCTATCGGAAGAAACACACGCGCTAGGTGAGCTAGAATTATTTATTGGTAAGCAAATTAAAGTACAAGCAGAAGCGATGTACGGCCAAGAACAGTTTGACGTGGTAATGATGTAATGCAAGTAATGCAGTTAACAAACAAAGTTGTAAAATCAATGTGGATGTTTATCGCATCTGCTTTGGTTGTGTTAGCTGTTTTATTAACTTGCGTGCGCTTATTACTGCCTTCTTTAACCAGTTACAACCAAGCTATTTCTGGCTACCTTGAATCAAATTATGATTTGGATATTCAATTTGGGCACATTCAGGCAGGTTGGCATGGTAATGGTCCAACACTTCAGTTGGTTGACGTTGATTTTATTCAAAAAGAAGACGAAGCCATTGATGTCGAGCTAGCGAGCTTAAACATCGAAATTGATTTTTGGCGCAGTCTTTATCAAAGAGAAATTGTCGCAGATAACTTTGTTTTAGATGGCGTGGTGTTGGATATCAATTCGGCATTACTCAAACGTCAGGACGAACAACCTGCAGAGCAATCGGATGATATTACCGAGAGCTTATCACCACTGTTACTCAAGCATATTAAGCGATTTGATGTCACCAATAGTCGACTTAACTTTATCAAACCAAACGGTAAGCTCACTAAGCTGAATATTGAGAAGTTAAGTTGGAACAACCGCGGTACCCGGCACCAAGGTGTAGGAGCATTCTCTTTTGCCGCTTTAGATGCGGAATCGGTTAAGTTTATACTCGACTTGCACGGCACAGAAATGGCTGATTTATCAGGCCAGCTTTATGTGAATTCAATGGGGGTTAACTTAGCTGGTTTGCTCGCCGCTTTTTCCGATGATGCCGTATCTGATATTTACAGTCATGTTCCGTTTCAAGCTTGGTTAACGATTAAAGATGGTATGCCAGAAACATTTACTGGCCATATTCAACCAAAAGAGCTTCATCAGCATATTGCTAAGCCGAACCAGATTTCGTGGTTTAGTGAAGGAAAATCACACAGTTTAGCGGTTGATGGTGGCCAAGTTTACGGGCGTTATGATGAGTTAGGTTGGCGTTTCACGTTAAATGATTTGATCTTGGGTTCCGGTGATGAGTTTAGCCACCTCAATATTGACTGGGTTAAAAAATATGATCGCTCAACAATTAAAGTCAAACCAACAGAATTAAAAGCGTTGCTTTCGTTAGCTAACTTAGTTGATTTACCCGAAAACGTGCAAGATATGCTTGAAAGTGTCGACCAAGATATGCGATTGAGCTACTTGAGCGCAGAGTTAGACAATCACAAGCAATTCAAGTTACTTGCTGGACTCGATAACATAGGTTGGCAAGCTGTAGGTGATATACCTGGGCTGGATAATTGGAATTTAACCGTTGCAGTTAACAACCAAACTGCCATTGCTAATGTAGCAAGTAAGTCTGGCCAGTTATCATTACCTAGCTTATACGACAAACCGTTTGATATTGAGTTTGCTAAAACTCAGGTTATTGCTAATTGGAACCAAGTGGGTGAATTAACACCCGCTTGGTCAATTAAAGTGAGAGCGCTAGAAGCGCAATTGCCGCAAACAGAATTACTTGCTGAAGCTTTCATTGCGCCCAATGAGTTTAACGAAGTCGCCATGCAAATGTTTGCTGAAGTGGGTAAAAACAGTGCTGAAAATATTGAGCCTTTCTTACCGCGAAAAGCAATGGGGCAAGATGTTTATGACTATGTCGTGGGCGCACTTAAAGGTGGTTATGCTAAACATGCTCAAGCTTTATGGCAGGGGGCGTTTACCCATTATCCCTATACAGATAAACAAGGTGTTTTCTTAGCGGATATCAACATTGAAGAAGGGGTATTTAAGTTTCAACCTGACTGGCCTGTCGCAACTGATCTTGCATTAAAACTGAGTTTTGTTAATGACGGGTTATTTTTCTATTCAGAGCAAGCCACACTGCTAGACGCTGAGCTGGTTAAACTTGACGCCAGTATCGAAGAATTAATTGGTGAAGCAGACCTTAAACTTTACGCAGATATTAAAGCGACAGGTCAAGCGGCAACTGAAGTGATGCAGGCGAGTATGTTGGCCGATTCAGTTGGTGCTGCGCTATCTGAAATTCGTATTTCAGGTGATATTCAAGCCAATTTACAACTTTTAGTGCCGTTAGCTTCTGATAATGAGCTATCTGTTAAAGGCCATGTCGACTTTGCGCAAAACCCAATAAACATTAAAGCACCAGACTTTAATTTCACTCAAGTAACTGGCCGATTGCATTATGACATGGACAAGCTCAATGCTGACGGTATTACTTTTTCTTGGGGTCATGCTCCATTTAAAACTGATGTTACTGCTCAACAAACAGTGGACGGTTATAAAATAAAACTGGACTTAGGTTCAAGCTGGCAAGCCCAGCCACTTATCAAGGACTACTTGTTTAGCAATATGGCCGGGCGGACAAAAGGTCAAATTGACTGGCAAGGTGAATTGTTAATGACAATTCCAAAAGACGGTTTTAACTATGAATTTACCGGTGAATTTGACCTGGCTGAAGTAGAGCTAGATTTACCTGAGCCTTACTTTAAGCCTGTGGGTCAAGCCAAGCGTTTGGTGTTAACCGCTGATGGTGATGATAAAGTTACTCGTGTTCATGCTCATATTGGCAAGAACTTAAAGTTTGATGGGGTGATACCCTATGAGCAGTCGCGATTCACTCGTGCTTATTTAGTACTGGGAGAGGAGCAGCTAGGTGCACCAGGTCAGGGTTTTAACATTGCTATTCACCAAGATAAGATGGTGGTTGATGACTACATCAGTTTTGTTAACGATTTAGTGGCCGATATTAAAGCTCAGCCAACTAACCCTGATGATGCAGATAAGCCACCTATTCTCAGTAAGCCTCGTCGGGTGAGAGGGCAAGTAGAAGCGGTTGAATTAGGCCCCTTAGTATGGGGTGCGACTGATTTTAATATTCGTTCAAATGAAGATATCTGGTTGTTAAAACTAACGAGCCCTGAATTCAGAGGTCAGTTAGAAGTCAGCGAAGATTGGATGGGGCAGGGGGTAGTTGTAGACGCTGATTACTTTAATGTCACGCCTAAGCCAGCATCAACTGAGAAATCGACTAAAGAACAAGAACTTGAAGTAGCTCAGGCTATTTATGATCAGTTACCTCCCGTTACTTTTGATTGTCAGCGCTGTGAATGGGAAACCTTACCGCTTGGCTCCATTGCCTTAAATGTATCGAGAGATAACAATCAAGTACAAGTTAATGACTTCCGACTAAAGTACAAAAAGAATGTTGTTGAAGGTAACGGCGAATGGATACTGGAAAACGGACAAAATAAAACATCTACAGTCGGTACTGTAAAAAGCGATGATATTGGTGCTTGGGCGAGAAGTTATGATTTTACCTCTCCTGTAAAAGATAGTAACTTTGAATCAAACTTTGAATTGAGCTGGCAGAGTACTCCATACAATCTGGATTTAGTCAGTTTAAATGGTGAGCTTAAAGGCAAGCTAGGAGAAGGGCATTTAAGCGAAGTATCGGATAAAGGCGCACGTGTATTTTCTGTTCTGAGTTTAGACTCTCTGGTAAGAAAGTTAAGACTGGATTTTAGAGACGTATTTAATAAAGGCCTTTTCTATAACTCGATGCAAGGCACAATGCAGGTCAATAACGGTGTTGTCAGTACCCAGGATACCGTGATGAATGCTATAGCTGGCAATATGAATATTCAGGGCCAAACGAACCTGACAACACAGGCGATTAATTACAATATTAGCTTTGCCCCTAAAGTGACTTCCAGTATTCCACTGATTGTCGCTTGGATGGTCAACCCGGTGGCTGGAGTTGCTGCATTGGCCATTGACAAAACATTAGAATCGGCAGAAGTGATTTCCAAATTAGAATTTAAGATCACAGGTACTATTTACGAGCCTTTAATTGACGAAACTGGCCGGGTAAGTCGCGAGGTTCAGTTATCTGGCGAAGAAAGTCCGACAATGAAATCAGTCCCGACTCTTGATACCGCTCCTCCTGAGCAGCCTTTTGATCAACTTCCTTTACCGCCAGATTCTGAGATATAAGCATGCCACCAAGTTTATCAGCTGTTGCTTTGCAAATGAGTTCTGTTCCTGATGTAGCAGAAAATATGGCACAAGTTGAACAACTACTTAGTCAGTTGAACCCTGCAGAACACACTATTGTGGTGTTACCGGAATGTTGGGCGATGTTTGGTGGCAAAGACAAAGCTCAACTCAATATTGCAGAGCCGCTTGAAAATGGTCCGATTCAGACATTTTTGAGCCAACAAGCTAAACAACACAGTATTTGGTTGGTCTCTGGAACCATTCCTATTTTATCGACTGAACCAGGCAAGTTTTATGCTTGCTGTATTGTTTATAGCCCCGATGGAAAAGCGGTTTGCCATTATAATAAAATCCACTTGTTTGATGTCCAAGTAGCGGATAACACGGGACAATATCTTGAAAGTGCGACTACCACTGCTGGCCAACACATATGTTGTTTTGACACTCCGTTTGGCAAAGTTGGAGTAGCGGTGTGTTATGATTTACGTTTCCCAGAGCTATTTCGTTTAATGCAATCAGCGGGCGCAGATGTTATTTGTTTGCCAAGCGCTTTTACCAAAGTCACGGGTGATGCCCATTGGCAACCTTTGTTGCAAGCCAGAGCTATAGAGAATCAAGTGTTTGTGATTGCCGCGAATCAAACTGGTGAACACGCCAACGGCCGACAAACTTGGGGTCATAGTATGGTCATTAACAGCTGGGGCGAAGTGATGTGCAATCAAGAAGATAAAGTTGGATTATGCCAACAACAAATTAATTTTACAGACTTGCAAACAACGCGAGAAAAGATGCCTAATTTAGCGCATCGACAATTTAAGGTAGTTGAACAACTATGAGCCAAGTAGAGCAAAATTTATTAACTTCTAGCCAATTAGAGCAAGACACATTGGCTGATATTTTGACGTATATGCACCAAAGGCAGCTGGATTATAGCGACTTATATTTTCAAGCCAGTCAGCATGAAACTTGGGTACTAGAGGATGGTATTGTTAAAGAAGGCAGTTTCAACATCGAGCGTGGTGTAGGTGTACGTGCTGTTGACGGTGAGAAGTCTGGCTTTGCCTATTCGGATGAGATATCGCTTTCGGCATTAAAAGCCGCGGCAGAAGCAGCAAGAAGTATTTCAGCGACGGATAATAGCTTCCAAGTAAAAGCATTTAAGCAAACTAAAGCTCACGATAGCTTCAAGCTTATCAACCCATTAGGCAGTTTAACGCCAGATCAAAAAATTAGTTTGTTAAAAGAAATTGAAGTTGTTGCCCGCGCACAAGATAAACGTGTTAAGCAAGTTATTGCCAGTATTAGTGGTGTCTACGAAGAAGTACTCGTTGCTGCAAGTGACGGTACTTATGCAATCGACGAAAGACCACTGGTCAGAATGAATTGTTCAGTCTTGGTCGAAGATGATGGAAAACGCGAACGTGCCAGCTCTGGTGGCGGTGGTCGTACTGATTATGCGTTTTTCTTTGAGCCGGTAAATGGCGTTGAGCGCTACAAAACATATGCAATTGAAGCTGTTCGACAAGCACTAGTTAATTTACACGCTATTGATGCGCCTGCTGGAACCATGCCTGTGGTGCTTGGAGCAGGTTGGCCAGGTGTGTTACTACACGAAGCTGTTGGTCATGGGTTAGAAGGCGACTTTAATCGAAAAGGCTCTTCTGCTTATTCCGGTCGTATTGGTGAACAAGTGGCTTCCAGCTTATGTACAATTGTTGATGATGGCACGTTAGCCAACCGCCGAGGTTCTTTAAATATCGATGATGAAGGTGTAGCTGGGCAATACAATGTGCTGATCGAAAATGGTACTTTAAAAAACTACATGCAAGATAAAATGAATGCGCGATTGATGGAGGTAGAACCGACGGGTAATGGTCGTCGTGAAAGCTATGCTCATTTACCTATGCCAAGGATGACTAACACTTATATGCTAGCAGGTGAGAGTGATCCAAAAGATATCATCGCATCGGTAGAAAAAGGTATTTATGCACCTAATTTTGGTGGCGGGCAAGTGGATATCACATCGGGTAAGTTTGTATTTTCTACATCTGAAGCATACTTGATTGAGAACGGTGAAATCACAACACCAGTAAAAGGCGCTACACTTATAGGTAATGGTCCAGATGCAATGGCAAAGGTGTCTATGGTCGGCAATGACCTGGCATTAGATGCAGGTGTTGGGGTATGTGGTAAAGATGGGCAAAGTGTTCCTGTTGGTGTTGGGCAGCCTAGTCTTAAAGTTGATGAGTTAGTAGTAGGTGGCACGCAGTAATCAACGCTTTAGTGTTAATTAAAGTGCAATGAGTGGTTGTTCAGCTACAAGATTAGTGAATTGAACGTATGTCTTTTGACATAATATGTCTAAAAGCTAAGCTTAATTCAAAAGACAAGTTTATAAGGATAAACAATGAGATTATTACTTGCGTTATTACTTCCTTGGTTACAGTTTTTTACTATAGGTCGTCCATTTGCAGGCATCATCTGTTTAATTTTACAGATCACATTAATTGGTTGGATACCTGCTGCAATTTGGTCCGTTTATGCGCTAAGCCAGTACAAAACAGACCAAAAAATTGAAAAAGCGATGCGTCGTTAATTTATTTGAAAGGCGCCTAAAAAGGTGCCTTTTTATTGTGCGAATATAAACTTCAGCGGTATGGCTAATCTGGCCTGCCAATCTTGCTCAGTATGGGCGGCCCCTATAAACACTCTTGTTTGCCAATTTTTGTGGTTATATCCCTTACCCTTTATCACTTTATCTGCTTTTAGTTGTAGCCTTGGATACATGGCATCTAACGTTTCTGTTCCATAATCAAAATAGAGCCTGTGACTTATTGGGCTAGGTAAATTTTGTTGCATGTAATTAAAAAATGTATCTGGAATTGGGTTGTTATCTTTTTGATGGTTACCGGGCCAATGGGTCGACATACAAGCTGCGGCTTTAAAGACGTTTGGGTATTCACTAATAGCATAAAGAGAAACCAAGCCTCCCATGCTTGAGCCCATAATAAATGTATTTTCTAAATCGTTATAAACATTGAAGTGTTGGTCAATATAAGGCTTTAATTCCATAGTGATAAACTTGAGATAGTTATCCGACTTTACTTTATCGGCAAATAACTTTCTGCCGTCTTTTCTATATGTTTGGTAGAGCTGGTTTTGTATAGATTCGTCTAGCTGATAAAAAGGCTTTTCAGGAAAGTACTCGTCATGCCTGTATTTACCCGCATTATGGATACCGATAACAATAAAATCTCTAGTTTCACCCGATTGCATCAATTTTGTGGCTGTTTCATCTACCCCCCATTCTTGATTGTTCCAGGTGATGTTTTTGTCGAACAACATTTGTCCATCATGCATATAAAGCACTGCAAACTTCTTGTTTGAGTTTGAGTAGTGGTTGGGGAGCCATACATCAATATCCCTATTACTGACCCATTTAGATTGAAAATCGGATAAGCGCTTTATTTGCCCTGAACTGACATTGGGTATTGGCTTAGGCTTAACCTGATTCAGGGATTGTGCTAACGCAGAGTTACAAAATAGGTAAAGTGCTAAAGCCGTTAAAATGAATGGATACATATCATAGATAAACCTTTGAGAGCGTATCTATTAACTGTATGTAATGGGACGTTTTATGCCACTAAAAAATCGTAACAGCCAGTAATGGCTGTTACGAGCATAAATACTTTGAACTAGATAATATTGATTTCTACTTGGTAAGTGTAAGAGAGAGAGCTTGGTAAATTAACATTAATTGTTAGTACACCAACTTGCTCTGTTACATCTGTAGTATCGAAAAACAGCCCTAAGTTGTAATTGCCAAATTCAACATTATCTTTGCTCACGCCTGTTGAGTTAGGGACTTCAATACTCGCTTGGGCAGAACCAATCGAAGCACTAATTTCAATTGTGGTACCCGCAGGTAAAATTTGATCTGCAAAATCTGCATGTGTCAGGGTCAAATTGGTAATGGTATTAGCTGATACTTGCAGTGCTGACGTTGTGAGTGAGCCTGACTCATTGGATAATAATACCGCTGATGTATCATCGCGTGTTAGTCTTAGTTTCGGGTTTGAGCCCGATGTGATAATAAGTTGCTGAGTGCGAAGTTGTATACGTGCTACTTCACCACAGCCGGCAGCACAGTTAGGTCCATTGAATAGCCCATCGGCAGGGGTAAATACACCATCATCATTGAAGTCTTCGAAATCTTCGCCTAAATCGTAACTACCATTTTCGTTTTCGTCTAAAAAGGCCTCGGCTAAATCTTCAAAAGGTTCATCAGCGTCTCGAACGCCATTACCATTGATATCCGTGAAGGCTTCATGACCAATTGCCGTTGCTAAAATACCAACGCGGTGATCATCTGGTTCAATTGCCGAACTCGTCCAAGTCACGGTACAAGCGACCCCTTCGATTACACAACTAGCATCGATTATGCCCGCTTCGGCAGTAAACAGGACACTCGTGCCTGAAGTGATAACGTTACCTTTGAAGTCACTGGCATAGACGGTCAGTTCTGTTGTCGTCCCTGCTCGAGTGGCTGCCTCAACATTGAATGTTGAAGCGGCAATATTGAAATTATCTTGTGACGCCATCCCCGTACTGATAACGAGTAACCCTGATTGAGTTTTAAGTTGTTCGCCACCATCTAAGGTTGCAACAGCTTCGACTACCGTTGTTAATGGTACAGAACCTGCGTTCACTTGTGTTGTGACAAAACCTTGAGAGTTTGTTTGGGCTGTAGCTGGTGAAATACTCAAACCACCTACACTCGATGGTGTTGAAAAGCTAACAGGCACTTGAGCGAGGGGATTACCAAGTGAATTGACTAACTGAAAAGTGAGTGTTGAGTTTTCAGATACACCGACACCACCTGCGCCTTTGAGGGCGATTTGTTCAGGGTTAGCTGAGACAAAAACAAATGAGCCTTGAGTATCAGGTAAAATAGTTAAACTGCGATTTACCGTGTAAGTTTGGTTGTTAACTTGTACCGATGCCGTTAGGGTATCAATTTGGCTTGCCGAGCCAGAGCAGCTGACGTCTTGGTATGTTGCAAATGCTTCGCCATTTATTGTAGTAACTGGGCTGTCAATAGTTGCATCTGTTGCAGATACACACACTGAGTTGAAGTTTACGGTTAGCGCATCCGTTAACCTTTCTTTTACTTGTTGTCCGCTTTCTAGCAATCTTGTCTGCTGAACACCTAACTGAATACCTAAACTTGCCCCGGTATTTATTTCAACGTTACTTTGCTCTGCTGAGAAACCATTAAAACCTATGGTATTAGGATAAAAAATACTAGGGTCATTACTGTCGTAGTAACCTAGCTCGATGGCAATGATATCTTCAACGGGTTCCGATGAAATGACGTCATAAGGACTGGAGTCAGTGAGTGTTTGGTTGTTATATGTAACAGACGCTTGCGCTAGGTAAGCGCCTAGATCTTCACTGGTTGGTGTAAAGCTGACACTGGCAATACCTGATGCAGATGTTAGGCTTGTCGTTGTGTCCAGTTCACCTTGTTGCACACTGAAAGTGACAATTTGACCTGAAATAGGATTCGATTCAGCATCACTTAAGGACGCGACAAGAGAGACCTCTTCACCGACAACTAATCTGCTTACTGCTTGGTTGTTTTTCTCAAAGTTAAAGTTGAAATTACCTGCTGGTAAGGTGCCAGAATCTCCAGCGATAAATTCAAATGCATAATCAACATCCAACAGGGTAAAATTAGCAGTTACGGCTCCAGATGAGAGGGTGTTATCAAAAGCCGTTAAATTAATTCGAGCATTGCCATCTTCATCGGTAAGTTTACTAGTCGCAGATAATGTACCTAGGTCTGTCGTAAAATTAATGGTCTCGTTGTCTTGTGGAATACCGCCTAAAGTAAGCTTGGCTTTGACAGTGATGATTTCATCTGCCGTAAACTGTCGACAGTTTTCACTACAGCGTTCAGATGTCATCGAGACGGTTAACTTGAGTTCGCCAAGGTTATCGGATTCTTTGCCTTTGGAGCTATCTGATGAGCCGTTACAGCCGACTAATAAAAAACTGAAGAGTGTTGTGAGTAAAACAAAGCATTTTGCAACTTGATTCACGTTATCTACCTTGATTATTTTAGGTTTTTTCTATGCTAGAAACTAAAGTTTATAGCATAGAGTGAATTTTGACTGCAAAATAAATGTTTCAAAATAGGTCTAAGCTTTACGAACTTTAACCATTTATAATTCGAAAGGAATGGCCTCTTTTAAGTAGCTGAAAAGTTGCTGAGCAGACTTACTTGGCTTTTCCGGATCTTTCGCTTTTTCTTTGTTGGCTTGGCGCACTAGCTGGCGTAAACGACTGCGATCGAGATCTTCGTGTTGCTGCAACAAGGTTTGAATAGCTGAGTCACCTTCTGAGATTAATTCGTCCCTTAATTTTTCTAAATTTGTACTGTGCTGCGCTGCTAACAAGTGGCTTTCTTGAATACGCAGCATGTCTTTACGAATTTGTTCAACATCTTTATTTCTCAGTAAACGTCCAACAAACTGTAAGTGTCGGCGAAACGCTTCGCGCTTATTACGAATTTTTATCCCTAGTGCAATGGCTTCGAGTGTTTCATCGTCTAGGGTGATCTTGGCTCGCTTTTTGGCTGGCATATCAATCAGTTCAGCACCGAGATCTTTTAACTCATCCATATCCCGTTTTAGTTCAGATTTACTGACATAAATGATTTCTTCCGCGTTTTCTATGTCATACCAATCTTTAGCCATAAATAAAAACCTGTCTTCTGTTTCTCTAATCCCTATATGATACACTAAATGTAATCTCTATGACTGATAAGATGTTGAGCTAAATGTTAGAAGAAATGAAGCGTGTTGAGCAGGCGGTACAAGAGACACTTGCTTACGCTAAAAAATTAGGTGCCGATTCGGCAGAGGTCTCGATCTCAAAAACACAGGGAATTCAAATTTCTTCTCGTCTGGGGGAAGTCGAAACCGTAGAGTTTAACCACGATGGTGCCTTGGGAATTGCATTGTGGAATGGCAAACGAAAAGGTTCAGCTTCGACTTCTGATTTATCACCTGAAGCATTGAAAAGAACGGTAGAGGCAGCGTGTAATATTGCCAAGTACACTTCTGAAGATGATTGTTCAGGCTTGGCCGACAAGGCATTGATGATCAAAGCTCAGCAACAGCAAGATTTAGATTTACACCACCCATCAGATATTTCTACAGATGACGCAATTGCTTTGACCAAACGCTGTGAGCAAGCTGCATTTGATCAAGATGGACGCATTACTAATTCTGATGGTGCGAGTTTGTCATCACACCAAGGTTTTCGAGTTTACGGAAATAGTTATGGTGTATTAGCCGCCTATCCAAGTTCTCGTCACAGTTTAAGTTGTGCTGTCATTGCTGAAGATGAGCAAGATATGCAACGCGATTATGCTTATACAGTTTCGCGTCGATTTGACTTGCTAGATACACCTGAGCTTGTAGGTCAACAAGCGGCGAAAGAAGTAATTGCAAGGTTGAACCCCAGCCAAATCGCAACGGGTAAAGTTCCAGTTATGTTCAAGGCAGATGTTGCTTCGAGTTTATTTGGTCACTTTATTTCAGGTATCAGTGGCGGTAATTTATATCGCAATTCTTCATTTTTACTCGACAAGTTGGACAAACAAGTTTTCCCAGAGTGGTTAACAATTCATGAAGACCCTTTTATTAAGCAAGGTTTAGCTAGTAGCACTTTTGACCATGAAGGTGTTGCAACATCAAAGCGCAATATTGTTGAAGCGGGTGTGTTACAAACCTGGTTACTGTCTAGTTATTCTGCGCGTAAATTAAACTTGCAAAGTACTGGTCACGCTGGCGGTATTCACAACTGGCGTTTACAGAGCAAACAATCTGGTGGCGATTTTGAAGCCATGCTTAAAAAGCTGGGTACAGGGCTACTAGTAACTGAAATGATGGGCCAAGGCGTTAATGTTGTTAACGGTGATTACTCGCGAGGCGCAGCTGGTTTTTGGGTAGAAAATGGTGAGATACAATACCCTGTTGCCGAGATAACCATTGCCGGTAATTTAACAGACATGCTCAATAATATTGTCGCCATAGGTGATGATATTGATCCTCGAGGCAGCATTTATACGGGTTCAGTGATTCTAGAAGAAATGCAAATTGCAGGTAGTTAAACTGTTATGAATCGCAACCTTGGTTGTTAGCTTGCTAACAACCAAGTCGCTGTACCTAAGAAAGCAAAGATACCCACTACATCGGTAACTGTTGTCAAAATGACCCCACCAGCAAGGGCTGGGTCGATATCTAAACGTTTTAAAATAAGCGGAATCGTTACACCTGCAATACCTGCTGCTAACATGTTCATCAACATGGCAAAGGCAATGACCCCACCAAGCATTAAATCTTGCTTCCAGATAGCTACAACGGTTGCGAGTAATACCGCCCAAAGCAATCCGTTTAGTACGCCTATAGTAAACTCTTTTACGATCAACCAACGCACGTTAGTTGGGGCTACATGGCCAAGCGCCATTGCGCGAATAACCAAAGTTAAGGTTTGGTTACCTGCAATACCACCCATACTCGGCACGATAGTGTTAAGCACGGCTAGTACGGCTAGTTGACCTAATATATCCTCAAACATACTCGATACGGCCGCAGCCATGAGTGCGGTTAATAAGTTAATACCAAGCCATACAGAGCGCCTTTGAGTACTTTTGAGTACAGGCGCAAAGGTATCTTCTTCATCATCTAAACCCGCCATACTCATCATTGAGTGTTCAGCGTCTTCACGAATAATATCAACCACATCATCGATTGTGATACGGCCAAGTAGATGATTATCTTCATCGACGACGGGAGCTGAGATCCAATTGTGTCGCTCAAATAACTGTGCAACATCAGATTCATCCATACTGTCGCGGATCGTTTCTGCATCTTGGTCCATGATGTCAGCAACTAACGTTGCAGGGTTAGCAGTAACGACTAGTGTCGAAAGCGGTAATTCGCCGATCAGTTTGTCATCATCGTCTACAACATAAAGTACATCAGTCGCTTCTGGTAGCTGTCCTCTGAGTCTTAAGTAACGCATGACGACTTCGGTACTCACATCGGCTCTTAACGTGACAGTATCCGTATTCATGATGGCACCTGCGGTACCATCTGCATATGCGAGTGCTTTTTCGGCTCGGACTCTGTCTTGGCTATCGAGTGAGTTTAATACTTCTTGATAAGTATCGTTTGGTAGACTACGTAAAACTTCGGCTAAGTCATCGGTATCCATGCCTTCTGTTGCTTCTGCAAGCATGGCAGGGTTCATTTTCTGAATGATACCGTTACGAACGTCTTCTGAGAGTTCTTCTAAAATTTCGCCGTGAAAGTCATTATCTATCAACTGCCAGAGTAAGTTACGCTCTTTTGCCGGTGTTGATTCTAAAATAAAGGCAACATCAGCCGTGGGCATTTCATGAAGCAAGTTACGCACGCGCACAAACATGCCGCGGCTAATTGCGCGGTTTATTTCGGTTAGTTGTTCGTGGGCGTGTTCTTGTTCAAATGCTTCAGGCATCTTATTTTGTAGTAAAGCCTTGTAATTATTAGTTAAGTGTAGCGGTGGATTGGCTTAAAAGGTAAAACTAATTAATCCTCTTCTTCAAATTTGGCTTCAATTAGTTGTGCAATTGCATCTAATGCCGCTTGGGCATCAGCACCATCACTACTTACTTCTATTTGCTTACCTTGAGCACCCGCTAACATCAACAAGCCCATGACACTGTTGGCTTTGGCTTGTTTATTGTCACAATGAATGGTTACTTCACTTTTAAATTGCATAGCCAATTCAGCAAGTTTTGTAGCTGCTCTGGCGTGTAGACCTAGCTTGTTAGTTATGGTTAATGTTCTGGTGATCATCCGTTTTTCTTTTTACCGCCTTGCTCTCTATGCAATATAGCAACGTTGTCTCTGTCTTGTTTAAATGCTTGGCCTAACATTTCAGCGATGTAAACAGAGCGATGTTGACCGCCAGTACAGCCAATCGCAATCGTGACATAACTGCGATTGTTTTTTTCTAGTGCTGGTAACCAAGTGTTCAAGAATACTTTTACTTGCCAGATAAACTCATGTACTTCAGGTTGCTCGCTTAGATAGTCTTGCACGGGCTGATCTAAGCCTGTTAATGGCCTAAGGTCACTTATCCAATGTGGGTTAGGTAAAAACCTAACATCGAATACATAGTCTGCGTCTTGCGGTAAGCCGTGTTTGAAACCAAAAGAGGTAAAAACAAGCTGTAGCTGTTTAGCATTGGTGCCCAGAATTTGTTGATGCACTGAGTCGTTGAGTTGATGAATACTCAAGGTGCTTGTATCAATTGTTAAATCAGCGGCTTCTTTTAAACCAGCGAGTAATTTCTCTTCTTTTAAAATGGCTTCTTCTAAGCTTAATTCTGTTTCACGTAGAGAAAGAGGGTGAATGCGACGTGATTCAGAAAAGCGTTTTAGTAGTGTTTCATTGCTCGAGTTCAAGTAAACAATCTTGATGCTAGCTTGTGATTGCAACGCATCTATGTAGCTCATTACTTGATCTGATGATGGTAGTGTAAGATTTCGAATATCTAGGGTAACTGCGATCTTGTCATATCGACCTTCTAAGGTTTTCAATAATGACATCAGTAGTTCAAGTGGAATATTGTCCACACAGTAATAACCAGAGTCTTCTAAGTTGTGAAGAGCGGCTGTTTTACCTGAACCAGACCGACCAGTAAATATAACCAGTTTTAACATGCTACACCTAGTTGTTATTGTTTTTGTGCTGCGAAATTAAGCGACAAAAGCTTGATACAGAGCTTCGTTGTCGCGGGCGTGTTTAATATTTTTAAGAATTTGTTTATCCGATAGTTTTTCTGCAATAGCAGCAAGTGAGCTCAAGTGATTTTTACACTCGTGTTCAGGTGCTAGCAATACACAAAATACCTGTACCGGTTGATTGTCTATCGCATCAAAATCTATTGGTTTTTCAGTTGTTACCAATAAAGACACATTTTTCTCGGTGTCTTTTAGTCGACCGTGGGGTAATGCGATCCCTTGGCCAATTCCTGTACTGCCTAATCGTTCTCTATTTAACAAAGCCTCTAAGATACTTTGCTCTTCAAGTTCTGGGTAATGCTTTGACGCCAATTGGCTGACATACTGAAGCAGTTTTTTTTTACTGCTTACCGGCACTGCGCAAAATACGCAGTCCGGTAAAATTAACGATGTGACGTCCATAAAAGAATTTAATGACTCTTTAATTTTTCTTTGTGTTTAATAACTTGGCGATCGAGTTTATCGATTAAGCCATCAATCGAAGCGTACATGTTTTCATGTTCTTGGGTCGCAAAAATTTCGCCGCCGTTTAAATGCAATGTTGCTTCAGCTTTTTGTACGAGTTTTTCTACACTTAGTATCACATAAACATTGTTGATATGATCAAAATGCCTCTCAAGCTTAGCAAATTTAGAATCTACATACTCTTTTAATGACTCAGTAACTTCAACATGGCGTCCAGTTAGATTGATTTGCATAGGCTTTTCCTCTTCGGTTATTAAACTGCTTTATCAAAGCAGGCTTTTACGTTGATTCGATGGTGGTATTGATAAAGACTCTCGATATTTTGCAATCGTTCGTCTTGCCACCTTGATACCTTGCTCTGCTAATAAGTCAGTGATTTTACTGTCACTCAATGGCTTATTAGGGCTCTCCGCTGCAACCAACTTCTTGATCAAGGCGCGGATAGCGGTAGAAGAACATTCACCGCCGTTTTCTGTACTAACATGGCTTGAGAAGAAGTACTTCAACTCAAAAATCCCTCTAGGGGTGTGCATGTATTTTTGCGTTGTAACACGAGAGATAGTGGACTCGTGCATCTCAACGTCTTCCGCAATGTCATTTAACACAAGCGGTTTCATTGCTTCATCACCGTATTCGAAGAAACCGTACTGGTGTTCGACGATACAACGTGCAACTTTTAATAGCGTTTCATTACGGCTCTCAAGGCTTTTAATAAACCACTTTGCATCTTGCATATGAGAGCGAATAAATTGCGTGTCACTTGAATCTTTTGCAGTTCGAGTCAGTGCTGCATATTCTTCGTTTACTTTCAGTTTTGGTACACTGTCAGGGTTTAATTCAACCAACCAGCGCCCTTTTTCTTTTCTAACCGATACATCAGGTACTATGTATTGTGCCTCTTCCGCGATCACTTGATTACCCGGCCTTGGGTTTAGTGTATGGATGAGTTTCATTACTTCGCGTAATGCATCTTCCTTTAGACGTGTTTTTCTGGCTAATGTGCGAAAGTCGCGATTTGCCAATAAATCGATGTGCTTGGAGACAACTAACATGGCTTCATTTAGCCATTCAGTCTCAGGTTCGAACTGCCTTAATTGAACCATTAGGCACTCTTGAGCTGAGCGAGAGGCAACTCCAATAGGGTCGAATAATTGAATGCGTTTTAATACCGCTTCAACTTCATCTAATTCAACTTCTTCTTGTCCTAAGCTCTCTAACACATCTTCTGCTGTGACCGTTAAGTAACCTGAATCATCAACAGCATCTATGATTGCGGTAGCTATGGCTTTATCGGTTGGCGAGAAAGGAGTCAGATCCATTTGCCAAAATAGGTGATCGCGAATAGATTCAGTGGTTTCACCCTGATAAACCATGTCATCACCACCTATACCCGATGAAGAAGTACTCTTACTGGCAGGGCTAGCTGCTTGAGAAAGGTGATCGTCCCACGTTGAATCTGTCGGTAATTGGTCTGGAATATCCTGACGTTCTAGTTGATCTAGGCTATCGCTGTAACTGTTTTCTTCAAAGCCATCAATATCAGCCGTAGCTGCTTCGCCATTTGTTGGTTCTTTGATATTGTCTAGCGCTTCATCACCAGCGGCCTGTTCGAAATCATCTGTTTCTAACAGTGGGTTGGCATCCAGTGCTTCTTGAATTTCTTGTTGCAAGTCCAACGTCGATAATTGCAGCAAACGGATGGCTTGTTGCAATTGCGGCGTCATAGTCAGCTGTTGACTAAACTTGAGCTGTAAACTTTGCTTCATGAAATTATATTATTCCTAATAATGCGAAATCGTAATGCACTAGTGACCTTATAACTTAAATTGCTCACCTAAGTAAACTTCTCTAACTTGCTGGTTTGTAAGAATTTGTTCTGGTTTACCTGATGCAATTAAGTTCCCCTGACTAACAATGTATGCCTTTTCACACACATCTAAAGTCTCCCTCACATTATGGTCTGTGATTAAGACACCAATCCCTCTTTCTTTGAGGTGAGTGATGATTCTTTTAATGTCGATGACTGATATTGGGTCAACGCCAGCAAAAGGTTCATCTAACAGAATAAAGGCAGGATCAGCAGCTAAAGCTCGAGCGATTTCTACGCGACGTCGCTCACCACCTGATAAACTCATACCTAAACTATTTCGTATATGATTAATATGGAACTCACTGAGCAATTCTTCAAGCCTATCTTGCCTTTGTTCGGAAGATAATTCTTTTCGTACTTCTAAAATAGCCATGATATTTTGGCTAACGGTCAATTTTTTAAAGATTGAAGAATCTTGTGGCAGGTAGCCAACACCCAAGCGTGCTCGTTCGTGCATGGGCAGTAAACTCATATCGACATCATCTAGATGAACTTCGCCTTTATCGGCATTGACTAAGCCTACAACCATGTAGAAGGTTGTCGTTTTACCAGCACCATTAGGACCGAGTAGCCCAACAATCTGCCCCGATTGCACTTCCAGGGATACATCTTGCACCACTTGTCTATTTTTATAGCTTTTAGCTAAATGTGAGGCTTTAAGTACTGCCATGCTCTTTTATTCACCTAGGTTTAAAACGGTATGAACGCGCTGTTTGCTGTCTTCACTTGAAGAGGCCACTAATTTCTTTTGGGCAACGTTGTATTTTATTTCATCGCCGCTTATTTGGCTGTCTGCTTGGTTAATTTTAGCGTCGCCTTTTAGAGTTAGCTCTTTTTCGGTCACTTTGTACTTTATCTGTTTTGCTTGTGCTGATAAGTAACTGCCATCGTCTAGCTTTTGACTGAAAACGGTAGGTTGACCGTAGGCAATCAGTACTTTTGAGTTGTCAGTGTCACCTTTAATTATATTGAGCTTATCTGCCTTGATAGATAATAAGCCTTGGCTGATTTCGACATTACCTGTGAAGGTCAGTGTATTATTTTTAATATCCAATTCTTGCTCATCGGCATCGACTACGATTGGAGCGCTTTTATCAATCAGTGCTTTACTTGCTTCTAAATCGACCGCATAACATGGTGATAACATTAGTGAGAGGCTGAGCAAGAGGGATGAAAACCGTTTCATTTTGATTATTCCGCTTTAATGGTTGCGTTTACAGATTGTTCAAGTAGCAATTGTTCTTGTGCAAGGTTACCCGAAAGTCCTATCGCTGATAAGTTAATATTGTCGCCGTAAGCTTTAACATTGGAATCAGAGTAAATGCTCTTATCAATTAAATTGATATCTAAGGTATCTAAGCTAAAGTGACTAAACCAAGGTGAGGGCGTCAGTGCTACAAGTTCAACGCCACCAGTTAAGTAAATAAATTCTTGCTCTACCAGTTGACTTTGGTTAGCGGTTAACTGCCAATTAGTATCTTCTTGATTAAATACGCGATAAATACTTTGAGTAAAATTAGCCGAATCGGTATTGGCGTAATAAGCCATGTAGCTTGATTCTAACTCAGCGTTGGGTTGGCCGGCATCGTCAAAAATTCTCACTTTAATATCTTCAGCAATATAGTCAGGCTGCACCGTTTCTGTTTTCTTTTCTACAGCTTTAATGGGTTGTTTACTCCACTCATTGTAGAAAAAGGCTAAGGCACCTAAGCTAAATAGAAATAGTAATATAAAGTGACGCATGATTTATACGCTCATACCTTGAGCGTACTCAAGTCGATTTCTGACTTGTAGTAATGTATCGCAAACTTCTCTCACTGCGCCAAAACCACCTCTAACTTGAGTTTGGTAATGACAAAGTTGACTGATAATTGGGTGTGCATCTTGAACGGCTATCGCTAAACCTACTTTTTCCATTACTGTTTGATCCGGTACGTCATCACCAATGTAGGCAATTTGACTGTCGTCTAAGCTGGTTAGTTCTTTTAACTTTGCATATGCTTGTAATTTATCACTTTGACCTTGGAAGATGTGTTGAACGCCCAATGATTGCATTCGGTTTTCAACAATGTGTGATTTACGGCCAGTGATTACGGCAACTTGAATGTTTTCGTTTATGATTGCTTTAATGCCAAAACCATCGCGAGTGTGAAAGGCTTTTAACTCTTCACCTTGGTTGCCAAGATAAATTCGACCATCGCTAAAAACACCATCAATATCACAAATTAGCAGCTGAGTTTGTTTGAAAAGGGTGAGTTGTTGATCGGAAAGACGTGTGTAAAGAGTGTCAAACATTATAAAACCTTTGCTTTTAATAAGTCGTGCATATTAAGTGCGCCAACCAATTGGCCTGAATCATCAACAACCAATAAGCCATTAATCGCTTTTTCTTCCATTAATGCCAGTGCCTCAGCAGCTAGCATTTGTGGTTTGATGGTGATGCAGCCTGGTTTAACAACCTCTTTTAATGTGCTGTTATAGATATCAATTTTCTCATCAAGGCTGCGACGTAAATCACCGTCCGTATAAACACCTAATAGTTTTGCTTCATCATTAAGGACTGCCGCAAACCCCATTCCTTTTTCTGAAATAACCAGCAAGGCTTTGATGATAGAGGTATCTTGATGGACTGTTGGTAGTGCATCACCGTGATGCATTAAATCACTGACTCTGAGTAATAATTTTCGTCCTAGGCTGCCTGCTGGGTGGGAAAAGGCAAAGTCAGTTTCGGTAAAGTCTCTAGCTTCTAGTAAACTAATGGCAAGTGCATCGCCCATAGCTAATGTTGCAGTTGTACTTGATGTCGGTGCGAGACCAAGTGGGCACGCTTCTTTCTCCACTTTTACACAGATATGATGATCAGACTCTTGCGCTAAGCTTGAATGCTCATTTCCTGTCATGCTGATAGTGGCACAACCTAATCGCTTGATCACAGGTAAAATCTTTACCACTTCTTCTGTTTCACCCGAATTAGAAATGGCTAAAATAACGTCGCTTTTACCTATCATGCCAAGGTCGCCATGACTTGCTTCAGCTGGGTGTACAAAAAATGCCGGTGTTCCAGTACTCGCTAATGTCGCCGCTATTTTATTGCCGATATGACCTGATTTACCCATTCCAATAACAATGACTTTACCTTGGCAGTTGAGCATTAGTTCAACTGCTGAGTAAAAGGCTTGGTTGATATATTGTTTGAGATCTTCTAAAGCCTGAATTTCCGTTTCTAATACTGAAATAGCAATCGCATTGATGTTTTGTTCAGTTAGAGGCATTTACTACACCTTAAACTTGAGAAAATAGGAAGTATTGATAGCCGATAAAACCAGCCAATAATAAGCCACCTTCAACTCTGTTGATGCTTCGATTTTTACTGATACCAATAGCCATCATCAGTAGTACAACGGTAACACCTAACATAATTAAAGCGTCGCGGTTCATAATTGCAGCATCTATCATCCCCGGAGCTATGATACCTGGCAGTGCTAAGACAGCTAACGCATTGAAGATATTTGAGCCAACGATATTACCTAATGCTAAATCGTCTTCTCCTTTTAGAACACCTGCCATTGATGCAGCTAGTTCTGGTAAAGAAGTACCTATGGCAATAATCGTTAAGCCAATCACTAAGTCCGAAAGGCCAAAGTACTTAGCAATATCGACTGCTGAATCGACCAATATACTTGAGCTCAGTGGTAACAGTACCATACCTGCAATCAGCCAAAATATGGCTTTATTCATCGGCACGTTATCAGGTACTTCTTCATCAAAGTCTTCTTCTAATGCATCTTCGCCAACTTCATACTTGCGTTTTAACGCTAAGAAAGTAAGCAAGCCTATGGTTAACAAGAAACCTGCAAATAAAACAATACCTTCTATTCGAGTTAAGTCTAAATCTGACAACAGCCAGACAGCAAAAGCTGAACTGATGAGTACTAAGGGTAACTCGCGTTTTATTGTGGTTGAAGAAACAATCAGAGGTTTGAGCAATGCTGTTAAGCCTAATACCAAGGTGATATTAGTAATATTTGAGCCAATTGCGTTACCAATTGCAGTATCGGGTTTACCCTCCATTGCTGCTGTTGCTGCGACCATCATTTCGGGTGCTGAAGAACCCATAGCTACTATGGTTAAACCGATAATAAGAGGCGATAATCCAAGGTTCCGAGCTAGTGCTGCTGCACCGTATACAAAACGGTCTGCACTCCAAACTAAACCAATTAAGCCAACAATAAGTAAAATAGATGTAATTAACATCGAACACCGCAAATAAATAAAAAACTGAATCTTCAACACATTATATCGGAAGCTGAACTTTTATTAACAATATTTCGTCGTAAATCACGACTTAATGGTAGAATCTACACTCTGATTCGCATAAATTACACACATGTAGCTGAAGGGGCACTTTTTAGTGGCTCAATTGCAAGGAAATGGATGAATACTGAACACTTTGTTCAAATTGAAAACCTAACGTTTAAGCGTGATGATCGCGTTATCTATGACGATATCAGTCTAACTATACCAAAAGGTAAGGTTGTTGCGGTTATGGGGCCAAGCGGTATAGGTAAAACAACCTTGTTAAGGTTGATTGGCGGTCAATTAAAACCTGACGCTGGTCGCATACTTTTTGACGGCGACGATATTGCACAAATCTCTCGCAAAAAACTGTACGAAGTCCGTAAGAAAATGAGCATGCTGTTTCAAAGTGGTGCTTTGTTTACGGAAATGTCAGTGCATGACAACGTAGCTTTTCCAATTCGCGAGCACACCAAGCTTTCTGAACCACTTATTTCTGCAATGGTAGCAATGAAACTGAATGCCGTTGGTTTGAGAGGTGCAGCTAACTTGATGCCTAATGAATTATCAGGTGGTATGGCACGTCGTGCTGCACTTGCTAGAGCGATTGCTCTAGACCCTCAACTTATCATGTATGATGAGCCTTTTGTTGGCCAAGATCCCATATCCATGGGGGTATTAATTAAATTAATTCGTCAGTTAAATGATGCGCTAGGTTTGACTTCAATCGTGGTATCACATGATCTAGCAGAAGTGATGAGTATTGCCGACTACGTTTATATCATGGCTAACAAAAAGGTTATTGGCCACGGTACGCCAGAGCAATTAGCTAATGATTCATCACCGCTTGTTCATCAATTTATGACAGGTGAAGCCGATGGGCCGGTGCCTTTCCATTTCCAAGCTAAACCTTTTGCTGAACAGCTAAAAGAGGTTTTATCATGATCAGTCAAATTGGACGTTCGGCGTTACAGTCAATTAACACCAGTGGTCGTGCTACATTAATGCTGTTTTTTGCGTTATTTGCTTGGCCTAAATTTATTAAAAATACCCCACTCGTCATTAAACAAATTTACGTTGTGGGTGTGCAATCACTAGCGATAATTGTCGTTAGTGGTTTGTTTATCGGGATGGTACTCGCTTTACAGGGTTACACCATACTGATTGATTACGGCGCTGAAAATAGCTTAGGGCCTATGGTTGCTCTGGCTTTATTAAGAGAACTAGGTCCAGTTGTTACTGCATTGTTATTTGCTGGCCGCGCAGGTTCGGCTCTAACTGCCGAAATCGGTTTGATGAAGGCGACTGAGCAATTAACTAGCATGGAAATGATGGCTGTTGACCCATTAAAGCGAGTTATTGCACCACGCTTTTGGGCTGGTTTTTACAGCATGCCTATTTTGGCATTTATGTTCAGTGCTGTTGGTATTTATGGCGGGCATTTAGTTGGTGTTGAATGGCTTGGTGTTGATGCAGGTAACTTCTGGGCAGTGATGCAAGCATCAGTTGATTTACACGACGATGTCATGAATGGCTTTATCAAAAGTGTCGTATTTGCCTTTGTTGTAACTTGGATTGCAATTTTCCGTGGTTACGACTGTGTGCCTACTTCGGAAGGGATCAGTAAAGCAACCACTCAAACTGTGGTTCACTCATCTCTTGCCGTGTTAGGACTTGATTTTATTTTAACTGTTTTTATGTTTGGAGAGTAAGATGACCAGCCGCAAAGTGGAGTTTTGGGTAGGTTTATTTATTGTTGCTGGCGTATTCGCTTTTTTAGCTTTAGCCTTTAAAGTGGCTGATGCAGGGGCAGTAGGGCCAAGTGAAACGTACAAGTTACACGCAAAGTTCGACAATATCGGAGGACTTAAAGTTCGTAGCCCTGTTAAAGTCGGTGGTGTTGTTGTCGGTCGAGTTGCCAACATTGAACTAGATCGCACTGACTATGTGCCAGTCGTTACTATGGATATGTATGCACAGTACAATGATTTTGCTGAAACAAGTTCGCTCAGTATTTTAACGGCAGGTTTGTTAGGCGAACAATATTTAGGTTTAGAGCCGGGTTTTGTTGAAACTTGTGATGAAGGTGAAGAAGACTGCTTTGAAACTGAAATCTTAACTGATGGTGGTTTTATCGAAGATACTAAATCAGCGCTTGTACTTGAAGAGTTGATTGGTCAGTTCTTATTTAGCCAAAGTGATGACAGCTAACTCTATGTTCGTATTCAAATTCGAGATTAGATTTTAATGAAAAGAATTCAAAAACTGATCCTTATTCCGCTACTAAGCCTGTTTGCTGCTTTATTCAGTAGCTACAGCCAAGCAGAAAAGTTGGAACAAACTGATCCATACGTGTTATTAGCCAAAGTAGCGGAGATTACATTTAATCGTTTTAACAATGAAATAGCGGATATAAAGAATAACCCGAATCATTTAAAAGCCATCATCACAGACGAGATGCTGCCTTATGTCGACTATAAATATGCATCGTTTAAAGTATTAGGCAATAAACATTACAAACGCTTAAATAAGTCTCAACGCAAAGAATTTGTTAATGCGTTCAAAGATTACATGATCACTGTATATGCGCAGGTGTTTACCAATTATCGTCCTAGTCAGCGAGTAGAAGTCGAGCCGCCTAAAGCCGTTGATGCTAAAAGTAAAATTGTGGTTGTTAAAAGCAAAATTATTGAGGCTGGCCGTCCTGATATTGAGTTGTACTTCAAACTAAGACGCAACAGTAAATCAGGTAAATGGTACGCATTTGATATGGATGCTGAAGGTATCTCAATGTTAAATAGTAAGCGAAGCCAAATTGGTGCCGCTATTAACCGTCAGGGTATAGATCAGGTTATTAAAGATTTAAAAGATAAGTCTAAGGCCTCTCTAGTACTTAAAGACAAAGAGGCAAATTAATGGCACAATTAAGCCAAGTCTCTGAAGGACAGTTTCAATTATCAGGCGAGTTAACTCGTTTTAAATCGCTCGATAGTTTAAATGTTACGGCAAATGGCACTCAAGTTGAGTTGAATTTAGCTGCATTGTCTTTGGTCGATACAGCCGGTTTAGCTTGGTTGCTACAACAAGGCATCAAACTTGATAATCAAGGTTGCCAACTTGAAATTGTTAACCCTTCAGATAAATTGATTAAATTAGCCCGCATTAGCGGTGTAGATGATATTTTAGGTGTATAGAAAATATGGATCTTGAGCAAATTAAAGCATTAATAGCGGAAAAAGTGGAATTGACCGATCTTGAATTGAAAGCGGACGGTTCACATTATGAAGTTATCGCTGTTGGTGAAATCTTTGAAGGTATGCGCTCAGTGAAACGTCAACAAACTATTTATGCGCCCTTAATGGAAATCATCGCTGACGGTAGTATGCACGCAGTATCTATCAAGGCTTTTACTCCGGAAGAGTATCGCAAGCACAAGTTATTAAACTTCTAAATTATTGCTACTACATTCAACGCTTTTATAAACACAGCTTAGGCTGTGTTTTTGTTTTTACAGGTTACCCACTCTCATGGATAAATTAGAAATTACAGGTGGCGCTCACCTAAGCGGAGAAGTCCGTATTTCAGGTGCTAAAAATGCCGCTTTACCCATTTTATTTGCCAGCATTCTAACAGCTGATCCTTTTACATTAAGTAATGTTCCAGAACTGAGAGATATCAAAACCAGTATCAAACTGTTGGCTGAACTCGGTATTTCAGCAAAACAGCTTAATGATGATAGTTATTTATTTGATGCGGCCAATATTAGTTCAACGTTAGCACCCTATGAATTGGTGAAAACGATGAGGGCTTCAATTTTAGCGCTAGGACCTTTAGTCGCTCGTTGTGGTCAAGCACAAGTCTCATTACCGGGTGGATGCGCTATTGGAGCAAGACCCGTCAATCTTCATATTCATGGCCTGCAGCAAATGGGTGCAGAAGTAACCGTCGATAAAGGTTATATTCATGCACGTGTCGATGGCCGATTAAAAGGCGCGCGTATCTTCTTTGATACGGTAACGGTAACGGGGACTGAAAACTTATTAATGGCAGCAACCTTAGCTGAGGGTACAACTGTACTTGAAAATGCTGCTCGTGAGCCTGAAGTAGTCGATTTAGCAAATTGTTTGATCAGCATGGGTGCCAAGATCACTGGTGCTGGTACTGATACTATTACTATTGAAGGTGTTGAAACTTTATCTGGTTGTCAGCACAGTATTTTGCCTGATCGTATTGAAACCGGTACTTTCTTAGTCGCAGCCGCGGCGACGCAAAGTAAAATTACTTGTACCCACACTCGCGCTGATTTACTAGAAGCAGTTATCAGTAAACTACAAGAGGCGGGTGCTCATATTGAAAGTGATGAAAATTCAATTACCCTAGATATGCGCGGCCGAGAACTCAATGCGGTAAGTATTAAAACGGCACCTCACCCTGCTTTCCCAACGGACATGCAAGCACAGTTTACGACGTTAAATTGCTTGGCTAAAGGGACGGGGACAATTCGTGAGACGATTTTTGAAAACCGTTTTATGCACGTACCTGAATTACAGCGTATGGGTGCTGAAATTGAATTAGAGGGCAACACGGCCATTTCACATGGTAATGCGCAATTAACGGGAGCTCAAGTTATGGCGACCGATTTAAGAGCCTCAGCGTGTCTTGTAATTGCAGGCTTAGTGGCCGATGGCACAACGATTGTCGATCGTATTTATCACTTAGACCGCGGTTATGAGAAAATAGAGACTAAGTTTGCGCAGCTTGGTGCAACAGTTACTCGAATTTCTTGATAAAGTTGCGTTGCCTATCGTTTGGTAGGCAACTCAATTACAGTTGCAGTCACTTTCAGCTTTACGTTCTTGCGTAAAATCACCAAGGGAACTTGAGTTCCTGGTTTGGTTTCTTCAATAAACTGCAGTGCATCGGCTGGATTTAAAATAGCTTGCCCAGCAAGTTGGATAATAACATCACCCACTTGCATTCCCGCTTTCGCTGCTGGCCCTATAGGGTCAAGATCTGTTACTCGTATTCCTATTGCATTACTCGCAAGCTTATCACTTGCAGATAGTTGTTGATTACTACCTGAAATACCTAAGTAGCCTCTTACGACACGCCCATCAGCGATAATTTTATCCATGACCTCTAGTGCGAGTTTAGCATCAACAGCAAAGAAGATGCCTTGGGCTTTATTGCGCAAGCGGTTAGCGAGTTTAGCTGAGCTAATGCCAACGAGGTCACCATTAGAGTTTACGAGCGCACCACCTGAATTACCGTCATTGATAGCTGCATCCATTTGGATAAAGTTTGAGTAATCTAAATTAATATCTGGTGAAGAGTTTAATCCTGAGCGGCCGGTAGCACTGATAATACCTTGCGTGATCGTTTGGCCTAAGTTGTATGGGTTGCCGATGGCAAGTACTAAGTCCCCGGGTTGAATAGGGTAGCGATTTTGTGTCGATATTACAGGCAAATTATTCGCTTCCACATATAATACCGCGAGGTCAGTTGCAGGGTCTGCACCAATTAGCTGAGCTTCAAATGTTCTGCCATCTTGTAGTGCTACACGTATTAGTTCTGCATTTTTAACTACATGTTCTGCCGTTAAGATAAAGCCTTTGTTAGAGACGATCACACCAGAACCTAAGCGCTGTACTTTGCGTTTAGCAGTATTAACAAAACGATTGGTTTGAAAGCCTTCAGAGTAAATATTAACAACCGCTGGTGCGGCTTTTGCTACCGCTTTTGCATAAGAGATAGGGCGTTGGTTGTTTTGGTCTTGGCTAAATAGTTTATTCCAAAGCAAATTGTTGTTGCGTAAATCGGGAAATAAAGCAAAGGCGACAAAAGTTAATACAATACCAATCGCAAGTGTATTGAGAATATAACTGATTGTTTGAGGTAAAGTTTTCATCGCTAATCGAGCTTCATTATTATCGTTTGCAGCAAGTATAAACGTTTTTATTGGGTAAAAAACAAAAAGCCCCAAGTTTTCACTTAGGGCTTTGATTGAGTTTGCTAAAAATTAGCGAATCATAATATATAAGCTTGCATTGCCGCGAACAACATTCAGTGCAATTAACCCTTTTTTGCTTGCATCATCTAGACGCTCGCGTAATTGGCTAATACTTTCTACGCGTTTGCGGTTTACGCCAACAATAATATCGCCTGACTTCAGACCAATAGCATGAGCAGCTGAGCGGGCTTCAACTTCAGTTACTTCGACACCTTGTTCTTGCTTATTGGTTTGGCCATTACTTAAGGTAGCGCCTTCAAATGCAGGGTGTAAGCTTGAAGCGGCTAGGTTGCCTCCCTCACTTTGACCTAAAGTCACTTTGACAGAAAGTGCTTTACCATCGCGAATGACACCTAGTTTGACTACTTTGCCTGCACCTAAAGTACCAACTTTAGCGCGTAATTCGTGGAAGCTTGTGATTTTCTGGCCGTTTGCACTGACAATTACATCACCAGCTTGCAGGCCTGCATCTGCAGCAGCAGTATCCTCAAATACCTGGCCGACAAAGGCACCTTGTGTAGTTTTTAACTCAAGAGCTTCAGCTAATTCGGCATTTAAATTACTACCAGTGATACCTAAGACACCACGACGCACTTCACCGTACTCTAAAATTTGGTCAACTAAGCTTTGCATCATGTTAGCAGGGATAGCAAAGCCAATACCGACATTACCACCGTTAGGGCCAAGGATCGCTGTGTTAATACCGATTAATTCACCGTTGAAGTTAACGAGTGCACCACCAGAGTTACCTGAGTTGATGGCAGCATCCGTTTGAATAAAGTTTTCGTATTGCTCAATACCTAAGCCAGAGCGACCCAAGGCAGAAATAATGCCCGAAGTTACCGTTTGGCCTAAACCAAATGGGTTACCAATTGCAATGGCAAAATCGCCTACTCTTAATTTGTCTGAATCGGCTACTTTCACATCTGTTAAGTTTTCAGCATCAATTTGCAGTAGCGCAATATCAGAGTCAGCATCAGAGCCCAAAAGCTTGGCATCAAACTGACGACCATCTTTTAGCGTGATGGCGATTTTATCTGCATCGTCGATCACGTGGTGATTGGTCACGACATAACCTTTATCTGCATTGATGATGACACCAGAGCCGACTGACTTGAAAGGGCGCTCTTGAGCTTGAGGTGCGCGGTTACCAAAAAAATAACGAAGCGCGTCAGGTAACTGTTGTTGGTTAGTCTTAGTGCCTGCAGCAGAGATATTAACGACAGCTGGCGTCGTTTTTTCAAGCATAGGGGCCAGTGTTGGCGGTTGGTCGTTATCGAACCAAGGAAGATTAGCAAAGCTTGCTGGGGATAAAATTAAAAATAAAGATAATAAAATAAGCTTAGGCGTATTTGCCTTAAACATATTAAACATAAACTCTCCTTCAACTAATAAAAGGGTACATTACTTTTACGTGATTAAATCAGCACTCTAAACGGGTCTTGATTTATGACTTCAAGTTTTATTGTTTTGAAATCGTAAAAAGTAACGCGCCAAAATTAAATCAGACACGACTTTTTTAATGTTTGTAATAAATCGTGTCTGTTTAGCTAACTGACCTGAGATTATTTTTAAAGTTCAAAAACTGCGGTGAATTAACAACTAAACGCTTTTTATTTAGCCGATTCTGCCTCTAAAAGCCCAGAGCTACCTTCTGAATAATCTTTAGGTGCATTTTCTTTATCTGTCTTTTCAAGGCTATCGCTCAATGATTTTTTACGCACAGCCTGACGGATTTCTTGGCTCGTTTCTACGCCAAAAAATGGAAACAGCTCTTCATCGATTTTATCGCTAGATTGAATTTTATCGTTGTAAGTTTGTGCTGCAAGTGCTGCCTTTTCAGCTTGTTGCGCAACTTGTTCAAATGTCTTTTGCACTGAACCAATATAATCTGTTAATTCTTGTTTTAACGATTCTTGCGCTTGCTGGCTTTGCTCTAGCTCTGCTGATAACTCTGCTTTATCGCCACCTAAGGCAGGAATAAATCGACTCGCAATGATACCTACCACAATACCAACGACAAAAAGGGCAAAACCAATAATCCAACTCATAACATCATCCTCTATATAAAAATACCACTGCGTGTTAGCATTTATAGCACGCACAAAGGCTTTAGACTATTGCTCGATTAACAAATGACAACACCACTACAAAGATATCAAAACGATTTAAAACGTGAAGACTTTCATCATGATCCAGCACAAGAAAATGCAATCAAGCATCTACAACGTCTATATGATGATTTAATCGCTCAGGATCAACAGCCAAAGCAGACTTTTTTTAGCAAATTATTTGCTAAAAAAACTGAGCAATCGGTTAGAGGTTTGTATTTTTGGGGTGGGGTTGGTCGAGGTAAGACCTATTTAGTTGATACCTTCTTCGATTGTTTGCCGTTTGAAAATAAAATGCGGGTGCACTTTCACCGATTTATGCACCGTGTTCACGATGAACTTAAATTACTAAAAGCCGTTGCTAATCCGCTCGATACTATTGCTGAAAAGATAGCCAAAGAAGCAAAAATCATTTGTTTCGATGAGTTTTTTGTTTCGGATATAACTGATGCTATGTTACTTGGTGGCTTATTCGAAAAGCTATTCAGCCACAATGTAGTACTTGTCGCAACGTCAAATATCATTCCTGATGAGCTGTATCGCAATGGGTTACAAAGAGCCCGTTTTTTGCCGGCGATTGATTTAATTAACGCTAACTGTGAAATCGTCAATGTCGATCACGGTATTGATTACCGCTTGCGAACACTTGAGCAAGCTGAAATTTTCCATTCTCCACTTGATGCTGATGCTGATACAAACCTACAAACGTATTTTAAGCAGTTGTCGGTTGAGCCCGTTAGTTACGACCTCGAAGTAGAGATTGAAAATCGTATGATCCCGTGCCGCGCAGAATGCGATGGCGTGGCGTTTTTTGATTTTGAGGCTTTGTGTGAAGGGCCGAGAAGTCAAACTGACTATATGGAAATTAGCCGTATTTATCACTCTGTGCTGATGAGTAATGTGAAGCAAATGGGAACTGGTAAAGATGATACAGCAAGACGTTTTATTGCCCTTGTCGATGAGTTCTATGAGCGTAAAGTAAAACTGATTATATCATCTGAAGTGCCGCTTTTAGATTTATACACTGATGGCTTGCTGAGTTTCGAATTTAAGCGCTGTATCAGTCGCTTGCAAGAAATGCAGTCACACGACTATTTAGCAGAGCCGCATATCCCATAATTCGATTAAATGACGTTAGGTCGGATAAAAAGCATAGAAAAATCAGTTTTAATGGCAGATTTTTAGTGATCTTTTTTTAACCTTTCTATATAATTCGCGCCCCAGCCCAAAACAGGTCGTGTTTATTGGCCTTTGCCAAGCATTCTCGAAGGGGTTTACTGGCATAAAATGTATGGGGAAGCGAAAGCTTCAAAATTTAGAATTTTTGTATAGGGTTCATTTAATAATGAAAACTTTTACTGCTAAGCCTGAATCTGTACAGCGCGATTGGTTTGTTATCGACGCTGAAGGCAAAACATTAGGCCGTATGGCTACTGAAATCGCACGTCGTTTACGTGGTAAGCATAAAGCTGAGTACACTCCTCACGTTGACACTGGTGATTACATCATCGTTGTAAATGCTGAAAAAGTAGCTGTTACTGGTGCTAAGTTCACAGACAAAATGTACCACGCTCACTCTGGATACCCAGGTGGATTAAAATCGATTTCTTTCGACAAGTTACAAGCTAAAAAGCCTGAAATGATCATCGAAAGTGCGGTTAAAGGTATGTTGCCAAAAGGTCCATTAGGTCGTGCTATGTTCCGTAAGCTTAAAGTTTACGCTGGCACAGAGCATAATCATCAGGCTCAACAGCCTCAAGTATTAGATATCTAATAGGAAGCGAATAAAATGGCAGCAAATCAATATTACGGTACAGGCCGTCGTAAAAGCTCTACAGCTCGCGTATTCGTTCAAGCTGGTAGCGGCAACATCACAGTTAACAAACGTCCATTAGATGAATACTTTGGTCGTGAAACTTCTCGAATGGTTGTTCGTCAGCCGTTAGAGTTAGTTGAAATGGCAGACAAGTTTGACATCAATGTAACTGTTGCTGGTGGTGGTAACACTGGTCAAGCAGGTGCTATCCGTCACGGTATCACTCGCGCATTAATGGAATTCGACGAAACTTTACGTCCTGCTCTTCGCCAAGCTGGCTTCGTTACTCGTGACGCACGTCGCGTTGAACGTAAGAAAGTTGGTCTTAAGAAAGCACGTAAGCGTCCACAATTCTCAAAACGTTAATTCGTTTTCTCAGAATTCAAAAAACCCGGTTTTTACCGGGTTTTTTTTTGCCTGTTCATCAGGCTGCACAGTCTCAAAAATCACGGCTTTGAGTGGTGTTTTATTGAGCAAAAAAACCATCAACCCCGTTTAAATCAAAAAAAGCGAAATAAAGCGGTGTAATTTCATGCTTTTTTTCAGTTTTCCCTATTAAAAATACGGCTTTTTTTATATCATTTAGCTAATTTTGTCCGTCTTGCATTCAGCGCATTATTTCGTTGTTTCTGAGCGGGCTAAAACCAACTTAAAAAATATAAGAGTCTCGGAGAATATTGGATGAGTAATGCGCCTGTAGATAACGGTCGTCGTCGATTCCTTACTATCGCTACTTCGGTAGTTGGTGGTGTGGGTGTTGCCGGTGCGGCTGTGCCTTTCATTGCTTCCTGGAATCCTAGTGCTAGAGCGAAAGCCGCTGGTGCACCTGTGGAAGTCAATATCAGCAAACTCGAGCCAGGTCAAATGATCCGCGTTGAATGGCGTGGTAAACCGGTTTGGGTTGTAAGACGTAGTGAAGATATGATTGCTCAGCTTGCTAAGCATGAAGATCAATTACGTGATGCTAATTCAGAAGTTGAACAGCAACCAGAGTATGCGAAAAACCGTGAACGTTCACGTAAAGCAGAGTACTTTGTAGCGGTTGGTATCTGTACCCACCTTGGTTGTTCTCCTCAGTACTTGTCAGATAACTTTGGCGAGCAGGTTGAGGGTGTACCTACAGGTTTCTTCTGTCCATGTCACGGTTCTAAATTTGATGCAGCTGGTCGTGTATTCCAAAGCGTACCTGCACCTTCAAACTTAGAAATTCCACCTCATTATTACATCGACGATGACACTATCTTAGTCGGTCTGAACTCAGCGTCAGAGGTTGCATAAGATGAAAGATTTACTTGATTGGATCGAAGCGCGTATTCCAATGATGCGTGTTGCGAACATGCACGCATTGCAATACCCAGCGCCTAAGAACATGAACATCTGGTATGTTTTCGGTTTCTTAGCAACAATTGTTTTAGTTAACCAAATCGTTACTGGTATCTGGTTAACAATGAACTATGTACCAACATCAGAAGGCGCTTTCGCTTCAGTAGAATACATCATGCGTGATGTAGATTACGGTTGGTTACTGCGTTATATGCACTCAACAGGTGCTTCTGCATTCTTCGTCGTTGTCTACCTGCACATGATGCGCGGTATGATGTACGGCTCGTACCAAAAGCCGCGTGAATTGTTATGGGTATTTGGTATGTTTATCTACTTAGCACTTATGGCTGAAGCTTTCATGGGTTACTTATTACCATGGGGTCAGATGTCATACTGGGGTGCTCAGGTAATTATTTCATTATTTGGTGCTATCCCTGTTATTGGTGATGACATCACTTTATGGATTCGTGGTGACTACGTAATCTCTGGTGCGACGCTAAACCGCTTTTTCGCATTACACGTTATTGCATTACCATTAGTTATCGTAATCTTAGTTTTCCTTCACATCGTTGCTTTACACGAAGTGGGTTCAAACAACCCAGATGGTATTGATGTTAAGCGTCCTAAAGGTTCTCTTTCAGAAGATGAAAAAACTAAATTCAAGATCCATGAATACTACACAAACAAGAAAGATATTCTTGATGACGTGGTACCTTTCTTCCCACACATCGTACTTAAAGATTTAGTCGCATTTGCCATCTTCTGTATTGGTTTTGCTTACGTATTATTCTTTATGCCAGAGATGGGCGGTTTCTTCCTTGAGCCACCAAACTTTGAAACAGCTAACCCTATGAAGACACCAGAGCACATTGCGCCTGTATGGTACTTCACTCCTTTCTATGCAATTTTACGTGCCGTACCTGATAAATTAGGTGGTGTAATCTTAATGTTTGCTGCGATTGTGATGTTAGCGTTATTACCTTGGTTAGACCGTTGTAAAGTTCGCTCTGTTCGTTACAGAAGCACATTACACAAGTTGAACTTAGCTCAATTCGCAGTAAGTTTCGTAATCTTAGGTTACTTAGGTGTTAAGCCAGCGACTGTTATTTACACTTACATGTCTCAGTTCTTCTCATTCACTTACTTCTTATTCTTCGGTGCACTTTGGTTGTACAGTAAGAACGAGAAATGTAAGCCATTACCAGAGAGGATCACGAAATGAAAAAACTAATTATTGCACTGTTTGCGTTAGTTCCTTCACTAGCTTTAGCTGCTGGTCCTAGCGTGCCTTTAGATTCTGTTGATATTGATTTAACAGATAAGGCTTCTTTACAACGTGGTATGACAACGTTTGTTAACTACTGTTTAGGTTGTCACCAAGCTGAATACCAAAGATACGAGCGTAGCGCTAAAGACTTAGGTATTGGTGTTGACGTTTTAAAAGAAAACTTAATGTTCACTGGCGAGAAAGTGGGTGATCACATGAAAAATGCGATGCCAGCTGATGGTGCTAAGAAATGGTTCGGTAGCTTACCACCAGACTTAACTATGGTTGCTCGTGTTCGTGGTCCAGAGTGGTTATACACTTACTTACGTTCTTTCTACGTTGATCCGTCTCGCCCATTTGGCGTTAACAACACTGTATTCCCTAACGTCGGTATGCCGCATGTTTTACAAACATTACAAGGTATTCCAACTAAAGAAGACGTTGTTGCTCAAGTTGATGGTGAACAAAAAGTAGTAGGTTCTAAAATCGTAACTGACGGTTCAGGTACTTTATCTGCCGAAGAGTACGACGCAGTAATTCGCGACTTAGTAAACTACTTAGAATACACAGGTGAACCAACTCGCTTAGCATCTGAACGCTTGGGTACTTGGGTAATCGGTTTCTTATTAGTATTCTTAGTATTCACTTACTTATTGAAGAAAGAATACTGGCGTGACATTAAGAAGTAACGCCGGAAACTAAACTAAATTCGATTGGGGGCGGTAGCCCCCTTTAGTGTTTATATTGCTGTGATTTTGATATCACAGATTAGATATCAAATTAAGCTGAAACAATTGGAGAAAACGCATGGCTGTAGCCGCCAACAAACGTTCTGTAATGAGTCTATACGCCGATGATACGGATATGCATAGCCATCAAGTACGTATCGTACTTGCTGAAAAAGGTGTAAGTGTTGACATCAAATTAGTTGACAAAAATAACAAGCCAGAAGAGTTATGGGAGTTAAACCCATACGGTTCTGTTCCTACGTTATTGGATCGTGAGTTAGTTTTATACACTTCACGCATTATTATGGAATATCTTGATGAGCGTTTTCCACACCCACCATTGATGGCAGTATACCCAGTTGCACGTGGTCAATCTCGTTTAATGATTGAGCGAATCGAGCAAGACTGGTACACACTGGTAGAGAAAATCGAATCTAATTCTGAAGATACAGCGGTCGCTCGTGCTGAACTACGTGAGAGCATTCTTGCTATTGCACCTATTTTCAATGAAACACCGTACTTCATGAGTGAAGAATTCAGCTTAGTTGACTGTGTACTTGCTCCACTATTATGGCGTCTACCTAAACTAGGTATTGATTTAACAGGCCAAGGTAGTAAAGAAGTTAAAGCATACATGACACGTGTATTTGAACGTGAATCATTCCAAGCTTCATTAACTGACGCTGAACGCGATATGCGAGTGTAGTTTCAATGGATAAAATGACATCTTGTAAACCTTATCTTGTCCGTGCGTTATACGATTGGATTTTAGATAACCAATGTACACCTTACATCCTAGTTGATGCGGAATACCCTATGGTACAAGTACCTAGAGAGTATGTGAAACAGGGGCAAATCGTGCTCAATGTTGCACCACAATCAACAGGTAACTTTGTCATTGGTGATGATGAAATTGAGTTTAATGCTCGATTTGGTGGTCAGGCTCGTCATTTAATTATTCCTATTGAAGCTGTGCTTTTTATCTACTCTAAAGAGACTGGGGAAGGCATGCCATTCCCACCAGAGCAACATCCAGAAGTGACGGAAGAACCGTTAGACAGTGAAGAGCTCGTTGATTTAGAGCCAACTACAACAGTAAGTGAAGCCAAAAAGCCAAGCTTAAGTCCTGTTGAAGCATCTGAAACTGCAAAACCTTCTTCGGATAAGCCGAAAGATAAAAAATCGCGAAATCATTTAAAAGTGATTAAATAAAAAAGCCGAGCTTATGCTCGGCTTTTTTGTGTCTGCTTCTATGAAGCTATACCTTTAACGTTTCTGTATAAGGTGGCCAGCCCAATGGCTTTCCTGCTAACAAATGCAAATGGATATGGTAAACCGTTTGCCCACCGTGTTCATTACAGTTCATCACTACACGATAACCATCATCAGCAAAGCCTTGTTCTTTGGCAATTTTAGCTGCCACAACATACAAATGACCGACTAAATGCGCATTATCAGTGGATACATCGTTGATCGTCGCAATTTGTGTTTTAGGGATAATCAATAAATGAGTTGGCGCTTGAGGGTTGATATCTTTAAAGGCGAGTGCCATATCATCTTCATAGACAATATCTGCGGGTATTTCTTTATTAATGATTTTATCAAATATGGTTTCAGCCATGAGACGCTCCTTATATTTTTCAACAGTATAAGCAACTTAGATAAAAAATCGATTAACTTAATTGAATTAAATTATTGGTAAATCGGTCTATTAATATCGATACTTTAGCAAATGTTAAAGCGATGAACTGACAAGGTATAAAAAGGTATGCAAACTCATTTTGATTTTCTAGCAATCGGCGGCGGTAGTGGCGGTATTGCTAGTGCTAACCGAGCAGCTAAATTAGGTAAAAAAGCAGCTGTTATTGAAGCCCAATACGTAGGTGGAACTTGCGTGAATGTGGGTTGTGTACCGAAAAAAGCCATGTGGTACGCAGGTCAGATTGCAGATGCTATTAAATACGGTGCTGATTACGGTTTTGATACAACAGTGCATAAGCTCGATTGGCAAAAACTCGTCGATAGCAGAGAAGCTTATATTAAGCGCATTCATGCTTCTTATGGCCGTGGTTTTGAAGCGAATGGCGTGACCTTGATCAATGGCTTTGCCAAATTTATTGATAAAAACACTGTAGAAGTTAACGGACAACAATACACGGCTGATCACATTGTGATTGCAACGGGTGGTCGCCCGAGTGTACCAGATATAGAAGGTGCACAATACGGTATAACATCTGACGGTTTCTTCGCACTAACGGAACAACCCAAACGCGTAGCCGTTGTTGGTGCGGGTTATATTGCTGTCGAAATTGCGGGCGTTTTCAATGCGCTTGGTAGCGAGACACACTTATTGGTAAGAAAAGAAAAGCCGCTTAGAAACTTCGACCCTGTACTTTCAGATACCTTAGTTGAGGTGATGGAAAAAGAAGGGCCAAACCTAGTTAATCATGCTAAGCCAAAAAGGGTAGAAAAGTTAGCCGATGGTTCATTAGTTGTGCATTTAGAAGATGGGCGTCAATTGGAGCCTGTCGATTGTTTATTGTGGGCAATTGGTCGTGAACCTGCCACAGATAACATCAATTTAGCCGAAACGGGTATCGAATTAGATGAAAAGGGTTTTATCCCAACTGACGAATATCAAAATACTCAAGTACCGGGTATTTACGCAGTAGGTGATAACACCGGACGAGTGGCATTAACACCTGTGGCTGTTGCTGCTGGTCGTCGTTTATGCGAGCGCTTATTCAACGGTAAAACTGAATTGAAACTCGATTATGAAAACGTGGCGACTGTCGTGTTTAGCCACCCTGCAATAGGCACAGTTGGCTTAACAGAACAAGAAGCAAAAGATAAATACGGTGACAGTGAAGTCACTATTTACAACTCACAATTTACGGCACTTTATCAAGCGATGACTGAGCACAGGCAACCAACACGAATGAAACTTGTCTGCGTAGGCAGTGAAGAAAAAATTGTGGGTATTCACTCCATTGGCTTTGGCTCAGATGAGCTACTACAAGGTTTTGCGGTTGCAATGAAAATGGGCGCAACAAAAGCTGACTTTGACAATACTGTAGCGATTCACCCAACATCGGCTGAAGAATTTGTCACTATGACTTAAGCTTCACTGAGCAATAAAAAGCCAATTTCAAACCCGATGGATCATATACTGGTCGTCGGGTTTTTTAATGATCGATTCAATTCATTTAGCGTAGTAATAGTTAGCAATGACCTAATTGCTAAGGCAGAACTAAGCAGCTTTAGGTTCTGATAACAATTGTATGTTGTTTATTCAGGAGCTACTTATGAATACATTAACCCGCGTGTTAATCACTTTACTACTCATCACGTTTTCTATCTCCGCCAGTGCTAATTGGGGGAATAAGTTTCAGTGTTTAAAGACTAAAGCCACAGAGTTTGATGGCACGATAGCAGAAGCGGCCATCGCCACACCTGAACTCAGTACACTAGTTACGGCATTAAGTACTGCTAATTTAGTCGATGCGGTAAATGGTGAAGGTAATCTGACTGTGTTTGCACCGACTAATGATGCTTTTAATGCAATACCGCCAAGTATTCTCAATGAAATCTTAGCTGATACGGATATTCTGACAGCAGTGTTACTTTACCATGTGGTCGATGGCAAAGTAGATGCGCGTCGCTCTTATTTTCCTAAAAAAATCGAGACGCTAGCGGAGCAAAAGTTGTTCTTAACTCAAATTGACCGCAAGCCTCACGTCAATCAATCGATGATTAATTGCCAAGCGGTAAAAACCACAAATGGCATTGTTTGGATAATTGGCAGTGTGCTACTACCACAATTCTAACCGCTTCATATTAGCGCTGGTAGTAAGCTATAGGCAGTAAAAACCGCTATTAGCAATAACACTGGCGCTTTATAAACACGTAAGACTAACAAGCCTGAAATGACCATTAGAATATCCATTATTTGCGTTTGCACAGAAGTGATTGCGTGCGGAATAACTGAGCCGATTAACGTCGCAAGTAATAAACCCACTACCGCTGAATTGACGCCTGCTATTGCTGCAGATAATTTAGGTTTAGCCATTAAACTTTGCCAGCTATTGTAAAAAGCCAAAATCAATAAAAAACCAGGCAAAAATACCGCTATTGTAGCAATAAAAGCACCTGTAAAAGGCGCTTGAGTCATTTGCGCACCGATATAAGTTGCCATTGTGAACATTGGCCCAGGTACAGCTTGCGCTGCTGCGTATCCTGTCATGAAAGTCTCTTGACCAATAACAGGAATAACCGTTGGAGCCAACATAGGTAGTACAACATGGCCTCCACCAAAAACTAAACTACCGGCTTGGAAAAACTGGTTAAATAAAGCCAGCTCTGTTGATTGGTTCGATAACCAAGACACAACTAAAAGCAGTAGTGCAAAGGCAAGTAAATAGACGCTATTTATTTGTTTAAGTGCATTAGATTGAGCAGCTTCTTGTCTGGGGGATTTATTAAGAAAAGCTGCACCCATGATCGCGGCAAATACCAATAATCCAAGTTGCATCATTAAGCTTGGCATGGTTATTAATGCCAGCACAGTGATAAATAGAATAACTTTACTGATCATCTGCTGACAAAAGCTCTTACTCATGGTGAGTACTGCATCAGCAATAACCACTATGGCAAATAAAGTTAAACCTGATGCCAGGCTCAGAAATAAAGATTCCGATATCTGATGACTAAATAAAACTAAAGCCAGCATGAGCAAAAATGAGGGCAGGGTAAAGGCGACAAAAGCAATAATGGCACCGAGTAAACCACCGCGTTTTAAACCGATAGCAAAGCCTGTTTGACTAGATGCAGGGCCTGGTAGGAATTGGCTTAAAGCAACAAGCTGGGCGTATTCTTTGGCACTTAGCCAGTTGAGTTTTTCTACAAACGTGCGCTGAAAATACCCTAAATGGGCTGCTGGACCACCAAAACTAATTAAACCCAGTAAAAAGAACTGATTAAAAATACTAAATAAATTTTTCACGATAAAGCCATTGGCTAAAACAATGACGCCATTATAAGCAGAGTTTATAAAGACGTCATTTTAACTGACTTTACGTGATTATTTATTTCACTACAGTGAAATCATGTATCTGAGTAGTAACATCACCAGCTAAATTACTGAGCTGGGTCTTAAGTTTTAACACAGTGCCTGCGGGATATTGGCTAACATCTATGTGTGTAGTTAATGGCAGGGTATTATCAAAGGCAATTTTTTCAAATAACTGACCATTAACACTCAAGTATGAAGTCATTTCAAAAATAGGGACTTGTGTAGGTATTTGGGCGGTCATTTGATATTGGAATATCACTTCACCGCTCAATTCATCGTTGTTGTTATGACTAGTGAGTTTGAACTGATTGACTCGAAGGGGCTTTATTACTGATGTTGCTTTTAAAATGCGATAACTCAGAGGCGGCACGTGAGCGCTGATTTGGTTCCTTACATTGGTGTTGAACTCTTCATTATTAGCGATATCGACATAAGTATTTGCTGTAGCAGCTAATTCAGGTTGGATGATTTGTTCAGAGGTATTAAACAATACTAAGTATTCAACTTTATCGGTTAAGTCGACACGAGAAAAAGCATAAACCCCAGCTTCTTCTTCGGTATCCAATCGATTGATATGAACACCTCTTCTAAGCGCCTTGTGCTGTTTAAAAGTGTTACTCAGGTTAGCGAATGCTTGATACAAAGGGTGCTCTCTATCGAAGTTATCGTCGGCTGTTGTTTTTTGAGTACCCAATAAGCTTTGGTTGTTATAACTTGGTACCTTAGAAGGCATCATATCTTGGCGTGATGCCATATCGCCTCCAGTGCCAACAAAGCCTTGTTCATCGCCGTAATAAATCACTGGAATACCACGGCTAAAATACATAAGTGCGTGGGCGAGCTTAATTTTAGCAAGTGCGGTTTGTTCGCTTAAAGCGCTAGTGCTTTGAGTGAGAAAGTAGCTAAAACGCCCCATGTCGTGATTGCCAACAAAGTTTAAGTTCATATCTGCTCGACTATCACCATCATTGTAATAATCGTCGTTATCAAATAGTTGACTGAGTTTGTTGGTGCCTTTGTTTTTGACTAATACTTCAGAGGTTGTGCCTTGAAAGCCAAAATCTAAGACAGCAGGCATATTTCCCTCAGTCGTGTAATGGCTCAGTACTTCTACATCTCCACTGTATACTTCGCCAAAGACATGGAAGTTTGGTATGCCTTGGGCTTTTGCATGAGCCATAATCGCAGGGGTAAAAGCTGCCCAAAATTCTGTGTTAACGTGTTTGACGGTATCCACACGAAAGCCATCGGGTTTAAACTCGGTGATGATATTACTGAAAATATCAATCATCTCTTTAACAACTTTAGGGTTGTCGGTATCGATATCATCTAATCCGGCAAAGTCACCATAAAGTGAATTTTCTCCACTCCAAGTTGAGTCACCTTGGTTGTGATAATACTTAGGGTCATTCAGCCAAGCGGGTACTTTGATAGCTTTGGCGTGTTTAGGGATAACTACGGTATATGGATTTGTACGTACTTCAGCGCGGCTACGATAAGGGCAGTTGCCACTGTCTAATGACCATTTACTGCCATCTGCCCCATGGCATTCTTTAAATTTGATCACATCAGCGGTGTGATTGGTGATGATATCAAAATAGACTTTAATCCCTCGAGTATGTGCCGCTGAAATTAAATCTTTTAAATCTTGATTGCTACCTAGGTGAGGGTCAATTTCGGTAAAGTCTAATACCCAGTATCCATGATAACCTGTGATCTCACCTTGTACCGCTTGGTTTCTTAAAATGGGGGTCATCCAAATTGCAGTGACGCCCATGCCTTCCAAATAATCGAGCTTTGCTTCAAGGCCTTTCATATCACCACCGTGAAAGTGGCTTTTTTTACTCGGGTCAAACCCACCGTAAGATTCAGGCTTAGCTGGGTTGCCTAAATCATTGCTGGTATCGCCATTGTAAAAGCGATCGGGCATAACAAAATAAAATACGTCATCACGGACGTCTCGAGTGAGGTAGTTATTATCGTATTGGCTATCAACGGAGGTAGATTCAGAGTTAATGGGCTGTTGTGATGTACAAGCTAGCGACACAAATGCAGCTAAGCTAGCGACCATTAATTGTTTTAGCATGATTGGCTCAACTCTATGAATTTGATTACGTTTTAACTATAACCAAATTCACCAAACTAAGCCTTCTCATGCAAACGTATGCAATAAAATTTTCTACTTTACTGCTGGGGTGATTCGACTAATAACTCATGCCAAAGTGCACTGATAGCAGAGCGCAACTCAGTGAAATCATCGGCTTGTGTCATCACAGATTCTCCTGCAAGTACTAAACGGTGGCCTCGGTTTCTGTACTTCAAGTAGGCATCAATGAGCTTTTGCAACGTAGAGGCTTCGATAATATTACGTGCTACGAGCGTTTCGAGAATGCGCACATTATCAGACCACTCTGTTAGTTCTGGATGTTTTGCGCTATAAGCCAGTACGAGGAACTGAGTTATAAACTCAATATCGGCAATACCACCAGCATCTTGCTTGATATCAAAAATTTCTTCATTGCCTTTGGCCAGATGTTGACGCATTTTTTCACGCATTTCACGTACATCTTTTTGCAGTACTTCGCGATCACGTGCAGTACTTAAAATATTGTGTCGGACTTTGTTCAATTCAGCAATCAAGTCGCGATCACCTAAGATAGCTCTAGCCCTAACGAGTGCCTGGTGTTCCCATGTCCAGGCTTCTTTCGCTTGATACTCGGCAAAGCCATTGAGTGATGCGACCATTAACCCTGAATTACCTGATGGCCGTAAACGCGTATCCACTTCGTATAACGTACCCGAGTGCATTCTGGTTTCAAAGATGTGGATAATGCGTTGGGCAAAACGCATATAAAATTGTTGAGTGGCAATTTCTCTTTGTTTAACTCTGCTTTGTCCACACGCAACCGTCATTCCATTGATATCTTGGTTGTGAACAAACACCATATCTAAATCACTGCCGTAGCCCAGTTCCCAGCCACCTAACTTGCCATAACCTAAAATAGCAAAGCCTTTGTCGTTACTATCCACTAAGCCTTGAGGTACACCGTGTTTATTGGTGACCTGATGCCAAGCAATATTCACAACTTGCTCTAGTATGGCTTCTGCTAGCCAAGTTAAGTGATCACTTACTTTCATTACAGGCAATGCACCAGTGATATCACCTGCAGCAATCCTAAGTTGTTGGGCATTTTTAAATTGTCGCAAAATCTCCATTTGCGTTTCTAAGTCTTCTTCATCAACGCGTAACAAACGCTGCCTTAATTCATCGGCGTATTGCGCCTTGGGATAAATGCGATAAAGCTGATTGGGGTCGATAAGCTCATCCAACAGCATAGGGTAAGTACAAAGCTGTTGATGGATCCAAGGGCTCGACGATAATAGTGTCAGCAGTTGTTCGCGAGCTGCTGCATTTTCTTGTAGCAATTCAAGATAGGCAGTGCGGCTAGCAATTTTGGCAATTAACTCGGTAACACGTTGGATTAGTAACTGTGCTTGAGGCTGATTCAAGAGGGCATCAATCAGCATTGGCATTAACTTGGTTAAGACCTCTTGCCCCCGTGGGCCGACGCGACGTTTGGTTAGCTCAAACTTAAATTGGCTAATTTGTTGCTCAATGAACACGGCATCAAGCTCTGGGTGCTCCATTTCGATGTGTTCAATAATGGCTTCACTCGTTAAGCCATCTAGCCAGTAATCAAACTTGAGTTCGCTTGCGGCTTGCTCTTCTGGCAGGCTAATTAACTCGCCAAAAGCTAAATGCACTTTGTGATGCCAATCTTGCAGTGCCTGATAAAAGCTCGACCAATCTTGATAACCCATCAAAAACGCCAGACGTGTTTGGTTGATTTCGTTATCGGGTAGCGTTTGTGTTTGCTCGTCGTTGATTTCTTGCAGTATGTGCTCTACTTTGCGCAAAAATAGATAAGCGTGTCGTAAATCTTGGTAAGTATCGTGGCTAAACTCAGCCAATATGTTTAACTGCGTCATCGCTTCTCGAGTCGAGCGCAGACGTAACCTTTGTTCTCGCCCGCCGCGAATAAGCTGAAACGTTTGGGTGATAAACTCAACTTCTCTTATCCCGCCGGCACCGAGCTTAATGTTATTTTTCAGCCCTTTGCGTTTTACTTCTTGGCTGATCAACTTTTTCATTTTCCTAAACGACTCTAAAGCAGAGAAGTCGATGTATTTGCGATAAACAAAAGGCCTAAATAGTTGATAAAGCTCATTAACAGCAGCGTGTTGACGGTGCTCAGGTGCGGTGATCACCTTAGCCTTCAGCATTGCGTAACGCTCCCAATCACGCCCTTGTGTTTGGTAATAATCTTCTAACATGGCAAAACTCATGGCCATTGGGCCTGAATCGCCATACGGACGCAAACGCATATCGACGCGATAAACATAGCCATCGGCGGTGATGTTATTTAAGCTGTTGATCAGCTTTCGCCCCAATCGTATAAAGTACTCTTGGTTATCTAAACTTTTGCGGCCGCCTTGGGTTTCGCCGCGTTCTGGATAGCAAAATATTAAGTCGATATCTGATGAGAAATTAAGTTCTCCGCCGCCTAATTTACCCATGCCTAATATAAGTAAAGGTTGCTCATTGCCATCGCAATCTAGGGGCGTGCCCCATTGCGCTTGATAGTGTTTTGATAACCAAGTTAGGGCGTAGCTGATACTTAAGTCGGCGAGTGCTGAAATATGACGAAACGATTCATCCATCGACGCTTCACCTATTAAGTCGCGCCATGCGATTAACATCATTTGCTGACGTCTAAAAATACGCAAGAAACGGTTCAGTTCATCTTCGCTATTAATCGCAGCGATTCGCTCAGCAAGCGTTTTTTCTATGTTTTCGATGCGATTACTGGCAATATTGTCTTGTGTAACAAGCTCGTATAAATAATCAGTATCTTGCAAACAGGATCTGGCAATGAAGTCACTAGCAGCAAATTGCCATTTGATTTTATCTTGGAGCGCAGCCGAGAGCGTTGTAAAACGTTCATCTTGTTGAATTAATTTAGACCAATTAAACTCAGCTTGTTCGGTAAGCAATTCGGGAACATTTTGCCAAGATTGAGATAGAGGTAAGATTTGTCCAAGATCTTGATTAGACATAGCAAGCTTCCTTAGCGACAATAAGCACTCAACCATAAAGGAGATTGGTGTGCCGATAGTACGTTTATTTATTTTGTTCGTCAGTATTATGCTGATATCGGCTTGTGGTGATCCACTACAAGCGCATATCGATGTGCGAACACAACGTGTTTCAGATCAGTTAACTAACTTACAGCAAGCCCTAGAAAAAGGACAAGTCCGAAACGCAACTTTATTACAAGAATATGCTGATTACCTTGTCGAAGATCAACCTAAGCTCAAGCCCATTGCTCAAGCATTAGCACAAGAGGCAACGGTTAATGGCTCTATGTACAAAGGCTTAGTTGATCGTTTTGTGGTGGCTAAATCTAACCCCAATGCTTTTGTCGATTCTCAAGAGAGGTTAGATGAGCTCGATAATTTATATATGGCGAGCCAAACCAGCCTATTTAATGATGCGTTATCTGACCCTGTAAATGTGTTGGCTGATATGAGCCAAGGGGCACTATCACGTGTTAATAGTATTTCAAGAGAGGCCGCAATTGCAGCCAATGGTGCAAGTGACTTTGGTGTTGGTGAACAGTTAATTGGTAACCCTGCTTACGGCAGCTGGCAGACGGGTAACGATGGGTTATCGTTTTGGGAGTGGTACGCTATCTTTGCCATGATAGACATTGTCGATGATATGATCGATCGCAAACGTCGTCCCACCTATTATCACAATTGGTCACGTGGCCGCAGTTATAGTTACTACCACGACTATGGGCGTGTCCGCTACTCTTCGCCTACACAGTTAAAGAATCAATATAAAACAGAATCTCGGGTTAAAAAGCAGTTTGGTTCAGGTTCGTTTACCAGTGCCTATAGTAAAACGCGCACCGGTGGTTCAAAAATGTCGGCTGCCAGTCGTACTTCTCAGGCAGCTAGCAAGCAATTTAGCTCTAATTACTCAAGAACAGGCTCGTCTACGTTTAAGTCGAACTATTCCAATAACTCTAGTTTCAGAAGCAATAAAGGCGGCAGCTCACGCGGCGGCTTTGGCGGTAAATAATAAGTAAAAGGATTGATAAAAAATATGAATAGTTTTAACCCCTTCTTATATATCAGCCCTGAGCTGCTTTCATTATTAGCCATTGACTTGTCTATCGCGATTGCTTTGTTATGTGCACTGCGTTTTTTGACGGGCTTATTAATCGGTGTTAACACCAAAGATGAACTCGCTAAACGCGATAACTTTGCCTTTGGTATTAGTATGGCAGGTAGCATTGCTGCTGCTGGTATTGTATTAACGGGCGCGGTAACAGGTGAAGCGGCAACCAGTTATGTGGTCGAGGCCATTGGTGTATTCACCTATGGTGCCATTGGTATCATCTTCATTAAGCTAGGTCGTATTTTACACGACAAAATCGCGCTTAATGAAATCAGCAAAGTAAAAGAAATCCAACAAGAAAACATTGCCGTCGCTATTGTTGATGCAGCGGCTAGTATTGCAACAGCTATTATTGTTCGCTCGGTATTGATTTGGGCTGAAGGTTTAGATATTTACACGGGCATTGCTGTGTTATCTGGTTTCTTTGTTGCTCAAGTGATGTTGGTCTTAGTGACGCGACTACGCGAAAGCCATTACGCAAAATGTAATCAAGGTGACTCGCTACAAGCTGCATTACAAGGCGGTCAAATTGCAGTAGCGCTCCGTCATGCAGGGCATTTAATCGGGACAGCAATGGCGGTCACGGCAGCGAGCTATTTCTTAAGTTACGAGCCAACTGCTATTGTGGCTAATTTAGTCGGCTGGTTTGCGATCTCTGTTGTGATGGCATTGTTGATGTGGTTATTAACTAAAATAGCGAAAAAGCTTATTTTAGCGGGTATCAATGTCGCTGAAGAAATTGACCAACAAGATAACATTGGCTTAGCTGCGGTAGAAATGGCTTTAGTCATTGCTATTGCTTTCGTACTTACTGCGCTAATGGCGTAACGCTCAATCTTTCAGCTTCTAACTTTTGTTAGAAGCTGAGCTTACTTCTCTGCTTTACTTTTCCCTGATTATTCCCAATGAAAATAACCCCGCTGTTTATTAAAGATGCTTTACTTATTTTGGTGATGGCTTTATTGGCCGGTTGTGGCTTAGTTTATGAGTATTTACTTTCCCACTATGCGGGTCGCGTTTTAGGCGCTGTAGAGAGCGCGATTTATACCATGATAGGCATCATGATCGTATCTATGGGGTTAGGGGCATTTGCCGCACGTAAAATCAAAGATGCGTTTAACGGCTTTGTGATTTTAGAAGTTGTTATCGCGATTTTAGGAGCAAGCTCCATTTTATTCATCGCTTTGGTTATTAGCTTGACCTACGATTTGCCTCAGATCTTAGCTGATACGTATAACATTCCGTTTGATGCTTTGCCTGAAGGAGGGTGGCTTAAAACATTCCACCAGTTTTCACTCAACTTGCCTTATATTGTTGGTATCTTTTTAGGGCTGTTTATTGGCATGGAAATTCCTTTAATAGCCCGTGTCCGCGAGCATTTATATGGTCAACATTTACAACATAATGCTGGCACTATCTACGGTGCTGATTACATAGGCGCGGGTGCCGGCGCTGCTATCTGGGTAGCTATTTTAATGCGCACTGAACTCAGCAGTGCGGCAGCTTGGACTGCGAGTGTTAATGTTATCGCTGGCACCATATTCTTGTTTTTATTTTGGCGCCATATCAAATTTAAAACCCTTATTATTGCTAGCCATTTATTAGTAGTAGGGCTGATTATAGCCATTGGTTATAAAGGCGAACATTGGATGCAAAAGCTAACCGATGTTTTGTATCAAGATAAAGTGGTGTATCAGCAGCAGACTCAATATCAACAGCTTATTTTTACTGAGCGATCTCTTGGCCCTGAACAAGCACCGATTCACCAGTTTTTCCTCAATGGTCGATTACAGTTTTCTTCTCAAGATGAGTTTATTTATCACGAAATGTTAGTGCACCCGGCAATGGCTGCTGCTGCACGTCAGCACAAAGTGTTGATTATTGGCGGCGGTGATGGCTTGGGCTTAAGAGAAGTATTGAAATGGCAGCCTGAAAAAGTCACTTTGGTTGATTTAGACCAAAGCTTAATTGAGCTATTTCAACACCCAGAGACGTATTTACCTGGGGCACTAGCCGAGCAAATGCAAGCACTTGGTCAAAATGCACTGAATCACGAAAATGTCGATTTAAGGTATGCTGATGCCTTCAATGAGGTGGATAACCTACTGCGCCAAGGTGAGTATTTCGATGTAATTATTGTTGATTTACCAGACCCTAATCACCCTGATTTAAACAAGCTCTACACTCGTCATTTTTATTTGCGATTAAATCAGTTGTTATCAGCAGACGGGGTGATGGCGGTGCAATCAACCTCGCCTTATCACGCTAAAAATGCATTTGTCGCTATTGGTAAAACGGTTAATGCCTCTGGCTTTACTCGAGTCGAGCAATATCAACAAAATGTTCCAAGCTTTGGTCAATGGGGTTGGACATTGGCTTCAAAATCACCTGTCTCGTTAGCAGAGCGTCTCGCTGGATTGAATTTACCGTTTGAAACGCGCTGGCTTGATGACGCAACTTTACAAGCAGCATTTGTGTTCCCTAAACACTATTACCGCAATCTTGCTGATATCAAAATTAACGACTTAGGTAGCCATGTTATTTATCAGTATCACCACCAAGCCTGGCGAGAACAAAAAGGTACGGTATTTGATTAAGCTTTTACCTCAGTGGCGATTGGCTGACGATACTTAGACATCAGTAGTTTGTATAGCGGCTGAGGTGGGTTAAAGGTCAATAAAACTAAAATGCCAAAAATGGGTAAATGACCTATGACTTCTTCTAGACCAGAGACTAAAGAGGCGGCTATAAATACTGACCAAAGAGTGGCACAGACAAATCGAGTAGCGAGCCCGAGTACTAAAGCTAGACCAAAAACGACTTCAAATAACCCCGTCGAATAGACAAAGTGAATATGCTCGAAACTAGTAAACCCCATGAGCTGCACAAAGTTGTAATATGGGTGCTGCTCTAAAAACAACATAGTAGCACCTGGCTCAAACAGCTTATTTCTAAAGCCTAAGCTCATCAGTTGTAAACCAAACCCTGTCGCTAATACAGGAAGTGCATATCGCTTTGCCGACATTATTTTTTATTTTTCGCCTAACCAAGCATCTCGGCTATTTAGGTGTGGTGCAATAAGCGTTAATGCAATGATTAATGCGGCTAACTCAAATACATAATCCATCAGCACAATAAATGGGAAGATCTGTGCCATGACTATCGTCGATAGTAGCAGTAGGGCAGCTGCGATGATAATAGAAAATGTAGTGGCAAATACGATGGCAAGTTGCAGCGCCATACCTATTTGCATTAACTCGACAGGTAAGCCTAGATTAGGTGCAAAAAATTCGCCTTTCGAAATCCCTAAAATGAGCAGCAAGTTGAGAAGGGCGACTAATAGCAACCAAGGTAACTGGTTCGTTTTTAAGTGCATATTTTGTTGAAAATTTAACGGTGTCGCGACCGATTTATTTTGCAACCAGAGACAAACATTAAAATAACAAAACGCGCCGAGCGAAATAAATACCGTCCAAATATCAATGGGAAATTGCATGTCGGGCACCTGGCTTGAGTCGATAAACCACCGAACATGTGCAGATGATGAAAAACTGAAAAAGCTGAGTAGTAAAACTAATATCTTCATTTCTGATCACCTAAGGTAAATCGAGTGGAGTAAACCAACTGTCATCATTGGCATAATCACTAGAAAGGGTAAGTAAAAACGCTTCGAGTTGTTTAAGTTGATAAGGATATAAACCCAAAGGCACAATTTCGCTGTGTTCTTGTATTGGTCTATTCGCCTTATTGTAGTAATCGAGTACTTGGTTTAATTGAGCAAACTGCCCTTTGTGCATATATGGCGTGGTTTTGGCGATATTGCGAAGTGTGGGGACCTTAAAAGCTTTGATTAAATCTATCCCCTCTCGCTTTAAATAGTCGAGGTGAAAGCAGTTATCTTTATTTGAAAACTGGCCGTAACAATTGAATATGTCGTTATCTAATTGATTAATAGCATTAATTCGACCTAAGTCATTGTTGCTTTTGGGTACTGCGGTTGCTTGAAAAGTGTGATTAGTGAGTGCTGCCCCGTTATGACAGTGGGTACATTGTGTTTTTTCGCTAATAAAGAGTTTGAGGCCATTAATTTCATGCTCATCGAGTATTTTTGTGTCTGAGTCACCCTTAAGTGAATGCACATATAAATCAAATTTCGACGGTTTGAGTTTAATACTGTTTTGATAAGCAGCAAGTGCCTTACCTAGGTTGCTAAATACTTGGTTAACGGCTTGCTGTTGTCTATCTGTCATTTGCTGCCAGTTTGTTTGCCAGTCTTGATAAGCTACAGGGGATGCTTGTGCAGGTAGTTCGTCTGCTATGGCTAAACTAACCTCGTCAGCAAAAACGGCTTGATATGTTTCGGGGTAATTTCGTTTGATGTAGTGCAGATAAAACGTGCGTGAAGCGCCGTGTTCAAGGAGCGACTCAAGTGGCTCGAGCGCTTGTGCCCAAAGGCTATCTTTTCTACCGTCCCAAAATAAAAAGTCAGCATCATTGAGCAAGGCTACACTAGGCGTATGCCTTGGCGTTGGCAATAAACCATTGGTTGCCAACGGTTCACCATCTGTGAAAAAGAGCGCTGGTTGGTGGCACGATGCACAAGCCACTTGACCATTTATACTCAGGCCTTTATCAAAAAAGAGCGCTTGGCCAAAAGTAATGAGTGGTGATTTCTCTGGTACCTGTTGGTATTCATCCGAGAGGGCTAACGTCGCCAACATTGCCTCTTCAGTTTGACTCCATTTATGCTCTGGTTTAGAGACAAGCTCACTAGCAATAAATAATGTCATAACCACTAAGGCTAAGCATAGAGCTATTAATGCCAGATTACGCACCTTAGGCATCACGCTTTACCGTGCGTTAAGTAAAGTGTGTAACTGTGCCTTAGATTCAGGCTTTAAGTAAAATGAATAAGAAAAAGAGTGATCTTGCGTTTTTAACTCGAGTAACCAGTATCCGTACATATGAAACTTTAAGCCTTGAATTTGATAATGACCTGCACTGACTTCCATTAGTTTTGGCTCGGTTATAAATCCGTGGGCATGCGCTGGAATTGCCCCTGTTATTGTAAAATCCGCACCCTTTAACAATTGACCTGATACGTCAATCAATTGAAAGTCCAAGGTTGAAAACTGGTTCAGCTTAGCTTCTGAAGATGTCAGCCATTTTAAAGTGTGAGTTTTTTTATCATTTTTTTCTTGGCTGAACGCTGAAGATGCAAAAGCACAAAGCCAAATTAAGCAGAGTGTGAGGGTTATCCTTTTCATAAATACGATTGATTATGATTCCTAATGAACTTAATTTAACAAAAGTTTAACAAATGGTGCTATAGCCTATCGTAGAAAGCTCGGTTTAGCGCATCTTGCTTGTCAGTTTCACTAAATTGACATAATAAAGTCTATAATGGCGATTCTATCTGAGCGAGATAAATCGGCAAATGCCTTGCGACTTGCTTCTGCTTCACCGCCGTGCCACATAATCGCTTCTTCTATAGTTCGAGCGCGACCATCGTGTAGGAAGCGGCTTTCAGTGCTGCGTTCAATACCAATGGCCCATAAAGGAGGTGTGCGCCACTCTCTACCGTTGGCGTAGTTTTCATGTGTGTGGTCAGCTAAACCATCGCCCATATCGTGCAGCGCAAAATCGCTATAGGGCCAGATTGTTTGGCCTGCAAGTGCTTTGATTGGATAGTTTTCATCTGTAGTAAAGCTTGGGGTGTGGCATTTATCACAGCCAACTTGTCGAAATAGCTTACGGCCTCTTAACGTGCTCGGTTTGTTGAGTAAGCGTGTTTCTGGCACCGTTAAGAAGCTTAGAAAAGCAGTAATTTGCTCTAAATTAGCTTCATCGACTTCAAGTTTGCTAGAAGAGGTAACTGAAATAGAGCTCATTTCTGGATTGGGTTGGCAAGCGTGTTCACGACCCGTGCAGTCAAGCTGGCGGTAAATTGGGTTAGTGAGTCCCATATTAGCAGCGTATTCAGCTGCAATATGTTGCTTTAAGCTGGGGTGCTCAGCTTTATAACCGAATTTACCTATATCTAATTTACCCGTTTCAATATCCGTGACCCAGTTGTACTTACCTGATATACCATCGCCATCGTTATCGTCAACGTCCTCTAAGTCGAGTAAATCACTGTCTTTAATCGCATCAATTAACCCTAACCCTGTTAGGTTCGGTGCTAATCGAGGTGAAATACCGGTTTCTTGATTTAACGGGCCGTAGTTAAAGTTAAGTAATCTAAACTGTGGGTCTCTTAATTCAAATTTTTGCCCGTCGTCATAACGGCCATTTATGACTTTATATTCAAGCAATACTTCTGACTCGATAGGGTGCTTGGTTTCATCTGTCGAGTGCGTTTGAATTTGGCTGCCGTATTTAATGTCGTAATCATCGGCAAAGTGATCGTTTGGACCTAGTTGAATGACCAATGCAGTTGGGCGTGTCACACCTTCTTCTGCCTCTTTACCTCGTCTCGTTTGAAAGTGGCAGGCGTTACAAGAGTTAGCGTTATACAGAGGGCCTAACGGACTTTTATCATCGGTTGGCCATGTTTTTTGAAAGGCTGCTTTGCCCAGCTCAAAATTTTGCAGCTGTGAATCATCAAGCACGCCACCTGACTCTAATTTGACTTGTTTCCATGCAGGTGGGGCAGAGAGGTCTCCACCTGGTGAAAATTCAGCATCACTGGCGGACTCCACGCGCAAGCTATCACAAGCGATGAGCGTGACGACACCACAAGCGAGAAGAGAAGAATAACGAACGAAAGCGCTGAAATGCATTGAAATCCCTGACATTAAGGTAACAGCTAAATACCTTAGTCTCTGTAAGCAAAGACTTTTTATGCAATTTGTCAGAGCCCGGACAAAACTGCAATGGGGTAAATAGATAGAAAAGTAAACAAATGTTTAATTGCGCGGCTTATGAAACTTTAAATTACATATTCTGTCCCTATTATAAATTCACGGGTTTAATTGAAGAAAATTATTAAATTTATTGTTGACATATTATGTCGGAGTGCTAACTTTAACACCAAGACATAATATGTCTTAATCCAATAGAGGAAGATTATGAACATTCACAACATAGCGCAGTACTTAAATGATTTAGGTGACCAAGCTAGCACAGGTTATAAATTCGATTGCCAACCTATCGCGGGTGAAGTCGATGTATTGCAAGTAACAATTGAAGGACGTGAAGAGTTACCCATCTTCGTATCGGTAACAGATGATCAAATTTTATGTATCACCTACCTTTGGGGTGAAGAAGAAGTGATCAGTGAAAAGCGTGGTGAAATGCTTGAAGCTATGTTGGAAATGAATATTCCAATGCCTCTTTCTTCATTTGCAAAAGTAGACAACAAATATGTGGTATTTGGCGCATTAACCATTCACTCAAGTATGGATGACATTGAACACGAGTTGGTTGTCCTAAGCGATAACGCTGTCGATGTTATCGATGATATGTGTGAATATTTAAGCTAAGCGGAGTCAATGACAATGAGTATTTTTAAGAAAATTTTAACCGCTGTACGTGGCGGTGCAACTGAAGTTGGCGAAGCAATTGTTGATGCCAATTCGACACGCATTTTTGAACAAGAAATTCGCGATGCAGAAAATCACTTAACTAAAGCTAAACGCGATTTAACTGAAGTAATGGCCAAGCAAATGGCAACTGCACGTGAAGTTGACCGTTTAAAACGCGAAATTGCTGAACACGAAGGTTATGCGACACAAGCGTTAAGTAAAGGTAACGAGGCATTAGCATTAGAAGTTGCTGAGAAAATCGCTAGCTTAGAAGCTGAATTAGCAGAGCAGCAAACAGCACATGACCAATTTATTGGTAATGTTGAGCGTTTGAAAGACTTAATCAAGAAATCTGAGCGCCAAGTTTCTGATTACAAGCGTCAATTAAGCATGGTTAAGACTACTGATAGCGTGCAAAAAGCAACAGCAGCAATTACTGATAACTTTGTGTCAGGTAATGGCAAGTTATTAAATGCTAAAGACTCTTTAGAGCGTATTAAAGCCAAGCAACAGGCATTTGACGACAAATTAAATGCCGCTGAGCAGCTTGAAGCTGAATCGGGTGATAAGTCACTTGAAGATAAGTTAAAGGCAGCAGGTATTGGCGCACAAGAATCAAGTGCAAACAGCATTTTAGAGCGCTTAAAAAATAAGTAAGCGTTAACAGTGTAACGAACACGTTCCCGTGCAATATACCGGTTCAGCTAGCAATAGCACTATGATTCCTGCAGTGTGTTGGTTGGATCGGTATCTTTTGCTCTCAAATCGATAGCATTGCACTTTGAGCCTCACTCATCTTAGAGTTGAGGCTTTTTTTGTTTTACGGATAGGAAAAATGCGCTTATCATGCGCGCAGAAATAAGGTGGATATGTATGAGCTTTTTTAAATCTATTTTTGGCAAAAAAGAACAGCCAAGACATTTAACTCGTGTACAAGATTTAAAGCAGGGTGATGCGATTGGTTTTTCTGATTCGTTTGCACTGCCAGAACAACTGAGAAAGCAAAATTTCACGGTTGCTGAAGTCAATACTTATCAATACCAACGTCAAACTCAGCTTGAGTTTGTTCTTCAAGGCAATACTCAATTACAAGTTTTTTTGTCGGTTGAAGAAGATGATGAAACTTGGTTGAACATATCGGTTAAAATTACCCGTGATCAAGTTGAAACACTGTTTGATATCGATAACTTTATCGATATCTTCGATGGCGAAACGCCAACAGAGCTTGCACTTCAAACTGAAAACACAGACTTTGCTAGCTGGTTAGCCCCTGTATATTTTCAGCATGCGCAGGCTGTATCCGGTTATTTCTATCGAAAAGATTTTCGTCCTGGTAAACCTCCAGTGCACGAGGATGATGAAGCTGAGCCAGTAAACTACTATGGTTTAACCAGCGCCGATGAAAAATTTTCAATTGATATTGATGTTTGGGAAAATGGCGAGACAGATGTTGTATTGACCATGCACCGACCAGTAACCGATATCAGTGATCTTTATCCGGGCACTATTTAAGGTAATGAATCATGACAGAGAGTAAATCTAAACTCGCTTCTAAATGGGCCAGTAACACCAAGGCGCTTAAAGCAGTACAAGTTGCATTTGATATGGACGAAAAACTGCAATACGTTATCCGCCGAGAAGCGATTGATGCTGGTGTTGGTCCAACCGATCAAATTCGTACTATTTTAGCTTTACCTCAGAACAAACGCCCAAAACGTCCACGTTTGACGGTGTCTTTATCACCTGATGATTACAATACACTGGCAGAACGCTATGGTATTGATGCAGAAGACCAACTCGAAATTAAAAAAAGAGTAATGGCAGAGTTGGTTGATTACGCAACTGATCAGGTAGATAAATATTAAATAGCCCTTTTCTATTTTGCTTTCTAACAAGATTCAAGGTCAACACACGCGTGGTAAAACTGCGCGTAATCGCCTCCGACAAATCGATGTATTAACGCTTAGATATGACGCTAACGTCATTACTCGCCAAGATGGTCTATTCAACCAAGCCAAATGGTGCGATTTAGGATACGGAGCCGAGCCAGTCACTACGCTTGAAAGTGCAGCTCGCTTTCGCCAGCGCCGAGCGAATTTACCTGTGCTTGGGATTGAAATTGATCCTGACCGTGTGGCTTTAGCATCACAGTTTGCCGACCAGTACACTTCATTTCGGGTGGGAGGGTTTAACTTCTCCTTGCTACCAAAAGAAAAAATTCGCGCTATTCGCGCTTACAACGTATTGAGGCAATACGAAGAGCAAGCTGTTATTGATGCTTATGATGCGATGAGTGAGCGGATCCTACCACAAGGTTTATTAGTGGAAGGGACATGTAACCCGTTTGGCCAATACAGTGTGACAAATATGGTCAGACGCTTAGCTAAGCCAAATAGCCAAGGTAAATTATGGCATATTGAAGCAATGGTATTTGCATACAGGTTCAAAACCCCCTTCGACCCTATTGATTTTCAAACGGTACTACCTAAAAACTTGATCCACAAAATGGTTCCTGGGCAGCCAATTAATGATTTTTTTTCCGAGTGGAAAAACCAAGCTCAGCTCAATGCGCATTTAAAAACTTGGGGCCATAGGCAGTGGTTTGTAGGGATTGCCAAAGCTTTGAAAGCACAGGGATATCATATTGATTGCCACCCTTGGTATTTGCGCCATGGTTTTTTGGTTTGGAAAAATCCTCAGATTTAACTTTGCCTTAGTGTTATTATTTCGCCTTTAAATTTATCAGATTGCTCAACTATCTATGCATCGCTTGCTTTATAGCCTTTTATGGTTTTTGTTAACGCCATTTTTGCTGTTAAAACTTTTCTTAAGATCGCGCAAAAACCCAGCTTACAGACAACGTATTGCTGAGCGTTTTGCATTCGTCAATTACCCTGTAAAAACCAATCAACCCCGCGCATTGTTTCACCTCGTTTCTGTCGGAGAAACTTTAGCTGCTATTGATATCGTTCAGGCTTTTATCAAAAAGTACCCTGATTATGAAATTATTATTACCTCTACCACGCCAACGGGCTCAGATAGAGTCAAGGCTGCATTTGGTGATAAGGTGCAAAATTACTATTTGCCTTTTGATTATGCGTTTGCACAAAGACGTTTGTTAAAACAGTTAGCGCCAGATTTAATTGTCTTAATGGAAACTGAACTTTGGCCGAATACGCTGCATTATGCCGATAAGTACCAAATTCCAACTGTGCTGATGAATGCAAGGCTGTCTGAACGCTCGTTAAAGGGCTATCAAAAACTCGTCACATTAAGCGCAAAAATGATGGCACAAATTAGTTTCGTTTCAGCCCAATACGAAGCTGATGGCAATCGTTTTATCGAGTTAGGTTTAGATAAAGCTAAGCTGCAAATCGCAGGTAGCTTAAAGTTCGATATCAAAGTGAAAGATGAATGGCTGCACAAAGCGCGAACCTTGAATCAAGTTTGGCAAACAGCTGAGCGCTTTATTTGGTTAGCAGCCAGCACTCATAAAGGAGAAGATGAGAAAATTTTAGCTGCCCATCAAGCTTTATTAAAAGTTGATCCCAATGCTGTTTTGATTTTAGTTCCACGCCACCCTGAGCGTTTTGAGTCTGTTTTTCAGCTCTCAGCTAAACGTTTTGCAACGATCAAGCGTTCAACAGAACAGACTGTTCAAGATTGCCAAGTGATTATTGGTGATTCTATGGGGGAGATGATGGCTTATTATCAGGTTGCTGATTTAGCATTTGTCGGTGGTAGCCTAGTAGAACACGGCGGTCATAACCCATTAGAGCCAGCTGCACTGAAAAAGCCCATATTGTCTGGCCCCCACGTGTTTAATTTTGAACATATCTTTGAGCAGTTAGTGGCGGTTAACGGGGCGTTAATGTGTAAAAGCAGCGAAGATTTAGCCGAAAAAGTGATTCAACTTAACCAAAACCAGAACCAACGAGATGATTTAGGTCGTGCTAGTCATCTGCTTTTAGCCCAATTAGGTGGAGCGACAGATAAAACCTTGTCATTATTAAGTAAATACTTAGAACCTGAATCAAATTAGGTTATAATCACAGCAATTTTAAAATTTTTAAAAATTGAAAGGCGTTTAGTGCCTTAAAAAATAAGATCCACGGAGAATGCAGTGAGTCAGTCTAAATTCGTATTATCTGCAGCATTAGCTGCCTTATTCAGTGCCAGTGTTATGGCTTCTGATAATGATTTAAGCCAAAAAGCCGTTAAAGAACGTACTATGCCAATTGGCTCTGTACACGTAGCGGGTGCTGCACCTGCTAACGCAGCAGCGCGTTCAGGTTCAGATGTTTACAACACTTATTGTATGGCTTGTCACGGTTCTGGCGTGATGAATGCGCCTAAAGCTTTTGATGAAGCAGCATGGGCTCCACGTGTAGAAAAAGGTTTAGATACTATCCTTAAAAGCGCTATCTCAGGTATTGGTATGATGCCTGCGAAGGGTGGTTGTATGGATTGTTCAGACGATGAAATCAAAGCTGCAATCGAACACATGTTAGGTAAGTAATCGTTTTTACTTACTCAATGACCTGATTAAAAAAGCCGTGTGAATTATCTTCACACGGCTTTTTTGTTGCTAAAATGCAGCAAAAGCTAGCGAGTGCTAGCTTTTTTCATCTATGTCTACCAGATTTTTACACGCTCCTCTGGTGCGATATACATATTATCGCCTTCTTGCACATCAAATGCTTGGTAGAACGCAGGCATATTACCAATGATGCCAATTACACGATATTCACTTGGTGAGTGTGGATCTGTCATTAAACGACGACGTAGCTCTTCATCGCGATATAAACGACGCCATATCTGTGCCCAGCCCATAAAGAAGCGCTGTTCGCCAGTATAGCCATCCATAACAGGTGACGGTTGGCCTTGAAGTGAAATTTGGTAGGCGCGATAAGCAACCGAAAGACCACCTAAATCACCTATATTTTCACCTAGGGTGAATTGACCATTCACATTCGCATCTTCAAATGGTTGGTAGGCATCGAATTGAGCGGCTAACTGGTCACCGCGTTTTTTAAATTCAACTAAATCTGATTCTTGCCACCAGTTGTTTAAATTACCGTTGCCATCATATTTTGCACCTTGGTCGTCAAAACCGTGGCCCAGCTCATGGCCGATAACTGCGCCAATCCCACCGTAGTTAACCGCATCTTCAGCTTCCATATTGAAAAATGGTGGTTGTAAAATAGCTGCAGGGAATACAATTTCATTATTTACAGGGTTGTAGTAAGCATTGACGGTTTGTGGAGTCATGTACCACTCACTGCGATCAACGGGTTGGCCAATTCGCGATGTGTATTCTTGTGTTAACCAAGCATAGTAACGTTTGTAGTTACCCACTAAATCATCCGCTTTAATCTCAAGTGCTGAATAGTCTTTCCATTTATCTGGATAACCTATTTTAGGGGTAAATGCGGCTAGCTTAGCTTGCGCTGCTTTTTTCGTTTCATCAGACATCCACTCAAGCTCATCAATTGCTTGGCTGTAAGCTTGGATTAAGTTATCGACAAGCTGTTTCATTCTCGCTTTGGCTTCTGGCTTGAAATGTTCTTTGACGTATAAGCGACCTAAAATCTCACCTATGATACCATTGGCATTATCAACGGCTTTTTTCCAGCGGGGTTTCTGCTCAGTAATACCGCTGAGAGTTGTTGAGCGAAAAGCAAATCGGCGATCAACTAAAGCCTTATTCAACAATGAAGCTTTACCATCAACATAGTGAAAGCTTAAATAGTCTTTCCATACCTGCACATCATTGTTTGATACCGCTTTACCTAGTCCTTCAAAAAATGAAGGTTGTCTAACGATCACGTCTTGTGCTTTATCAAAGCCAATGCCTCGTGAGATCTCGGCCCAGTGGATATCTTTACCTAACAAAGCATCGAACTCAGCCGTACTCATCTTGTTATAAACTTTGTTGGCATCACGGCTTTCTGTTCGAGTCCATTGCGACTCTGCAAGTTGCGTCTCTAGCGCTAATACGTTTTTTGCTGCTTGTGTTGGGTTTTTATGCCCCACCGCTTTTAGCATATCTGCTATGTAGGCCGTGTATTCGTTGCGGAAATTAACAAATTTCTCTTCTGTTTTGAGGTAGTAGTCGCGATCGGGTAAACCCAAGCCTGACTGAGTGAAATAAAGGGCGTTGATTTCAGATTGTTTAGCATCGTTATTTACAAACCAGCCCAGCGGTGTATGCACGCCTTTGGTATCAAATTTAGCCATAGTTGCAATGAGTTCTGGCTTAGAAGAAATTTGTGCAATTTGCGCTAGATCATCCGCAATAGGGCTAATGCCTAATTCTTCGGCTAATGCTTGGTTCATATAAGCACGGTAAAAGTCACCGAGTTTTTGGCTATCTGAACCTTTTGCTGCAGGCTCTGCTGCTGCTTTTTCGATGATAGCTTTCATCGCTTGTTGAGAATCTTCATAAAGGCCTGTAAATGAACCATAGTTAGATTTATCCGCAGGAATTTTTGTATTTGCTAGCCATTGACCATTTACAAAGCGATAGAAGTCATCTTGTGGCTTAACGGATAAGTCCATATTTGCCAGTTCTATACCTGATACATAGTTTGCGACAGGCGTTATTTGGTTAGCATTGGTTTGAGTGGATGTTGTACTGTTGTTGGCATTACAAGCGGTTAACCCTAGCGCCAGTACAATGCTGGCTGATAAGTAACTGATTTTGTTCATAAACGACTCTTAGCTGAAATTTTTTTGATGTAGCAAGCAGGACAATATATCCGCCGTAACACGTTTTTATGCTGATTTTACGTCAATGGTTTGTTGACGAGGTTTTTGAAGGGAAGTTTTTGTTAGCGATTTATCGACATTTCGTAAATAATTCGCCACTTTTAAAAGCAGAATAGGGGTTAACTATTCTGCTTTAAGATATCTCTTAAGTTTGCGATGGCGGTTGCACCTTTTTCTTTTCGCTGTTCTTCAGTTTGCTTGCGTTTACCCAGTTGCCACTCTAAATCATTTTGCGGAAGCTCGTGTAAAAAACGGCTCGGTTCTGGGCGAACCAGCTCACCAAATTGGCGACGCTCTTTAACTAAGGTAAAGGTTAATTCTTGTTGGGCCCGTGTAATACCCACATAGGCTAAACGACGCTCTTCTTCTTCGTTGTCTTCATCAATACTCACTTGGTGAGGTAATAAACCCTCTTCCATACCAACCATAAAGACATAAGGAAACTCTAGACCTTTAGATGCGTGCAGTGTCATCAGCTGTACTTGATCGGCTTCGTCTTCATCTTCACCGCGTTCCATCATGTCTCTAAGGGTTAAACGCGTCACGACTTCTTTTAATGTCATCGCATCGTTGTTGGCATCACCTTCTAGCATTTGAGTGATCCAACCAAACAATTGGCTGACATTTTTCATTCGCATTTCCGCTGCTTTTGCACTTGGAGAGGTTTCGTATAACCACTCTTCATAACGTGCGCCTTTGATCATATCGCGTACTGCGTGAATGGGCTCGCCGCGCTCTGCTTGATCATCCAGCTCGACTAGCCAGCGAGTAAAGGCTTGTAATGTTTCTAAGCGTTTACCAGAAAGCACATTAGCTATTTCTGGTTCAAAGCTTGCTGCAAACATACTGATGTGCTTTTGATTAGCCAGCTCGCCTAGTTTCTCTAGGGTGGCTGGTCCAATCTCGCGTCGCGGTGTATTAACAATACGAATAAAAGAGTTATCGTCATCTGGATTGACCAAGACTTTTAAGTAAGCCATGATATCTTTGATTTCAGCACGGGAGAAAAACGACTGACCACCACTAATTTTGTAGGGAATACGGTTGGTCATCAAAGCCTTTTCAAATACTCGAGATTGATGATTACCGCGGTATAGAATAGCGTAGTCTTTATAGCTGGTTTTTTTCATAAAGCGCTGAGAAATAATCTCGGCAATCACGCGCTCTGCTTCATTCTCTTCGTTTTTAGCTGTCAGTACTCTTAGCGGCTCACCATATTGTAAGTTGGCTTTTAGCTTTTTGTCGTAAACGTGGGGGTTATTGGCAATTAAAATATTGGCTGCGTGTAAGATGCGTCCGTATGAACGGTAGTTATCTTCTAGTTTAATTAGCCTTAAGCGCGGGAAATCTTCTTTTAGCAACACCAAGTTTTGTGGTTTTGCGCCACGCCAACTGTAGATGGATTGGTCATCATCTCCTACTACGGTAAATAAGCCACGACGCCCCACTAGTAACTTAACTAACTCATACTGGCTTGAGTTGGTGTCTTGATATTCATCTACTAGCAAATAGCGAATACGGCGTTGCCATCTCTGTTGAGCTTCTTCATTGTTTTTAAAGAGCATCGTGGGCACTAAGATCAAGTCATCAAAGTCAAATGCGTTATAAGCTTGCAGCAGTTTGTTGTATTGCTCATAGCATTGCGAAAAGTAGACTTCATCTGGTGTTTGGGCTCTAGCTTGAGCTTGCTTGGGTAAAACGAGGTCGTTTTTCCAGTTTGAAATGGTACTTTGCAATAATCTCAGTTTATCTTTATCACCCTCTAACACTTTTTCTGTTAGTTCTTTGAGCAAAGACATACTGTCTTGATCATCAAACAGAGAAAAGCCTGATTTAATGCCCAAGGTTTTAAATTCTTTTTTGATGATTTCCAAACCTAAGGTGTGGAATGTTGAGACAATTAAGCCGCGACCTTTCCCTTTAGGTAGGGTTTGTGCAACCCTTTCTTTCATCTCTTTTGCTGCTTTGTTGGTAAAGGTTACAGCTGCAATATTTTTAGCATCGTAACCACAGTTCAAAATCATATGGGCGATTTTATTTGTGATTACTCTCGTTTTACCTGAACCTGCTCCAGCTAATACCAGACATGGGCCAGTGACATATTCGACCGCTTCTTGTTGGGCTGGATTGAGTTTCATTGGGGCAACCTGAGCTAAATAAATAAAGGGCGCGCATTTTAACAAAACCGATGTAAAAAACTAATAGTGCAGGGACGCTATTTTTTAGAAGTTTACTTTTAGGAGAGTAGGCCATAACGAGGTTATGGCCAGAAAATAGAGACTACAGTGATAGCTTCTTGAAAATAAATTCAGGAATGTTGCGGATGATTAACATAATCAACGCCCAAAAACCTGGGGTGTATAGTGTTTTACTTTTACCTTTATCAACGGCATTACTGATGTCTTTAGCTACTTTTTCTGGTGTCGCCCAAAGCGCGCCTTTTTTAAAGTCAGCTGTCATTGGGGTATCGACAAAGCCTGGTTTGATATCAATCACCTTTACGCCAGATTTATCTAAGCGGTTTCGCAATCCTTGCAAGAAAGTAGAAACCATAGCTTTTGCACTGCCATAGAGGTAGTTCGACTGTCGACCGCGATCACCTGCAACTGATGTAATACAAGCGATTGTGCCTGATTTTTGTTGCTCCATACGGTTAGCGATATCCGTCATCAATGCGATAGAGCTTGTTGCATTGATGCGAATTTCTTTAAGTGCCAGTTCGACATCTGTTTGACAAGCCGTTTGGTCGGGTAACGTTCCGTGAGCAATTAAAGCTAAGTCAAGTTGATCAAACTGGTCAAAGACATCTTCAATGATAGGGGCGTGAGCCATAAAGTTCGTCACATCGAGCTCAGCAGTAGTCACCGAATGAGCGCCTCTAATGGTTAAATCTTTGGCTAAGGTATCGAGTTTTTCACCATCTCTAGCAACAAGAAAAAACGAACAAGCACGATTAGCATATTGTTTTGCTACTGCTTGTGCCATTGCAGAATTAGCGCCAATTATTAAAATATTCTTCATAGTTTTTATTAACCTTTACACAAGGTTATACCTTACGGTTTTTTATAAGCCTAATCTTTTAGATTGGTGCGAATTAAACAGTTTATCAGCACCGTACTCTTTTCGCACTCGATCAAATTCAGTCCAAAGTGGATAGCTCTGTTTGAATGTCTGTTCAGACATACGCGCATCTTTGGTCAGATATAAACGACCGCCATAGGCTAAAACAATTTGGTCCAACTCTTCAAGTAGCTCAAATAAACCCGGCTCAAGTTTAAAGTCGAGTGCTAAGGTGTAACCTTCAATAGGAAATGACAGGTAATTGTCATTGGCTTGTCCAAAAGCTTTTAATACTGCTAAGAATGAGCCCCTTTTTGAATCACTGATACGGGTTAAGATCTCAGTCATACCTGCTAAACCATTTTCTTTTGGGATCGCAAATTGGTACTGGGTAAAACCGTTTTTACCGTACATGCGATTCCAATTGTGGATACCATCTAATGGATAGAAGAAAGGTTCGTAGTGGATATATTGCTGCGATTCACTTTCTCGAACGCGGGCGTAATATAAGCTATTAAACGCTTGAATTGAGTATTTGTTCAGTAAAAAGCTCGGCATATTAAATGGCACAGCGAGCTTACCTTCGCTTCCTGCTTCTAATGCGCCATCGCTATCGTGCTCACCAAACATCAATAACGAACGGCCTAGGCTGTCGCCAGTTGCCAAACAATCAATCCAAGCAACAGAGTAAGTCGTATCGTAGTGCTGTTCAAACAGCGTCAGTGCTTGTTCTAAGTTTTCCGCTTTGATAGTTGTTTGATTGATATAGCTAGAGCTAATAGGTAGCAATTGCAGCTCAACTTCAACAATTACACCCGTTAAACCCATTCCGCCACAAGTCGCAAAAAATAGTTCAGGATGCGACTGACGAGAGCAGTGAACCACTTCTCCTGATGCCAATGCCATTTTGAAACCCAAAACGTGTTGACTAAAGCAGCCATCTAGGTGATGGTTTTTGCCGTGAACATCACTTGCAATTGCGCCGCCAACAGTGACAAATTTTGTACCTGGCGTCACTTGTACAAACCAACCTTTAGGCACAAACGTCGCTAAAATATCGGCCAGTGAAACGCCTGATCCACAGGTTAAGATACCTTTTTCAACATCAAAATCTATAAAGTGGGTAAACTGATTTGAGCGAATAACTTTGTTGGCTAATGCACTATCACCGTAACTTCGTCCTAAGCCTCTTGCTATGCTACTTGCTTCTGTTTGTTCTATTAGTGCGTTAGTTAAGCTCAGTTGATTACTCGGTGAGAAAAGCTCACTGTTCGCACGAGGGTATTGCCCCCAACTTGTTAATTCCATTTATGCCTCTTTAGTGACAAAAACATAACGCTTATCTAATTGGTATTTAATGTAGTAGCCAATGGCTAAGCCAATTACACCACCTGTATAGCGCATTGCTTTAGTTTGGAAAATAGCATCAAAGGTAAACTCCATACCCCAAAAGATGAATGTGGTCACCAGACCCATTAGACTGTATAAACCAAATGTTTTACCGTCGTCCTTGATATTTTTAGTCTGAAAATCAAAGATATATTTTTTATCTAGGTAGTATTTGATCACTAAACCGACACCTGTACCGACAATAATAGCTACAAAGAGATCGTACGGTCCTGTATAAACACGTGTGGTTAAGTCTTGGCTTGCGATGTTAGCTATAGTAGCTATGACAGCAAACATAGTGTAAATTAGTGGTTTGTTCATAACAAAATATTAACAATTAAAAAGGAACTGCACTTTATGACAGCTATTACTGAAAGCGCCCATAATAACTCAGTTTTTCTCGGATTGCTTAAATTAATGCGCCCTAAGCAATGGGTCAAGAACGCATTCGTGGTTGCGCCACTGATATTTTCCGGTCAATTTCTCGATATAAATGCTGTTAACCAAGTGTTAATGGCTGTGGTACTTTTCTGTATCGCTTCATCTGCAACCTACATTATCAATGACATGAAAGACATTGAAAAAGATAGGTTACACCCAACTAAATCTAAAAAGCGCCCGCTAGCTTCCGGACAAGTTAAAATCCCTCATGCTATTGGCTTACTAGTCGTTTTATACGGACTATTAATCGCTGCGTTTTTTGTTATGCCTAAAGTCATCATGGTGATTTCGGTATATTTAATTATCAATGTCGCTTATACCTTGTGGTTAAAACACCAACCGGTAGTAGACATATTTACGATTGCTATTGGGTTTGTGATCAGGGTATTTGCCGGTGCTATGGCACTTGATGTACCCGTTTCTTCTTGGATGTTTGTTACAACATTATGTTTAGCGCTTTATCTCGCTGCGGTTAAACGCCGTCAAGAATTGACCCAAAGTGGTAAGTCAGGCCGAAGCGTATTACAACATTACAGTGTTTCTCTGGTTGACCGTTATGCTGAAATGTCGGCAACGGGTGCGTTACTTTTCTATAGCTTGTTTGTGATGACAGCTCGTACCGACTTGGTGATAACCATTCCGTTTGTATTGTTTGGCTTATTCAGATATTGGTATGTTGTTGAAAAGCTTGATGGCGGTGAATCGCCAACTGATGCATTACTTTCTGATTGGCAGTTACTGGTAACTGTTGTGTTGTGGGGGGCTGCTTGTGCGTGGTCTATTTGGCCAGTATAAGTACTGAAAAGAATATAATAATATGGATTTAGCTTACTTAATTACCCCTTTTATCGCTTGGCTTATTGCCGGTTGCAGTAAATTTGCCATCAATTGCATAAGAGAAAAGCGGTTGGCCTTTGATTTAATTGGCTATGGCGGCTTGCCGAGTAATCACTCTGCGATTGTTACTAGTGCTGCTGCGTTAGTCGCTTTACGCGAAGGTATCGGCCATCCTGCTTTTGGTGTTGCTGTGGCACTTTGTTATATCGTGATGTTGGATGCTAACAGCTTACGCATCAAAGTGGGTTTGCAGGCACAACGCATCAATGAGTTGACTAAAGGCAGCGAGCATAAGCCTCTTCGAGAGCGAATGGGGCATACTAAAGTCGAAATCTTCGCTGGCGCAATTGTTGGTGTAATAACGGCTTACTTAGTTTTTCTTGTTAACCCAACACTTTAACGCTATATGGCAGGGTTTAAGCCAACAAAAAAAATGATGACAGCGGTGCTCAGTGTTTTACTGGTCGCCGCTTTTTTTATTGGGCTTTTTAGTTTTGTTGATCTTACTTTGGTGTGGCAGCAAATAAAGCGGCTAGAAGTACATGACTATGCTGTCTTTGTCTGTTTTGCATGTCTAAGTTATTTAGCTCGTTTAGCGCGCTGGCATGTTCTAATGCGAGATTATCTGCCGCTCAGAGCTAAAGTTATCCATTTGCACCAAATATACTTATTGGGGTTTGTACTGAGTGCGACGCCAGCCAAAATTGGGGAAACCTTGCGTTCAGTTTTTTTAAAGCGAATAGGTATCGATTACGCACCTAGTTTGGCTGCTTTTTTTGCCGAGCGCCTGCAGGATTTATTGGTTGTGCTACTACTTGCTGCTGTGGCGCTGAGTTTGATGCCAGAGTATTCGTTGTTTTTTATCATGGCAGCTTCACTCATTTTATTCGTCTTTCTGCTGCTATCATCTAATACGCCACATCAGTTGCTATTGAGCTTGATGGCATGGCTCAGCAAAAAGCTGCGTATTAAAATGAGTAAGCAACATTTTTTATTCGATTTAGATGACTTTTTTGTCTGCTTAAAATCATTCTTATCCCTGTCTTACCTACCTAAAACCGTGCCTTTGACTTTATTCGGTTGGTTATCGCAGGTAGCTGTGCTGCACTTTGTACTGAGTGCTTTTGATGTCGGTACTGATTGGCCTTGGTATATTGTGGTGGGAATATATGGATTAAGTACTTTACTCGGTGCACTTTCTTTTGTGCCTGCTGGGTTAGGTGCAACAGAAGCGAGCCTTTCTTTGTTATTAATCAGTCAAGGTGTTGATGCGGAAATAGCGGTAGCAGTCAGCTTGATATTCAGATTATGTACTTTATGGTTAGCTATAGGAATTGGCTTAATTGCACTTTTTCATTGGTTATTATTCACTAAAACCGAAACCAACAATTAAGTTTTGAAATTAAAAAAGCCAGTACAAATAAGTACTGGCTTTTTATTTATCTGCAATAAAACCTGTGTTTATTCAGTCTCTCTTACTACTTTTGAAATGAGTAAGTATTGATTGGATCTAAACTTCATTCCACGATAAGGCTCAAGCTTGAAGCTCTCAGGTAGCTTGTCGCTGTCTATTGGTTTTCCTGTTGCCTGATCAATACGCTGGGCCACGATAATGTCTTCGTGTAGGTAGTTTTTAAAGTCACGTAATACGGTTCGTTCTTTTCTTCTGGCATGAGAGAAATTAACCGCACCAATATTTTGAATAGTATGGCGACCAGGGTGAGACGTAATCAACAAAAAGTTCTTAGTTGGTTGTTCAGCAATGACTTGATTAACTAAAGCGACATTACGACCAGAGAGTAATTTTTTAGTTGTTTTGTCTGTCATAGCGGCACTGTGATAAGTCAGGAACAATACCCCCGCTAAACCTAATAAACCTTTTTTCAATCTCTCTGATGGCAACGTAAATAAAGTAACAGGCAACCAGGCCAATGCAATTGAGAATATTAAATAGAATCTAACGGACGTTGGACCGTGGAAATAGCCATTATGGTGCGCTAAGAAGATGGATAAATTAATGGCTAAACAAACAAATAATGTTGAGAATTTAGCTAAATCATTACCTTTAAAACTGGGTTTGTTCATTGCCCAGTAACCAAGCCAAAATATAGCGACGGCAATGGCAAAATAGGTCAAGACAGGTGCGTAAGGTAAAACAAAATCCCACATCGTTTGCGCTTCGATTAATTCCTCGAAATGCTCACCCATTGCCTCTAAGCTCAAAACGCCGCGATCATCAGGGTTTTCATATTTGCCTTGTGAAAGAATTCGCTGCCAAATAGTGGGTAAAAGCCAAAGTAAACTTGGACCAATTAACACTAAATTGGCTTTAACATCTTGCCAGCGAATTTTGCGAAATATCAGTAAGGCTACAGCCATCACACCAGCGTAGACCAAAGATTCGTAGCGGATGTTGGCAAATACTAAAAAGGTAATCCACAAGAGGGCAAGCGTTAATGCGCTTGGCTTATCAACGTAGCGGGCAAAAGCAATAGCCGTAATAAGAGCAAAACACGTCGATAGAATATCAAAGCCGCCAGATGTTGCAGTAATCGAAACAACCGGTTGTGTCAGTACAAACAAGCAAGCACAGTAACCTGCAATTTTTCCTAGGCGACGCGCTGTTACCAAATAAACTAACCAAAGTAGTGCAGTTAGCGCAATGCCATTGACAATAAAGGCGTTTTCAACGCGATAACCCGTCAAGGTATGGACAACAGAAACCAGTGTGGGGAATACGAGTGGTCGTTTAGGTATCAGATTGGTCACCGCGTGATAAGCGTCGTAGTACCAAAGGCCCATTGTCGAGTTATAGACGGTGTTTTCAAAGGCCATCGACATAGCGATAGAAGCCAAGTTGGATTCATCACTGAAGACCCTGAGTTTGGCGGTAACCGATAAGAAAACAAATGCGACTAGAGCTAGAACAAAGAGGATTCCGACTTTGTGCTCTTGCCAGTATTCTTTGATTTGAAAATCACTGCGTTTGAGGTAGTAGCTAAATGTAAATGCCCAAGTTGCCAAAAGCGTTAAGATAATTAGGTAACTGCCGTGAACAAAGCTGGTTCTGAGGACGGCTTCATCAAGTAAAGTCCAACCTAACCAAGCAAAGATAAGTACGGCAAACAAACCAGCTAAAGCATGTTGAATAATGGGTTTGTTATTTATAAAAGAAAAATGATTAGCCATTAATTGCTCCATCAGCACTTCAATAGATAATGTGCCTGTTATTTTTTTTGGCGAGTGTGCTCGCTATTCCCACGTATTAAGCCACAAAACCGCTAAAAATATAAGTGTTAAATAATTGTTAAGTTAAATTTATTGCTTAAAAAATGGCAGAAATTGTTATATATCACTTTGATTAGGTTCTGTTATTTGGTTTGCCCTTCAATCATAATTTGTCCATAAAATCAGGAGGTTATGAGGAAGGATTTTCATGTTAACTATTTTTATTTTAAGCGTATTGGCCGTTTACCTATTCACATCAGCCGGTTTATATGCTTTGTGCAAACGCGTGCTTAAATATCCTAGAGGCAGTAAAGAAATAATCGGTTTATTGTCTGAGAAGAAGTTTCACATCCAACCATAAAGAAAAGGCAGCCAATTGGCTGCCTTTTCTTTACTCGTATTAATACCAAGCTTAGTCAGCTTTTCTGAGTGCATCCCACCAGTCGTCTGGTGCAACAATCTGCCCTTGTTCATCTAACTCGGGATAGGCTAAACCTTTTCTCTTACAATGCTTAGCATATACTGGATGGCCATTTTCAAAGATAATTCGATGGTATTCTTCATCTGAAATTTTCCTTGGGCCATACATATTGGCATTTTGTCTTTGTCTTTGCGCTTCATATAAAATGAGTGAGCAAGCAACAGATACATTAAGCGATTGCACCATGCCCATCATAGGAACAACTATGTTGTGATCTGCTTTTGATAATGCATATTCAGTAATACCATCACGCTCCGTACCCATAAGCACACATGTTGGTTTAGTGTAATCAATCTCTCTAAAATCAACGGAGTCAGCAGCAAGGTGAGTTGCAAGCACCTGCATGCCTTGAGATTTGAACTGATCAAATGCTTGATCAATATGATCGTACATATGAATATTTAACCAGTTTTGACTTCCACCAGCAGTTCCTCCACCAAGTGAACGTCTGTCCTCTGGCCAAACCGCATGGACATCATGGCAACCTACTGCATCAGCTGTTCTAGCTATGGCTGAAAAATTATGCCTTTTGTGAACTTGCTCCATGCAAACGGTTAAATCAGGTTGTCGCTGACTCAAAATCTTTTGCATTTTAGCAAAACGTTCTGGACTCATAATCAAACTACTTCTTTTTCTACAAACAAAAAAGCCGAGACAAGCTCGACTTTCCTAATAAGCCAATAGTGCCAATTAGTTAGTGCTAGGTAACTCTAAAACACCATCAATTTCAATTTGGGCACCACGTGGTAATTGACCAATACCAATTGCAGCACGAGCAGGGTACGGCTGTTCAAAGTACTTCGCCATGATCTCGTTTACAGTGGCAAAGTTAGCTAAATCTAATAAGAAGATATTCACTTTAACCATGTCATTTAAAGAACCACCAGCCGCTTCACACACTGCACTTAAGTTTTTGAAAACTTGGTCAGCTTGTTCAGCAAAGTCTTCGCTATTTAATTCCATTGTTTCTGGTACAAGTGGGATCTGACCTGATAAGTAGACTGTTGTACCTACCTTTACTGCTTGGCTATAAGTACCGATTGCCGCTGGCGCATTTTCAGTAGAAATAATTTGCTTTGACATAATGAATTCCTTCTTTTAATTCGCTTATTTTTTATGGCGAACAATTTTTCTTACTTCGTCTAAATGACGAACTTTTTTAATGATTTGCGCTAAATGTACTCGATCTTTAACTGTTGTGACTAGATCGACCGTATATAAGTAATTATCTTTATCCTCAGAGTTCATACTTTGGATATTTGAATCACATCGAGCAATCGCCGTCGTAAGTTTTGCTAATGAACCTTGGATATTGTGCATTTCAATGCGCAAATAGCATGAAAACTCTTCGTCAGGTGCATTATCCCAGCTAACTTCAGTGTATTTAGACGGCTCTTCTTTTGCTGAACGAACATTTTTACACGATGCTTGGTGAACAACTAAACCTTTACCTGGGCTTACATGAGCAATGATGTGATCGCCCGGAATCGGTCGACAACACTTACCAAAACTGACCAACATACCACCTGCACCTTTTATTGATACTTTTTGCTGAGGTGTTAAATTCGCGTTGTCATCAAGGTCACCTAGTAATTTTTGAGCAATGACTACCGCCATTAAGTTACCTAGGCCTATCTCAGCGAGAAGCTGATGTAGTGTTTGTAACTTGGCTTCATCTAATACTCTTTGCAATGTATCTTCTGGGATGTCATTAATTTCTACCCCGTGCAATGCGACTTTTAACAAGCGTTTACCAAGCTCTACCGACTCTTCACTTTTCAGTTTTTTCAGATAGTTACGAATACTTAATCGAGCTTTTGCTGTAATGACAAAGTTTAGCCAGTTAGCGTTTGGTCGTGCACCTGGCGAAGTAATGATTTCTACTGTCTGGCCAGTTGCTAGCGGCTGATTTAGTGGATGAGGCCTACGGTTGACCTTTGCACCAATACAAGTTTGACCGACATCGGTATGCACGGCATAAGCAAAATCAACTGGAGTCGCGCCTTGCGGTAATTCGATAATATTGCCATCTGGGGTGAATAGATAAATTTCTTCTGGGAATAAATCAGATTTAACATTGTCGATAAATTCATAAGAGCTACCTACACTTTGCTGTAGCTCTACCAGGCTTTGCATCCAACGGCGAGCACGAACCTGCGCTGTTGTTCCTGAGCTGTCTGTACCTTTATATAACCAGTGAGCCGCAACACCTTTATCGGCCATCATTTCCATATCGTGCGTGCGAATTTGAATTTCAAGCGGGATACCGTGTGGGCCAATTAAACTTGTGTGTAATGATTGATAGCCGTTGATACGAGGGATAGCGATGTAATCTTTAAACCTTTGGTTAATAGGTTTAAATAAATTATGTACCACGCCTAATGTGCGATAGCAGGTATCGACATCTTTAACGATCACCCGAAAGGCATAGATATCCATTACATCATTGAACATCAGCTCTTTATTTTTCATCTTGCGATAAAGACTATAAAGATGTTTCTCTCGGCCTAAAATCTGGCATTCAATACCTACTTCGCGAATGCGCTCTGTGATTTCATTTTTGATTTTTTCAATGACTTCTTTGCGGTTGCCACGTGCTTGTTTGACAGCAGCAGACAGTGCGCGATGACGCATTGGGTGCATGGCAGCAAAACCTAAGTTCTCTAACTCATTTTTGATGTCATGAATACCTAAACGGTGTGCGATAGGGCTGTAAATCTCGAGTGTTTCTAATGCAATTCTGCGACGTTTATCTGGTCTTAACGAGCCTAGCGTGCGCATATTGTGAGTTCTGTCTGCAAGTTTAATTAAGATAACACGGATGTCTTGCACCATTGCCATCATCATTTTTCGGAAGTTTTCCGCTTGTGCTTCTTGCTTTGAACGAAAGTGAATTTTATCGAGCTTACTTACACCTTCAACTAAATCCGCAACAGTATGGCCAAATCGTTCAGCCAAATCGTCTTTAGTTACATCTGTGTCTTCTATCGTGTCATGGAGTAGGGCTGCACATAAAGTTTCGTGATCTAAATGCATATTGGCCAAGATACGCGTTACTGCAACAGGGTGGGTAATATAAGGCTCACCACTCGATCGATATTGCCCCTCGTGTGCGTCTCGCGCAACGATATAGGCATCGCGGATCATCGCTACATGATCAGCATTTAAAAAACTAGCAACTTGGTCTTGTAGATCCTCAAACAGCTCCACATCCACTCCGTAAGAATTTCTGGTTAACAGGTAAGTAGGCTGGCGCCTTTATGTAAGTTTGGCAGTATAGAAATAAAAAATCGAGCCAATAACTGTTAAGTACAGTTATAAAAGCTCGATTTTTAAAGAATAAATAGGGAAGTCAATTACTCTTGGCTTGAACCTGCAATTGCTGCTACTGCCGCTAATTCTGCTGCTTCTTGCTGAGCTGTTTCTTGGCGCTCTTGAGCATCCATGATTTCATTGCTGATAAGACCTTCTTCGATCTCACGTAATGCAACGACTGTTGGCTTGTCATTACCTGCTTCAACTAAAGGATCTTTACCTTCAGTAGCAATCTGACGAGCACGACGTGCAGCTGTTAAAATTAAATCGAAACGGTTGCCTGATTGTTCTACAGCACCTTCAACTGTTACGCGAGCCATTTATATCTCCGCTATGTATGAGTCTGTAATTAAACAGACAGCAAGTTAATTTTTAATCGAACGTGACATTCTATATGATCAAAAGCATTACGCCAATAGATCAGAGAGCAAGTTCTGGTGTTTTTTTGTTTGAATACTTTGACTCGTTCTTTGTGCTCTTAATATCGCAGTAAAGTCTGCTAACGCAGTATCGAAGTCGTCGTTGATAACGATGTAGTCGTATTCATTGTAGTGTGACATTTCGCTTTGTGCTTGTGCCATTCGATCAGCGATAACTTCTGCTGAGTCTTGTCCTCTATTATTAAGACGTGATTCGAGTTCTTGCTTTGATGGCGGCAATATAAAGATGCGTTTGGCCGTTGGCATCAATTCAACAACCTGTCTAGCACCCTGCCAATCGATATCTAAAAATACATCTTTACCTTGGGCTAAAGTATCTTCGATGGCTTTTTTTGACGTCCCATAATAGTTGCCGAATACCTCTGCCCATTCAAAAAAGTCACCCTGTTTGATCATTGCCTTGAAATCATCTTCAGATACAAAGTGGTAATGAATAGTATTTTCTTCACCTGGACGAGGAGCGCGAGTGGTATGAGAAACAGAAACTTGCGCCAGATCGTTTTGTTCTTGGTCAAGGTAAGCTTTAATCAAGCTAGATTTTCCGGCTCCACTCGGAGCGGACACAACATATAAAGTACCTAATGCTGACATGGTGTAAATCCAATTAATAATGTTAACTGGGTACTATTGTGTCATAAATGTACTGTATGAGCTATTAAGGCTTATATACACATATATAAGTTAGTTTATCCGTGCTTTATAGCCTCAAAGTGTACCTAGACGCTGAAAATATAGTATGTGTAGTTAAGATTGATTCAATAATAACCAATTAGCACAAGGGGTTGAGTGTTTTTTGAACAAAAACAAAAAAGATCATATTTTTATTAAAAAACTTCAAAAAAAGCGTTGACGGGTGAAGTTAGATCTCTATAATGCGCCCCCACAACGCAGCGAGGCAACGAGATAATGTTTTTATCAAGTTTCCAACTTTCAAAGTAACGCTGAGTATGAAGTTAAAATAAGTTGAAATTAATTTGAAAAAATTGAAATTAAACGTTGACTTCAAAACTGGGAGGCGTATTATTCGCATCCCGCTTGAGACACGGCCTAGCGCTGAATCAAAAGCAACGTTCTTTAACAATTTGGTA